>NZ_JBVIFM010000017.1:0-204876 GCF_055571335.1 Kitasatospora sp. NPDC030952
ACAGGATCACCGGACGCTCGAACTCCCCCGCGACCTCGCGGAAGATGTGCACCGACTCGGCCTCCAGCGCGTCCAGGTGGGACAGCGCGAAGGGGCCCCTCGAATTCTCGTTCTGGGCCTCGGTGCGGACCGGAACGTCGCTCACGGTGGTCATGCGAGACCCCTCTCGGTCAGGAAGGCGTGCAGCTCGGAGGCGGAATCGGCGACCGCGCGGCCCTGGGTCCGGAGCCGCAGCTCCGGCTTCTCCGGGGCCTCGTACGGGTCGTCCACGCCGGTCAGGCCGGAGATCTCGCCGGCCGCCTGCTTGGCGTACAGCCCCTTGACGTCCCGCTCGGCGCACAGCTCGACCGGGGTGGCGACGTGGATCTCCAGGAACTCGGTGCCGGCCGCGGCGTGCCGCTCGCGCACCGCGGCCCGCGAGTCGGCGAACGGGGCGATCACCGGGGCGAGCACCTTGACGCCGTTGGCGGCGAGCTTCTCGGCGACGAAGCCGATCCGGGTGACGTTGGTGTGCCGGTCCTCGCGGGAGAAGCCGAGGCCCTTGGAGAGGAACTCGCGGATCTCGTCGCCGTCCAGGACCTCGACCTTGTGGCCCTCGGCGCGCAGCCGCTCGGCCAGCGCGAAGGCCAGGGTGGTCTTGCCCGCGCTCGGCAGCCCGGTCAGCCACACGGTGGCGCCGCGCTCGCAGGGGGCGGCCGCGGGGGCCGCCTCTGCGGCTCCATCGGCGGCCAGGCCCGCAGCGGAGCTGTCGATCGACTCCGTCGCTGTCACGGTTTCTTCCTTACGCAGTGGTGGACGGTCGGTCAGAGGTGGATGCCGCACTCGGTCTTGCCGGAGCCGGACCAGCGGCCCGCCCGGGCGTCCTCGCCCTCGCCGGGCTTGCGGGTGCAGGACAGCGGCGAGCAGCCGATGGAGGTGTAGCCCTCCCACAGCAGCGGGTTGAGCAGCACGCCGTTGGCGGCGACGTAGGCGTCCACGTCCTCCTGCGTCCACCGGGCGATCGGGGCGATCTTGACCTTGCGGCGCTTCGGGTCCCAGGCGACCACCGGGGTGTTCGCCCGGGTCGGGGACTCGTCGCGGCGCAGCCCGGTGGCCCAGGCGTCGTAGCCGCCGAGGCCGCGGTTCAGCGGCTCGACCTTGCGCAGCGCGCAGCACAGGTCCGGGTCGCGGTCGTGCAGGTGCGGCCCGTGCTCGGCGTCCTGCTCGGCGACGGTCTTCAGCGGGGTGAGCGTGATGACGTTGACCGGCATGGTCGCGGCCACCGCGTCCCGGGTGCCGATGGTCTCCGGGAAGTGGTAGCCGGTGTCCAGGAACACCACGTCCACGCCGGGGAACACCGAGGAGGCCAGGTGGGCGACCACCGCGTCCTCCATGGAGGAGGTGACGCAGAACCGCTTGCCGAAGGTGTCGGCGGCCCAGCGCAGCACCTCCTGCGGGGTCGCCTCCTCCAGCTCGCGGCCGGCCCGCTCCGCCAGCTCGGCGTGGTCAGTCGTCGTGCTGCTCATGTGACGTACCCCCGTGGGTCGGTGACAGCAGGCCGAGGAACTTCAACTGGAAGGCGCGGCGGCACCCGTGGCACTCCCAGGCGCCGTGGCCGGCCTCGGACGGGCGCAGGTCCTCGTCCCCGCAGTACGGGCAGAAGAACGGTGCGGCTCTCTCACTCACGACAGCTGCTCCTCGGTGGCCCGGGCCGCCCACTGGGCGAAGCGCTCGCCCTCGGTGCGGTCGGCCTGGTAGCGGGTCAGCAGGCGCTCGACGTAGTCGGGCAGGCCGGCGCTGGTGACCTTGAGCCCGCGGACCTTGCGGCCGAACCCGGCCTCCAGGCCGAGCGCGCCGCCCAGGTGCACCTGGTAGCCCTCGACCTGGTCGCCGTGCTCGTCGGTGACCAGCTGGCCCTTGAGGCCGATGTCGGCGACCTGGATGCGGGCACAGGCGTTGGGGCACCCGTTGATGTTGATGGTCAGCGGCTCGGCGAAGTCCGGCAGGCGCTGCTCCAGTTCGTCGATCAGGGTGCGGCCGCGCTCCTTGGTCTCGACGATGGCGAGCTTGCAGTACTCGATGCCGGTGCAGGCCATGGTGCCGCGGCGGAACGGCGAGGGGGTGACCCGCAGGTCGAGCGCCTCCAGGCCGGCCACCACCGACTCCACGTGCTCCTCGGCGACGTCGAGGATGAGCATCTTCTGCTCGGTGGTGGTGCGCACCCGGTCGCTGCCGTGGGCGGCGGCGAGGTCGGCGATCCGGCCGAGCAGCTTGCCGTCGACCCGGCCGACGCGCGGGGCGAAGCCGATGTAGTAGCGGCCGTCCTGCTGCTGCCGGACGCCGACGTGGTCGCGCCAGCGGGCGACGGGCTCGGCGGGCGCGGGGCCGTCGACCAGCTTCTCCTTGAGGTACTCGTCCTCCAGCACCCGGCGGAACTTCTCCACGCCCCAGTCGGCGACCAGGAACTTCAGTCGGGCGCGGTTGCGCAGCCGGCGGTAGCCGTAGTCGCGGAAGATGCCGATCACGCCGCCGAAGACGTCCGGCACCTGCTCCAGCGGGACCCAGGCGCCGAGCCGCACGCCCAGCTTGGGGTTGGTGGACAGGCCGCCGCCGACCCACAGGTCGAAGCCCGGACCGTGCTCGGGGTGGACCACGCCGACGAAGGAGACGTCGTTGATCTCGTGGGCGACGTCCAGCAGCGGGGAGCCGGAGACGGCGGCCTTGAACTTGCGCGGAAGGTTGGAGAAGTCCGGGTTGCCGATGAAGCGGCGCTGGATCTCCAGGATCGCCGGGGTGCCGTCGATGATCTCGTCCTGAGCGACGCCGGCCACCGGGGAGCCGAGGACGACGCGCGGGGTGTCGCCGCAGGCCTCGGTGGTGGACAGGCCGACGGCCTCCAGCTTCTGCCAGATCGCCGGGACGTCCTCGATCCGGATCCAGTGGAACTGGATGTTCTGCCGGTCGGTCAGGTCGGCGGTGCCGCGGGCGTACTGCTCGGAGACCTCGGAGATCGCCCGCAGCTGGGGGACGGTCAGCCGGCCGCCGTCGATCCGCACCCGGAGCATGAAGTACTCGGCGTCCAGCTCGTGCGGGTCGAGGATCGCGGTCTTGCCGCCGTCGATGCCCTCCTTGCGCTGGGTGTAGAGGCCCCACCAGCGCATCCGGCCGCGCAGGTCGGCGGGGTCGATCGAGTCGAAGCCCCGGTGCGCGTAGATCGTCTCAATACGTGTCCGCACATTGAGACCGTCGTCGTCCTTCTTGAACTGCTCGTTGGCGTTCAGCGGGGTGTGGTGGCCCATGCCCCACTGGCCCTCGCCGCGGTGGCGGGTCACCTTGCGAGCCGCGGCGGCTGCGGCGGGGCGGCGCGCGGCGGCGCGGTCGGCCGTGGGCTCGGCGGTCTCGGGAGAGGTGGCCATGGTGAAGTCCTTCTGGGCAGGTGGCGCTGGCGCCGGATGGGTCGCGGGGCGTGCTCAGCCGTGCGGTGCTGCTTTGACCTGCGGGTTTCTCAGGGCCGGGAGAGCAGTGACCGGGCCGGGCGGGCGCCTGCGCATCCGCTCGTGCGGGGATGGCGGTGGAATCGGCGCCGGGTGCGGTGGTGCGGCGGGGTGTGGGCTCAGGTCACCGGACACATGGCGCTGGACACGCGAAGGAGATCGACGTGGAGTCGACCTACTAGGGTGGTTCCGGCGCTAGGCATGGCAAGAGATTCGCATGGCGCGGGACTCGCGGTCCACTAACGTCCGAATAATGGACGCTGGAGTTTCGACAGGTGGGACGCCGAGCCGTCGCCGCCGCTCCGGGCCGGGCATTCCGTCGAGGGGCCGAGGGGCGGGCCGAGCGGTCGTCCGAGCGGTGGCCGAGGCGCGGGCCGAGCGGTGGGCCGAGGGGGCGCCCGTACCGCCGGGGTACACGCGCCCGTACCCCCGTGGAGATCAACCGGACGGCCCCGGCCCGATACCGTTACCCCTGTGCAAGCAGCAGGCGATACGAGCAGACCGAACCCCGAACGGCCCTCCCGGCGCCGGGGCAAGGGCTCCCGGCGCGCGGCCAAACAGGCCACCTGGCGCCGTACGGCGTGGGAGCTGGTCAGGGACACCACCAACACCTGCGTCGAGTACCGGGTCACCGGCCTCGCCGCCGAGGCGGCCTTCTTCACCCTGCTGTCCATCCCGCCGCTGCTGCTCGGCCTGGCCGCCACCCTCGGCTACCTCGACGAGTTCGTCGGCGCGGACGCCATCGAGCGGCTCAAGCACGACATCGTCTCGGCCTCCGGGACGGTCCTGTCGGACTCCTCCGTCAACGAGGTCGTCAAACCGCTGCTCAGCCAGGTCTTCGACCACACCCGGCCCGACCTGATCTCGATCGGCTTCCTGCTGTCGCTGTGGTCCGGCTCCAGGGCGCTCTACATCTTCATCGACACCATCACCGTCATGTACGGACTCGACGGCAAGCGCGGCATCGTCAAGACCCGGCTGCTCTCGCTCGGCCTCTACCTCGGCGCCCTGGTGATCGGCTCGCTGGTGCTGCCGCTGCTGATGGCCGGGCCCGGACTGGTCGAGAACGCCGTCCCCGGCGCCGCCGGGCTGGTCGGCGCCGCCTACTGGCCGGTCGCGATCCTGCTGCTGATCGTCTCGCTGACCACCCTCTACCACCTCGCCGTACCCGTCTCCACACCCTGGCGCGAGGACATCCCCGGCGCCCTGGTCGCCCTGGTGGTGCTGGTCTTCTGCAGCGTCGGCCTGCGGGTCTACCTGATCAGCTCGGTCGAGGGCCCCTCGGTGTACGGCTCGCTGGCCGCGCCGGTCGCGGTGCTGCTGTGGATCTTCGTGGTCGCCCTGGCGGTGCTCATCGGCGCCGCCATGAACGCCGCCATAGACCGCCGCTGGCCCACCCTGGAGACCGCCGACGCCCGCGCCGAGAACGAGCGCGCCCATGAGGAGGCCGCCGCCGCGGTGGTCCGCGAGGTCGCCGCCCGGCGGGCCGTCGAGCGGGCCCGGCGCGCCCGCGAGCTGGGCCTGGCCGAGGGGCTGGAGGAGGAGTGGGGCGAGGAGGAGGTCGACGACGTCGACGCGCCGGCTGAGTACCCCGAGCGGTGGGCCGACGTGCTGGCCGCCGACAACGTGCGCGGGCGCCTCACCGCCCGGCCGGGGCCGCACCACCGGCCCACCCCGCCGCCGCCGGACAGCGACCGGCCGGCGGGACCGCCGCCGGAGCGGCCGGGGTACCCGCCGAGGCCGCCGCGGCCGCCGTGGGAGCAGCGGTAGCCGAGCGGCGGTGGCCGAGTGGCGGTGGCCGGGTGGCGGTGGCCGGTGCGGCCGGCTGGGTGGGTGGTACGGCAGGGCGTTTCGTACGGCGGGGCCTTTACGGCGGGGCCTCTTCACGGCAGGGCCTCCCTCGCGGGTGCGGGGGAGGCCCTGTGCGTTGTCCGGCCGTAGTTGTGGCCGGGTCCGTGCCCGGCCGCGATCGGGTCGTGCGCGGTTCGTGTTCGATTCGCGTTTGATTCGTGTCGGTGGTTGTTCGGGGCCGATCGATGGCCGACCGGGTGCGCGCGGGCGCGGTGGGCCGGTGGTCAGCCGTTCGTCGGGTTCGGGAAGGGCTACTGCGGCCGGCCGTAGCCGTGGGTGGGCTGCTGGTTGACCGCCGGGTAGCCGTACGAGGGCTGCGGTGCGGCGTGCTGCTGCGGCGGCGCGACGGGGGCTTGGCCGAACGAGGGGCGCAGCTCGGTGGGAGCGCCCGGGTCGCTGGGGCCGGTCCCCGCGGCGCCGGTCCCGCCGGTCCCGCCGCCGGTTCCGCTGGTCCCGCCGGTTCCGCCGGTCGGGTCGGGGCCCGTGCCCGGCAGCGGGTCCAGGCCCGCACCGAGGGTCTGACCGGCACCCAGGGTCTGGCCCGGGCCGGGGCTCTGGCCTGCGCCGGGGTTCCGGCCCGCGCCCGGCGAGGCCGGGCCGGGCTGCGCCGGGAGCGGTTCGGGGCTCGGCTGGACCGGGTCCAGCGCGGTGCGCCCGGAGGAGTCGCTCAGCTTGATCAGCAGGGCGATCATCAGCCAGTTCGCCAGCAGCGAGGAGCCGCCGGCCGCCAGGAACGGCAGCGCCTTGCCGGTCAGCGGCACCAGCCCGCTGACGCCGCCCACCACCACGAACACCTGCAGCGCGAGCGCCGCCGAGAGCCCGGTGGCCAGCAGCTTGCCGAACGGGTCGGTCAGGCCGATCGCGGTGCGCAGTCCGCGCTGGATCAGCAGCACGTACACCAGCAGGATCGCCGTGACCCCGGCCAGGCCCAGCTCCTCGCCGATGGTGGTGAAGATGAAGTCGCTGCGCCCGGCGAAGCCGATCAGCCACGGCCGTCCCGAGCCCAGGCCCGTCCCGGTCATGTGGCCGGTGCCGAGGCTGAACAGCGCCTCGGCGGGCTGCTCGGAGATCGCCTTGTCACTCACCGGCGGGTAGTAGTTCAGCGGGTGCAGCCAGGCCTCGACGCGCCCGTGCACGTGCGGTTCCACGGTGCCGACCACGGCCGCGCCGCCGACCGCCATCAGCAGGCCCAGCACCACCCAGCTGGTGCGCTCGGTCGCCACGTACAGCATCACGATGAAGACGCCGAAGAAGATCAGCGAGGTGCCGAGGTCGCGTTCGAAGATCAGCACCATCAGGCTGACCACCCAGATCGCCAGCACCGGCCCGGCGTGCCGGCCGCGCGGCAGGGTCATCCCCCAGACCTTCCGCCCGGCCAGTGCCAGGGCGTCCCGGGAGGCCATCAGGTAGCCCGCGAAGAAGATCGTGATCGCGACCTTCACGAACTCGTCCGGCTCGAAGGACGGCAGTCCGGGGAGCTTGATCCAGCGCTTGGCGCCGAAGCTGTCGGTCGGCGAGAACACCGGCGCGGCCAGCAGGATCAGCGCGCCCGCCATCATCACGTAGACGTACCGCTGGAAGAAGCGGTGGTGCTTGACGAAGACGATCAGCGCGAGCGCCGCCGCCACCGAGATGAACACCCACATCAGCTGCGAGGGCGCGGCCGGGAGCTTCTGGTAGTCGCCCTTGGCGGCGTGCGCGGCCTTGTAGCTGAAGTCCAGCCGGTCCAGCAGCATCAGGCCGAAGCCGGTCAGGAAGACGCCCAGCGGCAGGATCAGCGGGTCCGCGAACGGCGCGAACCGGCGCACCGCCAGGTGCGCCACCGCGACCAGCGCCCCGAGGGACAGACCGTGGACGAGCAGCCCGGGCGGCAGCTTGTCGGTCAGCGCCAGCGAGGCGTCGATGTGTCCGGCCAGACAGACGGCCACCGCGAGCGCCAGCAGGCCCAGCTCGATGTTGCGGTGGCGCGCGGCCAGCCGGCGGCCCTCGCCGCGTGCAGTGCTTTGCACCTCTTGTCGTCCCCTTGTTGTCACCCACGTGGCCGGTATCGCCGACGGTGCATCCTGCCAGACGAACGTCACCCCGCGCCGGTTGCGCCTACGGGCCCGGCAAGGGCAGAACTTTGCCTTGGCAAAGCTTTGTTGGGCTCCGGTAAAGCTTTGGTCAGGCCGGGGTATAGAGGTGGGCCCCGGCTGCGGCGGGGCGGGTCCGGAAGGCCATCATGGCCGGGCGCCGCGGCCCCTGCCCGGCGACTCCCGGCGCCTCCCCGGCGACGGCCGGGTGGCGGGTGCGGGAGAGGCGGGCGGACGGATGAACGGCGCGGCGGGCGGCGCGGCCCAGGCACTCGGCCACGGTGGCGCCGTGCGGGCGCTCGCCTACAGCGGGCCGCCCGCGTGGCAGTGGTCCGACCTGGCCACGTCCTGGACCCTCGAACCGCTGGTGCTCGCCCTCTCGGTCCTGCTCGGCGCCTGGTACCTGGCCGCGGTGCGCACCGTCAACCGCGGCGACGGCGACCGCTGGCAGCCCACCCGCACCGCGGCCTTCCTCGGCGGGCTGCTGCTGTGGATCTGGTGCACCTGCTCCGGTCTCGGGGTGTACGAGCGGATCCTCTTCACCGACCGGGCCGTGCAGGTCGTGCTGCTGCTGATGGTCGTCCCGCTGCTGCTCGCGCTCGGCGCCCCCGTCTCGCTGCTGGCCGACTCCTCGCCGGAGCACCGGCGGGAGCGGATCCTGCGGGCGCTGCGCAGCCGGCCGTCCAAGGTGCTGATGTTCCCGGCGGTCTCCACGGCGCTGCTGATGGCACCGCCGTGGCTGCTCTACTTCACGCCCTGGTACGAGTGGTCGCTCTCCAGCGGCGTCGGGAACGTGGTGCTGCACCTGGCACTGGTGCTGCTGGGCCTCGCCTACTTCTGGCCGCGACTGCAGCTCGACCCGGTCGGGCACGAGTACCCGCACCTGGTCGGGCTGTTCATCACCTTCGCCGAGGTGATCTTCGACGCGGGGCTGGGGATCGTGCTGATCTACGGCGGCCACCTCGTCGCCGAGCACTACTACGTGGCGCTCGGGCGGCCCTGGGGGCCGAGCCTGGCCCAGGACCAGACCTGGGGCGGCAACGCCTTCTGGGTGCTGGGGGACCTCGTCGGGCTGCCGTTCGTGGCCGCGCTGGTGCGGCGGATGGTGGTGCAGGGGCGCGAGGAGATCAAGGCCGTGGACGCCGAGCTGGACGCCCGCTTCGAGGCGCAGGCCGCCGAGGCCCGGGCGGCCGGGCTGCCGGAGGAGGAGGAGACCGGCATGCGGCCATGGTGGCTGGACGACCCGAACCTCAAGCACCGGTACGGGGGGTAGGGACCGTCCGGGGCGGGGCGGGGCCGAGGTCGGAGGTCGGGGCTGTGCCTGGGGCTTCGTCGGCGTCCTCGCCGGGTGCCGGTCCAACTTTGGCCCCCTGGGGCCCGCCGCGCCCTCTCCGGATCGCATTTCCGCAGGTCAAAAATAGGTTGGCGGCGCTCCACCGCCCCGCTAGCGTGTGACACATCAGGTTCGGGGGCCATTGGGCCGCCCGAGGAGTAGAGAGCAGGAGGTGAACCCCCGTGGTCGTTGTCGCCCCGATAGCTGCCCTGGGCAGCACGCGCATTCACCTCCTCTTCCCGGCCGCCGGCTGAGCCCTCCGCGCCAGCCGTAGCCCGCCGGGACCATCTCCTCCCGAAGGGCCACTGCGTTGTTCAACGCTGCCTCCGCTTCGTCGTTCTCCTCTTCCCTCTCCACCGAGAGCTCCCCGCTGGCCCGCTACGGCTGGACGCCCGAGCTCCAGGAACTCTTCGCCCCGCTCGCCGAAGCCGGGCTGCTCCCGGCCCGGATCGTCCGGGTCGACCGCGGCCAGTGCGACGCCGTCCTGGCCGATCCGGAAACGGGCGAGCTGCGCACCGTCCGGCTCGACACCCGGCCGGTGGGCGACGCCGACATGATCAACTGCCCGTGCACGGGCGACTGGGCGGCCGTCGACCTGCACGCCCAGCCGATGGCCGCCGTCTCCGCGCTGCTGCCGCGCTCCACCGCGATCATCCGCAAGGTGGCCGGCAAGCGCTCCGACGGCCAGGTGCTGGCCGCCAACGTCGACACCGTCCTGATCACCGCCTCGCTCGCGGTCGATCCCGACCTCGGGCGGATCGAGCGCTTCCTCGCCCTGGCCTGGGAGTCCGGCGCCGAACCGCTGGTCGTCCTCACCAAGGCCGACCTCGTCGACGACGCCGAGTTCATCCGGGCCGACGTCGAAGGCGTCGCACCGGGCGTCACCGTGCTGGTGGTCAGCGCCGAGACCGGCGAGGGCATCGACGTACTCCGCGCCTGCGCCCCCGGCACCACGGTGCTGATCGGCCAGTCCGGCGTGGGCAAGTCCACTCTCACCAATGCGCTGGTGGGCGCCGAGGTGATGACCATCCAGGAGGCCCGCGAGGTCGACCAGAAGGGGCGCCACACCACGACCACCCGCGAACTGATACCGCTGCCCGGTGGTGGCGTGCTGATCGACACCCCCGGGCTGCGCGAGGTCGGCCTCTACGGTGGCGAGGGGGTGGACCTGGCCTTCGCGGACATCGCCGAGCTGGCCGAGGACTGCCGCTTCCACGACTGCAACCACCACACCGAGCCCGGCTGCGCGGTCCGGGCGGCGCTGGACGACGGCACCCTGCCGCAGCGCCGGATGGACAGCTACCTCAAGCTCCAGCGCGAGAACGAGTGGATCACCTCGCGCACGGACGCCCGGGTCGCCAAGGCCCGGCTGAACAAGTGGAAGGCGATCACCAAGTCGATGCGTGCGGCGGGAGGTCCGGTGAAGCGCTGACCTGGCCTGACCGCTGAGCCTCGGCCCGGCGCGGCCGGGCCTGACCACCCGCACTGACCGGTCGGCCGGCGGCCGGGCAGTGCGGGGGTGAGGCGGGGCGGTCCAGGGCCGGGAGGGTCGGGCCCTGGGGAGGTGCAGGGCCGGGAGGGTTGGGCCCACGGCAGGTGCAAGCACAGGTGCAGGCCCGGAGCAGGGCCTGTCGGAGGCAGGCCAGGGGCGCGTGAGTGCGGAGCGCCACTACGTGGGGAGCGCGGGCGGGTGGCGGGTGGGCGAGCGGTGGGTGGGTGGGCTGGGCGCGCGGTGGTGGTGGTGGTGGTGGTGGCGGCGGCGGGAGGGGGGAGGGGGAGGGGGAGGGGGAGGCCCCCAACGGCGATGTCCGATTCCCGCCAGTCACCCCCCGCCCAGTGCCGCAGACTGGACAACGTGATCGACGACGACATCCGGTACCGAGCCGTGGACAGCCGCGACGCCCGCTTCGACGGCGTCTTCTTCACAGCCGTCACCTCCACCGGCATCTACTGCCGGCCGAGCTGCCCCGCCGTGACCCCCAAGCGCGTCAACTGCCGCTTCTACCCGAGCGCCGCTGCCGCCCAGGGCGCGGGCTTCCGCGCCTGCCGCCGCTGCCGCCCGGACTCGGTGCCCGGCTCCCCGGAGTGGAACCACCGCGCCGACCTGGTCGGCCGCGCGATGCGCCTGATCGGCGACGGCGTGGTGGACCGCGAGGGCGTCGCAGGCCTGGCCGACCGGCTCGGCTACAGCGCCCGCCAGCTGCAGCGCCAGCTCACCGCCGAGCTCGGCGCCGGCCCGATCGCACTGGCCCGCGCCCGCCGGGCCCAGACCGCCCGGCTGCTCCTGCAGACCACCGAGCTGCCCGTGACCGACATCGCGTTCGCGGCCGGCTTCGCCTCCGTCCGCCAGTTCAACGACACCGTCCGCGAGGTCTACGACCGCACCCCCAGCGGCCTGCGCGCCGAGGTGACGTCCGGCCGCCGCACCGCGACCCCGGCCGGCGGCCTCACGCTGCGCCTGGCCTACCGCGGCGCGTTCGACAGCGACCACCTGATCGACTTCCTGGAGCTGCGCGCCGTCCCCGGCGTGGAGGAGGTGGTGCCCGGCGCGCGTCCCGGCGTGCGCACCTACCGGCGCACCCTCGCGCTCCCGTACGGGCACGGCATCGCCGAGGTCGACGGCCTCGCCCCGGAGGACCGGCGCACCCGCGGCTGGCTCGACTGCCGCCTGCTGCTCACCGACCTGCGGGACCTGCCCACCGCCGTCCAGCGCCTGCGGGTCCTGTTCGACCTGGACGCCGACCCGGACACCGTGGACGAGCAGCTCGGCGCCGACCCGGTGCTGGGCCCGCTGGTCCGCGCGCGCCCCGGGCTGCGCTCGCCCGGCCATGTGGAGCCGCACGAGCTCGCCGTCCGCGCCGTGCTCGGCCAGCAGATCACCGTCGGCGCCGCCCGTACCCTGGCGGGCCGGCTCGCCGAGAAGTACGGCACCGCGCTGCCCGAACCGAGCGGCGGCCTGCGCCTGCTCTTCCCCACGGCGGCGGCCCTGGCCACCGCCGACCCGGAGGACTTCGCGATGCCCGCGGCCCGTCGCCGCGCGCTCACCGGCCTGTGCGCCGCACTGGCGGAGGGCGTGGTGCGCCTGGACGGCGGCGTCGACCGGGAGGAGGCCGCCGCCCGGCTGCTGGATCTGCCGGGCATCGGCCCCTGGACGGTCGGCTACCTGCGGATGCGCGCCCTCGCCGACCCCGACGTCTTCCTCCCGAGCGACGTGGGCGTCAAGCACGGCCTGCTCCGGCTCGGTGCCCCCGGTGACCCCAAGGCCGCCGCCTGCGCCGCCGGGGCCTGGGCCCCGTGGCGCTCCTACGCCGTCCACCGGCTGTGGGCCGGCCCCGCCCCGAGCAACGGCGACACCGGCGCCGGCACCACCACGAGCACCGGCACCACCACGAGCACCAGCACCAGCGCCACCAGCGGAACCACCAGCATGAGCACCACCACCGGAACGGAGAACGACCCGGCATGAGCACCACCGTCTACACCACCATGGAGAGCCCCTTCGGCCGCCTGCTGCTCAGCGGCGCGCTGCCCGAGGACGGCGGCCCGGCGGCCCTCGCCACCGTCACCGCGCCCGGGCAGAAGTACGCGCTGGCCGAGCCCGCCGGCCACTGGGAGTTCGACCCGGAGGCCCTGGCCGAGCCGGTCGCCCAGCTGACCGCCTACTTCGCCGGCGAGCGCACCACCTTCGACCTCCGACTCGCCCCCGAGGGCACCGAGTTCCGCCGCCGGATCTGGGCCGCGCTGGACGAGGTCCCGTAC
Organism: Kitasatospora sp. NPDC030952; assembly: GCF_055571335.1. Taxonomy (NCBI): domain Bacteria; kingdom Bacillati; phylum Actinomycetota; class Actinomycetes; order Kitasatosporales; family Streptomycetaceae; genus Kitasatospora; species Kitasatospora sp. NPDC030952. Next base: position 12,489 of record NZ_JBVIFM010000017.1, read on the forward strand.
GGCACGACCGTCACCTACGGCCAACTCGCCGAGCTGGCCGGGCAGTCGCCGCGGATGGTCCGGGCGGTCGGCGGCGCGGTGGGCGCCAACCCGCTGCTGATCGTGCGCCCCTGCCACCGGGTGCTCGGCGCCAACGGTTCGCTCACCGGCTTCGCCGCGGGCGTGGACCGCAAGCGCCGGCTGCTGGAGCTGGAGAGTGGCACCCTGTTCTGACGAACACGCCGCTGAGGGTGCTCAACTCCGAAGGTCCACCCGCCAGTTGTTGCTGCGCATGTACCGACCGGGCGGGAACTCGAACTCGGTCCCGCCGAGCAGCGTGAACCCTGCCTTCGCGCACACCGCGTTGGAGGCGGGGTTGTCCACCGAAGGGAAGGCGTGCAGGAAGCGGTGCGCGGCCTCGCGCCGGGCGGCCGCGACGGCGGCCCGGGTGGCGGCGGCCGCGATGCCCCGCCCCTGGTGTCCGGGCAGGACGTTCCACCCCATCTCGTGCACGGTCTCGCCGTCCCAGCCGCGGGTGCCGTAGCCGACCGTGCCGACGGCGTCGCCCTCGGGCAGCAGCACGATCCGGTACATGCAGCCCAGTCCGGACGGGACGAAGTCCAGGTAGCGCGCGTGCCGGACGAGCAGCTGCTCCTCCGTCTCCGGCCCGCCGACGTGCTTCTTCATCTCCGGCGTGTTCACCCGGCGCAGCAGCGCCAGGTCGGTGTCCGTCCAGGGCTCGATCCGTACTTCGGTGCTGGTCATGCCGGGGACGGTAGCGCCCGTGGTGCTCCGGTGACCACCGGTTTCGGTGCCCATGGCGCTCCGGTGGTGGCCACCGGTTTCGGTGCCCGCGGTGCTCCGGTCGCCACCGGTTTCATCCGGTGGCGGGCGCCTCGGAGCCGGTTCCGGGCTGGGCGAGGGCGCGGGCGAGCCGGTCCAGTGCGGGCAGCGCGTGGACGACGGTCGCGCGGTCGGCGGGGTCGAGGGTGCCAAGAGCGGTGGCGATCCGGCGTTCGTGGGCGTGCTGCCAGTCGTCGAGCTGGCGCCGCCCGGCCTCGGTGAGCGCGATCCGGGCGGTGCGCCGGTCGCCGGGGTCGGCCTGGCGGTCGACGAACCCGGCTTCCAGCAGTTTGCCGACCAGTCCGCTGACGGTGTTGGGGGCGAGCCGCTGGCGGGCGGCGAGTTCGCCGACCCGCAGCGGGGCGGCGGCGAGCGTCTGGAGGAGTTCGACCTGCGCCATCGGCAGGGACTCCCACGGGTAGTCGGTGCGGATGCTGCTGCGCAGGGCGCGGCGCAGCCGGGTGACGGTGTCGGTCAGCCGCCGGGCGTGCTCGACCGCCGGGTCGGGGCTTTCGGTGGCGGGGTCGGGAACGTGTGGTGACGACGGCATGGCGGACAGCGTATCGCCTGGTACGGGGCGTTCTCGGGGTGCCGTCCGCTCCTCGGACGCGGGGTGGACGCACCGCGAGATCTTTCGTATCGCAGGGCGAGCAACTCGTAGAAAGAACATATCTGCATCCGATATATTTGTGGCATGAACGCCACCGCCCTTGCCGCACGCCTGCTCACCGAGCGGCCCCGGCCCCGCGGCATAGCCGGCTGGCGCCACGCCCACTGGCTGGCCGTCGGCACGGTCTGCCTCGGCGCCTTCCTCGGCCAGCTCGACGCCAGCGTCATCGCCCTGGTCTTCCCCGCCATCGGCCGCCACTTCGACGCGGGCTTCGCCGCCGTCGAATGGGTCGCCCTGGCCTACCTGCTCGTCCTGGTCGCCTTGCTGGCCCCGATCGGCTGGCTGTCCGACCTGCTCGGCCGCAAGACCATGTACATCGGCGGCTTCGCGGTCTTCGGCCTCTCCTCGCTCGGTGCCGGGTTCGCCGGCAGCCTGTGGATCCTGGTCGGCTGCCGGGCCGTGCAGGCCGTCGGCGCCGCGATGATGCAGGCCAACAGCGTCGCCCTGGTCGCCCGCGGCGTCCCGGAGCACGCGATGCGGCGCGCGCTCGGCATCCAGGCCGCCGCCCAGGGCCTCGGGCTGGCGCTCGGGCCGAGCCTGGGTGGGCTGCTGGTGGAGCACGCCTCGTGGCAGTGGGTGTTCTGGGTCAACGTGCCGATCGCGGTGTTCGGCATCGTGGCCGGCTGGTACCTGCTGCCCCGCACCCGGACCGCCGTCGGCGGGCCTGCCGCCCACGCCTCCCCCGCCGACGGGCGCGCCGCCTTCGTCCCGGGAGCCCGTAAGCCCGAGTGCCGGCGTTCCGCGCCCCGCTTCGACCTGCCCGGCATGCTGCTGCTCACCGGCGCGACCACCGCGCTGCTGCTCGCCCTGTCCACCGCCTCCGGCCTGCCGCTGCCCGGCTGGGCCGTCGCCGTGCTGCTGCCAGCCGCCGCCGGACTCACCCTGGCCCTGGTGCGCCAGGAGCGGCGGGCGGCCCGGCCGATCCTGGCGCCCGGGCTGGTCAACACCCCGGGCGTGCGTTCCGGGCTGGTGGTCGCGCTGATCGGCTACCTGCTGCTGTTCTGCCCGCTGGTGCTGGGCCCGGTGCTGCTCACCGGCGCGGGCGTGTCCACGGCCGCCGCCGGCCTGGTGGTCACCCTGCTGCCCGCCGGGTTCGCCGTCGCCGCGACGGTCGGCGGCGCACTGCTGCCCCGGGGCTGGTCGGACGTCACCCGGTGCCGCTTCGGCTCCGCCCTGGCCGCCGCCGGGCTGTTGCTGTTCGCGGTGCTGCCGGTCTCCGGTCCGGCGGTGGCGGCCCCGCTGCTGGTCGCCGGGTACGGGCTGGGCCTGCTGCTGCCGGCCAACAACGCCCTGGTGATGCGGGCGATCCCGGCCGAGTGCTCGGCGGTCGGCGGCGGCATGGTGAACATGGCGCGCAGCCTGGGCACCGCGCTCGGCATGGCGCTGTCCGTCCTCGGTGTCCACCTGGCGGGCGCGGCGTCCGGTGGGCGGACGGTGCTGGCCGTCCTCGCGGCGGTCGCGGTGGCGGCCGTCGCCCTTACCCGCCCCGGTAAGGCGTGACCCGCCCGGCCGCACCCAGGTAAGGCGTGCCCCGCCCGGCCGCACCCAGGTAAGGCGTGACCCGCCCGGGCCGCACCCCGGCAGGACGCCGGCCACGAGCACCCGGGGCGCGCGAAGGGCCTCAGGAGGAGCTGACGTTCAGCGCGTCCTGGGCCCGGTTCAGGCCGAGCCGCACCAGCGTCTCCAGGGCGTCCGCGCAACGGTCCAACACCCCTGGCAACGCGGCCAGTTCCTCGTCCGAGAACTTCTTCAGCACCCAGTCGCCGATGCGCTGCCCCTTCGGCGGACGCCCGATGCCGAAGCGCAGCCGGACGAAGTCCCGGGTGCCGAGCACGTCGCCCACCGAGCGCACCCCGTTGTGCCCGCCCGGCCCGCCGCCCCGCTTCAACTTGCCGGTGTCGTAAGCGAAGTCCAGGTCGTCCTGGACGACCACCAGGTGCTCCACCGGCACCCCATACCGGCGCAGCAGGGCGGCCACCGGGCGGCCGGACAGGTTGATGAACCACTGCGGCTTGGCCAGCAGCACCCGCCGGCCGTCCACCTCGATCTCCGCGACCACGGCGCCGATTCCGCGCCGGCGGAACCGGGCGCCGTGCCGCTCGGCCAGCCGGTCCACGGTCAGGAAGCCCGCGTTGTGCCGGGTCAGCCGGAACCAGGGGCCGGGGTTGCCCAGTCCGGCGATCAGCCAGGGCGCGTCGGTGGTCATGCGGGTGCTCCAGGGGTGGGAACGGCGGACGGCCGGAGCGCCGCGGGCAGGTCGTGGGACCGCCCCGGCGCCCCGGCCGTCCGGGGAACAGCGGATCAGGAGGCGGGGACGCCGGGGGCGGCGCCGCGCTCCTTCAGCATGTCGGTCATCAGCTGCAGTTCGGAGGTCTGGGCGACCACCATCGACTGGGCGAGCCGCTTCTCGATGTCGTTCTTCGCCATGTCGACGTACCCCTGGGCCATCTCGACGCCACCCTTGTGGTGCTCGATCATCAGCTGCAGGAAGTACACCTCGGCGTCCCGGCCGCTGAGCGTGCGCAGCTTCGCCATCTGGGTGTTGGTCGCCATGCCGGGCATCAGCGAGCCGTCGTGGGCCTGGTAGTCGTGGCCCATCTTCATCCACGCCATCGGCGTGGCCGGCGAGTGCTGCGGCAGCCCCCACTGGTCGAGCCAGCCCATCATCATGCCGCGCTGGTTGGCCTGGGTGTTGATGATGTCGAAGGCGAGGGTGCGGGTCGGCTCGTCGGAGGTGCGGTCCCGGACGATGAACGAGAGGTCCACCGCCTGCTGGTGGTGGGTCGCCATGTCGCGGGCGAACCCGGCCTCGGGGGAGTCGTCCGCCGGGACGGCCAGCGAGGACGAGCCGGAGGCCGACGTCCCGCCGGCCACCAGGGCCGGCACCCCGAGCGCCAGCGCCACCGCGGCGGCCACCGCGGCCGGCCACCACAGCCGGCGGCGGCCGGGACGGGCGGGGGCCGCCGCGTCCTCGGGCTGCTCGGTGTCCGGGCCGGCGAGGTCGTCGGGGAGGTCCTTCGGGAGGTCCTTGGGGAGGTCCGCCGCGAGCTTCGCGGTGGGCTTCTCCGCAGGCGTGCCGGGGCGGGACCGGTCGGCGGTCACATCGCCCCCATGGTGCAGGAGGCGCCCGGCTCCTGGGTCTGCTTGCCCTGGACGTACTTGGTGAAGAACTCGTTGACCCGCGGGTCGCTGGCGCTGTCCACGATCAGCTGGGTGCTCCAGGCGTTCAGGGTGATGGTGCCCTGCTCGTCCGGGTACGGGCTCATCAGCGAGTACGGGGTGGTCTTGACCTTGTCGGAGAGCGTCTTGATGTCGTCCGCCGTGGCCTTGCCGTTGTACGTCACCCAGACCGCGCCGTGCTCCAGCGAGTGGACGGCGCGCTCGTTCTCGACCGGCTTGTCGTAGACGTGGCCCATGCAGTCCAGCCAGACCGCGTTGTGGTCGCCGCCGACCGGCGGGGTCATCGGGTAGTCGACCTTGTTCGTGACGTGGTTGCGGCTCAGGTCGCCGAAGGTCTTCACGCCCGGGATGTCCGCGTTGGAGGCGGCCGCCCGGTCCTTCTGCTTCTGGTTCTGGTCCATGACGAGCCAGGTGCCGGTGGCGATCGCGCCGACCACCAGCACACCGGCGGCCACCGAGGCGACGATCTTGTTGCGGCGGTCGCGGCGCTGCTCGGCGGCGCGCAGCTCGGCGATCCGGGCACGGCGGTCGACGCCGCCCTTGTCTCCGGGCTTGTTGGACTGCTTGGAGGCGGAACCCATGATGGTTGTCCTTGTCCCCGCCGCACACGGACGTGGCAGCGGTCGGCTGAAGTGGGGGGAGGGGCGGACCCGCCGACGGCACGTCGGCGGTGGGTTCCGCTCAGGACCGGTGGACCTGGAGCGCGTGCAGATCCGGCGCCGGGCGCGGACCGTCCAGCAGACCCGCGGCCACCACCCGGGGCAGCGCCTCGGGCGCCGGGGCGGCCAGCGGTGACACGGCGGGCTGCGGGTGCGGCGGCGGATTCGGGAGCTGGGCGTCCTGCGGACAGAACGGGTGGCTGGAACAGCCGTTGTCGTTCGGCGGCCGGCCGTCGGCGGTGCACAGGATCCAGTGGTCCTGCTGCCCCGTGAGCCGGTGCCGGTGATCGGACACCCGGACGGTGTCGCGGCTGTGCGGGGTCGGCGCAGTGGCCTCCGCCGCGGTGACCACCGACACGGCGCTCACCGGAACCGGGGCCGGGCGGACGGGACCGGCCGCCTTCGCCAGGCCCGAACACGGCAGCGCGGTCAGCAGGGCGACCAGCAGCAGGACCAACAGCGCACCAGCCGGGCGGCCCGCCGGTGCGGCCCTCCCCGGTCGGGGCGAGCTCGGGGCCGACGCGGTCATGCGCACATTTAATCAGCCGAACGGGTGAAGCGATGCCCCTCCTCGGCCCTCATTTTCAACCCCCAACACCCCGTAATGGCCAGGAAACGCCCTGCTCGGGGCAGACCCGGCAAGCACGGACGGAACGGAACCGGACGGCTGCGGTGACACCCACGCCACCCCTCCACCCCGCCGGCCGCGAACCGGCAGGTGAGCGCGGTGGCCGGGATGATCCGATCGGTGACCGGTTGTCGCCGAAACCCGGACAGCGTCGTTGCACTTGGAGACAATGACGCCAGTCCGGCCCCGCCGGGGGCGGCGCGACCACGGACCGACCAGGAGCCGCCAGATGAGCAAGCAGGGTGCACCCGCACAGCCGCCCCGGCCCGACGACGGCTGGTGGGACACCGTCTACGACGGTCCGGCGGGCACCCTCTCCGACACCCCGCACGCCGACCCCGGCCACGGCAGCGTCGACGACTGGTTCGACACCGCCGCCGGGCTGATCGGAGCCCAGCGCACGGCGCCGCCCGAGCCGGCCGCGGAGCCGATTGCGGAGCCGATTGCGGATGTCGCCGCCGAGCCCGCCGAGGTACGGGACAGCCTCGACGACTGGTTCGACGACGCGCTCGGCGTGATCGAGGACACGGGCGGCACCGGCGGTATCGGACACCAGCGCACCTCGACCGAGACCGTCACCGTCGAGCCCGCGCCCGCGCCCGCGCCTGAGCCCGAGGCGCCGGCTGTCCCGGTCTCCCTGGAGAAGCCCGCCCCGACCCCCGGACCCCCGGCCGCCGTCGAGCCCGAACCCGCTGTCGAGCCCGAACCCGCTGCGGCAGCGGAACCCGACCCCGAGCCGGACCCCGAGCCGGACCCCGAACCGGATCCGGAACACGCCCCCGAAGCCCCGGCCGCCGCCAAGGAACCCACCCCCGAACCCGAGCCCGACCACGCGCCGCAGCCCGACCCCGAGCCCGCCGCCGCCCTCCCCGTCCCCGACCCCCGTCTCGCCATCCGCACCCCGCCCGCCGTCCCCCACGTCGGCGAGCGCCCCCCGACCTACGGGCCCGAGCCGACGGCCGTACCGGAGGCGGACCCGGCCTCGCTCGCCACGGTCCTGCCGGACACCGCCCTCGAAGGCGCCCAGTACGGGACGACCGTGCTGCGAGCCGTCTCCGTCCGCGGCGACTCCGCCCGCTACCGGGGCGAGCCGCGCCGGGACAGCCTGCTGGTCACCAGATTCGGCGACGGCCCCGACGGGCTGCTGCTCGCCGTCCTCGCCGGCCACGACCGGACCGCCGCCGAGGACGAGTCGCTCACCCCGCACGCCCTCTCCGCCGCCGGCGGCGAGGCCTGCCGCCAACTCGCCGCGGCCATCGGCCGCAGCCGCACCGGCCTCGCCGCCGACCTGCGCGACGGCGCCCGCGACCGACTGCGCTACGGCCTCCAGCGCCTGGCCACCGGCGCCGCCGCCCCGTTGCGTGCGCTGGCCCCCCGGGCCGACGGGGACGACACCCCGTCCCCGGCCGCACTGCACTGCCTGCTGGTGTCGCTCGACCCGGCGGCGGGCTACCGCGCCGCCTTCGGGGTCGGCCCCGGCGGGCTCTACCTGCTGCGCTCCGGCCACTGGATCGACGCCTACGCGGCCCGGCTGCTCCACCACCCGGACGGCCAGCCGCCCGCCCCGGAGGCCCCCGTCCCCGACCCGCGCCCGTTCCGCTTCCGCCTCGTCCCCGCCACCCCGGGCGACATCCTGCTGCTCTGCACCCCAGGCCTGTCCCGTCCGATCGCCGACGAACCCGCCGTCGCCCACTTCCTCTCCTCCCACTGGGCCCACCCCCACCCCCCGGGCACAGTCGACTTCCTCCGCCAGGTCCAGGTCCGCGCCAAGGGCTACGCCGACGACCGCACCGCCGCCGCCATCTGGACCGAATGAAGCCAGGCGGGCCCGCACCGGAAGTCGGCCCCTCCGACTTCCGGCGTCGATGCTTGCCCGTGCGTGAGAGGTCGGCGGGGCCGGTTCCTCAAGAGGCATGTGGGCTGGGCGGGAGGGCCTTCTGTGTCGGGTTCAGTGGAGTTCTGGGCGCCGCGCTGGAAGTCGGCCCATTCGACTTCTGGTGCCAGGCCCGCGTCCGCGCGTCACGGTTCGGCGGTTCCGGGTGATGGCGGTGGCTGCCCGCGTAAGGCCGGCCGTGTGAGCTCGTCCCCTGCGCCGGAAGTCGGCCGGTCCGACTTCCGGTGCCGTCCGGTGTTCCGGTGTGATGCCGGGCCGCCGTCGCCATCGGGGACGCGCGCCGGTGCGTGGCGGATGCGTGGCGGATGCGGGGCGGATGTGGAGCCGATGGGACTGCCGTCCCTGGTGGGAGCTGCGGCGAGGGGGCAGGTGGGGCAGGCGGGGGCCGACGGGCCGGTGGCGCTGCACGGGAGGTCGAGCAGGTCGAGCAGGTCGCGCCGGCCGCGGCCGTACCGGCCTCAGGTGCGGAGGAGGGCGGCGGCGACGGTGGTGGCGTGGGTGAGGGCGGTCGGGGGGTGGGTGTCGGGGAGGCCGATGGCGAGGGGGACGGCGAGGCCGTCGAGGAGGGCGCGGAGTTGGACGGCGCGGTCGGCGGCGGGGCCGGGGGTGAAGTCGCCGGTGGCGGTGCCCTGTTCGATGAGGGTGACCAGGTCGGCCTGCCAGGGGGCTTCGATCTCCTGCTGGCCCTGGCGGAGTTCGGCGCTGGCGGGGGAGCGGCCCCAGACCTCGACCCAGAGGATCCAGCGCGGGTCGCCGGGGCCTTCGGGCAGGTAGAGCCGCAGGTAGGCGTCGAGGCGCTGCCAGGGGTCGAGGGCGGGGTCGGTGAGGGCCTGGCGGCGGCGGGTGCCGAGTTGGTCCTCGCTCCAGCGGAGGGTTTCCAGCAGGAGCTGGTCCTTGCTGCCGAAGTAGTAGAGGAGGTGTCCGGCGCTCATCTGGAGCTGTTTGCCGAGTCCGGCCATCGTGAGTTTGGCGAGGCCGTGTTCGGCGATGGCGGTCCGGGCGGTGGCGTAGACCTCCTCGCGGGGGCGCGCCGGGCGGCGCGGGCGGGGGTCGGCCATGGTGGGGCTGCTTCCTGGGAGGAGGAGGGGGAGGTCCGAAGGCTACCGGGGTGGGGGCGGGTGCCCCCACCCCGGGGCGGTCAGGCCTTGGGCTGCTGCTGGGTGATGCAGTGGATGCCGCCGCCGTTGGCGAAGATCTCGCGGGCGTCGACGAGTTCGACGGTGCGGCCGGGGTAGGCCTTGGCGAGGATGTCGGCGGCTTCCTGGTCGCGCGGGTCGTCGAAGGCGCACAGGACGACGGCGCCGTTGGCCACGTAGTGGTTGATGTAGGAGTAGTCGACGGGCTCGCCGTCCTCGTCGAACAGGACGGTGGGGGCGGGCAGTTCGATGACGTCGAGCTGCCGGCCGCGGGCGTCGGTGGCGGCGCGCAGGATGGTGACGAGCTCCTGGCAGACGGCGTGGTCGGGGTGGGCCGGGTCGGGCTGGACGTGGGCGACGACGACGCCGGGGCGGACGAAGGAGGCGACGATGTCGATGTGGCCGCGGGTGCCGAACTCGTCGTAGTCGCGGGTGAGTCCGCGGGGCAGCCAGATGGCCTTGGTGGTGCCGAGGTGGGCGTGCAGTTCGGCTTCGACGTCCTCCTTGGTCCAGTCGGCGTTGCGGCCCTCGCCGAGCTGGACGGTCTTGGTGACGAGGACGGTGCCCTCGCCGTCGACGTGGATGCCGCCGCCCTCGTTGATCAGCCGGGAGGCGAAGCGCTGGACGCCGGTCAGTTCGCTGATGTGCTCGGCGATGTGCTGGTCCTTGTCCCAGCGGGCCCAGGACTGGGCGCCCCAACCGTTGAAGATCCAGTCGGCGGCGGCGAGCGAGCCGTTGCCGTCGATCAGGAAGGACGGGCCGATGTCGCGCATCCAGGCGTCGTCCAGGGGGCGTTCGACGATCTCGACGGCCTCGGTGACGTACCTGCGGGCGTCGGCGGTCTCGCCGGTGTTGACGACCAGCGTGACCGGCTCGTACCGGACGATGGTGTTGGCGACGGCGGCCCAGGCCTGGCGGCCGGCGTGCAGGTTCTCGGGGGTGTCGAAGGTGGGGTTGGCGGTGGGGAAGGCCATCCAGGTGCGGTCGTGGGGGTGCCACTCGGCGGGCATCCGGTAGCCGAGGTCGGCGGGCGTGGGGGTGGTCATCATCGGATCCTTGGAGAAGACGGGGAGGGTCAGAGGAAGTAGAGGCGGCTGAGCGAGACGCTGTCGGCGGGTTCGGAGCGCAGTGGTGCGCCGTCGAGGGAGACCAGGCCGGTCTCGGTGACCTCGACGTGGCCGGTCCGGGCGTTGCGGACCATGTCGCGCGGGCCGATGCCCCGGGTGCCGCGGACGCCGACGCGGCGCCGGCGGGTGGGGAGTCCGTCGGCGGGGCGGTCGAGGTAGGCGGCGTCGGCGGCGGCCTGGGCGACGAAGGCGACCGAGATGTCGGCGGCGGTGGCGCCGTGGGCGCCGAACTGCGGTCCGAGGACGAGGGGTTCGCACCGGTCGGTGGAGCCGTTGGGGTCGCCGACGACGCCGTACGCGGGGAAGCCGGACTTGAGGACGAGCTGCGGTTTGGCGCCGAAGTGGTCGGGGCGCCAGAGCACGATGTCGGCGAGTTTGCCGACCTCGATCGAGCCGACCTCGTGGGCGAGCCCGTGGGCGATGGCGGGGTTGATGGTGAGCTTGGCGATGTAGCGCAGGACGCGTTCGTTGTCGTCGCCGCTCTCGGTGGTCCCGTAGGAGCCGGTGCCGTCGAGCGGGCCGAGTTCGGCCTTCATCTTGCCGGCCATGGCGAAGGTGCGCCGCACGGTCTCGCCGGCGCGGCCCATGCCCTGGGCGTCGGAGGAGGTGATGCCGATGACGCCGAGGTCGTGCAGGACGTCCTCGGCGCCCATGGTGCCAGCCCGGATCCGGTCGCGGGCCATGGCGGCGTCGCCGGGCAGGTCGACCTTGAGGTCGTGCGCGGAGACGATCATGCCGAAGTGTTCGCCGAGGGCGTCGCGGCCGAACGGCAGGGTGGGGTTGGTGGAGGAGCCGATGACGTTCGGCACGCCGGCCATCTTGAGCACGTTGGGGACGTGTCCGCCGCCGCAGCCCTCGATGTGGAAGGCGTGGATGGTCCGGCCCTCCAGCACCCTCAGGGTGTCCTCGACCGACAGGCATTCGTTCAACCCGTCGGTGTGCAGGGCGACTTGGACGTCGTACTGCTCGGCGACGCGCAGCGCGGTGTCCAGCGCGCGGGTGTGCGCGCCCATGTCCTCGTGCACCTTGAAGCCGGAGGCGCCGCCCTCGGCCAGGGCCTCGATCAGCGGGGCCTCGTCGGAGGAGGAGCCGCGGCCGAGGAAGCCGATGTTGACGGGCCAGGCGTCGAAGGCGTTGAAGGCGTGGCGCAGCGCCCAGGGCGAGTTGACGCCGACGCCCCAGACCGGACCGAACTCCTGGCCGATGATCGTGGTGACGCCGGAGGCGAGCGAGGCCTCCATGATCCGCGGCGAGAGCAGGTGGACGTGGGTGTCGACGGAGCCGGCGGTGGCGATCAGGCCCTCGCCGGAGACGATGGTGGTGCCGGTGCCGACGACCACGTCCACGCCGTCCAGGGTGTCCGGGTTGCCGGCCCGTCCGATGGCGGCGATCCGGCCGCCGATCAGGCCGATGGACGTCTTGCGGATGCCCTGGACGGCGTCGATGACGAGGACGTTGCTGATCACGACGTCGCAGGTGTCGCGGACGGCGGCGGGCTTGAGGTGGAGGCCGTCGCGGGCGGTCTTGCCGAAGCCGGCCAGGAACTCGTCGCCGGGGGCCTGGGAGTCGGATTCGACCCGGACGATCAGTCCGCTGTCGCCGAGCCGGATCCGGTCGCCGGCCCGGGGGCCGTGCACGGAGATGTAGTCGTGCGGGGTGATCGAACTCATGACGGCACCTCCGTGTCGTCGAAGCCGGTGAGGTAGCCCGTGGCGCGGGCCTTGGCGAGGGCGGCCTCCTTGGCGCCGGGGGCGTCCAGGGGGCCGTCCACGAGCCCGGCGAATCCGATGGCGACGCGGGCGCCGCCGATCGGGACGAGGCCGACCTCGACGGTGACGCCGGGGTCGAAGCGCACCGAGGAGCCGGCCGGGACGGCGAGGTGGGTGCCGTAGGCGGCCGCGCGGTCGAAGGCCAGGCGCGGGTTGGCCTCGAAGAAGTGGAAGTGCGAGGTGACCGAGATCGGCACCTGGGAGGTGTTGTGGACGGGGATGACCAGCGTCTCCTCGACCGGGTCGTAGCCGGCGCCGTCGCCGGCCAGCGCGCCGCCGGGGGCTTCGTCGCCGAGCGAGCCGGCGCCCTTGAAGGGGTCGTTGACGACGGCGAGGCGGGTGCCGTCCTCGAAGACGGCCTCGACCTGGATGACGGTGACCACGTCGGGCACGCCGGGCAGCACGTCGTCGGCGGTCAGTACGGAGCGGCCGGCCTCGATGGCCTCGGCCAGGCGGCGGCCGTCGCGGGCGGCCTCGCAGACGGTGTCCGCGATCAGGGCGGTCGCCTCGGGGACGTTGAGGCGCACGCCCCGGGCGCGGCGGGCGCGGGCCAGTTCGGCTGCTGTGAAGATCAGCAGCCGGTCCCGCTCGGTGGGGGTCAGTCGCACGGTTCCTCGCTCGCGGTCGCCGGGGAGGGGGTCGGCTCGGGGCCGATGGCTTCCGGATGATGTTAGAACGTCGTTCAAACATCTCGGGGTCATTGAACCCGCACCGGGGCGCCGTGTCCAGCGTTGCCGCTCCGCGGGGGTTCGGCTCCCCGGGCGGGCGGCGGGGGTGAGCGGGCCGGGACGGGCCGCGCGCAAGGGCGACGCCCAAGAACGGCGCGGGAGGGCGGCGCGGGAGGGCGGCGCACGGCGGGGGTGGAGGGCGGCGCACGGCGCGGCGGAGCGCGGGGCGCGCGGCCCCACGCGCGGTCCGTACGGGCGCGGGGTGTGCGCGGGATCGGGCGGGGGCGGGCTCGAAAACAGCCTCTGCGCTTCGCAAACCCGTCCGGCGCGGGCAGTTGGATCACGTGAACCTCCCCGTGCCCCTTTCACCCCACGTGATCGGACGCACACTGTTGCAAACGTCGTCAACTGGGCATGAGGATGGGTGGTCAGAACGAGGGGGCCACCCGGCCGGCGGGGGATCCGGAGGCGGGGGCCCGGATTTGAGGGCGGGGGCATGTGTTGATGGACGGTCAGTCGCGATTCCCGCGGCAGCGGACGAGTTCGGGCGACGCCTACCGGTCCGGGTCGGCCCAGGGCCCGGCCGTCGGCGCCGGTACGACCCTGCCGGGTGCCTCGGCCCCGGGGTGCGCACTGCACCGACGCCTGCACCTGGCGCTCGACCCGGCCGACCTGGTCGCGGTGGGCTCGGTGCGGCACCGGCTGCGCACGGCGCTGAGCCACTGGGGGGTGCCGGAGCTGTCCGACACCGCCGAGCTGCTCTCGTCCGAGCTGGTCACCAACGCGCTGCTGCACACCGGCAAGGGCGCGGTCTTCGATGCCGTGCTCGACGCGGAGAGCCGGCTGCGGATCGAGGTGCAGGACGGCGCGAGCCGGCTGCCCGGGCGGCGGCGCGATCCGGAGGCCGAGTACGCGACCTCGGGGCGCGGGCTGCTGCTGGTGGAGGCGCTCGCGGACTCCTGGGGGGTGCAGCTGCGGGGGGACGGCAAGGTCACCTGGTTCGAACTCGCCCTGCCGTAGTCCCGCCCCGGCCGTGCCCGGCACATCCGTGCGCACTGCCCGTACGCGCTGCCTGTGCGCACTGCCCGTACGCGCTGTCCGTAGGATTGTTCGCCGTCGATCGATCCGTTCCCGAAGCAAGCCCTGAACGCAAGGTGGAGCGCAAGATTTCCGGCCCGTTGCCATTGCCGCTCGGCCGAACATTGGACAGGATGGTGGGAATGTGTGTCCACGTGCGGGAAGCAGCGGGGAGACCGAACCTCGACTGACCACCGTCCGTCGGCACCGTCCGATCCAGCACGACCCATCACACCGCCATGCGGCCCGTCCGGACGGTCGGCGCGGTCCGCCACGGCAGCGGCAGGAGCAGCATGCCCACTGAGCCCGAGTCGCCGGGGCCGGCGCTTCCTCCCGGCGCGTCCGCCGCAGAGGCGCACCAGCCGCACCAGTCGCAGCCAACGGCCCCGCGCCCGCCCGCGCAGGCCACCCGCCGCAACTCCGCGCGCACGCCCCCGGTGCTCGCCTCCGGCCGGCTGGCGCCCGTGCTGTCGGGCGGGCTGCCGCCCTCCTCCGCCGAATCCATGCCGGACTGGCTGGAGCCCGCGATGGCCGCCAACGGCATCGGCTCCTTCGACTGGGACATCCGCCGCGACGTCCTGGAGGGCGACCAGCGGGCCTGCGCGATCATCGGCCTGGACGCCGTCGAGCGGGACCGCTTCGACCGCACCGCCGCCTCCTTCCTGTCCCTGCTGCACCCCGAGGACGCGCCCGTGGTGCGCCGCCGGGTCGAGCGCGCGGTGGCCGAGCTGGGCCAGTGCGGCGCCTACTACCGCACCGTCGGGCCGAACGGGACGATGCGCGCGGTGCGCTTCCGCGGCCGGGTGCTCGCGGACGCCTTCGGCCGGGCCTCCCGGATGGTGGGCTTCGTCTGGGACGCCACCGTCGAGCTGCACAAGCGCGACCGCGCGGACCGGATGGCGCTGCTGCGCGAGGAGCGCTCCCGGTTCATCAAGGAGGCCGCGCGCGCCCTCTCCGAAGCGGTCACCGTCCGTGACGTGGCCCGGGTGTTCACCGAGCTGCCGCTGCCGGGGCTGCCGCCGGACGGCCTGGTGCTGGCCTCCTTCGAGGCCGGCCGGGCCCGGATCCTGGGCGCCTCCGGCTACCGCTCGCAGGCCCTCGCGGTCTGGGACCGCACCGTGCTGCCGGCCGGCCACCCGGCCGCCGAGGCGCTGAAGTACCGCGCCCCGGTCTTCATCTCCAACCGCGAGGACTTCCGCGACCGCCACCCCGACGTCTGGGAGCAGACCAGCCGCACCGGCCGCGGCTCCTGGGCGTACCTGCCGCTGGTGGCCAGCGGCCGGGCGATCGGCGTCTGCGTGGTCAGCTTCGACGACGAGCGCGAGCTGGACGCGGACGAGCGCACCCTGCTGTCCACCCTGGGCGGGCTGGTGGCCCAGTCGCTGGCCCGGGCCCGGCTGCACGACGCCGAGCACGAGCTGGCGGCCGGCCTGCAGCGGGTGATGCTGCCGCGCACCGTCCCCTCCGTGCCGGGGGTGACCACCGCGGTGCGCTACCTCGCGGCCGGCTCCGGCCTGCAGATCGGCGGCGACTGGTACGACGTGGTGCCGCTGCCCGGCGGGCACGTCGGCCTGGTGATCGGCGACGTCCAGGGGCACGACGTGCACGCCGCCGGGATCATGGGCCAGCTGCGGATCGCGCTGCGCGCCTACGCCGCCGAGGGCCACCCGCCCGCCGCGGTGATGGCCCGGGCCTCCCGCTTCCTCGCCGACCTGGACACCGACCACTTCGCGACCTGCACCTACGCCGAGGTCAACGTGGACTACGGCGTGGTCTACGCGGTCCGGGCCGGCCACCTGGACCCGATGGTGCGCCGGGCGGACGGCACCGCCGCCGTGCTGCCGGTGGCCGGCGGGCTGCCGCTGGGCATCGACCCGGACCAGGAGTACCGGGTGACCAGGTTCAGCCTGGACCCGGGCGAGACGGTGCTGCTGTGCACCGACGGCCTGGTCGAGGCGCGCGGCATGGACCTGGACGAGGGCATCGGCCGGCTCGCCCGCGTCCTGGCCCGTCCGCTGCCGGTCGCCGACCAGGCGGCCCGCGACCCGCTGGAGGAACTGGCCGACCGGATCGCCTCGCAGGCCGCCGACTCCAACGAGCGCGAGGACGACATAGCGCTGCTGCTGCTCCGCTGGGACGGCCCGGAGGGCGGCCTGGCCGCCCAGCAGCTGCGCCGCCGGATCGGCCAGGCGGACCTCGCCCGGGTCGCCGAGGTGCGGGCCGAACTGCGCGACGCGCTGCGCCGCTGGGGCGTCGCCGAGTTCATCGACACCGCCGAACTGCTCTCCTCCGAGCTGGTCACCAACGCGATCCGGCACACCGACCGGGACGCCATGTTCACCGCCCGGCTCTACCGGGAGTCGGCCTCGGACGGCGGCCGGGCCCGGCTGCGGGTCGAGGTGGAAGACGAGTCGGACCTCTGGCCGACCCGCCGGACGCCGGGGGAGCAGGCCTCCTCCGGGCGCGGGCTGATGCTGGTCGAGGCGCTGGCGGACGCCTGGGGCGTGGAGCCGCGCGGGTCCGGCAAACGGATGTGGTTCGAGCTCAGCGGGACGAGCGCGGCCTGACCGCCCCCGGGGTCACCCCGCAGGGCCTGTCTTCAAACCCCCGGCGTCGCCCCGCAGACGGGAGTTTGAAGACAGGCCCTGGGACGGGTCAGCCGAACTGCTGCTCCAGGTCCTTCAGTTTGCGCTCCAGCGAGTCCAGCCGGGGCAGCGTAACGGTGTCCTCGTCGACGGTGAGATCGATGGTGCGCCGTTCCGGACGGGCCGGCAGGCCCGGCTGGACGACCGTGCCCTCGACCTCACCGACCTCGCGGGCGCCGGCCTCGACCTCGCGCGCGCCCGCCTCGGGAGAGCCCGCGGGCCCGACCTCCCGGGCGCCCGCCGGCCGCTCCGCCCCGGGCCCGCCGGCTATCGCGGGCTCCGAGCCGGCCGACTCCAACTGCCGTGCGGAGCCGCCGCGTCCGCGCCAGCCGCTGCCGCGGTTGATCGCCCGGATCTCGGCCCGCTCCCGGCGCCCGGCCAGCTTGCGGCGCTCCTTCTCCAGCGTGCGCTCCCGCTTGTCGTCGCGGACCTCGTCCACCGCCTCGTCCAGGCTGCGCACGCCCTCCAGCAGCATCAGCGACCAGGCCGCGTAGGTCTCGCGCGGGGCGCGCAGCCAGCGGACGATCCGGATCTGCGGCAACGGGCGTGGTACCAGGCCCTGTTCGCGCAGTGCGGCCCGGCGGGTCTGCTTGAGCGCGCGGTCGAAGAGGATCGCGGCGGACAGCGACATGCCGGAGAAGAACTGCGGGGCGCCGGCGTGGCCGAAGCCGCGTGGGGCGTGCACCCAGTTGAACCAGGCCGAGGCGCCGGCGAAGAGCCAGACCAGCAGCCGGGAGCCGAGCGCCGCGTCGCCGTGGCTGGCCTCGCGGACGGCGAGCACCGAGCAGAACATCGCGGCGCCGTCGAGCCCGAACGGGACGAGGTACTCCCAGCCGCCGGACAGGCCGAGGTTCTGCACGCCGAAGCCGACCAGGCCGTGGAAGGAGAGTGCGGCCGCGACCCCGGCGCAGCAGAACAGCAGCGTGTAGGAGGCCGCGCCGTACAGGGATTCCTTGTTGCGGCGCCGTTCCTCGGAACGCTCCCAGGAATCCGCGCCGGCGGCGGATCCCCGGCTTCGGGCCAGGGCCACCAGGAGCGCGCTGACCAGCAGCCCCGCTACCCCGGTGACGGCCCAGCCGAGCGGTATGTCGGACAATTTCATTGCCGGAACCAGCCTCGCTTTCTGCGTCGCGTCCCTGCGCCGCCCACTGCGTTCCAGCAGCGCGGCGGGGACCATCATGACGGATGCTCGGCGGGGGAATGACTGATTCGCTGTCAATGCGCTGGGGAGAGGGATTTCTGACCTGCCACCAATCGCATTGTCATATGAATTCGATGCGGTGCATTCCCGGAATCACGGGCTTTTCGAATCCGTAATCGGACGTGTATTCGTCAACGTCGCGTGACGCGGGGGCAGCCGCCGCACATCTCCCCCGGTTCGGCGGTGTAGACGAGGCAACAGCTGGCTCGGGCCCGGTCCGTATCCGAAGCACCGGTGCGGCCGGGCGCCGGGGGCGCGAAACCGGCGCCCGGGGTGAAGGGGGCCGGGGCGGGAGCGGGCCCCGGCCTCGCGCCGGGCGTGCGCGCGGCCCGCCCCCCGGGTGCCGACGGCGCGGGCGGCGGCGGCACGGACGGCGCGCCCGGCGCGGACGGCGCGCCCGGCGCGCTCGGCGGCCCGGGTGCCAGCAGTGCGGACAGTTCGGTGCGCGCCCGCTCCGGCTCCCCGAGCAGTCCGCCCGCGTGGCAGAGCCCCTCCACGACCGCGTCGGTGGCCATCGCCCACAGCACCCGGGGCCCGCGCCGCGCCTCCGGCCCGAAGGCGGCCAGCACCGGTGCGAGGAACTCTCCCAGCGCGCACCGCAGTTCGGCCGCCAGCGCGTTCTCGTCCGGCGCCGTACGGGCCCCCGGTGAGCCGGCCATCGGGTCGTCCGGCAGGCAGACGAAGGCCTCCGGGAGCACCGTCAACTCGATCGAGCCGGGGCCGCGCCGCACCGAGACCCCGCCGGGGCCGAGCAGCGGGACGCGCCGCTCCAGGAACCAGGGCAGGGTGAACAGCAGCGAGACCGGCCAGACGAAGCGGTGCAGTCCGAAGCCGGCCGCCACGTCCGGGCGCAGCGGCCGCCCGTAGCGGGCGAGGCCCTGGCGGGCGTCGTGGGCGACCAGTTCGCGCACCGCCGCCGGGTCGGTGGTGAGGTCGGCGACCGGCAGCCAGCCGTCGCCGCTGCGGGGCGGGGCGCAGTGCACGCTCAGGATCGGGGTCAGCGCGGTCAGCCGGTGGTACGAGGGAGCGCAGGGGGTGGGGGCGTCCGGCGCGTGGGCGTGGTCGTGCGCCTCGGTGGTGCGGGGGGCGCACGGCGCTGGGCCGGGCCGGGTGCTGCTCGCGGTCATGGGCGGGCCCCATCGGGTCGACCGGGGCCGCGTGCGGACCGTCCGGCGGGCCCGGCCGGGGCGTGGGGCCGCCGGGCCGGGGCCTGCCGGACCGGGGCACGGCGGTGCCCGGGGGACAGCAAGGCGACCTGTCCGGGGTACTGCTCACCCCGGACAGGTAAGGCTCACCTTAGCTGATTGTCCCCCTGGTCTCGCGGGTGATGCGCCCGTCCGGGGGAGGCCCCGGCGCGCGCCCCAGCTGGCGTGCGAGCCAGACCGGCACCCCGCCCAGGGCGTGCACCAGCCGGGCGGCCTCGGCGCGCAGCCGCGCCGCCTCGGCGGGTTCGGACACCTCGGCGAGCGCCGCGAGCGCCGGCGCCACCCCCACCGTGAAGCCGAGTTGCTCGCGCAGCCGCAGTGAGGCGTCGAAGCCCTCCCGGGCGTTGCCGGGGTCCCCCCGGGAGAGCGCCAGCGCGGCCAGGTGGCGCCAGGTGTAGGAGCGCAGCAGTTCGTCCCCGCGTTCCCCGGCGCCCTCGTGCGCCCGGCGGTAGGCGATCCAGGCGGCGCCGCGGTCGCGCAGCAGGTTCTCGGCCACCAGTCCGCGCCGGAAGTCCAGCAGTGGGCGGCCCGGTGCGTCCGGCGGCAGCAGGGCCGAGGTGCGGCCGAGTGCGGCCTGGGCCTCGTCCAGCCGGTCGCGCGCGCCGAGCACGCTGGCCAGGTAGGCGAGGAAGCCGCGGGCGCAGGCGGCGGCGGCGCGCTGTTCGGTGCCCTCCGCCAGGGCCTCGGCCAGTCGGAGCGCCTGTTCCGCCTGGGTCCACTGGGCGGCGGTGAACAGGCACTGTTCGATGAGGAGTTCGGCCCGTGCGAGGGCCACGGGCGGGTCGTGTTCGGCGGCCGGGCGCAGCAGTTCGGCGGCCTCCTGCCAGCACGCCCGGGACCGCAGTCGCCACACGGTGTCGCCCGGTTCCCCCGTTGCCGCTCGCCCCCGCCCCTCCGGGCCGCTCGGGCTCCATCCGTGCTCTGACAACGCCACCTCCTTGTGTGCGCCATCCAGCAGGACGCGGACCTGCCCCTGGTGCCCTGTCGTCCGCGACCGTCCGCTGCGGAACAGCTGCGCTGTGGCAGCGAAACGGCAGCACAACGGCAGCACAACGGCATGGCGACGGCAGGGCGAAAGGCCCACGCTGTGGCGGCAATTCAACACGGGGGTGAGCTTGTGCACCAGATCACGAGCGGAGGTTGTTGCTTTTCCCAAGGAGATGATCTAGAGGAGCCCGTCGGTGCTCAGGAGGTCCAGCCGGTCTCCATCAGGGCCTCCGCGGCGCCGTTGGCGGGCTGCGGCACCCCGGCGAGGTCCAGGCTGAACAGGGCCACCAGCAGTTGCTCGCCGCGCACGGTGGCCTGGTGGGAGTAGCCGGCCAGGGTGAACATGGCGGCGGCCATCTCCTCGGCGTGCAGGGTCTGCAGCCACAGGCACTCGACGGACTTCACGTCGGCGGGCTCGGTCCAGGTGTCCACCTGGGCGACCATCCGGCTGCCCAACAGGGTGACCCCCTCACGCTCCTGGGCCTCGGTCAGCTCCAGGTCGTCGAAGCCCAGCCACTCCAGGTAGCGGGCGGCGGTGAACACCGCGTCCTGGGAGGTGCGCACCGGGTGCGGCCGGAACGGGGTGCGGTGGCGGAACGGGCGGGAGCGGCCCGCCGGGCCGCCGGGCGCCGCGGGTGGCGTGGGCACCGGGGCGTTCATCGGATGGGCCGGGTACGGGCGGGCGGCCTGCGGGCCGGGGGCGGCGAGCGGACCGGCGGTACCGCCGCTCAGCCGGGTGGTGCGGTCCACCGGGAGCCGGACGGTGGCGCCGCAGTTGCAGGTGAACTCGGGCTGCGGCCACTGGTCGGAGCGCCCGCAGTGCGGGCAGCGCATGCTCAGCCAGGAGTCCTCCCAGGACCGGAACCGCACCTGCACCGGGACCCCGCCGCGCAGCAGCGGCACCTTCAGCGAGGCGCCGCACGGGCAGGGCAGCGACGGCGGCTCGTACAGGTGCTCGCGGCGGCAGGCGGGGCAGCGGATCGCCCGGGCGGCACCGCCCGCCCCCGGCCCTGGCCGCGCGGGGTCGTGTCCGGTGAAGTCGTCGGGCAGTCCTGCCATCGCGGGCTCCGTCCGTCGGGGTGGGGTGGGTGGGTGCTTCCCATGCTCCCCGAAACCTCCGGTCCTGGGCGCGGAATGGGGCAATCCTCAGGGATGGATCAGGGGCCGGTGACCGGGCAGGCTGAGGCCGGACCCTTCGCGGGGAGGATGCGCGGTCGGCGTACGGACGGCGGTCAGCCGGCCGACCAGCGTGCCAGGTCGGCGGGGGTGTCCAGGTCGTCCGGGACGGCGATGTCCGCGCACTCGACCAGGAGGAGCTCCGCGGCGTGCGCCGCCAGCAGGGTGCGGGCCCCGGCGTCGCCGGTGGCGCCCCCGGCGGCCTCGGCGAAGTGCCGGGCGCCGATCAGCACCGGGTGCCCGCGCCGCCCGCCGTACGCCGCCGCGGCCAGCTCGGCGCCGCCCCGGTGCGCGGCCAGCAGCCGGGCCACCGCGGCCGGGGTGACGCCCGGGGTGTCCACCAGCATCACCAGCACCGCCGGGGCGCCCGGCGGCAGCGCGGCCAGCCCGGCCCGCAGCGAGGAGCCCATGCCCTGCGCCCAGTCCGGGTTGGCGACCAGCCGGCAGCCCGGCAGGTGCGCGGTGGAGCGCACCCGCTCGCGGTCCGCGCCCAGCACCACGGTGACGTCCGGGCAGCCGCCGGCCCGTACGGTGGCCACCGCGTGCTCCACCAGCGGCCGCCCCGCGTACCGGAGCAGCGCCTTCGGCCGCCCGCCCAGTCGCCGTCCGCCCCCGGCGGCGAGCACCAGGGCGGGGACGGCGGAGGGTGCGGCTGCCAGGGCGGGGGCCGGGCCGTGCGGGGTCTGCATGGGGCCCAGCCTGCCCGGTTCGGGGGCGGTCGCGCAGCGGGTCGGCGGTTGTACGAATCCACAAGGCGAAGGCGCAGGTCGTGGGTGCTCCCCGGCGGTTCGGCCGCTGGTCCCGCGGCGCGCTTGCCCCTGTACTGGGGCGATGAACACCGCACCGCGCCCGCTGGTGGACCGCTTCGGACGGGTCCACACCGATCTGCGGGTCTCCCTGACCGATCGCTGCAACCTGCGCTGCACGTACTGCATGCCGGCGGAGGGGCTGGACTGGCTGCCCCGGGCGGACACGCTCGACGACGACGAGGTGGTCCGGCTGGTGCGGGTCGCGGTGGAGCGGCTGGGGATGCGCTCGGTGCGGCTGACCGGCGGGGAGCCGCTGCTGCGCCGGGGCCTGGTGGGCCTGGTGGGGCGGCTGGCCGCGCTCGGCGTGGAACTGTCGCTGACCACCAACGGCATCGGCCTGGCGCGGACCGCGGCCGGCCTGCGGGAGGCCGGGCTGGGCCGGGTGAACGTCAGCCTGGACACCCTGCGCGCCGACCGGTTCGCCGCGCTCACCCGGCGGGACCGGATCACCGACGTGTTCGCCGGCCTGGCGGCGGCGAAGGCGGCCGGGCTGGATCCGGTGAAGGTCAACGCGGTGCCGGTGCGCGGCGTGAACGAGGACGAGATACCGGAGTTGGCGTCCTTCGCCGTCGAGCACGGCTACCGGATGCGCTTCATCGAGTCCATGCCGCTGGACGCGCAGGGGAGTTGGGACCGCGCCGCGATGGTGACGGCCGAGGAGGTGCTGGCCCGGCTGGGCGAGCGCTTCGAGCTGGTGCCGGTGGGGCGCAGCGGCAACGCCCCCGCGGAGGAGTGGCGGATCGCCGGGACGGACACGGTGATCGGCGTGATCGCCTCCGTCACCCGGCCGTTCTGCGGCGGCTGTGACAGGGTCCGGCTGACGGCCGACGGGCAGTTGCGCAACTGCCTGTTCGCCACCGAGGAGTCGGACCTGCGCGCCCTGCTGCGCGGCGGCGCGGACGATGCGCGGATCGAGGCGGCCTGGCGGGACTCGGTGGCGGGCAAGGGGCCCGGACACGCCATCGGCAGCGCGGAGTTCGTGCGGCCGGAGCGGCCGATGTCGGCGATCGGCGGCTGAGCGGCTGAGCGGCGGGGCGCCGGGGCGCGGCGGCGCGGACGGGTGGGCGGCGGCTGAGTGCCGGGGCGCGGACGGGCGGATGGGCGGATGGGCGGATGGGCGCCGATGAGGTCGACTCGGGTTCGGGCGAACCGGTCTGGCGGAGTGTGAGCTTCGACATGCTCCTTGGCCTTCCCGTGGCGTCGGCTTGACCTCCTCTTGGGTCGGCTAGTCTGCTGGTTTGCCGTCAACCCGCCCTGACCTGGGGAGTTCTCCGTGCCCGCCCGCCGTACCTGGCTGTCCGCCGCCACCGTCTTCCTGATATGCGTGCTCGCCCTGGTCGGCTGGCTGGTCGAAGGCCGCGACCACTCGTCGACCGGCGGCTCCGCCGCGGGGATCGGCACCAGCCCGCTGGAGAACCCGGACGGCACCAAGCCCGGCCTGGCGCCGCTGACCACCCCCGAGGAGCAGAAGGCCGGCCGGGACCTCATCGCCGAGGTCGCCACCGCCCGGACCGGCCCCAAGGACGGCTACGACCGCAACGAGTTCGGCCCGGCCTGGACGGACAGCGTCGAGGGCGTTCCGTTCGGCGGCAACAAGTGCGACACCCGCAACGACCTGCTCGCCCGGGACGGCAGCGGCGTCGAGCGCAAGGACGGCTCGGACTGCGTGGTCACCGCGATGACCATCCGCGACCCGTACACCGGCAAGACCGTCCGGTGGACCAAGCAGCAGGCCTCGAAGATCCAGATCGATCATGTGATGCCGCTGTCGTACGACTGGCAGATGGGCGCCGCCCGGTGGGACAAGGCCAAGCGGGTCCGGATCGCCAACGACCCGCTCAACCTGATCCCCGCCGACGGCTCGCAGAACGGCTCCAAGGGCGACTCCGGGCCGGCCGACTGGCTGCCCGCCAGCACCGAGATCCGCTGCTCGTACGCGGTGCGCTTCGCCCAGGTCTCGCTGAAGTACCAGCTGCCGGTCACCGAGGCCGACAAGAAGGCGATGCTCCAGCAGTGCGGCGGCTGAGGAAACGATCCTCCCCGCCGGACACCCCCTCGGTCGTGCGGCCGCGCCAAGGACGCGGCAGGACGGGGAGGGCGAGGTGACCCGACCGCACGCCGGATGGTATTCGTGGGCGGTGCCCCCGATGACCCGCCGCCTGCCGCGGCGCGCCCTGACCGCCCTCGCGGCCCTGCTGCTCGCCCTGCCCGTCGGCTGCTCCGGCCCGGGCGCGACGCACCCCGTGGGCGCACCGACGAGCCGCCCGCCGCTCGCCGAACGGGTCTCCGCCGGCGCCTCCCCGGCCCTGCGGGCCTACTACGACCAGCGGCTCGAGTGGACACCCTGCGACGGCGCGGCCGACCCGGACACCGACCAGGACGAGACGGCCCCCCAGTGCGCCACCCTCAAGGCCCCGCTGGACTACGCCGACCCCGGCGGCCGCAGCATCGACGTCCCGGTCGCCAAGGTCCCCGCCACCGACCCCGCGCACCGGATCGGCCCCCTGCTGATCAACCCCGGCGGGCCCGGCATCTCCGGCGTCAGCATGGCCCGGCGCTGGCAGGGCAGCCCGCTGAACGAGCGCTTCGACCTGGTCGGCCTCGACCCGCGCGCCGCCGGCGGCACCCTCCCCGTCCACTGCCTGGACGACCGCACCCGCGAACAGTGGACCAGCACCGACGATCCGGCCTACGACCACGGCCGGATCCTCGCCGACGCCTGCGAGGCCAAGTACGCCGACGTGCTGCCCCACCTCGGCACCCGCGACACCGCCCGCGACCTGGACGTGCTGCGCAGCGCCCTCGGAGAACGCAAGCTCGACTTCTTCGGCCTCTCCTACGGCACCTACCTCGGAGCCCTCTACGCCGAGGAGTTCCCCGACCGCACCGGCCGGCTCGTCCTCGACGGCGCCGTCGAACGCAGCACCGACCTGATGCACCTCAACGGCGAGCAGGCCGTCGCCACCGAAGCCGCCTTCCGCGCCTTCGCCGCCGGCTGCGCCACCGAGGACGACGGCTGCCCGCTCGGCAGCGACCCGGCCGCCGCCCCCGAACGGCTCGCCACCTTCCTCGACGGCCTCAAGGACCACCCGCTGCCCGCCCGCGACGGACGCACCGTCACCGCCGCCCTCGCCTGGACCGGCGTCACCGACTCGCTCGCCGACGGCCGCCGCAACTGGCCCCGGCTGCGCGCCGCCCTCGACCCGGCCCTCGACCGCGGCGAGGGCGACGAACTGCTCAAGCTCGCCGACGCAACCACCGGCCGCGACGAGGACGGCCACTACGACAGCGCCGCGGACGCCTACGCGGCCATCCACTGCGCGGACGCCCCGCTCGCCCCCACCGACACCGACCTGCGCGCGGCTCTCGCCGACCTCGCCGCCCGGGCCCCGCTGATCAGCCGGCACGACACCCGGGTCACCCTGCTCGACCCGGACTGCCGCCCCTGGCCGTACCGCTCCACCGAGCGGCCGCACACCGTCACGGCCCCCGGCAGCGCCCCGATCCTGGTGATCGGTGGGACGGAGGACCCGGTCACCCCCTACCCGTGGGCCCAGCGGATGGCCGCCGGACTGCAGCACGGCGTGCTGCTCACCCGCGACGGCGACGGGCACATGTCCTGGGACCGCAGCGGGTGCGTGCGCGACGCCGTCCTCGCGTTCCTGGTGGACGGCGCGCTGCCGGCCGCGGGGACGCACTGCGCCTCGGACTGAGCCGGGCCGAGCGGGGCCGGGTGGGGAACGCGAGAGGGGGCGTGCCGCGCGAACGCGGCACGCCCCCTGGGGAGTTCGGGCTCCCGGCCGGGGTTCCGGGAGCCCGGGTCACGGGACGACGGCTCCGGGGTCAGGACTCCGTCGTTCAGGACTCCGTCGTTCAGGACTTCGGGGTCAGGACTCCGGGGCCGTCAGGTCGTAGAAGGTGGCGCCGCCGACCGTCTTGGCCGTGAAGTGGCCGGTCACCCAGGCCTCGATCTGGGCCGCCTCGGTCTCCTGACCGCCCTCGCCGCCCTCGCCGTTCGCGCCGCCCCCGCCGAAGCCGCGGTGCGAGCCGCCGCCGATGAACCAGTGCACCTTGCCCTCCTGGACGTACTTCTGGAAGCCCGCCAGGCTGAGCGAGGGGTCCGTGCCGTTGAAGCCGCCCAGGGCCATCACCGGCTTGCCGGTGGCGAGTTGGTAGCTCGCGGCGTTCTGCGAACCGGTGGTGGCGGCCGCCCAGGTGTACTGGCCGGCATCCTGCGAGAGCAGCGCCGCCGCCTCGGAGCTCACCTTGGTGCCGCCGAGTAGGCCGCCCATGCCGCCGAAGCCGCCCGCACCGCTCTCCGGGCCCTGGCCGCCGGGGAAGCCGGGGAAGCCGGGCGCGCCGGTGGCGCCGCCGGAGCCGGTGGAGCCGCCCGCGCCGCGCTCGTGGCGGCCGCCGGGGGCGGTGCCGCCGGAGCCCCGGCCGGAGCCGTCGGCGAAGCCGCCCGGACGGTGCGAGCCCTGGCCGTTCTGACCGCCGCCGAAGCCGCCCTGACCACCCTGGCCGTTCTGGCCGCCCTGACCGCCGCCGAAGCCGCCCGGGAAGCCCTGGCCGTTCTGACCGCCGCCCTGACCGCCGCCGGGGAACATCCGGCCGTTGCCGGCCGCGCCCTTGCCGCCCTTGCGGCCGAAGGACCCCGGCCCGAAGCCCGCGCCCTTCACCGACGGCCCGGCCGTGATGATCGAGCCGTTGTGCGCGGTGCCCACGGTGTCCACCGCGTACGCGGCCGGCCCGCCCAGCGCCGCCGCCAGGCCCACCAGGCCCGCCACCGAGGCGATCCGCGCCCCGGTCCGCCCGGAGACCTTGCCGGCGAACTGCCCGGCGACCAGCGCGGCCGCCGCCGCCAGCCCGCCGATCAGCACCGCCCAGCGCAGCCAGGGCAGGAAGCCGGAGCTGCGCCCGAGCAGGACGAACGCCCACCCGGCGGTCACCGCCAGCACGCCCGCCAGCACCAGCGCGTACGGCAGCCGGTGCCGCGCCCGCCACAGCCCGTCCACACCCATGCCGACCAGCGCCGCGACGGCCGGGGCCAGCGCCACCGTGTAGTACTGGTGGAAGATCCCGGACATGAAGCTGAAGATCAGCGCGGTGGAGATCAGCCAGCCGCCCCAGACCAGGAAGGCCGCGCGGGCGGTGTCCGGACGGGAGTAGCGGCGGGTCGCCCACAGGCCGACCACGAGCAGGATCAGCGCGGCCGGCAGCAGCCAGGCGATCTGCCCGCCGATGTCGCTGCCGAACAGCCGGGTGATGCCGGTCTGGCCCCAGCCGCGGTTGTGCCCGGCGCCGGCCGGCAGGTCCAGCCCGGCCGGCATCCGGCCGCCGCCTCCCACGCTGCCGCGCTCGTTGCCGTCGACCCGGCCCAGGCCGTTGTAGCCGAAGGTCAGCGACAGGAAGTCGTTGTCCTGCGAGCCGCCGACGTACGGGCGGGCCGAGGCGGGCAGCAGCTCCACGATCGCCACCCACCAGCCGCCGGAGACCAGCAGGGCCACGCCCGCGAGCAGGGTCTGCCGCAGCCGCCGCCAGAAGCCGGTGGGCGCCACGACCAGGTAGATCACCGCGAAGGCCGGCAGGATCAGGAACGCCGCCAGCGTCTTGGCGAGGAAGGCGAAGCCGAACATCGCGCCGGTGAACAGCAGCCACCGGGTGCTCGCCGTCTCGACCGCCCGCACCATGCCGTACGCGGACAGGGTGAGCAGCAGCACCAGCAGCGCGTCCGGGTTGTTGAAGCGGAACATCAGCGCCGCGACCGGGGTGAGCGCCAGCGCCGCGCCGGCCAGCAGGCCGCCGAGCGGGGAGAAGCGGCGGCGCACCGTCGCGTACAGCACGCCCACGGTGGCGGCGCCCATCAGCGCCTGCGGGGCCAGGATCGACCAGGAGGAGAGGCCGAACAGCCGCACCGACAGCGCCATCGGCCACAGCGACGCCGGGGGCTTGTCCACGGTGATGAAGTTGCCGGCGTCGGAGGAGCCGAAGAAGAAGGCCTTCCAGCTCTGGCTGCCGGCCTGGACGGCCGCCGAGTAGAAGGCGTTCGCCCACCCGGAGGCGCCCAGGCCCCACAGGTAGAGCACGACGGTGGCGGCCAGCAGCGCCAGCAGGCCGGGGCGGACCCAGCGCGGGTCGTCCGCGCGCCCGCGCCAGGCGCGGGCCGGCAGGGTGCGCAGCCGTCCGGACCAGGAGGCCGGGCCCTTGGGGCCGACGGGAGGCAGGGGCTGCTCGGGGAAGAGCGGCGCCGGGTCCGGCCGGGCCGCGTCCGGCCGCACCTCCGGCGGCGGGTAGTTCGCGGCCTCGGGCCACGGATCGCCGGCCGGAGGGGAGTAGCTGCTCGTGGTCATGCGCCATACCGTGCGTGGCGTGGCTGAGAGAACCGTGAGATACGGCTATGAGACGGGTGTGATGTGCCCGGTTCACCCCTCCGGCGACGGGTTCAGCCGGTTCTCATCCGGCGTCCGGCGTCTCGGGGTCCGGCGTCTCGGGACCCGGGTCCCGAGACACCGGCGTCCGGCCGGGCCTCGGGGATCAGGTGGCGGCCGGCATGGTGATGTGCTTGCCCAGCCACTCCAGGGCCGGGGGGATCTCCCGGGTCCAGGTGTGGAAGTTGTGGCCCGCGGTGTCCAGGGTGATCGTGGACATCTTGGTGGGGGCCTTGAAGGCGGCGACCATCGCCTTGGTCTCGTCGTAGTTGTTCTCGTCGTACGCGGTGGTCAGCAGCAGCGAGACCGGGGCGGCCGGCTGGTTCTTCAGCCGCCACAGCAGGTCGTTCTCCTGCTTGAGCTTGTCGTCGCCGCCGAAGAGGTCGCCGGTGGTCGGATCGTGGGCCGCGCTGTAGTAGCCGGAGAGGGCGACCGCCGCCGGGTAGGAGTCGGGCTTGCGCAGGGCGAACTTGAGCGCGCAGTAGCCGCCGGTGGAGTTGCCGATCACGGCCCGGTTCGCCGGGTCGGTGCCGATCCGGTAGGTGGTGGCGAGGGCCTTGGGCAGGTCGGTGGTGAAGAAGGTCTCGACCTGGGGGCCGTTCGGCACGTCGACGCACTCGGTGTCCCGGTTGTCGACCAGGGTGGGCCGGGTCATCACCAGGATGGTCGGCGGCAGCTTCTTCTGCTCGATGGCGTCCAGGGTCGACGCCGGGTACTGCATCAGCGAGATCAGCTTCTCCGGGGTGCCCGGGTAGCCGGTGAGCACGACGGCCATCGGGAAGCGCTGCTTGGCGTAGTCCGGCTGGAAGTACTGCGGCGGGAGGTAGACGTACGCCTCGGTGCTCAGACCGGTGCCGGCTCCTTTGACGTCGACCTTCTGGATCTGCCCGGACCGGTCCGGCTCCGAGCCCTGCGACGAGTAGAACCTCTGCTCGCCGGTGACGGTCACGCCGGAGGCGTTGGGCTGGTGGTCGACCACCGTGCCGAGGCCGCCGCTGGTGCCGAGCAGGTCGGTCCAGGAGCTGTAGAAGCCGAAGTAGCTGTTGGCGATCAGGCCCATGGCCGCCAGCACCGCCAGCTGGGTGGCCAGGAAGGCGCCGATCCGGCCCACCCAGGACTTCCAGCCCTTGCCGCCGAACTTCGGCCAGAACCACATGGTGGCGGCGAAGACGACGATCGCGATGACCGAGGTGATGATCTGCAGGGGGAGTCCGGTGAGACTGAGCACGGGCCCGATCGTAGTTGACCCCGACGGGCGGCCCGGGACGGCCCCTTCGGTGATCGGATTCGGTGATCGGATTCAAACCGGTTGACCGGGCGGTCCATGATCGGCATCATCTCGCTCCGCATGTGCACGGGGTGTGCGCACGGTGTCAGTTGGGTGGGGTTGTGAAGTTCTCGGGGTCCATGGGTAGGTCCGGTCTGGCCGTCGGCGCGGCGCTGTTGCTCGCGGCGTGCTCGGGCGGGGGCGGCGGTGCGGCTGCGCCGAGTGCGGCGCCGTCCGCCGCGGCGACGCCGTTCGGCACGTCGCTCGACCAGGCGCTCGCGCCGGTCGGCACCGGGCTGGGCAAGGTGTCCGAAGCCAAGGACATGGGTGAACTCGACCGGGCGCTCGGGGCGGTCGAGTCCGGCACCGATCGTGCCGTCCGTGACCTGAACACCGCCACGGCGCCCGCCGGGGCCGCGGCCGGGCGCACTGACCTGGTGAACGCGCTGACCGCGCTCTCCGCCGACGCGACGGCGGTCCGCGCGGACGTCAAGGCCAAGAAGCTCTGCGCGCTGGCCGCCGGCCGGGGGCGGCTCGGTGCGGGGCAGGGGATGACGGGTGTCACGGCGGCCCTCGGCAAGCTGAAGGAGGCCGGGTTCCCGGTCACGGCCACCGTTCCGCAGCTGCCGGCGCTGCCGGTCCAGCCGCGGACCCTGAAGAACGGAGCCCTGGTCCGCGACGGAGGAAAGAACGGCAAGGGCACGCTCGAGGTCACCAACGACTTCACGGCGGACGCGGTCTTCACGCTCGCCCTCAACGGCACCTCGGTGACCTCGGTCTACGCGGCGAAGGGGCAGCAGGCCACCGTCACCGGTATCGCGGATGGTTCGTACGACCTCTACTACACCACCGGGGTGGACTGGGATCCCGACGGGCGACAGTTCACGCAGAACTGCGACTTCGTCAAGTTCCAGGACAAGGAGGTGTTCGCGCCGGAGGACGGCGGGACGCTCTGGAAGGTCACCATCCGGCCGCGGGAGGGCGGCGGCAACGCCAAGGGTGATGAGCAGACGGTGAACTCCGTCCCCCAGCCGTAGCGTTCGCCGCCACCGCCCGTAACGGGCATACCAGGACGGGTTGTTGCCATTCGGTGGCACAACCCGTCCCGTGCAGTGGCGAGTTGTGCGGGAACTGTTGACCGCTTGAAGTGACCATGGCACTTTCGTGCGGGCGCGGGCCTCGGCGACCAGCCGGGCAGTCCGCGATCCCCCACAAGGAGAGCCATGTTCAAGAGACTTGTCGCGATGGCCGGCACGAGCGCCGTCGTCGCGAGCGGGCTGGTCCTCGCCGCCGCCCCCGCACACGCCGTCCAGGCCGCCGACCTGACGTCGACCATCGCCCTGGACGACTGCTCCGCCTCGCTGGTCCGGTTCCCCGCCTCGGCGGCCGGCGACCGGGCCATGATGCTCACCAACGGGCACTGCCTGCCGTCCATGCCCCCGTACGGCCAGGTGATCCAGAACGTCAGCGCCAGCCGCAGCGGCACCCTGCTGGACGGCGCCGGCAACACCCTCGGCACCGTTCAGGCCGACAAGGTGATCTACGCGACGATGACCGGCACCGACGTCGCCCTCTACGAACTCACCGACACCTACGCCTCGATCACCTCCAAGTACGGCGCCACCGCCCTCACGGTCAACGACACCCACCCGACCGACGGCGCCTCGATGTACATCCCGTCGTCGTACTGGAAGCAGGTCTGGAACTGCTCCGTCAACGGGTTCGTGCCCACCCTGCGCGAGGACCAGTGGAGCTGGCACGACTCGCTGCGCTACAGCTCCGGCTGCAACACCACCCACGGCACCTCCGGCTCGCCGATCATCGACTCCGCGAGCGGGCGGATCGTCGGCATCAACAACACCGGTAACGACGACGGTGAGATGTGCACCCTCAACAACCCCTGCGAGGTCGCCGCCGACGGCTCCACCAAGGCCTTCAAGGGCCAGAGTTACGGCGAGGAGACCTACTGGTTCACCACCTGCCTGAACTCCGCCCGCGCCATCGACCTCAACGTGCCCGGCTGCCTGCTCACCAAGCCGGCCGGCGCCTCCGTCTCGCTGAGCAGCCCCGGTGACCAGTCCACCGCGGTCGGCGGCGCGGTCAACCTGCAGCTCAACGCCTCCGGCGGCACCGCCCCGCTGTCCTACGCCGCGAGCGGCCTGCCCGCCGGACTGTCGATCAACTCCTCGACCGGCCTGATCTCCGGCACCGCCACCACGGCCGGCAGCTCCACCGTCACCGTCACGGTGAAGGACTCGGCCGGCAAGTCGGCCACCACCAGCTTCGGTTGGACGGTCGCCGGTGGTGGCGGCGGCAGCTGCACCCCGGCCCAGCTGCTCGGCAACGCGGGCTTCGAGACCGGTACGGCCTCGCCGTGGACGGCTTCGAGCGGCGTGGTGGACAACAGCTCGTCCGAGCCGGCCCACGGTGGCAGCTGGAAGGCGTACCTGAACGGGTACGGCAGCACCCACACCGACACGCTGTCGCAGACGGTGACCATCCCGGCGGGCTGCAAGGCGACGCTGAGCTTCTGGCTGCACATCGACACCGCCGAGTCGGGCTCGACGGCGTACGACAAGCTGGCGGTGACGGTGAACGGCACCGCGCTGAAGACCTACTCCAACGCGGACGCGGCGGCCGGCTACCAGCAGCGGACCTTCGACCTCTCGGCCTACGCGGGCCAGAGCGTCACCGTGAAGTTCACCGGCACCGAGGACTCCTCGCTGCAGACGAGCTTCGTGATCGACGACACCTCGATCCAGACCGGCTGACACCCGGTCGGTGGGGGCCCGGTGGCTTCGGCCGCCGGGCCCCTTCGGTCGCTCACGTTTCGCGACCTGCACCAGGAGACGTTCAAGGGCATCGAGACCCTGGCCTCGGCCTTCGAGTCGCTGACACGCGACCGGAAGCTCTCCTCCGAGTTCACCGGCGACATCCTCACACCGCTCCAGGGATCGAACTGGCGGGGGCGACGCGGCCGAGCGGGCCGCCACCACCATTCCCCGAGTCGGCGGCGAACTTCCCGTCGCCGGGGCCCTGACCGTTCCCGACCCGCCCCTATGCTGATCGGATGACCGACCCGATAGACCTGGTGATATTCGACTGCGACGGCGTCCTGGTGGACAGCGAGGTGATCGCCGTCCGCGTCCTGGTGCGGCTGGGGGAGGAGTTCGGCTGGCCGCTCACCGAGGCCGAGGCGATCGAGCGGTTCGTCGGACGGTCCGAGGCGGCCAACCACGCGATGGTCGCCGAGCGGCTGGGGGAGGAGGCCGCGACGCTGTTCGACAAGCGCTTCCGTGAGCTGCACGCCGAGGCGGTGGACGCCGGGCTGACGCCGGTGGACGGCCTGCCGGCGGCACTGGACGCGCTGGCGGTGCTCGGGCTGCCGACCTGCGTGGCGTCCAGCGGCACCCACGAGAAGATGCGGCACACCCTGGGCCGGACCGGCCTGTACGGGCGCTTCGAGGGCCGGATCTTCAGCGCCACCGAGGTCGGGCGCGGCAAGCCCGCGCCCGACCTGTTCCTGCACGCCGCCCGGAGCATGGGCGTCGACCCGGCCCGCTGCCTCGTGGTCGAGGACAGCGGGCCCGGCGTGACGGCCGCCCGCGCCGCCGGGATGCGGGCGCTCGGCTACGCGGGCGGCGTCACGGCGGCGGAGCGGCTGGCCGGGCCGGGCACGGTCGTCTTCGACGACATGCGGGAGCTGCCCGGCCTGATCACGGCCTACCAGGGGTAGTTGCCGCCGTCGGGGTGGAAGAACCGGCCGGTCGGTCCGGCCAGGGCTTCGCCCAGCTGTCGGGCGATCCGGCGGCCGCCCTCCTCGACGGTGGACGGGCCGGACCGGCCGTTGATGTCGGTGGCGCAGTAGCCCGGCTCCAGTGCGCTGACCTTGATGCCCTCGGCGCGCAGGGTGCGGGCGTAGACCAGGGTGACGGCGTTCAGCGCGGCCTTGGAGGTGTTGTAGCCGAGCAGCGCCGCGAACTCCCCGACCGGGGTGTCCGGGTCGGCGAGGACGGAGGAGCTGCCGAGGCCGCTGGAGACGTTGCCGATCAGGCCGGCCGGGGACTTGCGCAGCAGCGGCAGCATCGCGTTGATGACGGTGACGGCGCCGAACACATTGGTCTCGTAGGTCGCGCGCAGGTCGTCCAGGGGCAGTTGCTCCGGGGTGAGGCCCAAGTCCCGGGTGATGCCCGCGTTGTTGACCAGGGTGTCGAGCCGGCCGTGCTCGGCGGCGATCCGTTCGGCCGCGGCGGCGACGGTCGCCGGGTCGGTGACGTCCAGGCGGACGGCGTGGGCGTCCAGGCCCTGTTCGGCCAGTCCGGCGGTGGCCGCCGCGCCGCGCTCGGGGTCGCGGGAGCCGATCAGTACGGTGTGCCCGGCGCGGGCGAGTTCGCCGGCGGTGGCGAGGCCGATGCCCTTGTTGGCGCCGGTGATCAGGACGATGCGGTGGTCGTTGTCGTTCATGGGCACCACCCTGGCCGGGCGGCGCCGGGCCCGGGAGAGCCCTGTCGATGGTGGTATCGGCGGTCCCATGGTCCGGACCGGGCGGGCAGGTCAGACTGGGGGCGTGGAACACGTGGACCGGGCGGAGCTGGCCGCCTTCCTGCGGCGCTGGCGCGCCCGCATCCAGCCCTCCGACGTCGGCCTGCCGGCCGGCGGCCGACGCCGTACCCCGGGCCTGCGCCGCCAGGAGGTCGCGCAGCTCGCCGGCATGTCGGTGGAGTACTACATCCGGCTCGAACAGGGCCGGGGCCCG
The DNA here is from genome assembly GCF_055571335.1 of Kitasatospora sp. NPDC030952. Classification (NCBI taxonomy): domain Bacteria; kingdom Bacillati; phylum Actinomycetota; class Actinomycetes; order Kitasatosporales; family Streptomycetaceae; genus Kitasatospora; species Kitasatospora sp. NPDC030952. Next base: position 46,593 of record NZ_JBVIFM010000017.1, read on the forward strand.
CGGCCGTCCCGGCAGATGGTCGGGGCGATCAGCCGGGCGCTGCGCCTGTCCGACGACGAGACCGCCCATCTGCACCACCTGGTCGGCGAGGCGCCGCTGCCGCCGACCGTGCTGCCCCGCGACGTACGGCCCGGCGTCCTGCACCTGCTCGACCGGCTGGACGACACCCCGGCCATGGTGTGCAGCGCCGCCCGCGACATCCTCGCCTGGAACGCCATGGCCGCCGCCCTGCTCGGCGACTTCTCCGCCCTGCCGCCCGGCGAGCGCAACTTCGTCTGGCGCTTCTTCACCGACCCGTCCGCCCGCGCCCTCTACGAGCCCGCCGACCAGGCCGGCTTCGGCCGCCGGGCGGTCGCCGACCTGCGCTCCGCCTCCGCCCGCTACCCCGCCGACAGCGGGGTGCGCCGGCTGGTCGACCGACTGCTCGCCACCAGCGCGGAGTTCCGCGAACTGTGGGCGCGCCAGGACGTCGAGATGCGCCGCTCGACGACCAAGCGCCTGGTCCACCCGGTGGTCGGCCGGCTCGACCTCGACTGCGAGGCGCTTTACGACCCGCACCGCGACCAGTGGACGACCTTCTACACCGCCGTCCCCGGCACGCCCTCGCACTCGGCGCTGCGACTGCTCAAGGTGGTGGGGAGTCAGGACCTCGCGGTGCGGGGGTGAGCGGGGCCGCCGGGCGCGGCGGGCATGGCGGGCGCTGTGGGCGCGGTGGGCGGCGGGCATGGCGGGCGCGGTGGGCGGGCCTGACGGAAGGCCCTGGCCCGGCTGCCCGACTGCCCGGCTGCCCGACTGCCCGGCTACTCGGCGACCCGGCCGCGCAGCACGGGGACGGCGAGGTCGAGGAAGTCCCGTACGGGGCCCGGTCGGTCGCCGCCCTCCGGGACGGCCAGGCAGGTTTCGACGGGTGGGAAGTCGGTGACCGGCAGGTAGACCAGGTCGGGACGGGAGTAGGAGCCCGCGATGCTCACCGGCACGAGGGCGACGCCCCGTCCGGCGGCGATCAGCTCGAACTTCTCGTCCAGGGTGTAGGTCCGCCGGGCCCGGGCGGGCGTCGAGGATCGGCTCGCCGTCGAGGTCGGCCGTGGTGAGGCTGCTCCGGCCGGCCAGCGGGTGCGTCACGGGCAGACACGCGACCTTGGCCTCCCGGCCGATCGGGATCGTACGCAGCCCGGTGTCGTCGAAGGGGTGCCGCAGGTAGCCGACGTGTGCGCGGCCGTCGCGCAGCGGCGCGTCCCGCTCCCAGCAGCGTGGCGGGAGCACGTCGATGCCGATCACGGGGTGGAGTGCCGTGAACGCCCGGATCGCCTCCGACACGTGCAGGCCGGGGGAGAAGGCGACCACGAGCAGCTGTTCGCCCCGCGCGGCCTCCCGTACGCGGGACAGGGCGGTGCCGACGGTGGCGGTGATCCGTGCCGCCTCCTCGTACAACTTCCGTCCGGCGGAGGTCAGTTCGACGCTACGGGTGGTCCGGGTGAACAGGGTGCAGCCGAGTTCCCGCTCGAACGCCCGGATCTGCCGGCTGAGCACCGGCTGGGCGTTGACTTCCTCCCCCGCGTGAACGCGGGGGATTCCCCTCAGCCTCGCGGCTGAGCCGCTGCGCCCGTGCGCTGCGGTGGGACGACTTCCTGCTTCATCGACGACCGCCCGCCCGGAGTTCTCCGTTGAGGTCTTACACCGTCTCCACAGGCTGCAACCGCCAGCCCGGCGGCCAGGATGTTCTTCGCCGCGTTGACGTCCCGGTCATGGGTCGTCCCGCAGCCGCACGTCCATACACGGACGTCGAGCGGCATCCTGCCCCGCAGGACGCCGCAGTGGGAGCACAACCTGGAGGAGGGGAACCAGCGGTCCACGACCACCAGCTCCCGCCCGTACCAGGCGCTCTTGTACTCCAGCATGGACCGCAGTTCGGCCCAGGCTGCATCGGAGACGGCGCGGGCGAGCCCGCGGTTCCCCAGCATGTTGCGGACCGACAGGTCCTCGATCACGACCGTTTGGTTATCACGGACGAGTCGAGTGGTGAGCTTGTGCAGGAAGTCCCTGCGCCGGTCGGCGATCCGCGTGTATGCCCGGCCGACCTTGAGCCGGGCCTTGGCGCGGTTGTTGGAGCCCTTGGCCTTGCGGGCAAGCTCCCGCTGGGCCCTGGCCAGGCGCTCACGGTCCTTGCGCTCGTGCTTCGGGTTGGCGACCTTCTCCCCGGTGGAGAGAGTCACCAGGCTGGTGACACCGGCGTCGATCCCCACCGCCGCGTTCACGGGTACGGTCGTCACAGGCCGGTCGTCGCACAGCATCGAGACGAACCAGCGCCCGGCCGCGTCCTGGCTGACGGTCACCGTGGACGGCTGCGCCCCCTCGGGCAGCGGGCGCGAGAACACGATGTCCAGCGGATCGGTCATCTTCGCCAGCGTCAGCCGGCCGTCCCGGAACCGGAAGGCGGACGACGTGTACTCGGCGGACCTGCGGGACTTCTTCCGGCTCTTGAACGTCGGGTACTTGGCCCGCTTGTTCCAGAAGTTGGCGAAAGCACCCTGCAAGTGCCGCAGGGTCTGCTGCAATGGGACCGAAGACACCTCGCAGAGGTAGGCCAGTTCCTCGGTCTTCTTCCACGCCGTCAGCATCGCCGAGGTGGTGTTGTAGTTGACCCGTTCCTGGCGCAGCGTCCACGCCTGCGTACGGGCCTGCAGCGCCATGTTGTAGACCTTCCGCACGCACCCGAACGTGCGCGACAGCTCAGCCGCCTGCGCATCCGTCGGGTAGAAGCGGAACTTGAACGCCCGCTTCACGTGAGTGGTCGTCACGGGCCACAAGTTAGCACACAAATTTGTTATCACCTGCGGGAGTTGACGGTCAACGGCGGTCCGCCTCGACGGCGAAACACCGCACTCCGACCTGCTCCGCAGGGGTTCCGTTTCCTCCCCCGGCTGAAGCCGGGGGTATCCACGGAGGTATCAGATGACCGACGTTCGTCACACCGCCCTGATCATCGGCGCCTCCCGGACCTTGGGCCTCGGGCTCGCCGCCGAGCTGCTCCGCCGCGACTGGGACGTCATCGGCACCGTCCGTGGCACCCGGCGCACCGGCCTGCACGACCTGGCGGACGCCGCCGGCGGGCGGCTGACCGTCGAGTCCCTGGAGATGACCGACCCCGGGCAGATCGCCGCCCTGCGCGACCGGTTGCACGGCCGCACCCTCGACCTGCTCTTCGTCAACGCCGCCATCACCCGCGGCGACCTCCCGATCGGCGAGGTCCCGACGGACATGTTCACCGAGGTCATGGTGACCAACGCGCTCAGCCCGATGCGCGTCGTGGAGGTGCTCGGCCCGCTGGTCGCGCCGACCGGGACCATCGGCGTCATGTCCTCCGACCAGGGCAGCATCTCGCTGAACGACGACGGCGGCCAGGACCTCTACCGGGCCAGCAAGTCCGCGCTGAACCAGCTGATGCGCTGCTACGCGGCCCGCCAGGCGGACGGCGCGCGGACGCTGCTGTTGATGGACCCGGGCTGGGTGCGCACCGAACTCGGCGGGTTCGAGGCCGAACTGAGCGTGGAGGAGAGCGTTCCCGGGGTGGCGGAGACGATCGAGCGGCACCGGGGGAAGCCCGGCCTGCACTTCGTGGACCACCTGGGGCAGGTCGTGCCCTGGTAATCGGATTGCAGGGCCGCCGTGGTCGCTGGCAGGGTCGGGCGCCATGGCTCGGAAGATGCACGCGGACGAACTGGACATCGACGGGACGCTGGTCCGGCGGATGGTCGCCGATCAGTTCCCGCAATGGGTCGGCCTGCCCGTCGAGTTGGTGGATTCGGCGGGCACGAGCAACGCGATGTACCGGCTGGGCGCCGACCTGGTGGTACGGATCCCGCGCATCCCGGGGGCGGCCGAGGACATCACCAAGGAACACGCCTGGCTGAGCCGGCTGGCGCCCGAACTCCCGGTCGCCGTGCCGGTGCGGGTGAGCCGGTGGACGGCTGCCCGTGGCGGTGGTCGGTGCTGCGGTGGCTGGACGGGGCCAACCCGGTGGCCGGTGCTTCTGGTCGACCTGGCCTGCTGGCCGCCGACTTGGCGTCCTTCGTGACCGCGCTGCACCGGGTGGAGCCTTCGGGCGGCCCGGCGTCCTACCGCAGCGAGCCGCTGGCGGCACGGGACGGTGCGGTCCGGCGGGCGATCGCGGCGTTGGCGGGTGTGGTGGACGTGGCGGCCGTCACCGCCTTGTGGGAGCGGGGGCTCGATGCGCCCGAGCACTCCGGCCCGCCGGTCTGGATCCACGCCGACCTCCAGCCCGGCAACCTGCTGGTCGACGGTGCGGGCCGGTTGAGCGCCGTCATCGACTTCGGCTGCGCGGGCCTCGGCGACCCGGCCGTGGACCTGCTGCCCGCCTGGTACGTGCTCCCCGCCGTCGCGCGCGACGCCTTCCGGACGGCCGTCGGCGCCGACGACGCGGCCTGGGAACGGGGGACGGGCTGGGCGCTGTCCGTCGCGCTGATGGAACTGGACTACTACCGCGAGACCAACCGGCGGATGGCGGACACCGCTCGCCACGTGATCGGCGAACTGCTCGCCGACCGACGCCCCGGACCGGACGCCCCGTAGCGCGGGGCGGTCGGTGGCGCGGGCGGTCGGTGGCGCGGGCGGTCGATGGCGCGGATGGTCGGTGGCGTGGGCGTGGCCGGGACGTGGTCGGACGGCCCAGGTTCGGCCCAGGTTTGGCCCGGCCGGGAGGATGCCCCCGGCCGGACCCGGGTACCGGATCAGATCGACTGCCGCTGCGCCCAGTCGTAGAGGCGGTGGGCGCCGTCGCCGAGCCGCGTGGCGTAGAGCGTGCCGGCCGGCCCGCCCGCGAGGTCGTCCGTGGTGGTGGTGACGCCGACGACGGTGCCGACGCCGGTCCGGGTGTCGAACTGCGCGAGGTGGGGGCCGCCGCTCGCGCCGTGCCCCATGTCGCAGGACTCACCCCACAGGAGGGGCGCCTTGGGGCCGGGCTGGGACGGTCCGGCGCAGTGGATCATGCGTGATCCGGCGTACTTGGCGTCGGGGAGGTTGAGCCGGTCCTTCGGGTAGCCGAAGACGTGGATGAACTCGCCCTTGACCGGCTTGGTGAACGCGATCCGCTGGCTTCCGGTGACGTCCGCGACCCGCCGTCCCTCGGCCGAGGGGTTCGCCACGAGGATTCCCGTGTCGTAGCCGGCCACCGCGACGTCGCTGGACGTCGTCGTGCCCGGATCGGCGTCCCAGCGGGAGGAGGTGGCCATGCTCCTGATGCTGAATCCGCCGAGCGGCTTCGTTCCGTTGCGGTAGCCGGGCACGAAGTAGAGATTGTGCTGCCACGTGTCGTCGGCGGCGGGTGCGCCGACTCCCCGCAGGCAGTGCGCTGCCGTGATCACGGTGCTGCGGTTCGCGCTGGTGACGACCGTTGCGGTGCAGCTGCCGTCGTAGCCGTCGGAGAAGGTGAAGAAGAGCCGGCCGACGCTCCGGGTCACCGCTCCGCCGTGCGTCCAGGTGGCGCCGGGGTCCGGGGTGTTCGCGGGCAGCGGGTGCGGGTCGTCGGGCGTGTTGTCGTCCTCGGGCACGGGAGTGTTCTCGGGGAGCAGGGCGCCCGCCAGCCTCATCCGCGCGGGGGTCCAGTAGGCGTCGATTCGGCTGCGTTCCTGTGCGGTGGTGGCGCCGGAATGCGTCGTCATGGGCTCCGGCTCCGCGGCGAGGGCGACGGTCGGCAGCAGCACCGCCGCCGTAGTCGCACTCAACAGGAGGGCCCCCGTGGCGGCGAGTCTGCGGGGGAACGCTCGGTGGGTGGCTGACATCGTTGTCCTTCGTGGTCGAGGGCGGTTGGTCGAGGGTGGTCGGTCGAGGGTGCTTCGTGGCGGTGGACGTTCGTGCGGTGGACGGTCGCGATCAGGCGTGACCCACGGCTCAGCCGGCGGTCCGGGCGGTCGGCCCGGGCGGGCCGGGCGCTCTGGGCGGCTTAAGCGGTGGGGGCGGCCTGGGCGGCCCGGTACAGCGGCTTCGTGACCGCGGAGGTGAACTGCGGGCCGACCAGGTGCCGGGCGCAGGAGGGGGTGCCGGGGGCGCACACCCGGCCCGAGGAGTCGAGGTAGCCGCCTCGCGTGTTGTCGCCCACCACCGTGCCGGTCCCGGAGGACGGGTCGAAGTCGGCGATGCGGGGGCCTCCGCTGGAGCCGCCGCCCATCACGCAGGGCGCACCCCACAGCCCCCGGGGCTCCGGGTGCTCCGTGGTGCCGGGGTACTCGCGGGGCCGTCCCGCGCAGTGGGCGAGCCTGGCCCCGGTGTACTCGGGCAGACCCGCGCGGGCGGGATCGCCGGAGGCCTCACGCGGGTAGCCGAACTGCTGGACCGGCGCGCCGCCCGGCCGGTCGAAGCCGATGCGCTGCGCGGCGCCGACGGCGTCCTGGACGCGCCGGCCCGCGGCGTCGGTGTTCAGGACCAGGAACGCCTGGTCGTAGGCGTCGAACTTCAGGCCGTTCTGCTCGTCGTTGAGGAGCCAGGTGGCGTCCGCGACCCCGGCGCGGGCGACGAACGTGCCGTACGGCGCTCGCCCGTCGCGGTAGCCGGGAACGAACAGCTCGTTCGCCAGCCACTCGTTGTTGTCACCGAGGAGGTCAGGACTGTTGACGCAGTGCGCCGCCGTGACGACGGTGCTGCGGTTCGCGCTGTCCACGACGGTCGCCGTGCAGCTCTCGTCCGCACCGTGGTTGGTGAAGAAGAGCCGGCCCACCGTCCTGCTCAGGGTGTCGGCGCCGCTCCACGGGGCGCCGTCGGGCCCGCTCTTGGGCGGGTTGTCGGACGACGGCTGGGTCAGGGCGGCCATCCGCTGCGGGGTCCAGTAGTCCAGGACGGCCTGCTGCTGCGCCGCCGTGACCGCCTCCGGGTGGACGGCCACCCGGCTCCCGGCGGGGCCCACTTCCGGCGCGGCCCCTGCGGGCGGGGACAGTGCGAGCCCGGTGGCCAAGGCGGCGGCTGTCAGGGCGACTTGTAAGAACGCTCGGCTACGGGGCCTGTGTGTCTGTGGCATGGATGGCACATTAGGAACGGGACGTCAGATTCCCGTCTAGGGGAGGTTTCATCCTTCCATCGGTAACGATCGATTCCGATACGGAGCGTTTCAGTCCTGTATCGGCGACCACGGACCGGGACGCCGCCCGAAGGCCCTACAGCCGCCACTCGAAGGGCCACAGGTCCGCCGCCCAGGCGGGCGAGGCGGCGGGGGTGGCGGGGGTGCGCAGGAAGGTGCGGTGACGCAGGAGTTCGCGGCGCTCGGCGGGGGTGAGGAGGCGTTCGTCGGGGCCGAGGTTGCCGTAGCCGTCGGGGTCGCGGGAGGGGTCGCCGTCGATCGGGGCGGACTCGGCGATGTTCAGTAGATCGCCGGTGGGGGTGCGGTAGTCGAGGCGGAAGTCGGTGCGCCACTGGGAGTTGTTGCCCCAGCCCTGGGAGAGGTCGCGGGTGGGGCGGTGGGCGCGGCGGTGGGTCCAGTAGAGCGGCCAGCGGTCGGCGACGCCACGTTCGGCGTGCGCGGCGCCGGCCCGTACCCGGACGCCGGCGCGGCTGAACAGCAGCTCGCCGAGCATCAGGGCGGGCCAGCGGACGCCTCCGTCGAGGATCTCGATGGGGGTGGCTGGGTCCTCGGCCTGTTCGACCTCGGTGATCTCGTGCAGGAAGGGGTCGAAGGGGGACGGCTCGATCTGCGTCATCCCGAGGGCGGTGAACAGGTGGAGGTAGGGCGGGAGTTGCGGGTCGAGGAGGAGGAAGTCGCTGACGCGGCTGAGTGCGTAGAGCTCCTCCAGGAGGTCCGGGTCATCGGCCCACCAGTGGTTGTGCGGAGTGGCGGCGGCCTGGAGGCGTGCCCGGTAGTCGGCGGCCGTGGCCTGTTCGAGCCAGGGGCCGATGACGTCCTCGTAGGGGCCGTCGGTGTCGAGTAGCGCCTCGTACAGCGCGCGAGCGTTCACCCCGGAGATCCTGGCAGGTTTTGCCAAACGGTCGACCAACTCAGCGGTCGGCCCCGGTAGCGTCCCTGGTCATGAGCCTGGTGGACGTGAAGGAACATGCGGCCCAACTGCCCGACGCCTGGCGCTCGGTGGTCCTGGGCCGGGTCGGAACGGCAGCGGTGAAGGTGCTCCGGATGGACGGGCGCGAGCTGGAGCAGGAGGCGCACGGGACGGCCGAGGCGCTGTTCGTCGCCGACGGCGTCCTGGAACTGGACGTGGAGGGCGAGGCGTTGACCGTCGGTACCGGCGAGCTGTGCCGGATCCCGGCGGGCGCCCGGCACGCAGTCCGGGCGGGCAGCTGGGGGACGCTGCTGATCGTGGAGGTCCCCGAGGAGGGGTGATCGGTGCGTGGCGCCTCGCCCGGAGCCGGGCGAGGCGCCACTCAGTGGCACTCAGAGGAGACCGAAGTCGAACTCTCCGGCGGCAATAGCGTTGATGAAGGCTTCGTGCGCCGCACGGTTGAATACGAGTGTAGGTCCGAAGGGGTCCTTTGAGTCGCGGATGTAAGAACTGGGGCCGCTCAGGATAGCAACTTCGACGCAGTTGACATCTCCGGCGCTGTATGTGGACTTTTTGAACGTCAGGCGGATCACTTGATCTTGTCTCTCTGTGCGGTGATGAACGCGAGCGAAGAGTCGACGGACATGGCTTCTGCTGTGATCTCCTGGAACTTCGCCCGGTAGATCTCCACATCAGCTGGATCCTCGACCCACATGCTGCTCAGCAGTCCTTCGGCCAGGACAACATCGAGGTCTTGCCGTTGCGGGAAGCCCATCAGCGCGAGGGCTCCGGTCATCCCCGCGTGGATGGCTGCACCGATCGGCATGACCTGAATGTTGATGTTGGACAGCTTGCTGAGTGTCAGAAGCCTGTCCAATTGCGGAGCCATGATTTCCGGACGGTTGGCATTCGAGCAGAGGGCTGCCTCATGGATGACGGCCCATACCTGCACGGGGTTTGGGCGGGTCAGAATGGATTGGCGTGCCATCCGAACCTGGACGAGATCCTCCACCGATCCACCAGAGCTGATGCGCAGCCGATCGATCACGATGCGCGCATAGTCGGGGGTTTGGAAGAGACCTGGGATGAAGGCCGGCTCGTACGTTCGATAGGTGATGGCGTCGGCTTCAAGGAGAATCAGGTCGGTTGTAGTGGTGTTGATGACATCGCGATAGCTCAGCCACCAGCCGCGCTTGCTTCCATCTTTTGTGATGGCGATGAGCCCGGCCCGGTAGTCCTCGTCGTCGCATCCGTAGAAGTCAAGGAGTTTGATGACGTCCTCGACCTTGGCTGCGGTGTGAGCGGTCTCGATCCGAGTGAGCTTGGCCTGGCTCATCCCGGTGGCCTCCGCGACGACCTCGGCGGTGAGCTTCCGCTCCTCACGTAGCTTCCGTAGTACGCCGCCGAGCCTCCGTCGGCGCACGGTCGAGACTGCCATCTTTCCCCTCCTGAGCTGTCAGTTGGCCAGTCTGCCCACGCAGAAGGCGTCGGCGCTACCGGCAACGGGCAGTTGGAGCTGCCGAATTCAGGTTCGATTTGCAAATTTGCGAGTGTCGAAGAGTGAGTTGCGCTAGATGCCGCATGGGCACCATGCTGAGAGTAGCGGGCCGCATGCGCTACGTATGCAGCGGCCTGTGATCTCGCCGTTGCCCAAGGCGTGCCTACCGGTATGCGGCGATGAGTGATCCAATTCGCCCCCACGGAGGTTCCTTCGTGTTCTCCCTCGAACTCCCCCCTGACTGGTCCGCCCCGCGCGAGGAGTTGCGCGAGGCCACCTCGCGCGCCGGGTGGAAGCCCGACCTGGTCGCCGACGCCGAGGTCGCCCTCCTCGAACTCTTCGTCAATGCCTGGCGCCACGGCGGCAGTGCGGCGCCCATCGTGGTCGTCCTCATCATCGGCGAGGTCCTCCGCGTCTCCGTCAGCGACGGGAGCCCGGCCTTCCCCGTCCAGCGCGACGACTCCGACCCCTTCGCCCTCTCCGGCCGGGGCCTGCACCTCGTCCGCTCGCTCACCCACCGCTTCGGCACGGAGCCCCGCAAGACCGGCAAGTCCGTCTGGTTCGAGCTGGACGCCGCCGCGTGAGCGCCGACGACCGCGTGCGCGGCCCGATCGAGCCGGCCGACCCGCTGATGCGCACCTACACCGAGCTCGAAGTCGCCTACCTGCTCACCGAACTCGCCGAGCGTGGCCGCAAGTTCGGCCTCCTGTGGCCCTCCGCCACCACCGACAGCGTCGTGGACGGCCGCGTCCTCGTCCGCTTCGGCAACGCGCCGGCCAGCACCGTGCTCAACCTCCTCACCCTCCTCCGCGACCACGCCAAGCACGACACGACCGAGGCGACCGACCCGTGCGACTCCTGATCGGCCTCGCCCTCCTCACCCTCCTGCTCCTCGCCATCGCCGTCGTCGGCCTCGGCGCGCTCGCCGTCCTGCGGATGCCCCACCGCCCGGACGACGCCACCCTCGGCCCCGCCCGCGACCGCCAACCGGCGGCCTGACCCTCGCTGAAACCCACGCCGCCCGGCCGGACCCGCCGGGCGGCAGGCCCTCGTCGACACGGCCTCCACACTGGTCACGGGTCTGTAGGTCAGCCGATGGCGCCAGGGCCCACCAGGTCGGCTGAAGCGCTGACAGCCCCTACGCGTACGCGCCACGATGGTTCACACGAGATCCCGCAAGTGGCATGACAGGAGAGGTAGCCATGAGCCTAGAGTTCTTCGGGATCGACCCTGACACCGAGAAGGAGGGCTCTCCCACCGTTTGGGCGGACCTCGCCCAGCGTCGGCTCGTCATCCAGAGCGACACCCTCACCGGGGACGAGTTCGCTGAGGTCAACGACACCGAGTGGGTCGCCGGGCACAAGGTCGGCGTGCCCACCGATGAGTCCGTCATCAGTGTCCCCGAGAGCATGATCCCGTTCATCAGGAAGGCTTGCGATGCAATCGAACGTGCCGGACTTCGAGACGCTGCTCAGGGCGACGACGAAGTCGGCCGTGCATCTGGAGATGCGTGACGCCTACGATGTCGGCGGCGAGTCGTCGGGCTTCACTCACTGGCTTCGCACCGGGGAACGCGACAATGACCCGAACTCGGACTACTGGCGTGACTGGGTGGAGATGATCCGGGCCACGGTTGACCGTGGTGTCGTCATTCGGCGTGCGCGCATCGTCTCGGAGCCGGTGACCGACTACATCCGGTACGAACACGGCGGCACGAACGTCAACCTCGCCTCCGGCGAACTGGTGCGTTGGCTCCCGCGCCGGCTGGCATCTGACATCGCGCTGCCGGGCAACGACTTCTGGGTGTTCGACGGCAAGCTCGTCCAGTTCAACCACTTCACCGGGGCCGGGGAATGGGCCGAGCCGCCCAAGGAACTGCGGACCGAGCCCGACGTGGCGAAGCTCTGCTCCACCGCCTTCGAGGCCGTGTGGGACCGGGCTGTCCCTCACGAGAAGTTCTCTGTCTGATCGTCCACACCACGAATACCGGACCACCCGCATGATGTCGCCGGCTTCCGCGTCGTCCAGCGCCCAAGCAGCCCGCAAGGCGCTCGCTGATCGTCTCCAGAACCTCCGCCGGGATGCTCAGCTCAACGGCCGGCAGCTGTCGGCACTCTGTGGGTGGCACCCGGCCAAGACTTCCCGCATCCAGGACGCCAAGATCGCGCCGTCAGAAGCGGACATCAGGGCGTGGTGCGTCGCCTGCGGCGCCGAGGATCAGCTGGCCGACCTGATCGCCGCATCCCGCTCCGTCGAGTCCATGTACATCGAGTGGAAGCGGTTGAAGTCAGCCGGCCTTCGGAGCCTCCAAGAGTCCTATATCCCTCTCTACGAGCAGACGCAGTTGTTCCGCTTCTACACGTCGGACGTGGTCCCGGGGATTCTCCAGACGTCTGCCTACGTGCGGGCGATCATGTCTCGGTCGGCCGGAAGCCGCTCCGAAGAGGACATGGAACAAGCCATCGCAACGAAGATGGAGCGGGCCGGCATCATCCACCGGGGCATGCACCGATTCCTGTTCCTGCTCGAAGAGTCGGTGCTGAGGTACCGGCTCGGCGACGCCGAGGCCATGGCCGGTCAGCTTGGCCACCTCCTCACCGTGATCTCGCTGCCCCGTGTCAGCCTGGGAGTGATCCCGTTCGCTGCCCGCCGGACCCTGTGGCCCGTGGAGTCCTTCCGGGTCTACGACGAAGCCCGCGTGCAAGTCGAGCTTGTGACCGCCGCAGTCAACGTGACCGCACCGAGCGAGGTGCGTCAGTACTTGGACACCTTCGCCGAGCTGCAAGCCATGGCCGTCTACGGCCTCAAGGCAAGGGGCCTGATCGCCGACGCCATCGCCTCTCTGGAGTGATGTCGCGCAATAAAGAGCAATCTCGTTGAGCGTCCAGTTCCGGGCTCCCTACGGTCTAACCCACGGACGAGCAGAGCCAACCCGATGGGAGAAGCAGATGAGCACCGCCACCATCAAGGCCGGCGTCGAGCTGGACGAGCTGGGCAAGTTCTTCGCGATCACCGCGCGCCGGATCGACGCGGGTGAGGCCGCGCCGCAGATGTTCTCCGCCGCGATCGACGCGGCCTGGCACGCCCTGGTCACGGACCCGGCCGCGCACGAGGCGTTCACCCTCCACCACGCCGGCCGCAAGCTGACCCACGTCGAGAGTGCGGGCAGCGGCTTCATCTCGTGGGTGAGCGCCTACGAGGAGGCGTACGGTCCCCTGCCGGAGGTCTGGTTCACCGACGTCGACGGCAAGCTCGACACCGAGACCCTGGCCCGCTACCGGGAGACCGGCGAGGTCCGGGCCGAGTGGAACTGCTCGCCCGCCCCGGGCGATGGCGACGACCTGACCCCGGCGGCGTTCTACCGGTGATCGCGGCCTCGTTCGACGGAGCGTCCCGGCCGACCGCCGGGGCGCTCCGCCTCGCCGAGGCCCGCACGGAGAATCCCGTCAGTTTGGACGTGGACGGGTACCTCGCCGGGCTGTACGAGCACTGCCCGTTCCTGCGGCCATCCACCCGGCGCGGCATGACCGGCTGGACGGTCTACGAGATCACCTCGGGCAGCCACCGGTACGCCGTGGAAGCCGAGTTGTTCTACGCCGGGGTCCAGACGGCCGAGTGGGTACGCCCGCTGATGACCCGGCCGTACGGCCTTCTCGCCTGCGAGAACATCGTGCTGCGCGGGCACTGCGCGGGTGCGGACCACCGTGAGCTGCTGGCCTGGCCGCACTGGGCGTTGAAGCACCTGTACGCCCCGGTCGGGGTCATGGTCGGCAAGTTCGCCCAGGGCGCTGTCGAGACCGGCCGGCACGGCCGGAGCATCCCGCCACCGCCCTTCTCGTTCCTCCCGGTGCGGGCGGGCGTCCGGCCGCTGGACCCGAAGTTCCTGGAGACCACCCCCGAGCTCGCGGCAGCCCTGGCGGCCTCGGCCGACGACGGCCGCAACGTCTTCGAGCACATCCCCTGTGAGTGGAAGGCAGTTCGAGAATGGGCGAGTTCCTTGCCGAGGCCCGAGAAGCGCTGAGGGCCGCAGAGGCCGTCTGCGGGCCGGTCGGGCTCAAGGAGATCAGCAACCGCCGGGGCTCGGCGGTGTGGAAGGCCAGCGGCCCGCTCGGCATGGCGAGCGTCAAGCTCGGCACCGGTGAGGCCGCCGAGGTCACCGCCCGCGAAGCCTCCGTGCTGGACCAACTGCCCGGCTACACCGTGACCGTCGGCCGGTTCGAAGGCGGCGTCTGGTACGTCACCCCCTGGCTGGTCGGGCCCTCCACCTGGGAGGTCTTCCGCCCCGTGCGCAACGACGACGGCGGGCGCGACGAGGCCCTGGCCGCTGCCGTCGGGCTGTGCCGCGCCGTGGCCGGCTTCCACGCTGACGGCTGGGTGCACGGGGACCTCCAGCCCCAGCACGGCGTCCACACCGACGACGGTGTCCGCCTCCTCGACTTCGCCTGGGCCCGCAGGCTCGACAGCACCCCTTGGTCGACGTTCGACGGCACGATGATCCACCTCACCGCCCCCGAACTGGCCGCCCGGATCATCAACGGCCCCCAACCTGTCGCCACGACGCAGACGGCCGACGTCCACGCCCTCGCCGGCACCCTGTGGACCTGCGTCACCGGCACATGGCCCCTGGACTACGGGACCGCCGGCCTCGGCAAGGGCACCCCGGTGGAGGCCATCCGCAAGGCCATCGCCCACCGCGCCGTCCCGATGTCCACCGCGATGCCCTGGCCCGCCCTCCAGGCCCGGCTGCGGTACGTCCTGCTGGCCGCCCCCGACGACCGGCCGACCGCCACCGAGCTGACCGAACTCGTGGAAGCGGTGGCCGGGTGATCGAGCTGCGGGAGCTGATCCCCGACGACGCCGGGGCGGTCCAGCTCATCTACGGTCCCGCGTCGGTCAGGTATCTCGGCCGGGGGCCGATGGGCACCACCGAAGCCCGCGCGTCCGTGGCCGGTGCCATCGCATCGGCGGAGTGCAGTCCGCGCACGCTCCACACCCTCGGACTCACCGTGGACGGCGACCTCCTCGGCGTCGTCAAACTCCACCTGGACCGGCCCGTCGCCGCCGTGAGCTACATCCTGCGGGCGGACGCCTGGGGTCGGGGCTACGCCACCGAAGGCGTGCGCAAGGCTCTCGGCCTGGGCCTGGGGCGCCTCGGCCTGCCGGAGATCCACGCCAGGCACCACCCCGACAATCTCGCCTCGGGCCGCGTCCTCCTCAAGGCCGGATTCACCTCCGCCGGCCTCCGCGCCGAGTTCGTGACCTACGCGATCCGGTCACCCCTGGCGACCACCGGTCCCCCCTGAGCTGATTCCGGTATCACCGCACCCCAGGATCGAGGACGACCATGCGCCCTCTCCTACACTGGACGTCGTGTCAGAACAGCACCCCACCTCCGCTTTCCACGCGCCCAACGCCGACCCGGCGGTCACCGACCGGCTGGTCGCCGCACTGGACGTCCAGGCCGCCAACCCGGGCGTGCGGCGGCTGCGCGAGTGGGCGCACGCCCGCTTGGCCGTGCGCCCCGGTGAGCGGGTGCTGGACGTCGGCTCCGGCACCGGCTCGGAGACTCTGGTGCTCGCGGCGGCGGTCGGCCCGGACGGTGCCGCGACCGGGCTCGAACCGAACCCCGGCCTGCGGGCCGTCGCCGAGCAGCGGGCCGCCGCGGCGGGCAGCCCGGCGCGGTTCCTGGCCGGTGACGCGCTCGCGCTGCCGCTGCCCGACGGCGAGTTGGACGCGGTCTGGTGCGAGCGGGTGCTCCAGCACCTGAACGACCCGGCGGGGGCCGTCGCCGAGATGGCCAGGGTCCTGCGCCCGGGCGGCCGGGTCGCGCTGCTCGACACCGACTGGGCCACCTTCGTGCTCCACCCGGTCGCCCCCGAACTGCGGCCCGTGCTGGCCACCATCGCCCAGGGCACCGCCGCCACCCCGGACGCCGGGCGCCGGCTCACCGGCTGGCTGGCCGCGGCCGGTCTGAGCGTCGACCACGTCGGCGCGGACGTGCTGCTGCACGAACCCGGTGCCGTCACCTGGCCGATCGTCCGCGGTCTCGCCACGGCGGCGCTCGGGCGCGGCCTGATCACCGAGGAGCAGCGCGACGGGCTGTACGCCGACCTCACGGCCGCCGCCGAGCAGGGCGCGTTCCACCTGTCGGTGACGCTCTTCGTCGCCGTCGCTCACCGCCCTGGCTGAGCCGCCGCCGAGTGACCGTGCGTAGGAAGTCGGCCCGTCCGACTTCCTGCGCACGGCGGTCAGTCCAGTGCGCCTGCCCAGTCGGCCAGTTGCGTGAAGTCGTCCGCCGTCAGCCCGGTCTTCGGGTCGACGTGGTGGAGGAGCGCCGGCCCGTCGTGGTGGGCCCGGACGAAGGCGCGGTCCGCCTCCGTGATGTTGTCGTCGACCCAGGCGAAGGGGCGGCCCCGCGCCCAGGTGACGATCTCCGGGGTCTTCCAGAACACCCCGCCCCCGGGCTCGGGCCGGGGGTCGGACCAGGTGATGACCGGCAGTTCGGGCAGTCCCAGGACGGGCCCGATGAAGGAGTTGGCCTCCTCCTCCCAGGTCGTCGCCCACACCAGGTCGAAGGGCAGCGCGGACAGCGCCGGCCCGTGCCCCGGGTCGAGCCACACCCGCAGCGGCTTCGGCTCCCTGTGCGGCAGACCCCACGCCGCCAGCCGGCGCCGCTCGGCGGCTGGTTCCCGCCCGTGATCTTCCTCTGGTTCCCCTGGCGGATCGCCTGCGACATCTGGCAGGCCGGTGTCCGGCCGGACGCGTCCGGGGCGCGGACACCGCTCCCGACGACGGTCGTCAACGCCTGGTGGGTCAGCTTCTTCCTGGTCAACGTGGTGGACATGGTGGGAAGCCAGGTGAGCGACGGGGCGCGTTCTCCGGACCGGTACCAGCAGGGCGTGGCCTGGCTGATCGCCTCCGACGCGCTCGAGCTGGTCGCCGCCGTCCTGGCCGTCCTGGTGGTGCGGACGGTGACGGCCATGCAGGAGGAACGTTTCGCCGAGCACAGCGCCGCCACCTCGTACGGGGTGTACGTCTCGGCCGTCGAGGGCCGTGCCGCCCCGCCCCGCCGAGGCGGCACGGTTCAGGCGTATGCCTCGGGATCGGTGAGTCCCTCCACGAACTCCTGGAAGTCCGCGGCCAGGGGGAGTTCGGATCGGAAGTCGGCGTCGAACCATCCGACCGTGGGGGCCGGACCCGTCCGGTAGTCCAGGGCGATCCAGCAGGGGCCCGCCCCGCTGAGGAGCACGAGCGGGGCCGGCAGGCCCCACTCCCCGATCAGGTAGGCGCTGTCGAGCAGGGACAGCGTCCCGGGGCGGTGACCGATCCCCATCAGGTGCTCGAAGGGCACGTGGTCCTCGGCCCAGGAGGTCGGTGCCGAGGTCGGGAAGGCGCACAGGCCGTCCGCGACCTGTCCACCGTTCCGGAGCCGGAGCAGCGCCACCAGGGAGGCCGGGAGGCTCACCCCCAGGGTGTGTTCGGCCTGGTGGACGAGCTGATCGGTCAGTGGCGGCTGAACGCCGCGGTCGGTGGAGCCGTCCCAGAAGACATCCTGCAGAACCTCGAAGCCGGGCATGGGCGGCATCCTACGAGGCGCTGCCCGCCGCGCCTCAGCCCGGGGCGCCGCTGGCCCAGGCTGCGAGCCGGCCGAAGTCGTCCGCCGTCAGGCCGACCTTCGGGTCGACGTGGTGCAGCAGCGCCGGGCCGGGGTGGTGGGCCGCGACCCAGGCGCGGTCCGCGTCCGTGATGTTGTCGTCGACCCAGGCGAAGGGGCGGCCCCGCGCCCAGGTGACGATCTCCGGGGTCTTCCAGAACACCCCGCCCCCGGGCTCGGGCCGGGGGTCGGACCAGGCGATGACCGGCAGTTCGGGCAGTCCCAGGACGGGCCCGATGAAGGAGTTGGCCTCCTCCTCCCAGGTCGTCGCCCACACCAGGTCGAAGGGCAGCGCGGACAGCGCCGGCCCGTGCCCCGGGTCGAGCCACACCCGCAGCGGCTTCGGCTCCCTGTGCGGCAGGCCCCACGCCGCCAGCCGGCGCCGCTCGGCGGTCCGCCAGCGCGGCGTCATCAGCCGGTGGGTGCCGTACCCCGCGGGCCGCCGGTGCGGCTTCGCCGCGTGGGGGTTCAGCGGACCGTCCACGTCCAGCAACAGCAGCGGCCGCACCATGTCGCACCCCCTCGATCGTCCCTGGACGGTACCGGGCGGGCCGGTTGCGCCAAAGCGGATATCGCCTCCCGCCGGCCGACTGTCGTAGGCGAGCGGCAAGCCGGCTCCGTGACCATCGCTCAGTCCCCGCCGCCAGCCGCACCGCCGCCGTGGCGTGCCCGCTCCGGGCTCGCCGAGGCGCTGCGCCTCGTCCAGATCCTGCGAACTGTGCGCGGGGAGAACGCCGTTGAGCTCACGGTGGCGGCTGATCGGCCCGGCTAGGAGGCTGCGCTGGCCATGGTGCCGGAGGGGTTGGTGGGTCTACGTTTGCGCGGTGAACGCTTCGACTCACTCCGCCCGCAGGCGGCGCGTGTTCTTCGCCGTCGGCTGGGCCGTGCTCCTGCTGGCGATCGTGGTGCCGCCGTTGGTGGTCGGCCCGGCCTTCGGCCGCTCGGGGGCGGTGATCGTGCCCGGGCTGGTGGCCGTGATCGGTCCCGCGATCGTGGTGGACGCCGGGACGGCGCGGCGGAGGGGGTGGCGGGTGGCCGGAGGAACCGTCCGAGCCCGCACCTGGTCGGGTGCGCGGGAGGTGGACCTGACGAACCTCGCGACCGTGCGCGCCTGGGAGGCGCTCTCCAGGTCCGGCTCGGTGACGTTCGTGCGGCTGTCGGACCGCTCCGGTGGGGGAGTGGTCCTCACCGTCGCCGACCGGGACATCCAGCTGATCGCCGATGCGGTGCGCCGCCACGGCGCGGGCTACGTGTCACCGTGGGCCATGACGCTCCTGGGGCTGAAGCCGGCCCGGTGGTACGTCTCCGGAGGGCGAATACTCGGGCTCCTCCTCGTCTCGATCGCACCACTCCCCGCCGGAATGCTCCTGGCCGCGGCGATCGCCCAACACTGAGCCGCAGCCGCAGCCGCAGCCGCAGGTGCCAGAACCGGAGCCGGAGCCGGGTCCGCGCCCTCACGGCTTGCGCCAGGTCGGCGAGTAGCGCCGCAGTACGGCCGCTCCGTGCGAGCATGGCCGCATGTGGGACGTCGAGGGCGTACGCGCGCGGTTGTGGGAGCTGGCGCAGGCCGACCCGCAGCACGAGCGGTTCGGCGCGCAGCGGCACCGGTACCGGCTGGATCCGCCGGTGGCCGAGGCGGAGGTGGCCCGCTTCGAGCGGGCCCACGGCTTCGAACTACCGCTGTCGTACCGGACGTTCATCACCACGGTGGGACGCGGCGGTGCCGGGCCGGCCTACGGCTTGTACCGCTGGGGCGGTGACACCTGGGCTCGGCTGCAAAGCGACCTGGGTGCTGACTGGGCCGACGGGTTCGCCGTTCCCTTCCCGCACATCGAACGCTTCCAGCCCTGGCCCGAATTGGAGATCTGCGCCCGGCACACGCCCGACGACGAGGCCTTCGATCCCTGTTGGTTCACCGGTTCGATGGTGCTGGCCGAGCTGGGGTGCGGCGGGTTCCTGCGGCTGGTGGTGACCGGGGAGGCGAGCGGCCAGGTGTGGTCGGACGACCTCGCGTACGGCGAGGGCCTGAATCCCGGGCCGGACTTCCGGGACTGGTACCTGGACTGGCTGGCGGGGTAAGTGGCGCTCCTCCTCGGGTAGTTCAGTCCTTCGCCAGGGCGGCGGCCACGGCCGCCTCGGCGTGGAGCCGGGCGGTGGGGAAGAGGGGGACGGGGCTGTCCTCGGGGCGGACCAGGAGTTCGATCTCGGTGCAGCCGAGGATGATGCCCTCGGCGCCCGCGGCGACCAGCTCGGCGATGACGCGGCGGTAGGCGGCGCGGGATTCCTCGCGGACGATGCCGAGGCACAGTTCGTCGTAGATCACCCGGTGGACCAGGGCGCGGGACGCGGGCCCGGGGGTGAGGACGTCCAGGTCGCCGGCGGAGGTCAATCGGCCGCGGTAGAAGTCCTGTTCCATGGTGAACGCCGTTCCCAGCAGGCCGACTTGGCGGATGCCGGCGGCTCGGACGGCGTCCGCGGTGGCGTCGGCGAGGTGCAGCAGGGGGATGGAGACGGCTTCGGCCACCTGGTCGGCGACCTTGTGCATGGTGTTGGTGCAGATCAGCAGCAGGTCGGCGCCGGCCGCCTCCAGGGCGCGGGCCGCGGCGGCGAGGACCGCGCCGGCCTCGTCCCAGCGCCCGGCGGTCTGGAGTTCCTCGATTGCGGCGAAGTCGACGGAGTAGAGCACGAGTTGGGCGGAGTGCAGTCCGCCGAGGCGGTCCCGGGTGAGCTGGTTGAGGGTGCGGTAGTACTCGGCGGTGGACTCCCAGCTCATGCCGCCGATCAGGCCGAGGGTTTTCATGCGGCTAGTTATAAGGCAAGTAATGCGCAAAAAGCAATTGTATAAGGATTAGTTTGAGCCGCTCTCCCGTGCCACCCGGTGCTGCCACTCCCGGGCGAACACCACCGACCCCGCCTCCAGCGCCCGCAGCTGCACCGTGCTGAGGAAGTGCCCGGCGTCGCAGCGCAGTTGGGTGCGGGTCTGGACGGTGACGTCCCAGCCGAGGTCCGGGCGTTCCAGCCGTACGGTGCGGTCGGTGCGGGCCTGGGCGCTGAGCGGGGCGCCGGTGAGGACTCGGTAGGCGGTGACGGTGTGCTCGTCGCGGACCAGGCCGTCGGGGTGGGTGCGGGTGCCGTCGGTGGCGGGGGAGAGTTCGGTGCGCCATTCGTGGCGGCCGATGTCGTGGACGGTGACGTGTTCGGGCCGGGCGGTGAGCGGTTCGGTGAGGTGGATGTCCAGCGGGTCGGGCAGCGAAGGCGTCGCGAGGGTGACGGGGGCGGCGCCGGCGTCCGCGGCCAGGTGGCGGACGGGCAGGCTGAGGGTGGAGTGGGAGGGGTCGAGGGCGTAGCCGGTGTCGTCGGGGGTGGGCCACACCCAGGGCCAGTAGACGGAGGAGAGGGCGAGCCGCAGCCGGTGCCCGGCCGGGACGGTGGCCGCGCAGGCGGCGAGGTCGACCTCGGCGTCCGGACCGGTGGTGGTCAGTACGCCCCGGGTGAGCAGGGCGGAGGTGCCGTCCGGGCCGACCGCGCACAGCCGCGCCACCACCTGGACGGGGGCGGCCCCGGACCGCAGCCGCAGCCGTACCGTCGGCGCGCCGAGCAGTTCGACCGGCTCGGGCAGCGGCTGGGAGTCGAAGCAGACCGAGCGGCCGTCCTCCTCGCGCTGGTCCGGCGGCCGGTCGGCGGGGCGGCCGTGCGGGACGTACGCGCCGGCGTTGAGGCCGGTGTGCTGGGGGGAGCGGACGTGGACGTACCGGTCGTCGGAGGCGGTGCCGGCGGTGCGCAGCTGGCCGTCCAGGTCGTAGTGGATCTCCCGGACGTCGGGGGAGGGCCAGGCGTCGTCGCCGGTCCAGCGGGTGCTGATCCAGCTGCGCAGGGCGGGTTCCTTGAGGGCGCCGGTGTCGACGCCGCGCAGCCAGTGGTCCCACCAGCGCAGGGTCTCGGGCAGGGCGGCCTCGGGCAGTCCGTGCGGCCAGGGGCCGAGCAGGGCGTGCGCGGTGGGGGATTCGGCGAGCAGCCGCAGCACGAAGGAGCAGGACGGGTCGCCCCAGCCGGCCACGGCGAACACCGGGACGGACACCGGCACGGTGGTGTCCCCGGCGGCGAGCCAGGCGTCGACGGGGGGCTCCAGGGATTCGAGCCGGGCCAGCCAGGCGGGCCGCCAGGCGTCGCCGAGGTGGCGCGGGTCCGGGGGGAGGGCGGCGTCGGCGATCAGGGTGGTGAGCCGGGTGTGCAGGTCGGCGGCGAGGACGGCGCCGCCGAGGCGGTGGCCGCCCTCGGGGCAGGCGATGACGGCCGCGCCGACGGTCTCCGGCACCCGGGCGGCGAGCCGCAGCGCGGTGGTGCCGGCGGCGCCGACGCCGAGCAGGCCGACCCGGCCGTTGCTCCAGGGGCGGCGGGCGAGCCAGTCGACGACGGCGGTGCCGTCGGTGAGCTCCTGCTCGCCGCCGGGTTCGCCGGGCAGTCCGCCGGAGTTGCCGTGGCCGCGGGTGTCGACCCGGACGGCGGCGTAGCCGTGGCCGGCGTACCAGGGGTGGCGGCGGGCGTCCTCGGCGGCGGTGCGGTCGGCGAGGCGGTCGGCCGAGTACTCCAGCAGGACGGGGACGGGCTCGTCGCTGACCGGGCGCCACAGGCGGGCGGCGAGCTCGGTGCCGTCGGGCAGCGGGATGCGGAGGTCCTCGCGGGTGGTGTGGAACGGGTACGACGGCATGGCCGCTCCCATCGGGGTCCCGGGCCGGTGACTGCCGAGCGGCCCGCGGCGCGGACGGGGATCGCGCCGCGGGCTCGGCATTCCGACCCTAGGGGAGGAATCGCCCGATTTCCTGATGAAAGCCCTGTGGTGGTGACACCCCGGTGGAGTGCGGCCGCGCGTCGCGCGCCCCCGGCCTGCGCCGTCGTGGATCGGTTCGCCGCCGTCCGGCATTTGCACATGACTTGCAACTGCTTGCCCGAGGGGGGAAAGATGGCCCAGCTTCGCCCGGAACCGTCCGAGCCCGGCCTGCCCGAGCCCGGACACCGAGCCCGAACCCGCCCGAGCCCGCACCGCCCGAAAGGACCACACGATGCCCAGCGCCGCCACAGGTGCCCCGGCAGGCGCCGCAGCCGTCAGATGGCGCGACCGGCTCACCCGCGAGGAGTGGATCCGGCTGGCCGGGATGGGCGGCTTCATCCTCGCGCTGCACGTCATCGGCTGGTTCACGCTGCTCGCGCTGGTCGCGCCCGAGCACTACGACGTCGGCGGCCAGGTCTTCGGCGCGGGCATGGGCCTGACCGCCTACACCCTCGGCATGCGGCACGCCTTCGACGCGGACCACATCGCGGCGATCGACAACACCACCCGCAAGCTGATGGGCCAGGGCAAGCGGCCGCTGTCGGTCGGCTTCTGGTTCTCGCTCGGGCACTCCTCGATCGTCTTCGGCCTCTGCGCGCTGCTGGCCTTCGGCATCCGCACGCTGGCCGACCAGGTCCAGGCGGACGACTCGACCCTGCACAAGATGACCGGCCTGATCGGCACGGCCGTCTCGGGTTCGTTCCTGCTGCTGCTCGGCCTGATCAACCTGGGCGCCTTCAACGGCATCCTCAAGGTGTTCCGCCGGATGCGCCTGGGCGAGTACGACGAGGCCGAGCTGGAGCGCCAGTTGGAGCGTCGCGGGCTGATGAACCGGATCCTCGGCAAGGTGACCCGGGCGGTCACCAAGCCCTGGCACATGTACCCGGTGGGCCTGCTGTTCGGCCTGGGCTTCGACACCGCCACCGAGGTGTCCCTACTGGTGCTGGCGGGCGGCGCGGCGGCCTTCTCGCTGCCCTGGTACGCGCTGCTGACGCTGCCGATCCTGTTCGCGGCCGGGATGAGCCTGCTGGACACCATCGACGGCTCGTTCATGAACTTCGCCTACGAGTGGGCGTTCTCCAAGCCGGTCCGCAAGATCTACTACAACCTGACCGTCACCGGCCTGTCGGTGCTGGTGGCGCTGGTCATCGGCCTGGTCGAACTGATCGGCCTGCTCGGCGAGAAGCTGGACATCACCAGCGGGCCGATCGCCTGGGTCGGCGGTCTGGACCTCAACTTCGTCGGCTACGCGATCGTCGGGCTGTTCGTGCTGACCTGGGCCGGGGCGATCGCGTTCTGGAAGTTCGGCCGGGTCGAGGAGAAGTGGTCGGCGGGGCTGGCGGCCGGTTCCGCCGCCGAGTCGGAATAGCACCGCCGTCGAAATGGCACCGCCGAGTCGGAACAGCACCGCCGAGTCGGAACAGCGTGCCGGAGGAGGAACCGAGGGGCCGGTGACCGGGGTCTGGTCACCGGCCCCTCGGGGCTTTCCGGAGTCACCTACGACTCACGTGCGGCTTACTTGAGCGCGGCGAGCACCGCGTCCGCCATCACCTTCTCGCCGGTCGCGTTGGGGTGGAACGGCACGGCGGGCGAGCCGGGCAGTGCGCCCTCGATCCAGCGGTCGTCCGAGCAGACGTCGTGCCCGCGGGTCGGCGTCGCGGTGTCCACGTAGGTGGCGCCGTTGGCGGCCGCGGTGGACTTGAGGGCGGCGTTCAGCTTGTCGAGCACGCCGTGCATGTACTCGACGTCGCCCGGGGTCACCGGCTGGCGCAGGACGCAGGAGTTGCCGTCGGCGGGCAGCACGGACGGGTAACCGACCAGCAGCACCTTGGCCTTGGGCGCCTTGGCGTGGATCTGCCGCAGGGTGGTGGCGATCTGCGGGGCGATGGTGGTGTTGATCCGCTCGGCCAGGTCGTCGTTGCCGTACTGCCAGGACATCGTGCGCCAGTCCCAGTAGCCGTGGTGGTAGACGTCCTTGCAGGGGGTGCCGAGCGGGTTGACGACGGCGCCGGCGATGCAGGTGGCGACCAGTTCGCCGAGGCCGAGGTCGCTGGCAGCGAGGTCGTTGCCGCCGATCCCGAGGGTGACCAGGTCGGTGTCGGCGGTCACCGCGTCCAGCTGGGGGTCGTTGACCCGGATGAAGGCGTCGTACTGCGGCTGCGTCATGGCCTTGACCTTGGCGGCGGCGCAGGTGACGTCGGTGTAGCCGCCGGCCCCGAGCGAGGCGGCGACCAGGTGGCCGTAGTTGTGGTCGGAGCGCAGGCACAGGCCGGCCGACGGGCTGAGTACGCCGGCGCCGGCGGCGTAGGAGTCGCCGAGGGCCACGTAGTGCTTCGGGGCCGGGGTGGCCGCCTGGGCGGTGGTGGAGGTGAGCGCGAGGGCGGCGCCCACGGCGACGGCGGCGAGAACGCCGGAATTGCGGAGTCGCCGGGAATTCCGGGCAGGGCGGAGCACGGTTCCTCCTGGGGGAGAGAAACGACGGGTGGGGGTCATGCCGAGCCGGGCCACAGCTACTCGCAGGTAAGTTACTGCCAGGTTTCGCCGTCGTCCATGGTTTCGACGGGATTTCCGGAAATCCCGTCAGATGGCACCGGGTGCCATTTCGAATTCCGCTCCACCGCGTTTCGGAATTGGCGTCGATTCAACGGCGATACGTATGGCCATACGTACGGCGATACGTACGGGAGTGGAATTCGGTTCAGTCGGCGGGATCGGCCGCGGGCCGCCGCCGGGCGGCGGCGAAGGAGACGAGCACCACCGCGGCGAGCAGGCCGGTCACGGTGACCAGGGCCCCCAGGACCATCAGGACCGCCGCGCCGATCAGCTTGCCGGGCAGGGCGGGGGAGTCGCCGCCGGAGTGCCAGACCACCCGGTTCCCGGTCAGCAGGGCGAGGTCGACCGTGCCCTGCTGGGCGTCGTCCACGTGCTGCCGGGAGTCGACCGCGGTGTCGCGGTGATCGCCCATCAGGAAGGCCCGCCCGGGCGGGACGGTGACGTCGAAGTCGTGGCCGCAGGTGCCGGCCCGGCGATCGGCCGGCTCGTCCAGCGGCGACCCGTCGAGGCTGAGCTGCCCGCCGGCGCAGGCGATCCGCTGGCCGCCGAGGGCCATCACCCGGAACACGGGGGAGCCGGGCAGGCCCCACGGGGAGTCGACGATGTGGATCCCGCCGCGTCGCACGTCCGCGGCCGCGACCCGGTCGGCGAGCATCCGGTCGCCCGGCCGGAGGTGCGGCGCCATCGCGGCGCCGTCCATGCGGTGGACGGAGTAGCCGCCGGTGAGCACCACCGAGAGTCCGAGCGCCCCGCACAGCAGGCCGAACACCGCCACGGCCACCGCGAACCACAGGCCCCGGGCCCTCCGCTTCGGCATCCGCCCGTTCCTCTTTCCGCTCTCCCCGACCGTTCGTCGGTCGGATCCTATTTCAGGCCGTTCGGGCAGCTCGCGGTGCCCGAGGGCCTGACAGGTACAGTTCCGATGCAGAGCGTGCCGTCGACCGGGGCCGCCGATCAGGAGGGGGACCAGAGCGGATGAGCCGCCGAGACCGCGACCGTGACCGCGAGGGCAAGCGGGGCGCCGGCTCCCCGGTGACCGTCACCGTCTGCCGGGGCTGTTGCTGCGGCACCGAGGCGAAGCATCCGGGGGTGGACCACGCGGGGCAGTACGAACGGCTGCGGACGGCGGTCGGTCCGGCGGGCCGGGTCCGTGCGGTCAAGTGCCTGGACGTCTGCTCCCAGTCCAACGTGGTGGTGGTCGGCCCGTCCAGCGAGGGGCGGGCGGCGGGCGGCCGTCCGGTCTGGCTCGGCTTCGTGCTGATGGACGAGATGATCGACGACATAGCCGCCTGGGTACGGGCGGGCGGGCCCGGCCTGGCCGATCCGCCCGGGCTGCTCGACCTCCAGCTGATCTCGGTCTCCCGCCGGGTCCGTGAGGGCCTGCCGGAATGACCGGATGCCCCGGACGGTACTGACGATTCGTCAGATCCACGCCCCGGGACGGCTTCGGGGCGGGGCCACTACCATGACCGGTGGCATCGAGCGGTTCCGCGCAAAGGGAGGAAGACGATGACGACGGTCTGCCGCATCTGCGCGGGCACCGGCCGGACCGCCGGCCTCAACTGCCGTACCTGCCAGGGCACCGGCACCACCGAGGTGGGGGGCGGGGGCGGCAACTGCTTCCTCTGCGACGGCACCGGGGTGTACGTCCGCTACCGGGTGGACGCGACCGGCGCCAAGCAGGCCTACCGGGACGAGATCTGCCGTACCTGCGACGGCACCGGCAACCGGTCGGCGAACCTCTGGGACGAACCCTCCGCCTGACGCCCGCTCCGCCCGGCCTGCCCGGCCCGGACCAAGAGCTCCGAGCCCGGGTCATGATCCGGCATCACTTCGATGTGGACATGCTCTTTACCTGTTCATGGTCGAACGTTGGTGTTCGATTGGGGGGCGCGCTGAGGCCCGTTCACCGGGCGTCCGCGTGCGGTCAACGCACCGCTGACAGAGTCCCGCGCATGGATATCCCCAACATGGGCGTGCCGGCCAAGCTTGCCGACCGCATGAGCATGGCCGAGCAGCACGAGTACCTGCGGGCCCGCTTCTCCCGCCGCCGCATGCTGCGCGCCGGCGCGGTGACCGTGGGTGCCGTCGCCGTCGGCGGTGCACTGGGCAGTGCGCCGGCCTTCGCCGCCCCGGCCGGGCCCCAGCTGCTGACCGGTGCCACGACGGCCGGCATCGACGGATCCCTGGTCGCGCCGACCGGGCGTCATCTCCAGTTCGGCCCCGAGCCGGACACCCAGTTCCGCGTCTCCTGGCAGGTTCCGGCGCCGGTCAAGAAGCCGTTCCTGCGCTTCGGCAAGACCCCGTGGGAGCTGAGCCACAAGATCCAGGCCGAGGTCCGCGCGCTGCACACCCCGGCGCTGACCCCGAGCAGCCAGCCGGTGGACCAGTACTACCTGCACGTGGCGCTGGAGGACCTCCAGCCCGACACCACCTACTACTACGGCGTCGGCCACGAGGGCTTCGACCCCGCCTCGCAGCAGCAGATCTCCACCCTGCACACCTTCCGCACCGCGCCCTCCCGGGACCACCGCTGGGGCAAGGTGTACGAGCCGTTCACCTTCACCGCCTTCGGCGACCAGGGCGTCAGCGCCCACGCGGCCGGCAACGACAACATCATCAAGGCCCAGAAGCCGGCCTTCCACCTGCACGCCGGCGACATCTGCTACGCCGACCCGGCCGGCTCCGGCACCGACCCGGACAAGTCCGTCTTCAACGCGAAGACCTGGGACGACTTCCTGGTCCAGACCGAGACCGTCGCCGCCGACATCCCGTGGATGGTCGCGTACGGCAACCACGACATCGAGGCCTGGTACTCGCCCAACGGCTACGGCGGCGAGAACGCCCGCTTCTTCCTGCCGGACAACGGCCCGGACCCGCGCGCGGTCCCCGGCGTCTACACCTTCCGCTACAAGAACGTCGGCGTCATCTCGCTGGACGCCAACGACGTCTCCTACGAGATCCCGGCCAACCTGGGCCTCTCGGCGAACCGGCAGACCAAGTGGCTGGAGCGCACCCTCAAGGACCTGCGCAACGACGAGACCGTCGACTTCGTCGTGGTCTTCTTCCACCACTGCGCCTTCTCCACCACCGTCGCCCACGCCTCCGAGGGCGGCGTCCGCGAGGCCTGGGTGCCGCTGTTCGAGAAGTACCGGGTGGACCTGGTCATCAACGGCCACAACCACATCTACGAGCGCACCGACGCCATCCTCGGCAACAAGGTCTCGAAGCAGGTGCCGAGCGGCGCCACCATCGAGCCGGCCAAGGACGGCGTGGTCTACGTGACCGCGGGCGCGGCCGGCCGCAGCCTGTACAAGTTCGACGTGCCGGACACCTACGAGGGGCACGAGAACCACCAGGACGAGGTCCAGACCTACTACTGGAGCAAGGGCCGGGTGAAGACCCCCGAGACCATCCAGTGGTCGCGGGTGCGCTACACCGGCTACTCCTTCATCAAGGTCGACGTCACCCCGGCCCACCTGGGCCGGAAGTCGGTCATGAAGGTCACCGCGCTGGCCGAGAACGGCACCCAGATCGACAACTACACGATCCTGCGCAAGGTCGGCGAGGGCTGGGACTCCAGCACTGACGACGACGGCCAGGGCGGCGGCTGGGGCTGGTAGTTCCCCGCGCTCGCGACGGTGCCCCGGCGCTGGAGGTTCAGCGCCGGGGCACGCCCGCGTTCAGCGCCGGGGCCCGTACATGATCACGCCGACCCCGGCCAGGCAGACCAGCGCGCCCAGCACGTCGAAGCGGGTCGGCCGGAACCCGTCCACGACCACGCCCCAGAGCAGCGAGCCGGCCACGAACACCCCGCCGTAGGCGGCCAGCACCCGGCCGAAGTCCGCGTCCGGCTGGAGCGCCGCGACGAAGCCGTACGCGCCCAGCGCCACCACGCCCAACCCGGCCAGCCACCAAGACCGTTGCTCCCGCACGCTCTGCCAGACCAGCCAGCAGCCGCCGATCTCGGCGAGCGCGGCGACGGCGAACAGGGCGATGGAGCGCAGGGTGGTCATGAGGGTGGATCGTAGGCGCTCAGACCTGCTTGTACGTCGCCAGGAAGCGCCCGATCCGGTTGATCGCCGTCTCCAGGTCGTCGGCGCGCGGCAGGGTGACGAAGCGGAAGTGGTCCGGGCGGGGCCAGTTGAAGCCGGTGCCCTGGACGACGTGGATCTTCTCGCGCAGCAGCAGGTCCAGCACGAACCGCTCGTCGTCGACGATCCGGTGCACCGCCGGGTCCAGCCGGGCGAAGGCGTACAGGGCGCCCTTGGGCTTGACGCAGCTGACGCCGGGGATCTCGTTGAGCGCCTTGACCGCGATGTCGCGCTGCTCGGTGAGCCGGCCGCTGGGCAGGACGAGGTCGTTGATGGACTGGTGGCCGCCGAGCGCGGCCTGGACGGCGTACTGCGCGGGCACGTTGGGGCACAGCCGCATGCCGGAGAGCATGGTCAGGCCCTCCAGGTAGTCGGTGGCGTGCTGCTTGGGGCCGGAGACCACCAGCCAGCCGCTGCGGAAGCCGGCCACCCGGTAGGCCTTGGAGAGGCCGTTGAAGGTGAGGGTGAGCACGTCGTCGGCGAGGGCGGCCAGGCAGTGGTGCTCGGTGCCGTCGTAGAGGATCTTGTCGTAGATCTCGTCGGCCAGCACCATCAGCTGGTGGCGGCGGGCCAGGTCGAGGATGCCCTCCAGCAGTTCCTTCGGGTAGACCGCGCCGGTGGGGTTGTTGGGGTTGATGACGACGATCGCCTTGGTGCGGGCGGTGATCTTGGCGGCGATGTCGTCGAGGTCCGGGTACCACTCGGCCTGCTCGTCGCACAGGTAGTGCACGGCCTTGCCGCCGGCCAGCCGGACGGAGGCCGTCCACAGCGGGTAGTCCGGCATCGGGACGAGCACCTCGTCGCCGTCGTCGACCAGCGCGGTGATCGCCATCTGGATCAGCTCGGAGACGCCGTTGCCGAGGTAGACGTCGTTGACGCCGACGCCCTGGACCCCGCGCTGCTGGTAGTACTGCACCACCGCGCGGCGGGCCGGCAGGATGCCGCGCGAGTCGCTGTAACCGTGCGCCGAGGGCAGGTTGCGGATGATGTCCTGGATGATCTCCTCGGGCGCCTCGAAGCCGAACGGGGCCGGGTTGCCGGTGTTCAGCCGCAGCACGCTGTGCCCGGCCTCCTCCAGGGCGTTGGCCTGGTCCACCACCGGGCCCCGGATCTCGTAGCACACGTCATTCAGCTTGCTGGACTGGCGAAACTCCACCTGCGGCCTCCCGACCGTCACCACCGCTCCGTTGCTTCAGCTTTGTTCTACCAAGTTGGCACTTGGAAAGTCCAACCTCTTGGCTATGCTGATCCACATGTCACGCCGAAGCTACGACCAGTACTGCGCCGTCGCCCGCGCCCTGGACGCGGTGGGGGAGCGCTGGAGCCTCCTGATCGTCCGTGAACTCCTGCGCGGCCCCCGCCGCTACACCGACCTGCACGCCGACCTGCCCGGCGTCTCCACCGACATCCTCGCCGCCCGGCTCAAGCAGCTGGAGGGCGAAGGACTCGCTCTGCGCCGCAAGCTGGAGCGGCCGGCCAACGCCACGGTGTACGAGCTGACCGAGCGCGGCCGCGGACTGCGGCCGGTGATCGAGGCCCTGGGGGAGTGGGGGCTCGGCGCCCTCGGCGAACAGCGGCCCACCGACGCGGTGCGCGAGCACTGGTTCACGGCGACGGCGACGGCTCCGCCCGCTCCGACGGCGACGGCGACTGCTCCGCCTGCTCCGACGGCGACGGCGACTGCTCCGGCTTCGGCGACGGCTCCGGGCGCGACCGTCGCGGGGTGAACGTCCCGCCGGTGCGGTGAGGGGGCGGCGGCAAGGCCCCCGTCGCCGGCCGCCGCCCCGTGGACCCAGGATGGCCCGGGGCGATAAACGCGCACTGGACACCGAATGAGCGGCCCGGGCCCCCGCGGAACTGGTTGGCAAGTGCACGCGTACGATCGTCGGATCGCTTCGTCGGAGCCACCGGAGCCAGCAGAGGAGAGCGGAGGCCGCCCGTGCCCACCACCAGCCGCAGCTACACCAGCTACGTCGCCGTCGGGGACTCCTTCACCGAGGGCATGTGCGACGACGTCCATCCCGACGGCCACTACCGGGGCTGGGCCGACCGGGTCGCCACCGCGCTCGCCGGCCAGGCCGAGGACTTCCGGTACGCCAACCTCGCCGTCCGCGGCAAGCTGATCGGCCAGATCCACGACGAGCAGCTCGCCACCGCGGTCGGGATGAGCGCCGAACTCGTCACCCTGGCCGGCGGCCTCAACGACGTGCTGCGCCCCGGCTGCGACATCGACCGGGTCGAGCGGCTGCTCGGCCGCTGCGTCGAGGAACTGCGCGCCGCCGGCGCCACCGTCGTCCTGTTCACCAGCACCGACCCCACCCGCCGGATGGCCGGCAGTGCCCGGCTGCTGCCCGCCATCCTGCGGATGAAGGCCTTCGTCCAGGAACTCGGGCGGCAGGACGGCATCGCCGTCGTCGACCTGTTCTCCGCCCCCTGCTTCGACGACCGCCGGCTCTGGGCCGAGGACCGCCTGCACCTCTCGCCCGAGGGCCACCGCCGGGTCGCCGAAGGCGTCCTGGAAGCCCTCGGCCGCCCCGCCGCCTTCGACTGGCGCGCCCCGCTGCCCGCCGCCGCCCCGCCCGGCCGCGCCGAGAAGCTGCGCTCCGACGCCCGCTGGCTGGGCACCCACCTCGGCCCGTGGATCGGCCGCCGCCTCACCGGCCGCTCCTCCGGCGACGGCCGCCCGCCGAAGCGGCCGGAGCTGCTGCCGTACCGCTAGGCCCGGCCGGGCAAGATCGGCCGGCAGGGCCTGGCCAGGCCCTGCCCGGCCCAAGGCCCGTCGGCGGGGCCGCTCGTCAGGGCTCCAGCACCAGGCTCGCCATCGGGGCGCGGGTGGTCCAGCCGAGGGCCGTGTAGAGCGCCTGGCCGTCCACCGTGCCGACCAGCACGCCGGTGCGGGCGCCCGCCTCGTACGCGCCGGACCGCAGGGCCCCCATCACCACCGAGCCCAGGCCCCGGCGGCGGTGCTCGGGGGCGGTGACGATCTGGTCCGGCACGGCCACCGCGCCGGCCAGGCCCGCCTGGCCGCGGGCGGCGAGGTGCCCCTCCTCGGTGCGCAGCAGCACCCGGAGGATCCCGCCCCGCTCCCAGTGGGTCAGGGTGTAGCCGGCCGGGAGGGCCGGCCGCTCGGGGGTGAGCGGGGCGGTCATCAGGAAGCCCGGCGGGTCCAGCCGCCACTGCGGGCCCAGCCAGGGCCGGACGGTCGCGTCCTCGGCGAACAGCTTCAGCCAGGTGGTCGGCGCGGTGGTCGCCTCGGCGAGCTTGCGGACCTCAGCCTCGGTCGGCTCGGGCAGCACGTGCCGCCCGACCTCCCTGGCCGGCGCGCCGACGTCGATGGTCCAGCCCCAGGGCTGCTCCACCGGGTCGGCGGCGCCCCGGGAGACGGTCCAGCCGCTGATCCACATCCGGACCAGCTCGGTGATGTCCGACTGCGACATGGCGCGATTCCTCCGCTTGTAAGGGTCTCTCTCGGGATAGAAACCTTACCTGCGTGGGAGGTGGCCTGCCCAGTAATCTTGACGGGTTCGACGCGCCGGACTCCCACCGGCGTCCAGCCGCTGGAAGGACCCCGGACCGTGAGTGAGACCGAGTCGCCGCAGGACCCCACGGCGGCCGCGCCGACCCCGCTCCAGTCCGACTGCGGCAGCTGCTTCGGACTCTGCTGCGCGGCCCTGCCGTTCGCCGCCGGCGCCGACTTCGCCATCGACAAGGCCGCCGGCACCCCCTGCCGCAACCTGCAGACGGACTTCAGCTGCGGCATCCACGCCCGGCTCCGCGACAGCGGCTTCCAGGGCTGCACCGTCTACGACTGCTTCGGCGCCGGACAGCGGGTCTCCCAGGTCACCTTCGGCGGGGTCAGCTGGCGCGAGGAACCCGCGAGCGCCAAGCCGATGTTCGACGTCTTCCCGGTCGTCCGGCAGCTCCACGAACTGCTCCGGTACCTCACCGAGGCGCTCACCTTCGCCCCCGCCCGGCCCGTCCACCCCGAACTGCGGCAGGCCCTCGAAGAGACCGACCGCCTCGCCGGCGGCACCCCCGAGGAGATCCTGGCCGTCGACGTCCCGGCCCACCGCGGGCGGATCAGCGACCTCCTGCTGCGGGCCAGCGAACTCGTCCGCGCCGCCGTCCCCCGCCGCCGCGAACACCGCGGCGCCGACCTCTTCGGCGCCCGTCTGCGCGGCGCCGACCTCCAGGGCGCCAACCTGCGCGGCGCCCTCCTGGTCGCCGCCGACCTCTCCGGCGCCGACCTGCGCCTCGCCGACCTCATCGGTGCCGACCTCCGCGACGCCAACCTGGCCGGCGCCGACCTCACCACCGCCCTCTTCCTCACCCAGGCCCAGCTCAACGCCGCCCGCGGGGACGCCACCACCCGCCTCCCGGCGGCCCTCACCCGCCCCACCCACTGGCCCGACACCGCCCCGGCCCCGGCGTCCGCCGACCGCAAGCCCGCGCGCAGGGGCGGCAGCCGCCCCGGCAAGCCGCGTCGGCGGTAAGGCCCGTCTGGCAATTCCCGCCGGGCGCGAATTGTCAGACACGTCCTGGGCCCGCGCCGCTGAGGGATCAGGGCCCGGGGCGGAGCGGGTCCTCGGGGACGACCGCGGCGATTCGCCCGGTGGAAGGCCGGGGAGGCATGCCCGGTCACCCGCCACACGTGGTCAGGATGTGAGCAGCCGCGACCGCAGGGCGGCTATCCGGTCGGGGGTGAAGCCGACCGGGCCGGTGAGGTAGGCCTCGACGGAGCCGTGGCGGGCGGCGAGGTCGGCGAGGGTCAGGCGGATGACGGTCTCCGGGGCGCGGCCGTAGCCGGGCCAGCCGAGGGTGCGGCCGGGGTGGGCGGCGTGCCAGTCGGCGATGAGCCGCGGGGTGGCGAGCTCGGTGAGGGCGAAGTCGGCGGCGATGTCGTCCTCGGAGACGCCGAGCAGGGTGAGCACCAGGGCGGCGATCAGGCCGGTGCGGTCCTTGCCGGACGCGCAGTGGAAGACGACCGGGGCCTCGGCGTCGGTGATCACGTCCAGGGCCCGGCGGATCTCCCCCACGCCGTCCTCGGCGACCTCGGCGAAGCGGTCGGCGAGGTAGCGCCAGGGGTCGAGCGCGGGGTCGATCGAGGCCTGGTCGTACGGGCGGTGCTCGATCGAGAGGTGGTGGTACTCCAGGCCGTCGAAGTGGGGCACCCGGCCCTTGGCGGCGATCTCCCAGTCGTAGCGCAGGTCGATCACGGTCCGTACGCCGAGGGTCCGGAGGCGCTCCAGGTCGGCGGGGGAGGTGAGCTTGCCGAGCGAGTCGGAGCGGTGGAGCAGGCCCCAGCGGACGGTCCGGCCGTCGGTGGCCGGGTAGCCGCCCAGGTCGCGGAAGTTGTGCAGGGCCTCGAATTCGATGTGACGCGTTGTCATGCCCGGACTGTAGCCACTGGTGTCAACCCTGGCCGTAGCCCCCGGCGAGCAGGTCGAAGGCGCGGTCGGCGGCGGCGACGGCCTCGGGGTGGAGGTCGTCGGCGGTGCGGCCGCCGTCGTGGATGAGGTGCCAGTTGTGCAGGGCGAGGACCCGCTGGGTGGCGGTGACCTGGGCGGCGAGCAGCGGGGCGGTGAGTGCGCGGGGCTGCGCGAGGTCGGGGGCCTCGCGCAGCGCCTCGGCGAGGGACTGTTCGGCGCGGGCCAGGTAGGAGCCGACCCGGGCGGCCAGGCTCGGGGTGCCGTGGACGAGCGCGGTGAAGGCCAGCACCTGGGGGTGGTCGTTGAGGCCGGTGACCGGGTCGTGCCGGGCGAGGCCGTCCAGGAAGTCCCGGCGCAGGGCGTCGAGGACGCTCTCGCCCTCGGCTCGGCCCCGGACCACGTCCGCCGCCTGCTCCTGGTGGTCGGCGAAGCGGTGGACGACCAGGTCCTCCTTGCTGGCGAAGTAGCTGAACAGGGTGGGCTTGGAGACCTCGGCGGCGGCCGCGACGTCGGCCACCGAGACCTGGTCGAAGCCGTGCTGCAGGAAGAGCGCGATGGCCGCCTCGGAGATGGCCCGTCGCGTCCGTTCCTTCTTGAGCTCCCGCAGTCCTGTCATGTCGGTCAGGCTAGCAGCCGGGATTGACCGGGGCAGGTTTCTGACCCGGTACGAAAAGTCGGGGCGAAGATCGGGAGCGGAGATCGGGAGCGGAGATCAGGAACGGAGATCAGGAGCTGAGCGAGTCCAGGATCCGCCGCACCGACTCCACCACCGGCGCGCCCGCCCGGACCAGCGAGGCCACCCCCGAGATGTTGCGCAGCGCCCGCCGCAGGGCGGACGGCGAGGCCTCGGAGCCGTCGCCGATGGCCTCCAGCGACTCGTCCAGCACCTCGCGGTCCTCGGCCGGCACCTGGTCGCGCAACAGCCTTACGGCGGTGACCAGTTCGCGCAGGGCGGCCTGCGGGTCGACCGGGCCCTGGTTCTTGACGATGCCGATGTTGTGGTCGCCGTGCTGGGTGACGGAGTCACCGAAGTGGAAGGAGTTGCTCACTGCCCGACCCGCTTTCCGGTGTTGTGGTCGCCGTACTGGGTGATCTTGTCGCCGACGTGGAGGTTCTCCACCTGGAGCGCGAACTCCGCCTGGGGGTTGTCGATCGCCTCCATGATCATCTGGATCAGGTTGCTGATCTGCCACTCGTTGTGGCTCACCACGGCGGTGGTCGCGGCGTTCGAGGTCTCGATGACCAGCTTGTAGAGGGGTTTCTGCCGCAGTCGGGTGACGAACCGGTAGAGGAAGAACAGGAAGCCCGCCACCAGCAGCACGCTCGGAATGGCCACCTGCGTCTTGTCCGTCGAGTTGTGGGTGAGCGCGCTGAGGAAGCTCACGGCGAACAGCAGCCCGAGCACCTGCCGGACGAACCTGATGATCGTCCGCGAGCGCTTGGGTGGCCACCACACCAACTGCCGTGCCCGGGCGATGTGCTGCAGCGGATACGCGTCCCCGCCGATCCACAGCACCCGCCGGCTCACCCTGACGTCGATCACGTTCCGTGCCAAGTCCGCTCCCCCTGCCGCTCGTGCGGGGAGAACCATAGCAATGGCCGCGGACGGGCGGTGGCCTGGCGGTGAATCAGCCCGGCCTCACGCGCTCCGCCGCCGGGCCGTCACCTCGATCTCGATCCGCATCCGAGGGTCGGCCAGACCGCAGACCTGCATCGTCGCGGCCGGCCGGACCTCACCGAAGCAGCGGCGCAGCACCGGCCAGCAGGGCTCGAAGTCCGCACGCTCGGGAAGCAGGTAGCGCACCCGTACGACATCGGCGAAGCCGGAGCCGGCCTCGGCCAGCGCGGCCCCGATGTTGCGCAGGCACTGCTCGGCCTGCTCCACCACGTCCTCGGAGATGGTCATGGTGGCGTAGTCGAACCCGGTCGTCCCGGACACGTGCACCCAGTCGCCGTCCACCACGGCGCGGGCGTAGCCGATCTGCTCCTCGAAGGTGGAGCCGCTGAGGACGGCGCGTCGATCCGTCGTGTTCGTCATGCGCCGAACGCTAGGTGGCCTGCGGGGATACGTCCAATACTCGTCCGGTGCCGATCTGATATCCCTACGCGTATGGAGCGCCCGGAACTACCCCTGCCGCAGCTGCACGCCTTCGCCGTGCTCGCCGAGGACCTGCACTTCGGCCGGGCCGCCGCCCGCCTCGGCATCGCCCAGCCGCCGCTGAGCCAGCAGATCCGCCGGCTGGAGGAGAAGGTCGGCCACCCGCTGTTCCGGCGGGAGCCCGGCGGCGTCACCCTGACCCCGGCCGGGCACGAGCTGCTGCCCGCCGCCCGCCGGGCCCTGGCCGACCTCGCGGACGGGCTGGCCGCCGCCCGGGCGGTCGGGGGCGGCGAGGCGGGCCGGCTGCGGATCGGTTTCTCCGCCTCGCTCGCCCTGACCGTGCTGCCCGGGCTGCTGCGCACCTTCCGGGACCGCCACCCCGGGGTGCGGCTGGACGTACGGGAGATGACCAGTGCGCCGCAGCTCGCCGCCCTGCACGAGCGCGGCATCGACGTCGGCCTGCTCCGCGAGCCGCCGGCGGACGAACCGGAGCTGCGGTTCCGGACGGTGCTCAGCGAGCCGTTCGTCGCCGTGCTCCCGGCGCACCACCCGCTGGCGGCCCAACGGACCGTCCGGCTCGGGCAGTTGGCGGACGAGCCGTTCGTGCTGCTGCCCCGGGAGGAGGGGCCGCAGCTGTACGACCGGATCACCGGCCTGTGCACCGGGGCGGGCTTCACCCCGCGGACCGGGCAGCAGGCGGTGGAGTGGCAGACGGTCTGCGCCCTGGTCGGGGCCGGCCTCGGCGTCTCGCTGGCCCCGGCGAGCATCCGGCGGATCCGGCTGCGCGGCGTGGCCTTCCGCCGGATCGACCCCGGCACCGCCCGCACCCGCGCCGCCGTCGCCTGGCGCGCCGACGACCGCAGCCCGCTGGTGGCCCACCTGCTGACCATCACCGGGCAGGTCGGGGCGTCCTAGGGACTGCCCGGCACGCTCCGCCGGACATGACCCGGACAGGACCTAGTTCCGCAGTTCGTAGACCAGGTTGAAGGGGGTCTCGGTGGCTCGGCGGAAGTGGGGGAACCCGGCCTCTGCGGCCACCTCGCGGGTACGGGCCTCGCCGGCGGCGGCGCCGAGGGCGCGGCCGACCGGCTGTGCCTGGGACGCCGGGACGCAGATCAGTGAGGACGCGCTGTAGAAGGCCCGGCCGAGGGGGTTCAGGTTGTCGGCGAGGTCGTCCTGGGTGTGCGGTTCGACCAGCATCACCACGCCGCCGTCGGAGAGGCGCGCCCGGCAGTGCGAGAGCACGCCGACGGGGTCGCCCATGTCGTGCAGGCAGTCGAAGAAGGTGATCAGGTCGTACGGGCCGCCGCCGAAGTCCGCGGCGCCGGACACCTCGAAGGCGGTGCGCTCGGCCAGCCCGTTCTCCTCGGCCAGGGCCCGGGCCTTCTCGACCGAGGGCAGGTGGTAGTCGAACCCGGTGAAGCCGGACGCGGGAAAGGCCCGGGCCATGAGCATGGTGGAGTGGCCGAGCCCGCAGCCGACGTCGGCGACGCTGCCGCCGGTGCGCAGCCGCTCCACCGTGCCGTCCAGGGCCGGCAGCCACTCCTGCACCAGGTGCGCCGCGTAGCCGGGGCGGAAGAAGCGCGCGGTGCCGGTGAACAGGTCCGGGTGGTGCTGCTCCCAGCCCACGCCGCCGCCCTCGACGAAGGCGCGCTCCAGCTTCTCGCGGGTCCCCTGCGCGGCTGCGGCCATGAAGGCCTGGAAGCCGCCGAGGGCGAAGAAGGGGCTGTCCTCGTCGCAGAAGGCGGCGACCTGCTCGGGAGTGAGCCGGAACCGTCCGTCCGGGTCGAGCGCGACGTAGCCGCTGGCCGCCATCGCCGCCAGCCACTCCCGGACGTTGCGCTCCTGGGTGCCCGTCCTTTCGGCCAACTCGGAGGAGGTGAGCGGTACTTCGTCCGCCATGGCCCGGAAGAGACCGAGCCGGTCGCCGATCGACAGCAGCGGTGCGATCGCCACGGCGCCCAGATCGTTGACGACGCGGCCCATCAGGATCTCCAGCGCGTCCTCGTCGAGCGTCATGTCCCGGACCACGTCCAGGTTGACGAAGCGCGGCGCCCCGTCGCATGCCTCCCGCATCTCCTCGGCGATGTGCCGGGTCTCCGGCAGGTCGCTGTTCTTCATCGCCTCCTCGTAAGAGGGGAACTCCACGATCTGGACGAAGTGGGAGGGCCGGTCGCGGTCCTTGCCGATCGTGGCGTGCTGGGCGGTGCGTTTGCCGTGGGTGGCCCGCAGCCACTCGTCCATGAGCCGGTCGACGCGGTCGGCCTCGGTGGTTTCGTATTCGATGACCTGCATGAACGACATGCCGATCAACCCCCTTCCAGAGGTGTAAGAACAGCGTCCCGCTCCCTCCGGGCCGCCACAACCCGCGTCATCCCCGTCCCGGGACGATCTCCGGCGAGCGGCCGTCCCCGCCGTGTCCGTCACGGCCGTCTCGTACCTGTCCGTTACCTGTCCGTGCACGGGGACTCGCAGACTGCGATCTTCCGCGACGACCTTTCGCGACGACCTTTCACGACGACCTTCAGACGCGCGGGCGGCCTTCAGACGCTGCGGTCGGCGAGCACCTCGCGGACCACGTGGCGGGCGTGGGCGGTGCGGGCCGAGTCGGTGTGGCGGTAGTACGGGATGGTCACCAGGGCGATGGAGAAGGCCCAGGCGCGGCCGCGGGCCCACATCGCGTCGTCGGCGCGCAGGGCGGCCCGGAAGGCGGGGCGGGCGGAGGCGGGGAGGAGGTTCCAGGCGGGCAGCAGGTCGGTGGTGGGGTCGCCGACGCCCATCAGGGCGAAGTCGAGGACGGCGGCGAGCCGGCCGGAGCGGTTCAGCAGCAGGTTGCCGGGGGTGAGGTCGCCGTGCATCCAGACCGGTGGGCCGGCGTGGTCGGGGAGGCGGAGCGCCTTGTCCCACAGGGCGGTCGCGGCCGCGGTGTCGATGGCGCCGGTCAGCTGGGCGATCGCCGCGCGGGTGGAGCCGTCCCGGGAGGCGAGCGGCACGCTGCGGGGGCCGGCCGGGGCACCGTCCGGGTCCAGGGTGCGCAGGGCCTTGACGAAGCCGGCCAGGTCGCGGGCGAGCGCCTCGGGCGCGGCGAGCACGCCGACCGCCGGGTTGACGCCGTCGAGCCAGCGCACCACCGACCACTCCCACGGATAGCCCGCGGCGGGGCGGCCGACGGCCAGCGGGGCGGGGACGGGCAGCGGCAGCAGCGGTGCCAGCCGGGGCAGCCAGCGGTGCTCGCGGCGGACGTCCCCGGCGGCCCACTCCACCCGGGGCAGCCGGACGGCGAGTTCGGGCCCGAGCCGGAACATCGCGTTGTCCGTCCCGGCGGACCCGACCGGGGTGACCGGCAGGCCCACCCACTGCGGGAACTGGGCGGAGATCAACCGCCGTACCAGGGCAGCGTCGACG
Organism: Kitasatospora sp. NPDC030952; assembly: GCF_055571335.1. Taxonomy (NCBI): domain Bacteria; kingdom Bacillati; phylum Actinomycetota; class Actinomycetes; order Kitasatosporales; family Streptomycetaceae; genus Kitasatospora; species Kitasatospora sp. NPDC030952. The sequence continues at coordinate 86,149 of NZ_JBVIFM010000017.1, forward strand.
ACCGGTTCATCGGGGTGCATCCGGGCGGCAGCGCACATGCCCGGCAGCGTACAGCGCGGATCGCCGGGGATCAGCCGGATCGGCGAACTGCGTACCGGAGTTCGATCAGCGGACGGTGATCCGCACCCCGACGGTGCCGCCCCGGCCGTACCGCAGCACGTTCCCGGCCGGCGCCACCGCGCACAGCGGCCCGGCGCGGCGCAGGCCTCGGAGGTGTCCGGGGTGTTCACGCCCGGCAGCCTGGGAATCCGCAACTGGACTCCGCCCGCACCTCGTTGGGGCCGAGGCCGATGCGCGCCACGCCCGCCGCCCCGGGTACGGCCGGGAGCCGTCACCGGTACCTGCCAGAATGCTGGGCGTACGGCGAAAGCACTGAAGGAGAAGGTGACCGGCTTCGTGACCACGCCAGTCGAACAGGTGGCCCGGCAGGCCCAGCAGGCGATCGAGCGCAAGATCGCCGAGGAACTGGGCGTCCGCGAGGGGCAGGTGAAGGCCGCCGTCGAGTTGCTCGACGGCGGCTCGACCGTGCCGTTCGTGGCCCGTTACCGCAAGGAGGTCACCGGCTCGCTGGACGACGCCCAGCTGCGCACCCTGGAGGAGCGGCTGCGCTACCTGCGGGAGTTGGAGGAGCGCCGCGCGGCGGTGCTGGAGTCGATCGAGTCCCAGGGCAAGCTGGACGACGCGCTGCGCGCCCAGGTGCTGGCCGCCGACTCCAAGGCGCGGCTGGAGGACATCTACCTGCCGTTCAAGCCGAAGCGGCGGACCAAGGCGCAGATCGCCCGCGAGGCCGGGCTGGAGCCGCTGGCCGACACCCTGCTCGCCGACCCGACGCAGGACCCGGCCGCGCTCGCCGCCGGGTACCTGAACGAGTCGGTGGCGGACGGCGCGGCCGCGCTGGAGGGCGCCCGGGCGATCCTGGTCGAGCGCTTCGGCGAGGACGCCGACCTGGTCGGCTCGCTGCGCGAGCGGATGTGGAGCCGCGGCCGGGTGGTCGCGCGGGTGCGGGACGGCAAGGAGGCCGACGGCGCCAAGTTCGCCGACTACTTCGACTTCGCCGAGCCGTACCCCAAGCTCCCCTCGCACCGCATCCTGGCGATGCTGCGCGGTGAGAAGGAGGAGGTGCTGGACCTCGAACTCTCCCCCTACGACGGCGACTCCGAGGGCGACCTGCCCGGCGAGAACGACTACGAGCAGCGCATCGCGGCCCGCTTCGGCATCGCCGACCGCGGCCGCCCGGCCGACAAGTGGCTGGCCGACACGGTCCGTTGGGCCTGGCGCACCCGGATCCTGGTGCGACTCGGCATCGACCTGCGGTCCCGGCTGCGGGCCGAGGCCGAGGACGAGGCGGTACGGGTCTTCGCCGCCAACCTGCGCGACCTGCTGCTCGCCGCGCCGGCCGGCACCCGCGCCACCATGGGCCTGGACCCGGGCTTCCGCACCGGGGTGAAGGTCGCCGTGGTCGACGCCACCGGCAAGGTGGTCGCGTACGAGACGATCTACCCGCACCAGCCCGCCAACAAGTGGGACGCGGCGCTGAACACCCTGGCCGCGCTGGCGAAGAAGCACGACGTCGACCTGGTGGCGATCGGCAACGGCACCGCCTCCCGGGAGACCGACAAGCTCGCCGAGGACCTGCTGGGGCGCCACCCCGAGCTGAAGCTCACCAAGGCGATGGTCAGCGAGGCCGGCGCCTCGGTCTACTCGGCCTCGGCGTTCGCCTCCCAGGAGCTGCCGGAGCTGGACGTGTCGATCCGCGGCGCGGTGTCGATCGCCCGCCGCCTCCAGGACCCGCTGGCCGAACTGGTCAAGATCGACCCCAAGTCGATCGGCGTCGGCCAGTACCAGCACGACCTGAGCGAGGTGAAGCTCTCCCGCTCGCTGGACGCCGTGGTCGAGGACTGCGTCAACGCCGTCGGCGTCGACGTCAACACCGCCTCGGCGCCGCTGCTCACCCGGGTCTCCGGCATCACCGCCACGCTGGCCGACAACATCGTGGCCCACCGCGACACCAACGGCCCGTTCCGCACCCGCCGGCAGCTCAAGGACGTCTCCCGGCTCGGCCCCAAGGCCTTCGAGCAGTGCGCGGGCTTCCTGCGCATCCCCGGCGGCGACGACCCGCTGGACGCCTCCAGCGTGCACCCCGAGGCCTACCCGGTGGTGCGCCGGATCCTCGCCGCCACCGGCGGGGAGCTGCGCGAGCTGATCGGCAACGGCGAGCGGCTGCGGGCGCTGCGCCCGGCGGACTTCGCCGACGACACCTTCGGCGTCCCGACCGTCACCGACATCCTCGGCGAGCTGGACAAGCCGGGCCGCGACCCGCGCCCGGCCTTCCGCACCGCGACCTTCAAGGAGGGCGTCGACAAGATCGGCGACCTGGAGGTCGGCATGGTGCTGGAGGGCGTGGTCACCAATGTGGCCGCCTTCGGCGCCTTCGTCGACGTGGGCGTCCACCAGGACGGCCTGGTGCACGTCTCGGCGCTGTCCCGGAACTTCGTCAAGGACCCGCGCGAGGTGGTCAAGCCGGGCGACATCGTCAAGGTCCGGGTGCTCACGGTGGACGTGCCGCGCAAGCGGATCGGGCTGACCCTGCGGCTGGACGACGAGGTCGGCGGGGGCCGGGAGCGGGGCGGCGACCGCGGTGACCGGGGCGAGCGGGGCGAGCGGCAGGCCCGCCCGCCGCGCCAGGAGCGGCGCGGCGGTGACCGGGGCGGCCAGGGCGCTCAGGGCGGCGCTCAGGGCGGCCGTGGCGGCCAGGGCGGCGGTCCGGGTGGTCAGGGCGGCCGTGGCGGCCAGGACCGGCGCGGCGGCGGCTCCGGCGGCAACGCCCCGCTGGCGAACAGCGCCATGGCGGACGCGCTGCGCCGGGCCGGTCTGACCGGCGGCGGCGACGGCGGCTCCAAGGACCGGCGCTCCGGACGGCGCTGAGCGGTCTCCGGGAACGGCCGGGCCGGTGGACGCCTCACGCGTCCACCGGCCCGGCCGTGGTGCTGCTCGGACGGTCAGACCAGGAGTCGGTCCTTGGCCTTCTGGTACTCCTCCTCGGAGATGGCGCCGCGGTCCTTCAGGTCGGCCAGTCTCGCCAGGTCCTCGACGTGGCTGCGGCCGGCGCCCGCGCCGCCCCCGCCGGCGCCGCCCTCCGAGGGCGGCCCGGCGGCGTCCCGGATGTACGCCCGGACGGCCGCGTCGGCCTGTTGGGCCTGTTCGATGTCCCGCTTCCCCATGCCCTGGCCGCGGGCGATCAGGTACGCGAGGATGCCGATCAGCGGCAGGATGATCACCAGGACCAGCCAGCCGGCCTTGCCCCAGCCGCTCAGGTCATGGCTGCGGAAGATGTCCGAGATGATCTTGAACAGCAGGAAGAACCAGAGGATCCACAGGAACAGCTCCAACATCGTCCAGAAGATGTTGAGCACCGGGTAGTCCACTGCCAGCGAAGCAGCCAAGGCGTTGGTGTCCATGGAATAATTCATATCACCGCAAAACGGACACTGCTCTCCGCTGTTCGGCCATTCCAGTGATCTTCCGCCCCGGCGGGAACGCTCAGCCCTGCCGGGCCCGGCGCCGCAGCTCCACGGCCAGCCCGATCAGCTCGCCCCACCAGGCCTCGTGCCCGGTGAGCAGCAGCCGCTGCGCCTCGGCGACCGGGACGGCCCGGACCTCCACCACCTGCTCGCCGTCCGCCGGGTTGGTCGGCGTCGAGTCCAGCTCGACCTCGCCCCAGCCCCACAGCCAGGCCTTGTCCGGGTGCGGCTGCCACGGCCGGTACGGCACCGGGTCCTCGGTGTGGCAGCGGTGCGCGCCGAGCCAGCCCGGCTCGCCGAGCAGCCGGGCGCCGGCCTCCTCGCGCAGCTCGCGGGCCAGGCAGTCGGTGACCGACTCGTCCCGCTCCCGGGTGCCGCCGGGCAGGAACCAGTGGTTCCGGTCGTCCCGGCAGAGCACCACGCCGCCGCCGGCGAACCCGACCAGGTGGATGTTGGTGACCAGCTCGTCCGGCGGCAGCTCGGTGGAGAACTGCGCGTCGTAGCGGCCCCAGGCCCAGTGCTGCGGCGCGTGCAACGCCGGGAACAGGGCGGAGAGTTCGGCGGCTCTGGCGGAGGTGTCCGCGGTGTCGGCGCGGTCCGTGGTGTCGGTCATCTGAATATCTCCGAGGAGGTGAAGGTCTTGGAAGCCGGGAAGGAATGAGACATCTCGTGATGGATCCTCGGTCGAGGCTGGGGAAGTGGCGAGGTCGGCTGTTTTGAAGGCGGACGAGTCGGCATCGAGGACGCGAGAGCCCGAATGGTACAAACTGATGGCCTATCATGTATGCCGTGGCCACTTGCGTGAAGCGAGCCCTCAAGTACCGCTTCTATCCGACCGATGCGCGGGCGGCCGAGCTGTCTCGCACGTTCGGGTGCGTGCGGAAGGTCTACAACATGGCGTTGGAGGCCCGGACCGCCGCGTGGCAAAGATGAGCGATCCGCTCGTCGTCGCGTGGTCCCGGCCGCTGCCGACGGGAGTTCAACCGTCCACGGTGACCGTCAGCCAGGACGCGGCGGGCCGCTGGTTCGTCTCCCTGCTGTGCGAGGACCCCCGGGTCGGACCACTCCCCCCGGTGGACACGGCGGTGGGGATCGACGCGGGCACGACCTCGCTGGTGACGCTGTCCACCGGGGAGAAGGTCGACAACCCGAGGTACGAGCGCCGCGACCGGGAACGCCTGGCCAAGGCCCAGCGTGAGTTGTGTCGGAAGGCCAAGGGATCGAACAACCGCGAGAAGGCCCGTGTCAAGGTCGCCCGCGTGCATGCGCGGATCGCCGATCGGCGCGGGGACTTCCTGCACAAGCTCACCACTCGACTCGTCCGTGAGAACCAAACGCTCGTGATCGAGGATCTGACCGTCCGCAACATGCTCAAGAACCCGGGGCTCGCCCGCGCCATCAGTGACGCGAGCTGGAGGAAACTGCGGACGATGCTGGAGTACAAGTGCGCCTGGTACGGCCGCGAGCTGGTGACCGTCGACCGGTGGCTGCCCAGCTCGAAGCTCTGCTCGGGCTGCGGCATCCTGCGCGACAGGATGCCGCTCGACGTCCGTGTATGGACGTGCGGCTGCGGCATCACCCATGACCGGGACGTGAACGCGGCGAAGAACATCCTGGCCGCCGGGCTGGCGGTTGCAGCCTGTGGAGACGGTGTAAGACCTCAACGGAGAACTCCGGGCGGGCAGTCGTCGGTGAAGCAGGAAGTCGTCCCACCGCGGCGCACGCGCGCAGCGGCTCAGCCGCGAGGGTGAGGGGGAACTCCCTCGCCCTCGGGCGGGAGGGGAAGTCAATCGGAGATCGTAGTGCCGGCGGGGAAACGGCGGGGGGCGCCCTGATGGACGAGGGCGATGTCGGAGGTGGAGATGGCGCGCGGCCGCCGGCGGGCCTGCTCGATGGTGGAGTCCACCCAACTGCCCAGCGAGATCTCGGCGGTGATGCCCGGTCCGAAGCCGGCGATCAGCCCGGTGGTGCCCTCGCCCACCCCGCCGTCGGCGAACAGCCGGGCCAGGGCGTCGAAGACGACGGCGCTGGCGATGTTGCCGCGTTCGGTCAGGGTGGCCCGGCTGTAGCGGAACGTCGAGGGCTCCAGGTTGAGGAAGTGGCAGAGGTCGTCCAGGATGCGCGGGCCGCCGGCGTGCACGATGTAGAAGCCGAGCCCGGAGACGTCCCAGCCGTGCTGCCCGGCCAGGGTGCGCAGCGCGGGGGCGAGCATCTCCATGGTGCGGGGCACCCGCTTGTCCAACTGGAAGTGGAAGCCGGTGTCCTTGACCCCGTACGAGATCCAGCCCTCGGTGTCCGGGACGAGGTGCGAGCCGTTGCGTTCGACGTGCACCCCGCGGCCGCCGTGGCCGCGCATCACCACGGCGGCGATCGCGTCCCCGAACAGGCCGTTGGAGAGCAGTGAGCCGACGCCGAGGTCGCTCGGCTGGTAGCAGAGCGAGCAGAACTCGCAGGCGACGATGAGCACGTTGGCGCCCGGGTAGGCGCGGCAGAAGTCGTGGGCGCGGTTGACGGCCGCGCCGCCGGCGGCGCAGCCGAGCTGGGCGATCGGCACCTGGCGGGTGTCGGAGCGGAAGCCCATGGTGTTGATCAGCCAGGCCGTCATGGAGGGCATCATGAAGCCGGTGCAGGACACGTAGATGATCAGGTCGATGTCCTGGGCGCCCAACTCGGCGTGGCCGAGGGCGCGTTCGACCACCTCCGGGACGCGGAGCTTGGCCTCCCGTTCGTACACCTGGTTGCGGTGGGTGAAGCCGGGGTGGGTGAGGGTCTGCTCGATCGGCTGCACCAGGTGCCGGGTGCGCACCCCGGTGTTCTCGATCAGCCGTAGGGCCAGGCCGAGTTGGGGGTGGCCGGCGTGCAGGGTGCGGGCCAGGTCGAGGGTCTCGTCGAGGGTGATGACGTGTTCGGGTACCGCGATGGCGGGGCGGCAGAGGGTGGCCATGAGGGGGGTCTCCTGGGTCTCCTGGGGGACGGGGGGCTACCAGGCGACCGGCAGGGTGCGCGGGAAGCGCCAGATCGAGCCGGAGTTCCAGTCGAGTTCGGCCGGGTCGACGGCCAGCCGCAGCCCGGGGAAGCGCCGCAGCAGGGTGCCGATGGCGACCTGCAGCTCCATCAGGGCGAGGTGCGAGCCGAGGCAGCGGTGCTGGCCGTGGCCGAAGGCCATGTTGACCGGCCCGTCGGTGCGGTCGAGGTCCAGCTCGTCGGGGCGCTCGTACACCGAGGCGTCCCGGTTGGCGGTGAGGTAGGAGACGTGCACGGCCTCGCCGGCCCGGATCAGCACCCCGCCCAGCTCGACGTCCTCGGTGGCGACCCGGGCGATGCCCGGGCCCTGGCGGAACGGGATGAAGCGCAGCAGCTCCTCCAGGGCGCGCGGCAGGGTGTCCGGCCGGGTGCGCAGCTCGGCGAGCTGCTCGGGGTGGGTGAGCAGGGTGTACGTGATGTTGCTGAGCTGGTAGGTGCTGGTGTCGTGGCCGGTGACCAGCAGGACCATCGCCATGACGGTGAGCTCGTCGGCGTCCAGCAGGTCCTCGCCGTCCCGGGCGGTGGCCAGCGCGCTGATCAGGTCCTCGCCGGGGGCGGCGCGGCGTTCGGCGGTGAGCGCGGCGAAGTAGGCCCGCAGGCCGGCCTTGGCGGCCTCCTGGCCCTCGCGGCTGCCCGGGCCCATCCGCATCATCGCGACGGCCCAGCCGCGCAGCCGGTCGCGGTCCTGCTCGGGGATCTCCAGCAGCTCGCAGATGGTGGTGAGTGGCAGCCGGGCGGAGAGGAAGTGCGCGAGGTCGGCGGGGGCGCCGTGCTCCGCCATCTCGTCGAGGTAGCCGTCGACGATCCGCTGGGTGGCCGGGCGCAGCCGTTCGACCTGGCGGTTGGTGAAGCCCTGGGCGACCAGTCGGCGAAGCCGGTTGTGCTCGGGCGGGTCCATCAGGTTGATCGACTCGGCCTGGGCGATGGTGGCGGGCGTCATCCGGGGCAGGTCGCGCCCGATGCCGGCGGCGCGGCTGAAGCGGCGGTCGGTGGTGACCACCTTGACGTCCTCGTAGCGGGTGGCCAGCCAGGCCTCGCCCTCGCCGTGCGGCAGTCGGATCCTGGCGATCGGGGCCTCGGTGAGCAGCCGCTTGAGGAGGGGGTCGAACTCCAGGCCGTCGGTGTGGTGGAAGGGGCAGTCCCACACGGGGGTGCTGGTGGTCACGGGCCTGTCCAATGGTGTTCGTCGTGCGGGTGATGCCGCGGGTGATGCCGCCCGGACCGGCTGTCGGCGGTTGGGGCGCGGTCACGCAGATGTTCCCCCATGGACTGGCAAAGATGTGAATTCCCGGAGCCGTTCCCCCTATTGAGTGAGATGGCTGATTGTCATGCGAATCATCTTCGCTGGTACCGAAGTTGACGATCAGTCGTTCGCACCCGGTGCGACCAGTCCGGTCTCGTAGGCGAGCACCACGGCCTGGGCCCGGTCGCGCAGGTTCAACTTGGAGAAGATCCGGGCCACATGGGTCTTCACGGTCGACTCGCTGAGGGTCAGTTCGACCGCCAACTCGGTGTTGGACAGCCCGCGTCCGAGCAGTCCGAGTACCTCCACCTCGCGCGGGGTGAGCGGGGCGAGATCACGGTGCAGCCGCGGGGTGGCGGTGCCGCGCGCGGCGGGGTGCGGGGCGCCGGCCGCGAAGCGCTCGACCAGCCGGCGGGTGATCGACGGGGCGAGCAGGGCGTCGCCGGTGTCCACCAGCCGTACCGCGGCGGCGAGATGGGCCGAGGTGACGTCCTTGAGCAGGAAGCCGCTGGCGCCGGCGGACAGCGCCGAGTAGACGTAGTGGTCCAGGTCGAAGGTGGTCAGCATGATCACCCGGCAGCCGGGCACCGTGGCCAGGATCCGGCGGGCGGCCTCCAGGCCGTCCATGGTGGGCATCCGGATGTCCAGCAGGGCCACGTCGGGCCGGTGCAGGGTGGCGGCGGCCACCGCCTCGGCGCCGTCGGCGGCCTCGGCGACCACGTCGATGCCGCGCGCGGTGAGGATCATCCGGAAGCCGGTGCGGACCAGCTCCTGGTCGTCGGCGATCACCACCCGGGGGCGGCGCTGCTCGTCCTGCTCCACGGTCCTCCCGGTCACGGCTTCCACGGTCCCCTCTGCCAGGGCTTCCACGGTCCCTTCGGTCACGGCTTCCACGGTCCCCTCGGTCACGGACTCCGCGGTCCCCTTCGTCACGGCCGGTCCAGCGGGATGCGGGCGCGCACCCGGTAGCCGCCGCCGATCCGGCGCCGGGCGTCCAGGTCCCCGCCGTAGACCGCGACCCGCTCGCGCAGGCCGATCAGCCCGCGTCCGGCGCCGTCCGCCCGCCGGGGCGCGGGTGCGGGCGCCCCGGAGAGCACGCTCTGGCCGCTGTTCAGCACCTCCACCCGCAGGTAGTGGTCCGCGTAGCGCACCGTCACCTGGGCCGTCACCCCGTCCCCGTGCTTGAGCGCGTTGGTCAGCGCCTCCTGGACGATCCGGTAGGCCGTCACGTCGATGCCGCCGGGCAGCGGCCGCGGCTCGCCGGAGATCCGCACCTCCACCGGCAGCCCGGCGAAGGCGAACCGGTCGATCAGCGGGCTCAGCCGGCTCAGGCTGGGCTGCGGCGTGAACTCGTTCCGCTCCGGCTCCTCGCTGCCGTCCGCGGCCGGGGCGAGCAGGCCCAGCAGGTGCCGCAGTTCGGTCATGGTGTCCCGCCCGGCCGCCTCGACCGCGCCCATCGCGGCCGCCGCCTCCTCCGGCATGGTGGCCAGCACCTCCCGGGCGGCCCCGGCCTGCACCACCATCAGGCTCACGTTGTGGCTCACGATGTCGTGCAACTCGGCGGCGATCCGCGCCCGTTCGGCGTCCACGGCGGCGCTCGCGGCGCTCTCCCGCTCCCGTTCCAGCAGCCAGCCGCGCTCGCCGATGGCGGCCCGGTACAGCCGGCGTGCCCGTACCAGCGCGACGCCCAGCCAGCCGGCGCCCGCACAGGCGGCGCCCGCCACCGCGAGCGCGATCCAGTCGGTCCCCGTTCCCCACACGACGCCCAGCCTCCCAGGTCGGCCCTTGATCCACATCATCCGGGGGTGCCGCCGCCGTACATCCCCGGTACTACGGCCACCTGCGGTTACACCCGGGGTGGGACGTCCGGCCCGGGCCGCCGCGCCTACCTTCGTCGGCATGAGCAACGACCACGACGGGACCACCACCCGCTCCGACGACACGCCGTTCGTCGTCGAGCTGTCCGGGGTGCACAAGGAGTTCGGCGACGCCAAGGCGCTCGACGGTGTCGACCTGCGGATCCGCGCGGGTGAGGCGGTGGCCGTGATGGGCCCCTCGGGGTGCGGCAAGTCCACCCTGCTGAACATGGTGGCCGGACTGGACCGGCCCACCTCCGGCACCGTACGGGTGCAGGGGCAGGACCTCGGCGGGCTGAACGAGAACGGCCTGGCCCTGTTCCGCCGCCGCCACATCGGCATGATCTTCCAGTTCTTCAACCTGATCGACGACCTCCCGGCCCTGGACAACGTGGCCCTGGCCGCCCAGCTGACCGGCACCAGCGCCCGCCAGGCCCGCCGCCGGGCACTGGAGCTGCTGGACGAACTCGGCGTCGCACACCGCAAGGACGTCTACCCGGCCACCCTCAGCGGCGGCGAGCGCCAGCGGGTCGCGGTGGCCCGCGCCCTGATGAACCGCCCGGCGCTGCTGCTCGCCGACGAGCCGACCGGCGCCCTGGACAGCCGCTCGGGCGAGCAGGTGATGGACCTGCTGATCGACCTCAACCAGATCGGGCAGACCCTGCTGATCGTCACCCACGACCCCAACCTGGCCACCCGCTGCGCCAGCCGGCTGGTCGAGGTCGCGGACGGCAAGGTGGCGCGCGAGCGGATGCTGGAGGCGTCGTCGTGAGCGAGCGAAGCGAGCGAACCATCGAGAGGTGCGGGTTTCGCGAAGCGGCCGCCGAGCGCAGCGAGGTGGGCACGTGAACGAGCGAAGCGAGCGAACCATCAGCAGGTGCGCGTTCCGCGAAGCGGCCGCCGAGCGCAGCGAGGTGGGCGCATGAGCGAGCGAACCATCAGGGGGAGCGGCGCCGTCTGGCGTGCCTCCCGGGCGGCGGTGAAGCGCCGCCGGGTGCAGACCGTCGTGATCGGCCTGGTCGTCTTCTGCTCCACCGCGACCGTGCTGCTCGCCCTCGCGGTGATCAGTGCCGCCCGGTCCCCCTTCGACACCGCCTTCGAGGCCGAGCGCGGCGCGCACGTCAACGCCGTCTTCGACCCGGGCAAGGCCTCGGCGGAGCAGCTGGCCGCCACCGCCCACCGGCCGGGCGTCGAGGCCGCCGCCGGGCCCTTCGACCAGGCCGTGGTGACCATCCCCACGGACTGGGCCGGCCGCCCGCCGGGCCCGCTGACCCTGGTCGGCCGGCCCGACCCGGCGGCCGCGCCGGTGGACCGGGTGGAGCTGCTGTCCGGCCGCTGGGCCACCGCCCCCGGCGAGCTGGTGATGGCCACGGGCGGGGGCTCCGGGGAGGGAAACCTCGGCAAGTCGGTCACCACCAACACGGGGCTGAAGCTCACCGTCGTCGGCTCCGCCACCGACATGAGCCAGTCCGCCGGCGGCTGGGTGACCCCCGAGCAGGCGGCCGCCCTGCACCCCACCGGCCGGCAGATGCTCTACCGCTTCGCCGACGCGGACACCGAGCAGCAGCTGACCGCCTCGCTCGACAGGGCCACCGAGGGCCTGCCGAAGGACGCGGTCGCCAACGGGCAGTCCTACCTGGTGCTCAAGCAGGCCTTCTCGGCCGGCGCCGACGCCTACCTGCCGGTGATGACGGTCTTCGGCGTGCTCGGCCTGATCGTCGCCACGCTGATCGTCGGCAACGTGGTGAGCGGCGCGGTGGTCTCCGGCTACCGGCACATCGGGGTGCTGAAGTCGATCGGCTTCACCCCGCGCCAGGTGGTCACGGTCTACCTGACCATGGTCTCGGTGCCCGCCGTCGTCGGCACCGTCCTCGGGACGGCGGCCGGCTGGGCGGCCGCGTACCCGATCCTCCAGACCGCCTTCTCCGGGATCGCGACCGGCACCGCCGTCATCGCACCGGCCGGCTGGCTGCCGGTCGCCACCCTGCTCGGTGTCCCGCTGCTGGTCGTCCTCGCCGCGCTGGTGCCCGCCTCGCGGGCTCGCCGGCTCTCCGCCGCCCAGGCCATCTCGGCGGGCAGCGCCCCGCGCAGCGGGCGCGGGCTGAAGGTGCAGCGCTGGCTGAGCGGCACCCGGCTGCCCCGGGCCGTCAGCCTCGGCCTCGGCCAGCCCTTCGCCCGTCCGGCCCGCACCGCGCTGACCATGGCGGCGATCGCGCTCGGGGTGGTCACCGTGACGGTGACCACCGGCCTGACCGGCACCCTGGCCAAGGCCATGTCCGCACCCGACACGTACACCCACATCGACGTACTGACCGGTGGCTTCACCGTGGACAAGGGCGCCCCCCGGCTGACCCAGGAGCAGACCGAGGCGATGCTGCACGCCGCCCCCGGCGCCGACCGGGTCTCCGTCCGGGGCCTGGTCCGGGTCGCCGTCGTGGGCCAGCCCCAGGTGGTCTTCGCCAACTTCTACGGCGGCGACGCCATGGTCGACCACAGCCGGTTGAACGTGGTCGAGGGCCGCCCGGCGACCGGGCTGGGCGAGGCCGAGGCCGGACCGGCCTTCCTGGACCAGCGCGGGCTCAAGCTCGGCGACAAGGTCACCCTGGTGCTGGACGACCGGCAGACCACCGTCACCCTGGTCGGCCTGGAGTCCCAGGGCAACGCCAACGCGCTCACCTCCAACGACGCCACCCGGGCCCTGCTCACCCCGGACCGGCACGTGGTCGAGTACGACGTACGGCTCGCCGCCGGCGCCGACGCCAAGGCCTACCAGGACGCGGTCTCCGCCGCCGACCCGACCCTGTCGACCTCGGTGGTCACGGCGGGCACCACCGGGTCGGTCGTCGCGATCAAGACCTTCAGCACGACCTTCTCCGTCCTGCTGTCGGTGGTCGCCGCGCTCGGCGTCTTCAACACCCTGCTGCTCACCATCCGGGAGCGCCGCCGCGACCTCGGGATGCTGAAGGCGATCGGGATGACGCCCCGGCAGGTCGTCGGGATGACGGTCACCTCGGTGGCCTGGCAGGGCGTGGTCAGCGGGATCGTCGGGATCCCGGTCGGGATCCTGGTGCACCGGCTGATCGCGGAGAACGTCCGGATCATCCACTTCACGGACGGCATGATCGACGTCTGGGGCGCCCCGCTGCTGACCGCCCTCGCCCTCGCGGGCGTCACGATCGCCGTCCTCGGCGCGCTCGTCCCGGCCCGCTCGGCGGCCCGGCTGCCGATCGCGGAGGTGCTGCACAACGAGTGAGCCCACGGGGCACGCGGACGGCCGGGCGGGGAACCGCCCGGCCGTCCGTCGCGTCCCAACTCCCGTCGACATCGGGGGAGCTGAGGCGAGTGTCCGTCCACCGTTCCGAACTGCTCCGGCGAGCGGCCGTCACGCTCGGCGGGGTGGTGCTGTTCCGGCTCGGGCAGAGTCTGCCGCTGCCCGGCGTCGACCCGGCCGTGCTGCGGCGGGTCGCCGACCGCACCCTGCCGGGCGACCAACTACGCGGCCTGGCCGACCTGCTGACCGGCGGCGGGCTGTACCGGCTGGCGCTGCTCCCGTTCGGCGTCCTGGCGGTCTTCCTGGCCCGCCCGATCGTCCTGGCCCTCACCCGGCTGCACCCCCGGCTCGCCGCGCTGCGCCCCGAACGGGCGGCCGGCAGCCGCGCCGGGATGCGGCGGGCTGAAGCCTGGACCACCCTCGCCCTCGGCCTGCTCGGCGGGCTGGCGCTCGCACTGGCCGCCGACACCGGCCGGCTGCTGCCCGGCCCGGCCGCCGGGGACGGCGTGCTGCGGTGGCACGGCGCGCCCGCCGTCGCCGTGCTCACCGGCTGCACCGCGGTCGGCGCACTGGCGGTGCTGTGGCTGGCCCGGTGGATCGGCCGGTACGGGCTCGGCGACGGGGTGCCGGTGCTGCTGTTCGCCCAGGTCCTCGCCGTGCTGCCGGGCCAACTGTGGGCGGTGGAGGGGGAGTCCGGGCCCGGCGGCTACGCGCTGGTGCTGGAGGCGGTGCTGTTCTCCCTGGTGGCGACCACCGCGCTGGTGGTCGCCGGGCGCCGGGGCGAGCGGCGCGTGCCGGTGCAGTACGCGCGGCGGATGATCGGGGTGCGGTCCGGCGGCGGCGGGACCCGCTACCTGCCGCTGGTGCTCAGCCACCGGGGGTTCGTCCCGGCGGTGGTGGCGGCCCTGCTGCTCGCCCCGTTCCCGCTGCCCCGGATGCCGTATCTGGCGCTGCTGTTCGGGCTGGCCGCCGTCGGCGCGTGGCCGGCCGTACTGGCCGGGCGGTCGGTGCTCGGGAGCGCGGACGTGATGATGCGCGAGGGGGCGTTCGTCCCCGGGATCCGGCCCGGCCGGCCCACCGTCGAGTTCCTGGCCTACCTGCGCGGACGGCTCGCCGTCGCGGAGGTGCTCGGCACCGGTCTGGTCGCCGTGCTGCCGGTGCTGGCGCTGGCGGCCGTCGGCGCGGCGGACGGCCACGGCTTCAGCGGCGCGAGCCTGCTGGTGGTGGCCGCTACGGCGCTCGACGCGGTCTTCTCGGTGCTGCGGGACGCCCGGTGGGCCACCGTGCCACGCCGTTACGCCGAGTACGTGACGCACCCGCAGCCGCAGCCGTAGGAGCGCCTATCATCGCGCCATGGCCACCGCTGAGCTGATCCGCATCGTGTCCCGCTCCTCTCCCATGGCGCTCGCCCAGGTCGATCGGGTCCGCGCCGAACTCGCCGCGCTGCACCCGGGACTGCGCACCGAGGTGGTGCCGGTCACCACCTCGGGCGACCGCTGGACCGGGGACCTCGCCGCCCTGGGCGGCAAGGGCGCGTTCACCAAGGAGGTGGACGCCGCGCTGCTCGCCGGGGAGGCCGACGTCGCCGTGCACTGCCTCAAGGACGTGCCCGCCGACCGCCCGCTGCCCGCCGGCACCGTCTTCGCCGCCTACCTGCGCCGCGACGACATCCGCGACGCGCTCGTCCACCCCGGCGGCCTGACCCTGGCCCAACTCCCGCCCGGCACCCGGATCGGCACCTCCTCCGTCCGCCGCACCGCCCAACTCGCCTCCTCCCACCCGCAGCTGGAGTGCGTCCCGATCCGCGGCAACGCCAACAGCCGGCTCGCCAAGCTGGCGGCGGGGCACGTCGACGCGCTGCTGCTCGCCGTCTCCGGCCTGGAGCGGATCGGCGAGCGGGCCCGGATCACCGAGGTCCTCGGCGTCGAGGAGATGTGCCCGCCGATCGGCGCCGGGATCCTGGTGCTGCAGTGCCGGGAGGACGACGCCGCGACCATCGAGGCCGTGACCGGCCTCGGCCACCACGACACCTGGCGGGAGGCGGCCGCCGAGCGGATGTTCCTGCACGTGCTGCAGGGCCACTGCAACAGCCCGATCTCCGGCTTCGCCCGGGCCGAGGGGGACGGCCGGCTCTCGCTGCGGGGCCGGGTCTTCACCCCGGACGGCAAGCGGGTGCTGGACGCCCACGAGTGGGCGGGGGTGCTCAGCCCGGAGGACCTCGGCACCTCGGTCGCGCTGGCGCTCAAGCGGCAGGGGGCGCAGGAGCTGATCTCCTCGATCCCGCACTGAGGCCGGGGTCGGTGATCTTTCCGCCTCCGTGAACCGTTCCGCCTCCGTGAACCGTCCCGCCGCGCCCACGGCTGAGCCGATTCCGGCTGCGTGACGGTGGCGCTCAGGAACGCCGGAGGAACCTGGCGTAGCAGGCCGTGAACACCAGGACGATCCCGACGTTCACCGCCAGCCGCTCCCAGAAGTGGTGCCGGAAGAACAGGACGTCCACGCCGACCACGACGGCCACCATCGCGAGCACGTAGACCACGGCGATCGTCTTGCTTGCCATGCTTCCTTTGTACCGCGCGCGGGCGGTACCGGAACCCGCGCGCGGGGGAGAACCGAGCGGGTGTTCGGGGCGTCCGTTGAGGCGTGATCAGTGCGGTGCTCGGCGGGATGCCGAACTTCTGGCCCGGGCTGCTGCTCTCGCTGGTGCCGGCCGCCCTGCTGAACCGGCCGGTGGGGCGGCTGCTGCGGGCCCACTGGGCGGTGGGCTTCCTGCTGCTGCTCGGGCTCGGCGGGGTGGTGGTGGCGACCCTGCTGCCGGAGGCGTTCCAGCTCTCCCGGGACGCCGTGCGGCACTGCACGGTGGCCGGCGCCCGGCCGCGCTCGCCGTACGAGCTGCTGCACGTACGGCACATCGAGCTCAAGCTGGCCACCTACGCCCCGGTGGGGTTCGCGGCCGCCCTGGCCGGGACCAGGCGGCGGGCGGCGGTGGCGCTGGTGGGCACGGCCGTGCTGCCGTTCGCGGTGTCGGCGCTGCAGTACGCGGCGCCCGCGATCGGGCGGGCCTGCGACGCGCAGGACGTCTGGGACGGTGTGCAGGGGGTCGTGCTGGGGGCGGCGGTGGGCCTGGTGGTCGGGCCGGTGGTGCGGGCTCTCCGCGCCCGCGCCGCCGCCTGAGCTACTGGTCGAGCTGCTGGTCGAGCTGGTCGAGCAGCGGGAACAGCCGGGCCACGGCCGCGACCGGACGGGCCCCGGCGGGGCGGGCGGCCGGGTCGGTGTCCCGGTCGCGGTAGCGGGCGAGCAGCCGGCGCACCTCGGCGCCGACGGCGGTCAGCTCCTCGGGGGTGAGGTGGACGACGGCGCTGAACGCCTCGTCCTGCTGCCACTCGGCCGGGGCCCCGGCGCGCCCGGCGAGCCAGCGCCGGTAGCTCTCGTCCTCCAGTCCTCGGGCCAGCTCGCTGAACTCGTCCTGCGGTCCGGGCGGTCCGGGCGGTCCGGGTAGTGCGGGCAGTTCGGACGGTTCGCTGTCGGGGAGCCGCCACGGCCGGGCCCGCCCGTCGGCGGCCGGGGCCTCCTCGATCAGGCCGTACCGGGCCAGCTGCCGCAGGTGGAACGAGCACAGCCCGGAGCTGAGGCCGAGTCGGGCGGCGGCCTCGGTGGAGGTGAGGGTGCCGCGTTCGGCGAGCAGCTCCAGCAGCGCGGTGCGGACGGCGTGTTCGGGGAGGGCACCGGATCTGACGAGGTCTTCGGTCACTTTGCAAAGTCTGCTACTTTGCAAAGTCGACAGCAAGTCCACCCACCTGCAAGTCCGCCCACCTGCAAGTCCACCGACCTGCACGTCCCGAACGGCAAGTCCACCGAAGGGGGAACACCCGTGTCCGAGCTGCGCGACCGTCCGACCGTCCTGAGGATCACCGAGGTGGGGGAGGAGATCCTCCGCCGCACCTGCCGCCCGGCGACCGAGGAGGACTTCGGCAGCGAGCGGCTGGCCCGGCTGATCGACGACATGTTCGCCACCATGTACGTCGCCGACGGCTGCGGCCTCGCCGCCAACCAGGTCGACGTGGACCTGCGGCTGTTCGTCTACGACTGCACCGACGAGGACGGCGCCCGGCACGTCGGACACGTGCTCAACCCGGTGGTCGAGGAGCAGGAGCCCGGCCGCCGGCTGGCCGAGGACGTCGAGGGCTGCCTCTCCGTACCCGGCGCCAACACCCAACTCGCCCGCCCCGCCCACGCGGTGGTGCACGGCGTCGACCAGCACGGCGCCCCCGTGACGATCGAGGGCGTCGGCTACTTCGCCCGCTGCCTCCAGCACGAGACCGACCACCTCAACGGCGGCCTCTACCTCGACCGGCTCTCCGCCCGCGACCGCAAGCGGATGATGAAGCAGACCGCCGACCGCCGGGAGAAGGTCTTCGCCGAGCGCGCCGCCAGGACCGCGAAGGCCGGTTAGGGTGGCGCGGTGACCGAGCCCGCCCACCTCGCCGCCGTCCGCGCGTCGTACGACACCGTCGCCGCCGACTACCTCCGCCTGGTCGTCCCGCCCGAGGGCATGGACCCGGTCTCCCGCGCGATGCTCGCCGCCTTCGCGGAGCTGGTCCGGGAGTCGGGCGGCGGCGAGGTCGCCGACCTCGGCTGCGGGCCGGGCCGGCTGACGGCCTACCTGACCGGGCTGGGGCTGTCGGCCCACGGCGTCGACGTCTCGGGCGGGATGATCGCCCTCGCCCGCCGGGCGTACCCCCGACTGCGGTTCACCGTCGGCTCGATGGCAGCCCTGGACGCGGCCGACGGCAGCCTCGGCGGCATCCTCGCCTGGTACTCCGTCCACCACACCCCGCCGGCGCAACTGCCCGGACTCTTCGCCGAGTTCGCCCGCGTCCTGGCCCCCGGCGGCCACCTGCTGCTGGGCGGCCACGTCGGCGACGGCGAGCGGCGTCCGACCACGGCCTACGGCCATCCGGTGTCGTACGCCTCGCACCTGGTCCCGGCGGGGCGGCTGGCCGAGCTGCTGGAGCGGGCGGGGTTCACCGTCACCGCCCGGCTGGAACAGCCCCACCCGGAGCGAACGGACCGCTCGCACGTCTGCCTGCTGGGGCACGTCTGATCCGGGGCGCTCCGAGGTGGGGGCGCTCCGAGGCGGGGGGTCTCCGAGGTGGGGGTCTTCGGGGCGGGCTTCTCCGGGTCGAACCCTGACGGAAGACCAGGGATCGCCGGGGCCCCGACCCTGATGCTCGGGGCGCGGCGGGTCGGCAGACTCGTCTCCGGGCCGGACTCCTCCGGCCCGATGACGACCAGTCTGGAGCCGAAACACCGTGAACGCCGCTACCCACCGCAGCCGTTGGGCCGTCGTCGTCGCCGCCGGAGCCCTGGCGGCCGCGCTGACGGTCGGCGCCGGCACCCCCGCCCTCGCCGCCGCTCCCGCCGCTCCGGCCGGTGCGGCGGGCGTGTCCGCACCGGCGCCGCTGGACCGGGCGGCCGTCCGGGCGGCACTGGCCGAGCGGCCGGCTGCCGACGTCTCCGCCGCCTTCGTCCGCATCACCGGCACCACCGGGCGGTTCGAGGGCGGTTCGGCGGAGGACGGCATGGCGGTGGACCCGCACGGCCGGTTCCGGATCGGGTCGGTCTCGAAGGTCTTCACCACCACCGTCGTCCTCCAGCTCGCCGCCGAGGGCCGGATCGACCTGGACGCCACCGTGCGGCAGTACCTGCCGGACTTCCCCTACGAGGGGGTCACCGTCGGCCAGTTGCTCAACCACACCAGCGGACTGCCCAACGGCTCCAACGTGCCCTGGGGCGACGGCAGCACCACCTGGTTCGAGGCCCACCGGCTGGACTCGTTCACCCCCGAGCAGGTCATCGCCACCATGCACGGCTACCCGCTGGGCTTCCGGCCGGGCACCGAGCAGCAGTACAACGGCATGAACACCTTCGTGGCCGGGCTGGTCGTCGAGAAGGTCACCGGCCACGGCTTCGCCGACGAGCTGCGCGACCGGATCATCCGGCCGCTCGGTCTGCACGACACCTCCCTCCCGGACGGCGACGACCCCGAGCTGCGGCACCCCGCCACCCATCCCTACCTGTCCGTCCCCGACGCCGACGGCGGCACCCACCGGGCGGACGTGACCGAGCAGAGTCCCTGGCCCTGGGCGGAGGGTGGCATGATCTCCAGCGCCGCCGACCTGGACCGCTTCATGACCGCCCTGTTCCGCGGCCGGCTGCTCCCCGCGGCCCAGCAGGAGCAGCTGTTCACCGTGCCCGACGTGCCCGTCGCCGCCCACAGCAGCCACTGCCCGGACGGCAAGGCGTGCATGAGCATGGGCCTGGAGCGCCTGCAGTCCCACGGCATCACGGCCTGGGGCAAGACCGGCTCCCGCCCCGGCTCCACCAGCGGGGTCTTCGCCACCCGCGACCTCTCCCGCAAGGTCGTCTACTCGATGGACCCGACCACCCTGAACGGCGCCGAGACGCCGTACGCCCTCGGGCTGGTGGCGGCCTCCTTCGGGCTGAGCTCGGTGGTCTGACGCGGCGTCGACGTCAAGCCGGATCACCCGCGTTACCACCAAGGAGCGGGATCGCGGGTGGGACCGGCACTATTCGGCGGCCGGGCGCCCACCCGCGCCTAGGCTGCCGCACCGTGACCATTCCTTCCGAACCCATCGGCAGCCTGCCCCGCTCCACCGACTCCTCGACCGCCGTCAAGGACACCGTCGCGCGACTGGAGGCGCTCGGCTCGCCGGTCGTCACCGACGGCGACCAGGCCAAGCCGAGCGCCTACACCTATCCGCTCGACGGGGCCGCCGGCCTGGCCCCCCACGGTGTCGTCATCCCCTACTCCGACGGCCACACCCGGCAGTTGCCCCGGCTGACGGCCGGCCCGTTCCGCTACCGGGTGCACGCCGAGCAGTACCTGCGGGCCGCGCAGGAGGCCGCCACCGTACCGGTGAAGCAGTCCGTCGTGGCGCCCTCGACGCTCAGCCTGCTGTACCCGCCGGACGGCATCGCCGGGTACTCGCGGGAGGCCTTCCTCGACGATCTGCTCGACGGCGCGGAGGCGGACATCCGGGGCTGCCTGGACGCCGGCGCCCACGTCGTGCAGCTCGAACTCACCGAGGCCCGGCTGTCGCTGAAGCTCGACCCCAGCGGCGGGGTGCTGCGCGACTTCGTCGAGCTGGACAACCGGGTGCTGGAGCGGTTCTCCGCCGCCGAGCGCGCCCGGATCGGGGTGCAGACCGACCCCGGCAACGACCAGGGCGCCACCCACAGCCTGGACGTCGACTACGCGGAGCTGCTGCCGACGTTCTTCCGGCTCAAGGCGGGCAACTTCTACCTGTCCCTGGCGAGCGAGGCCGACCCGGACCGCGCGCTGGCACTGATCGCCGAGCACCTCCCCGCCGACGCCAGGGTGTTCGTCGGGGTGACCGACCCGAGCGACCCGCGGGTGGAGACCGCCGAGCAGGTGCGGGACCGCGTCCTCACCGCCGCCCGCCACCTGCCCGCCGACCGCCTGGGCAGCTGCGACGACAGCGGCTTCGCCCCCTTCGCGGACGACCGGTCCACGTCCCGCGAGACGGCCTTCGCCAAGATCAGGGCCCGGCTGGAGGGGACGGCCCTGGCCGCCGAGCAGCTCGGCCTCTGACCTCCCCGCACCGGAGGCCGCTCCCTCCTCCTCCCTTGTGGTGAGCCGCGGTTGGCTCTCCCGGGGGAGGAGGGGGGACCGCGGGGCGGAGGTGGCGGACGGCTGGTGTCCGCGACGGTGGACCCATGCTGATGAACCTCCCGGTCGGTGACACCGAACGCCCCGTTCCCGCTTGGGCCCTGCGGCTCGCCAAGGCCCTGCCACTGGTCCTCCTGCCGCACTGCCTGTGGCGGCTGCCGTTCGCCTTCGGCTTCGAGATGGGCATCGTCGACCCCGGCAGCCCGCCGCACACCTGGTGGGCCACCCCGTACGTCTTCGGCCTGAGCCTGGTCACCGAGGGGCTGGCGCTGCTCACCCTGGGGCTGGTCAGCGGCTGGGGCGAGGTGTTCCCCCGCTGGGTGCCGCTCCTGCGCGGCCGCCGGGTGCCGCCGCTCGGGCCGCTGCTCGCCACGCTGCTGGGCGGCCTGGTGCTGTTCGGCCTCTTCGGCCTCCAGCCGCTGGCCTGGTTCGGCCTGCAGGACGAGGTCGGCTTCGGCAACGGCTGGTGGGAGGCGCTGGCCCGGGTCTGCATCGGCCCGGCGATGCTCTGGGGGCCGATCACCATCGCCCTCGGCATCGCCTACTACCGCCGCCGCACGGCTTGAAGGATCCCCGGCAGCGCGGGAAGTCGGCCCGGCTTCCCGCGCCGAGGCAGGTGGCGGGGCCGAACTCGCCGACGGCCACCGGCTCGGCCCGGGCGGTCAGTTCGCGGATGCCGTCGCCGGTGAGTCGTTCCCGGTGATCAGGGTGTCGGCGAGCCGCTCGGCGGTGGACTCGTCCAGTGGGCCGTGGCCGAGCAGGAAGCGGTACCAGAACACCCCGTAGACCTGGTCCACGATCAGGTCGAGGTCGGCGTGGTCGGCCAGTTCGCCGCGCTCGCGGCCCCGGGTGAGGAGGTCGTGCAGCGCGGTGCGCCGGGTGGCGGTGAAGGTCCGCATCAGCTCGGCCAGGTGCGGGTCGCGGGCGGCCTCGCGGGCGACGGTGCGCAGCGCGGAGGCGGTGGTGCCGCGCTGGGCGGCGTCGAAGGTGGTCCCGATGAAGGCGCGCAGGTCGGTGCGGAGGGTGCCGGTGTCCGGGTGGTCGGTGACGTCCTGGTCGGCGCGGTCGGTGAGGGCGTCCAGCAGGACGGCGCCCTTGGAGGGCCACCAGCGGTAGACGGTCTGCTTGCCGACGCCGGCGGTGCGGGCGATGGCGTCGATGGTGACGGGCGTGCCGTCGGAGTCGGCGAGCAGGTGGAGTGCCGCGTCCAGGATCGCCCGGTGGGCCGCCTCGTTGCGGCGGCGGCCGGTGTGCGGCCGGGCGGCGGAGGCCTGCTCGGCCGAGGGGTCGCTCTTGCTCATCGTGGTCCCTTTCTTCCTTCCCCCGCTTGACAAGACTAACAGTCTCGGCAACCATCATTACCGGAACTAGCGGTCTCGACAAGAACTCGAGCAAGCCGGAAAGGCCAGAACCATGAGCACTGCAACGAACCTCTTCGCCGGACAGCACGTCATCGTCATGGGCGGCAGCTCGGGCATCGGCGAGGCGACCGCGACCGCCTTCGCCGCCGACGGCGCCGAGGTCGTGATCACCGGCCGTGACCGCGAGAAGCTGGACGCCGCCGTCGCCCGGATCGGCGGCAAGACCAGCGGCGCCCGGCTCGACGCCACCGACCCGGCCGCGCTGGCCGCCTTCTTCGCCGGGGCCGGCACCGTCGACCACCTGGTGGTCGCGGTCAGCGGCGCGGCCGGCAGCGGCCCGTTCGCCGAACTCGACCTCGCCGACCTCGCCCACGGCTTCGACGCCAAGTTCTGGCCGCAGGTCCGGGTGCTCCAGGCGGCCCTGCCGCACCTGCGCAAGGACGGCTCGGTCACCCTGATCACCGCCGCCTCGGCCCGCGCCGCCATCCCCGGCACCGCCGGACTGGCCGCCATCAACGGCGCCCTGGAGGCGATGGTCCCGCCGCTGGCCGTCGAACTCGCCCCGCTGCGGATCAACGCCGTCTCGCCCGGCGTCATCGACACCCCGTGGTGGGACCGCGTCCCCACCGAGCAGCGCACCGCCCTCTTCGACGGCCTGGCCGCCACCACCCCGGTCGGCCGGGTCGGCCGCCCCGAGGACGTCGCCCGGGCGATCCACATGTTCGCCGCCAACACCTTCGTCACCGGAGTGGTGCTCGACTGCACCGGCGGGGCCAACCTGCCCACCGGCCGCTGAGCCCTCCTGCAACGCCGACGGCCCGGCCCGGGACCACCCCGGGCCGGGCCGTTCCGGCGCACCGCTACGGCACCTGGTGCGACGGCTGATGCGACACCTGATGCGACGGCTGGTGCGACGGCTGGTGCGACGGCTGGGACGTCACCACTCCGCCACCCGGTAGTCCTTGAGGAACACCCCCGACACCGGGTGCCCGGCCTCGCCGCGCACGATCGGGTCGTAGACCCGGGCGGCGCCGTCCACGACGTCCAGCGGGGTGCGGAAGCCCCGGGCGGCGATCCGGGCCTTCGCGGGCGCCGGGTTCTCGTCGGTGATCCAGCCGGTGTCCACGGCGCACATGTGCACGCCCTTCGGGGCGAGTTCGGCGGCGCTGGTGCGGGTGAGCATGTTGAGCGCGGCCTTGGCCATGTTGGTGTGGGGGTGGCGCGCGGTCTTGTTGCGGACGGCGAACCGGCCCTCCACCGCCGTGACGTTGACGATGTAGCGGGCGGGGCGCGGGGAGGCGAGCAGCAGCGGCAGCAGTCGGTCGCAGAGCAGCGCCGGGGCCAGGGCGTTGACCAGCTGGGTCTCCAGCACCTCCGCCGGGTCGAGCGAACCGAGCGTGGTGGACCAGGAGTTGACGGGCGCGAGGTCGGGCAGCAGTCCGGCCTCGTCGGTGAGGTCCAGCAGTGAGCCGGCCCCCGACGGCAGTTGGGCGACGTCGGTGAGCGGACGGAACCCGGGCGCGTGGGTGATGGCCCGGCGGTCGGCGCCCGGCAGGGCGGTGGACTCCCCGGCCGCCAGCAGGGCGTACGACTCCGGCGGGCGCCGCAGGGTCTGTGCGGCGTTGTTGACCAGGATGTCCAGCGGCCGCCCGTCGGCGCGCAACTCCTCGGTCAGGCCGAGGACTTGACGCGGGTCGCGGAGGTCGATGCCGACCACGGTGAGCCGCTCCCACCACTGCCCGCTGCCCTCGGCGGCGCGGAAGCGGCGGACGGTGTCCCGCGGGAAGCGGCTGGTGACGATCAGCTCGGCGCCGTCCCGCAGCAGCATCAGCGCGAGCTGGAAGCCGATCTTCACCCGCCCGCCGGTGAGCAGTGCCCGGCGCCCGCGCAGGTCGGTGGAGAGGTCGCGGCGGGCGGTGTTGTCGGCCGCGCAGTCCGGGCAGAGCATGTGGTAGAAGCCGTCGACCTGGCGGTACGGCTGCTTGCAGACGTAGCACTTGCGCGGGACGAGCAACTCGCCGACCGGCCCTCCCGCAGGCGGGAGCGGCGTGTCCTCACGGCGTTGCCGGGCGCCGGTCGCGGTGCCGGCGAGCAGCGCGGCGTCGGCCTGGCGGACGGCCTCCTTGGCCTCCTGGCGGCGGCGTTTGCGGCTCTCCGTCACGAAGGAGCTGAGCTGGCGCTCGGCGTGCAGCCGGGTGCGGTCCTGGAAGGGGAGGTCGCGCAGGCGGCCCAGGGTGGTGCTGAACGCGCTGAGTTCCTCGGGGGTGAGGCCCGCCGCGCAGGCGGCTTCGCTGGTCGTGGTGTCGATGATCAGCTGATGGTGGTCGTCCCGGACCGTCATGTCCGCCCCCTCGTTCCGTACAGGTGGGAGGGACTGTAGTGGACGGTCCGGGAGGATGAGATGCCAATTTCTCCGGCTGTCCGGCCTGCTCAGCCGCAGTCGGAGGTGCCGGGGCGCCGACGGCCCCCTGGCCCGCCGGCGCCCCGGAAGCGCTGCGGCTCAGCCCGTGTACTGGCCGAAGACCTTCGCGAACTCGTACGGCTGCTGCGGGATGTTGGTGCACTTGGCCAGCGAGCCGGTGCAGGCGTTGGCGTCCCGGGTGGCGTCCCAGAAGGCGAGCAGGCCGAGGTGGTTCTGCTTGGCGAAGGTCACCAACTGCTGGGCCGCGGCCTGGTTGTAGATCTGGTGGTCGTCGTTCTCGCCGATCATCGGGGTGACCCCGACCATGGCCCACAGCCGGGCGTCGGTCTTCGCCGGGTAGAGCGCCTTGAGCTGGCCGAAGGTCGCCTGCGCGGCCTGGACGGCGGCGTTTCCGTAGTCGCTGCCCGAGCGGTAGTAGTCCATCGCCATGACGTTCACCAGGTCGAGGTCGACCCCGGCGTCCCGGGCGGACTTGACGACGGCGACGCCGTCGCTGGTCAGGCCCTCGGGCAGGACGGGCAGGGTGAGCGAGACCTTGAGGCCCGGGTGGGCCTGCTGGAGCTTGGCGAGGGCGGCGGAGCGGCGGTCGTTGGAGGCGGTGTCGGCGATCGCCGCGCCCTCGATGTCGTAGTCGACGTAGCGCAGGTTGTAGGCGTTGACGACCGCGTCGTACTCGTTGAACAGCGAGTCCACCGAGGTGCAGGCGGCGGCGAGTTCGGTGCCGCTGGCGCCGCCGAAGGAGAGCTTGACGTCTCCGCCGGCCGCGCGCAGCGCGTCGACCTGGTCCTTGGCCCAGCCGGTGCGCGGGTCGTAGGCGTTGAACCAGCTGGCCTTGCAGCCGACGCCGGTGACGAAGCCCATGGTGTAGCCCTTGACGCCGCCGGCCTTGGCCATGGCGGGCATGGACGGGGTGGGCCAGGCGCCCATGTCGATGTACGGGGCGACCGGGAGCGCGACGTTCGGCGGCGGGGTGGTCGGGCCGCCGGTGGGGGTTCCGCTCGGCGGGGTGGTCGGCGGGGTGGTCGGGCCGCCGCCGGGGCCGGTGAGGGTGACGTCGTCGGCGAGGTAGGCGCCCTGCCCGTACCAGCCGTGCAGGTAGACGGTGACGCTGGTGGTGCTCGGGCCGGTGGTGAAACCGGCCGACAGCTGCTGCCAGTTGGCGCCGCCCGGGGTCCACACGGCGGGGTCGGTGACGCCGCTGCCGGTGGCGCCGAGGTAGACGTACTGGCCCTGCACCCAGGCGCTGAGGGTGTAGCTGGTGTTGGGCTGGACGCTCACGGTCTGGCCGCACTGCGCGGTGTCGCTCGCGCCGACCGCCCCCTTGAGCGCGTACGTCCCGCTGTGCGCACCGGAGTTGAC
The DNA here is from genome assembly GCF_055571335.1 of Kitasatospora sp. NPDC030952. Lineage (NCBI taxonomy): Bacteria > Bacillati > Actinomycetota > Actinomycetes > Kitasatosporales > Streptomycetaceae > Kitasatospora > Kitasatospora sp. NPDC030952. The sequence continues at coordinate 111,920 of NZ_JBVIFM010000017.1, forward strand.
GATGCTCCCGGTAGTGGCGGAACAGCTCCACGGGTCGAGTGCGCCGCTCTCGAAGCCGCCGTTGGCGAGCAGGTCGGCGTCGGCGGCACCGGCGTTCCCGGCGAGGGTGGCGAGGCCGCCGGCGGCGAGCACGGCGGCGGCGGCGAGGCTCAGCAGTTTGGTCCGGCCGGTGGGGCGGCGGTGGGTGGGGGCGTGCTGGGGCGCGCTGGGCATGGGGGTGCCTCTCGGGACGTGGGGCCGCCCGCGCCGTGAAGGGGGGAGACACGGGGCGGGCGGCAGCATGGGGGCTGGTCCGGTGCGGGGAGGAGCGCGGTGCTGAGGATCAAACTGGACTAGACCAGCTGGGCACGTCAAGCACTTCCGGGCTTCCGGGAGCCCCCCGAGAGCAGGTTTTAGGGCGGGTTTAAGGAGGTCCTTCGGTCAAAGTGCCTGACTCGCAGTCGAAGTGACCGGTCGTCAGTCAAGATCGAGCGTGGGCACCGCCCCACCGCCCCACCGCAGGACCAGCCGGAAACCAGACAGGAGCACCGTCATGCGCAACGCCCCGTTCGGCAGCAACGGCCCGGAGGTCGGCGTCATCGGCCTCGGCTGCATGGGGATGACCTTCGCCTACGACGTGGGCAGCCGGGACGACGAGAAGTCCGTCGGCGTGATCCGCCAGGCGCTGGACCTCGGCGTCACCCTGATCGACACCGCCGACATGTACGGCCCGTACACCAACGAGGAGGTGGTCGGCGCCGCGCTGGCCGGCCCCCACCGCGAGCGCGCCTTCCTGGCCACCAAGGTCGGCATCGTCCCCGGCGGCAGCGGCCAGGACGCGGCCCGCGACGGCAGCCCCGAGCACGTGCGGCGCTCGATCGACGACAGCCTGCGCCGCCTCGGCACCGACCACCTCGACCTCTACCAGCTGCACCGGGTCGACCCGGCCGTCCCGATCGAGGAGACCTGGGGCGCGCTGGCCGAGACCGTCCGGGCCGGCAAGGTCCGCCGGATCGGGCTCTCCGAGGTGGGCGTCGAGGAGATCCGGCGGGCGCAGGCCGTGCACCCGGTGGCCTCGGTGCAGTCCGAGCTGTCGCTGTGGACCCGGGACGCGCTGGCCGAGGTGCTGCCGTACACCGAGGAGCAGGGCATCGCCTTCCTGCCGTACTCGCCGCTCGGCCGGGGCTTCCTGACCGGCAGCATCACCTCCCTCGACGAACTGCCCGAGGACGACTTCCGCCGCCGACTGCCCCGCTTCCAGCAGGAGGCGCTGCAGGCCAACCTGGAGCTGGTCGGGCGGGTCCGGGCGGTCGCCGAGCGGATCGGTGCCTCGCCCGCGCAGGTCGCGCTGGCCTGGGTGCTGGCGCAGGGCCGGTACGTCTTCCCGATCCCGGGCACCAAGACGCCGCGCTACCTGCTGGACAACGCGGGCGCGGCCGCGATCGAGCTCTCGGCGGCCGACCTGGCGGAGCTGGACGCGCTGCCGGCCGCGGCGGGCGGGCGCTACTACTGAGCCACCGGGCGGGCCCTGGGGCCCGCCCGGCGCTCCATGACCCACACCTGCTGCCGCCCGGTCTCGCCCGGCGCCCGGACGGCGGCCTCGGTGACCCGGTCCAGCCGGTAGCCGAGCTTGCGCGGGACGGCCGCGCTGGCGCCGTTCGCCTGGTCGCAGCGGATCTCCACCCGGGCGATCCCGGGCAGCGCCAGCGCGGCCTCGGTCAGCGCCCCGGCCGCGGCGGTCGCGATGCCGCGGCCGACGTGCCGGGCGGCCACCCAGTAGCCGATCTCCAGCGCGCCCGGCCCGATCCGCCCGTGCAGCCCGAGGGCCGCGACCACCCGGCCGGGCGCCGCGTCCAGGTCGGCGAGGTACATGAAGTCCGTTCCGGCCTCCCAGGCGGCGGTGCCGGCCCGGGTCTGCTCGGCGGTCCGGGCCCGACTGGGGGCCTCGGCCGCCCAGTCCAGCCAGGGCCGCAGGTGCTCCAGGTTGGCGTGCACGGCCCGGTGCAGGGCCGGCGCGTGGGTGCTGCGGCGGCGGTGCAGGGAGAGGCCGCCGGGCAGCCGCAGCAGTTCCGGCGGCCGTCCCGCGGTCACCTCCGGCGCCGCCCGGGCGGGCTCGCGGGACGGCGGCCGCGCCCGCCCGCAGGACTGCGACTGTGCTGGGCTCATGGCGGCGATTATGTCCTTGGCCCGGACCTGCCACATCCGGACGGAGGCGCATCCGGGGCCCCTCCGTCCGGCGGGTGCGGCCGCTGCCCCCGGCGCGTCGGTCCCGGGCCGCGGGCACGCCGTGCCCGGTGCGCCCGGCGCGTCGGTCCCGGGCCGCGGGCACGCCGTGCCCGGTGCGCCCGGCGCGTCAGAGCCTGATCATCACCTCGTCGAGCTCCTTGCGCCGCAAGTCCGGCACGCGCGCCCCCTCGGCCGGGTAGCCGACCGGGATCACATAGGCGGCGCGCTCCTCCGCCGGGCGGTCGCACACCTCGTTGAGGAAGCGCATCGGGCTCGGCGTGTGGGTCAGCGTCGCCAGCCCGGACTGGTGCAGCGAGGCCAGCAGCAGCCCGACCGCGATCCCCACCGACTCCTTGGTGTAGTACGGGCGCGGCGAGTTGGGGCCCTTGTGCACCTCGAAGACCACGATCACGGCCGGCGCGTCCTCCAGGAACGGCTTCCGCCAGTCGGTGCCGATCGGCGCCAGCGCCGCCAGCCACTCCTCGGACGCCCGGTGCCCGTAGAACTCGCGCTCCTCCGCCTCGGCCGCCTCGCGCAGGAGCCGCTTGCGCTCCGGGTCGGTGATCACCACGAACCGCCAGGGCTGGACGTGGGCGCCGCTGGGCGCGGTGCTCGCGGTGCGTACGGCCCACTCGATCACCCCGTCCGGGATCGGCTCGGTGGAGTAGTCGCGGACGGTCCGGCGCTGCGCCATCACGTCGTGGAAGGCCTTGCCGCGGGCCTCGGCCTGGTGGGCCGGCACCGTCATCGGGGTGAGCGGGACGGTCGGGTGGGGCGTCCCCGCCACTGCGCTGTCAACCATGTCAACCATGGCCGACAGCACAGCACATGACGGCCGCTCCGGGAAGAGGTAGAGACCAATTCCGAAGCGGCCGAGCCGACCATCGCGAGCGGCGGGCTACAGCGCGGGGCGTCGGCGTGGGGGCTACAGCTCGTGCACCCGGCCGTCCCGGACCTCGATCCGCCGGTTCACCGTCACCGTGTCCAGCATCCGCCGGTCGTGGGTGACCAGCAGCAGGGTGCCGGTGTACGAGCCGAGCGCCGACTCCAGCTGCTCGATCGCGGGCAGGTCCAGGTGGTTGGTGGGCTCGTCCAGCACCAGCAGGTTGACCCCGCGCGCCTGGAGCAGCGCCAGCGCGGCCCGGGTGCGCTCGCCGGGGGAGAGGGTGCCCGCCGGGCGCCGCACGTGCACCGCCTTGAGGCCGAACTTGGCCAGCAGGGTGCGCACCTCCTCCTCGGTGAGCTCCGGTACGGCGGCCGCGAAGGCGTCCGACAGCGGCTCCCCGCCGAGGAAGAGCCCACGCGCCTGGTCCACCTCGCCGACCACCACGCCCGAGCCCAACGCGGCGTTGCCGGAGTCGAGTTCGAGCCGGCCGAGCAGCGCGGCCAGCAGGGTGGACTTGCCCGCGCCGTTGGCGCCGGTGATGGCGACCCGGTCGGCCCAGTCGATCTGCAGGTCCACCGGGCCGAAGGCGAAGTCCCCGCGCTTGGCGACGGCCGCGCGCAGGGTGGCGACCACCGAGCCGGAGCGCGGCGCGGTGGCGATCTCCATCCGCAGCTCCCACTCCTTGCGCGGCTCCTCGACCACGTCCAGCCGCTCGATCATCCGCTGGGTCTGCCGGGCCTTGGAGGCCTGCTTCTCGGTGGACTCGGTGCGCTTCGCCTTGGCGTTCTTGTCGTTGTCGCCGCTCTTGCGGCGGGCGTTGCGGACGCCGTGCTCCATCCAGTTGCGCTGCATCTGCGCCCGGGCCTCCAGCGAGGACTTGGTGTCCGCGTACTCCTCGTACTCCTCGCGGGCGTGCCGGCGGGCCACCGCCCGCTCCTCCAGGTACGCCTCGTAGCCGCCGCCGTACAGGTTGACCTGCTGCTGGTGCAGGTCCAGCTCCAGCACCTTGGTGACGGTGCGGGCCAGGAACTCGCGGTCGTGGCTGATCAGCACGGTGCCGGCGCGCAGGCCCTTGACGAAGGATTCCAGCCGGTCCAGGCCGTCCAGGTCGAGGTCGTTGGTGGGCTCGTCCAGCAGGAACACGTCGTAGCGGGAGAGCAGCAGCGAGGCCAGGCCGGCCCGGGCGGCCTGGCCGCCGGAGAGCGCCGTCATCGGCAGGTCGAGGGAGACCTTCAGGCCGAGCGAGTCGGCCACCTCCTCGGCCCGCTCCTCCAGGTCGGCGCCGCCGAGGTCCAGCCAGCGGTCCAAGCTCGCCGCGTACGCGTCGTCGGCGCCCGGCCGGCCCTCGACCAGGCCCTCGGTGGCCTCGTCCAGCTCGGCCTGGGCGGCCGCCACGCCGGTGCGCCGGGCCAGGAAGTCGCGCACCGACTCACCCTCGCGCCGCTCCGGCTCCTGCGGCAGGTGGCCGACGTTGGCGCTGGCCGGGCTGAGCCGCAGCGAGCCGCCCTCGGGGGTGTCCAGGCCGGCCAGCAGCCGCAGCAGGGTCGACTTGCCGGCGCCGTTCACGCCGACCAGGCCGACCACGTCGCCGGGGGCGACGACCAGGTCCAGGCCGGAGAAGAGGGTGCGTTCGCCGTGGCCGGCGCTGAGGTCCTTGACTACGAGTGTGGCGCTCATGATGGGGCCGATTGTAGGAGGACGGGGGCCCGAGCCGGAAAAGCCGGGGGCTGTGAGCCGGAAGAGTCGGGGCCCGAGTCGGAAGAGTCGGGGGCCGTGAGCCGGAAGAGCCAGGGGCCGCGACCGCGCCCACTCGGCGGTCGCGGCCCCTGGACGGGTGCTACCCGTCGATCACTTGGCCTTCTTGGAGAAGTAGTCGAACATGTGCGCCGCGACGTCCTCCAGGTAGGGGCCGGCCTCGTAGGTGTTGGCGCCGTTGCCGACGGAGGTGTCGCTGACCAGGGCCGGCTTGCCGTCCTTGGTGGTGTACCAGCCGCCGCCGCTGCTGCCGCCGGTCATGTTGCAGCCGATCATCAGCATCGCCGGGCGGCTCGGGTCACCGGGCTTGGCGGCCGGCTTGCCGCCGTCGCAGTGCTCCAGCTCGACGCCGTCGAAGGGCTTGCCCTCCGGGAAGCCGTAGTTGGCGACGGAGGCGAGCTGGTCGCGCGGGGCGTTGAACCACAGCGGCACCGAGCCGCCGACGGTCTCCTCCAGCGACTTGCCGTTCGGGTCCGGGTTGGCGACCTTGATGATGCCGAAGTCGTACTGGCTCCACGGGCCGCCGTGCTCCGGGTCGGCCTCCTGGGTCCACTGCGGGGAGACCATGCCGGCAGTCGCGCCCCACTCGCCGTACGGCTCGGCGTCGTCCAGCTTGGACTTCTGCTTGTTGCCGTTGCTCAGCACGCCGTTGCTGTTGAAGGCCGGGGCGAAGGTGATGTCGGTGTAGTACTTGTTGCCCTTGCCGCCGTGCAGGCAGTGGCTCGCGGTCCACACCAGGTTGCTCTTGCCGGGGTTGGCCGGGTCGGAGACCACGGTGCCGGAGCACACGTAGTCGTCGTTGCCGTCCTTGAAGAAGATCTTGCCGTTGACGTGCATGTTCTTCGGGAACGGGTGCGCCACCGGCTTCGCCGCGACCACCGAGGGCAGCTGGTCCGGGCCGGTCGGCGGCTGCGCGCCGGTGGGCTGGGCCGGGGCCGCGCCGGTCGGCTGGGCGGTCGGCTGGGCCGGCGCCTGCGAGGGGCTCTGGGTCGGCGCCTGCGGCAGCGGCTTCGGCTTGGCGTTCAGCAGCTTCTGCAGGGTCCAGTAGCCCTTGACCGCCGGGGTGATCACATTGGCCTGGGCCCACTTGTCCCAGTCCTCGAGCTTCCAGGTCTTCAGCTCTTCGACCGTCGGCAGCTTGATCGGAGCCGCGCCCGGCTTCCCGGAGGCGCTGGCCGCGACCGACGGCGCGGCGGTCTGGGCACCGGCCGGGTCACTGTTGTCCGGCCCGCAACCGGTGGCGACCACCATGGTCAGCGCGGCGACGGAAGCGCCCAGGACGGCACGGCTCGGCCGGGATATCGGTGACATGAGTTCAAATCCCCCTGTTGACTACCGCCATACGGCCCGTTCTCCTCGGGTGCGGCCCCGGGGCCGCAGGTATGGCAGGTGAGGAGTCTGCCATGCGGATAAGGAACTCCTTACACCCGGCCCCGGCCGGTACGAGGCCGTCACCGGATCGGCACGGGATCGGCACCGGGCCTCCGTCCGGGCTCCGTCCGGGCTCCTCCTCCGGTCTCCGTGCGGCCTCCTCTCCGGGCTCCGTGCGGCCCTCGAAAATCGGTTGCGAGCCTCCGCCGGGGCTCCTAGCGTGGTTCGCGTCATCCGCCAGACAAGGAGAAGGCCGTTGCTCTACTGAGGTCCCGGGACACCGCCCCCGCCACGCAGGCCCTGCTGCCGCGTGGTGTGCGAGTGTGCGACCTCAGTCACGGCCCCGTGGCGCCTCGTTGCGCCGCCCTCCTGTCGTTCGGCCGTACCGGTTCCGCACCCGCGGTGTCTCCCCGTGTTGCTCGTCACCCCTTCAGCAACCACCCGGGAGGCCTTGCATGGCACAACCCACCACCGCCGTCCTCTGCACCGACCTCGCGTTCGAGTGGCCCGACGGCAAGCCCGTCCTGGACGGCTTCCACCTCGCCGTCGGCCCCGGCCGCACCGGACTGATCGGCCTGAACGGCGCCGGCAAGTCCACCCTGCTGCGGCTGATCGCCGGCGAACTCACCCCCACCGGCGGCACCGTCCGGGTCGCGGGCGAACTCGGCTACCTCCCGCAGGGGCTCACGCTCGACACCGGCCTGCGGGTCGACGAGGCGCTCGGCATCCGGGCCGCCCGCGAGGCCCTGCACGCCATCGAGTCCGGCGACACCGACCAGCGGCACTTCGACGCCGTCGGCGACGACTGGGACGTCGAGGAGCGCGCCCGCGCCACCCTCGACCGGCTCGGCCTGCGCAACCTCGACCTCGACCGCACCACCGGCGAACTCTCCGGCGGCGAGGCGGTGTTGTTGCGGCTGGCCGCCCTGCTGCTGCGCCGCCCCGACGTGCTGCTGCTGGACGAGCCCACCAACAACCTCGACCGGGCCGCCCGCGAGCGGCTCTACGAGACGGTGGCCGGCTGGCAGGGCGTCATGGTGATCGTCAGCCACGACCGCGAGCTGCTCCAGCACGTCGACCAGATCGCCGACCTGCGGGACGGCGGAGTCACCTGGTACGGCGGCAACTTCGCCGAGTACGAGCGCACCCTCGCGGCCCAGCAGGAGACGGCCGAGCGGCTGCTGCGCAACGCCGAGGCCGACGTCCAGCGCCAGAAACGGGACTTGGTCGACGCCCGCACCAGGCTGGACCGCAGCGCCAGTTACGGCAAGAAGCGCTCGGTCACCCGCAACGACCCGCACATCTTCGCCGGGATGCTCAAACGCAAGGGCCAGGAGACGGCGGGCCGGCTCACCGGCATGCACACCGAACGCCTGGAGGAGGCCAAGGCGCGGCTCACCGCCGCCGAGGAGGCGGTGCGCGACGACGCCGAGATCCGGATCGACCTGCCGCGCACCGCCGTGCCGGCCGGGCGCACCGTGCTCACCCTGCAGAAGGTCGGGCTGCCCACCGGCGGCACCGTCGACCTCGACCTGCGCGGCCCCGAGCGGATCGCCCTGGTCGGGCGCAACGGCTCCGGCAAGACCACGCTGCTGCGCACCATGGCGGGCGAACTCGCCCCGCTGGAGGGCATGGTCACCACCCAGGTGCCGCTGCGCCACCTGCCGCAGCGGCTGGACCTGCTGGACGACGGGCTGACGGTCGCGGAGAACGTCAAGCTGTTCGCCCCCGGCGCCGGGGACAACGCCGTCCGCGCCCGGCTGGCCCGCTTCCTGTTCCGCGGCGGCCGGGCCGACCAGCCGGCCGGCACCCTCTCCGGCGGCGAGCGGTTCCGGGCGACGCTGGCCGCCCTGCTGCTGGCCGACCCGCCGCCGCAGCTGCTGCTGCTCGACGAGCCGACCAACAACCTGGACCTCGCCAGCGTCCGTCAGCTCACCCAGGCGCTGGCCGCCTACCAGGGCGCGCTGGTCGTGGTCAGCCACGACCTGCCGTTCCTGCGCGGCCTGGGCCTGACCAGGTGGCTGGAGCTGGACGGCGAACTGAGGGCGGTGGATCCGATGTAGCGGTTAGGGCGTGTCTGACAATTCGCGTCGCGCGCCCGGCGGGAATTGTCAGACACGCCCTACTGCCGTCGGTCGCCTCCCGCGTCCTCGGCGAGCACCCGGCGGGCCGTGCTCAGGGCGGAGTCCTTGAGCGCGGCCAGCTCCTCGGGGCTGTACACCGGGGTCCGGAGGTCCGGCGCGATGCCCGGGCCGTCGAAGGTGCTGCCGTCCCGGGTGAGGTACTCCTCGTTCGGCAGCACCACCGCGAAGTCCGGCGAGAGCGGCTTGATCAGGACGTCCGAGAAGACGCCTTGGGTGTTCTCGCCGATCCGGGTCACCCGCGGGGACCGTCCCATCAGCGCCTGGGCGAAGGTCTCCGCGGCGCTGGCCGAGATCGAGGAGGTGAGCAGGGCCACCGGCCCGGTGAAGTGCTCGCCGTCCGAGGGCAGCACGGGGACGGGCACGGGCCGGGTGAACTTCGTCGGGTCGGCCGGGTCGTCGCGCGCGACCTTCCGGTAGGCGAGGTACGGGCGGTCGGTGAGCCGGGCGGCGATGTGCAGCCCGAGCGCGTCCGAGCCGCCGCCGTTCAGCCGGACGTCGAGCACCAGGCCGCTGAGCCGGTCCGGGGCGGCGAGCAGGGCGTCGAGGGCCTTGTCCAGCTCGGCGACCTGGCTGCCGTAGTCGCCGTCGGTGTAGCCGTCGAAGCTGCCCACCCGCAGGTAGCCGACGCCGTCGGGGAGCCGGCCCACACCGAGCTTGCCACCGGCGAAGAGCTGCTCCGGGCCGGTGAGCTGGGCCGCGACGGCCTGTCCGGCCCGGGTGGTCAGCTCTTTGGTGCGCACCGTCGAGCCGGGCCGCCGCCCGCCGAACACCGGTGTCGGCTGACCGTCGACGATCCGCGCCAGTCCGGTGTGGGCGTCGCCGAGAGGCCGGAGCATGTCGACGAAGACCTCCTGCAACTGCTCGGTGGTCGTCGCCGGGGTGATCCGCCGCCGCTGCTCGTCCCGGACGGCGTGCCAGTCGATCCCCTTGGCCGCGAAGAAGGGGTAGTTCTCCTCGAAGTCCTCCCAGAACCGGTCGAAGACCGCGAGCGGGTCGTTCGGCGTCGGGGTGGTGCACAGCGGCGGCAGCGCCGGGACCCGGTTCAACTCCTTGGTGCCGACCCCGCCCTCCTCGCGCTCGACGGCCCGGTTCCGGCCCTTCGGGGTGAGGGACACCGCGTCGTTGCCCATGACGTAGCGGACGGTGCCGTCCGACCCGGCGGGGCCGGCCTGCGTCGCGGTGATCCAGCCGGGCACGCAGCTGTGCGCGGTCACGTCGTAGGTGGTCAGCCGGCCCCCGACGACGGAGACCACCGTGCCGTAGCCGTCCATCCGCCAGACCCCCTGCAGCGGATCGCGCTTCTGCCCTTGGCCTTGGCTCTGTTCCGGCGCCCCGGCCGCTCCGTCCGCCGAGGCCGCTCCCGGCGTCACCCCGTCCGCCGAGGCCGCTCCCGGCGTCACCACGGCGACCGTCGTCGCCAGCGCCGCCGTCACGACCGCGGCGGCCGCCGCCCTTCCGATACCCCTGTGCGTCATCTCCGGCCTCCGCCGAATCCCGGCCTCCCCCTGCGGAACCCCTCCGCCGCCGTGGCGCCGACGTTAGAACCCCGGGCCCCGCCCGGGCGTCATCCGACGCGCCGCCGCCGTACCCTCCTGTGGGTCCACTCGTCCGCCCGCCCGAACAGCCTCTGGAGGGATGGACGGCAAACCGTTTGACGGCGGGTGGAAATCCGTCGCACCGGGTCCAACTGCCGTGCGCTGCAGTACCATCGGCGACATGCCTGCGCTCAACATCGAGTACACGGAGCACGAACTCGCCGCGATCCGCGAGGCCGCCGCGGCGGACGGCAAGAGCGTCAAGGCGTACGTCCACGACCTCAGCGTGCGGGAGCAGCAGCGGCGGGTCTTCGTGGACCACGCCGTGGCGCTCTGGAAGGACCACCGGGCGGAGTTCGACGCCGCGTTCCCGGAGGACTCGCCCGCCGCGTGAGGCGCGGGGGGAGCGGCCCGGTGAGCGGCCTTGGCCCGGCACCGGGTCACCACCGCCCAGCTCGGCCGCGACGCCGACCCGTCCTGGTGCGCGGCCGGCCGAGTGGATCCGGCCGGGAGTCGAGCCGTCAGGCGCGGGCGAGCTTCCCGGCGACTCGGGTGCCCAGCCGGTCCAGGCCGACGACGGCGAGGCCGAGCACGATGAACTCGACCGTCAGCTGGGCGATCTGGCCCCAGACGTAGCCGTAGCCCTTGGTGGTCGGGTCGAAGAAGAAGTACGGGTAGGGCGTCGGGAAGTCGCCGAACAGCGCGTTGCGGGCGAGCACGATCGCCGCGTAGCCGAGCGGGAAGGCCAGCCAGAGCGGTATGTCCTTCCAGGCCGCCGCGTTGCGCGGCTTCAGCACCAGCCAGTCGATCAGCACCATCACCGGCGTGACGTAGTGCAGGAAGAAGGAGGACCAGTGCGCCAGCCGGTCCGGCCCGCTGACCAGTCCGGGCAGTGGGCTGGCGCCGTGCTGGAGCAGGACGTGCGAGACCAGGCCGGTGATCAGGATGTACAGCGTCGCCGCCCCGCGCAGCCGGGGTGCGGGGGCGTCCACGGTGTCGCGCTTGACCATCCAGTACACGGCGCCGATGAAGTAGCCGAGCACGATGACGTTGCTCTGCACGGTGAAGTACACCAGCGAGGCGGTCCCGAGGGACAGGCCGAGGCCCGCCGAGAGCACGATGCCCATGCGCCACCACAGCGCGGGGCGGGTCCGGACGGTCATACGGCCACCAGTTCGTTCCAGGCGATACGGGAGGTATCGGACGTCGGGAGGGGAAGATCGCACTCTACTTCCTGGCCCCGGCCGGATGGAACTCGTGTACGAACTTCGCGCAGAAATCCTCCGGGTCACCCCGGCAGCACGAACCCCGACTCGTACGCCGCGATCACCGCCTGGGTGCGGTCCCGGGCCCCCAACTTGGCCAGCACGCTGCCGACATGGGTCTTCACCGTCTCCTGGCTGACCACCAACTGCCGGGCGATCTCCCCGTTGTTGAGCCCGGTGGCCATCAATCGCAGCACCTGCCCCTCCCGTTCGGTCAGCCGACCGATCGGCCCCCGGTCGGCGGCGGCCCCCCGCCGGCCGTCCGCGCCGTGCCGCAGCGCGAGGTCGCGCACCGCCGCCGGGAACAGCAGCGAGTCCCCGCGCGCGACCAGCCGCACCGCCTGGACCATCTCCTCCGCCCGCGCCCGCTTCAGCAGGAACCCGGCGGCGCCCGCGCGCAGCGCGTCGTACACGTGGTCGTCGTGCTCGAAGGTGGTGACCACCAGGATCCTCGGCGGCTCGGCCATCCCGCCGACCAACTGCTCGGTGGCCCGGATCCCGTCGATGCCGGGCATCCGGACGTCCATCAGCACCACGTCCGGGCGCAGTTCGCGCACCAGCGGGACGACCTCGGCGCCGTCGGCGGCCTCGCCGACCACGAAGAGGTCCGGCTCGGCGTCGATCACCACCCGCAGGCCCATCCGGACCAGCCGCTCGTCGTCCGCGATCACCACCCGGATGCCGGCCACCCCGGTCCCGCCGGCCACCCCGTTCCCGCCGGCCGTTCCGTCCTCGTCGCTCATCCCGTTCCCGCCGGCCGTTCCGTCCTCGTCGCTCATCCCGTTCCCGCCGGCCGTTCCGTCCTCGCCGCTCATCCCGCTCTCGGCGCCCGTGCCGTTCCCGCCGCTCATCCCGCAGTCCCTCCCGCCGGCAGCCAGACGGCCAGCCGCCACGTCGTCCCGTCCTCGCTCGGCCCCACCGCGCTCCCGCCGCGCAGGGCCGCCGCCCGTTCCCCGATCCCGCGCAGCCCGCGCCCGCCGCCGGGGCGGCTCGGGCGGGACGGGCCCAGCGGATTGGTCAGTTCGATCTCCAGTCGGTCCGCGTCCAGGCCGACCCGCAGTCCGGCCGGGGCCGGCCCGGCGTGCCGCAGCACATTGGTCAGGCCCTCCTGCACGATCCGGTACGCCTCCCGGGAGACCTCGGCGGGCAGCGCGCCCAGGCCGGGCGCCAGCTCGGCGTCCACCGTCACGCCGGTGCGGGCGAGTTGGCGCAGCAGGTCGTCCAGCCCGGCCAGCGTGGGCCCGGCCGGAGCGGCACCGCCGTCCTCCTCCTCGCGCAACAGCCCGAGCACGGTGTCCAGTTCGGCGACCGCCCCGCGCGCGGTCTCCTCGATCGCCCGCAGCGCCTCGGCGGCGAAGTCCGGGTCGGTGCGCAGCACCCGGGCGGCCGCCGAGGCCTGGATGCCGACCGCGCTGAGCGCGTGCCCGACCGAGTCGTGCAACTCGCGGGCCAGCCGGTTGCGCTGGGCCAGTACGGTGGCCCGGCGTTCGGCGGCGGTCAGCCGCTCCTCCGGGGTCGGGCCGAGCAGCTTGGGCGCCCAGCGGGCCAGCAGCGCACCACAGGCGGCACTGCTCCCGATGACCAGCAGCAGGACGGCCAGGCCCAGCGCGGGGCCGGTGAACATCCAGGCGGGGAAACGATCCGTCCAGTAGCCGGCCAGGTCCCCGGGCCCGATGAGACCGAACAGCAGCACCACCGCGAACGGCACCCCGGCCAGCGTCATCCCGGCGACCACCCCGCCGGAGAACAGGTGCAGCACGAAGAACAGCGAGGTGCGCCGGCGGGCCGCCCAGGACCGGGACGGCCCGGTGGCCAGCTCCTCCGGCCGGGCCACCGCGCACAGTGCCCGGGCGGCGGCGCCCTCCAGCCCCCGCACCGTCGGCACCAGCGCGGTGATCGCGGCCATCGGCAGCGAGGTGAACAACGCGAGGAGTTGCAGCAGTGCTTGGCGCACGTGCCCCTGGTTCGGGTTGAGCGCCCCGAGCCCCACCACCGACAACAGGTAGTACGGCATCAGCAGGGCGCCGCCCAGCACCAGGTGCACCCAGCGCAGCCGGGCCCGCCGCCCGACCAACGCCTCGCCTACCCGCCGGATCCGGCCGCCCCCCGTGCTCATCCGGGCGACTCTACGTCAGCGGTGGCCTCCCGGGCGCCGCGTTCCGTCAGCGCCACCGCGCCCGCGGCCAGGATCAGTACTCCGGTCACCACTTGGGCGGCCTCTACCAGGGGCATCAGCCCGGGCACCGCCATCCGCAGGTCGGTCACCCCGGTCGTGGACACCTCGGTCGTGGTCGCGCCGAAGGCGACCAACTGCCAGCTGCCCCAGCCGAACAGCGAACCGGTCGCCGTCCACGCCACCAGCAGTGGCCCGCGAAGCCGCCGCTGCGGCCGCATCCGGAACACCAGGATCAGCAACGCCGCCGGTGCGGCCACCGCCATGGCCGCGGTCACCGTGTTCATCACCGCCACACCCCGGGATTGCTCCTCCGCCATCGCGATCGGCACTCCGGCCGCCCCGCCCGCCGCCCAGTACGCCCGGGCCGCCGCGACGCCGACGCCGAGCAGCGCCGCGACGCAGCCGAGACTCCGCTGGACGGCCAGGGTGGGGGAGTGCGGCAGGTCGCCGATCCGCGCCCGCAGCAGTGTGGCCCAGCGCCGCCGGGCGTACAGCACGAAGGCGGTGATCAGCGCCAGGCCCTGTACGGCGAACCCGCCGTACACCACGGCGAAGACCCAGCTGCTGAGCCCGTTGTCGTCCCCCTGGCCCGTGCTCCGCTCCGGCCCCAGCACGACGGCGCTCAGCAGGTACAGCGGCAGCGCGACCAGGATGGTGCCGAGCAGCCCGGTCGCCACCCACATCGGGAACGTCACCAGCCCGGCCGGCAGCCGCCGCCCCCACGGCCGGACGAAGGCCAGCGTCAGGGCCACGGCGATGGCGTCCATCCCGACGGTCAGCAGGTTCAGCAGCCACAGCCGGTCCATCTCGCCGGGATCGCCCGACCCGACCGGATGCCCGGTCAGCCACAGCGCTTTGAGTGCCAGGTATGGCACCGTCGCCGACACCGCGATCCAGGCGGCCCCGGTCCGTACCGCTCCCTCGTTGATCCTCATGCCCCTACGCTGCCGCCGCACCCCGGCCCGCGGCCTCCGCCCCGGGGGCGATCCTGCTCCCCCCGGCGGGGGATCCTCCCGTACCTCAGGCCATCCGGTGGATCAGCCGGTCCTCGTGGTCCACCCGCCCGTCCGGGTCCGGCACCAGCCCGAGCCGCCCGGCCAGCCGGCGCGACGGCAGGTTGTCCGCCCTGATCAGCGCCGTCACCGGAATCCCGGGGAACCGCGGCAGCGCCTCCGCCATCGCCGCCCGGCACGCCTCCGCCGCGTACCCCTTGCCCCACGCCGACGGCCGGAACCGGTAGTACAGGTTGAACACCGGCTCCCCGTCCAGCGAGTGCAGGAACAGCCCGGCCACCCCGATGACCACCCCCGGCTCCTCCCGGGTCGCCACCATGCAGTACCCCACCCCGTCCCGCGGCCAGTCCGCCACGAACCCGGCCAACTGCTCCCGCGCCGCCGCGATGTCCCGCTGCGGCCCGTCCGGGTTGTACCGGTTGGTCTCCGGATCCCCGTGGATCGCGAACATCGCCTCCGCGTCCCCCTCCTGCGGCCGGCTCAGCACCAGCCGCTCGGAGACGGCGACGATCGTCCGGCCGGAGGCGGAAAGGTCGGCGGAGACGTCGGTGGGCAGCTCGGAGGCGGAAAGGTCGGCGGGCAGGTCGGTGGCGGTCATGGCGGCTCCCCCGTGTCGTGCGTAATGGTCCGATGGCACGATAGACCATTACGCCGACACCCGCCCGGTTATTTCCTACAGGATCGGCTCACACCCGATCGCCTTGCCCCCGGCGGTGAGGAACTGCCGCACCAGGTCGTTCTGGTCGGAGAACAGATAGTCTCCGAGGCCGCCGCGGAGAGCTCCCTCGAAACCGCCGTCGATGGTGAAGTAGACGTCCCGGCCCTGGCAGGTGGCAACGAGTGTCCCGCGGGCGACCCATCGGGCCCGCCCGAGCGGCTCGTTGTCGGGTTGCGGGGGCACAGCGATGGGCCGCGGGTCGGTGGTGATCGCGAGGATCTGAGGCAGACTGCTCGTGCCCGGCCTGCTGATTGCGCAGGTCCAGACCGGGTCGGACGCGGTGGTGACCTGCTGCCGGTACGTCCACTGGACGTTAGGGTCCCTCGCTGGTGCGAACCCCGGAAGGCCGCAGAGGTTGTTCCAGTCCGGATCCGTCTCGGGGCCCCTTACGGAGAGGCTCGTTGGCGCAGGAAGTGTGCGGTCCGCGCAGGAGTGGTTTTTGGCAGCTCCGTTCGCGAACGCGACGGCCAGCCTCGCCCTGGCCTCGTCGTGCCCCGCGACGTCGGTGCGCACCTCGGCGAGCAGGCCCTTCGGGCACCCCTCGGGGAGCAGGGCCCACGCCACGCGGGAGGTCACCGATCCGGCCGAACCTCCGGAGAACAGTCGGGCGTCCCCCGCGGCGAACTCGGTCGGGCCGTCACGGTTGGGCCTGAGGGTGAAGCGCACCTCCCGCTCCTTCGTCTTGAAGAGGCCGGAACTGACGGTGGCGAAGCAGTCGTTGCCGGTGGAGACCCCGGTCCGGTCGTAGGATCCGTTTCTGTACTCGCTGATTCGTCCGGGCCCTACCGCGTCGTGCACCTGGTCCGCCGTGGCCGCCCCGTCGCAAACGGTGTCAGGTCCGCCGAGATTCGTCTGCCGGTGCACCGCGAACCCGGCCGCCCCGGCCAGGAGCAGGGAGAGCGCCAGTGTCACGAGCACCGACCGCCTCCGCCAGGTGTGCTTGGAGCCATCGCGCTCGGCGGACGCGGCGGGAGTGCCAGAGCATTCGTCAGGTTCAATGTCCATCGCTCTCACCCCTTGCCGAATGCGGCGTGGTACGCGTTGTCGATCCCGGTGTTGTAGAAGGGCCCCGCCTCAAGGAGCAGATGGTTCGTCACGGTGCCGGCGTGACCGGCGTCCGCCGGAGCGATGCCGTACTGGCTAGCCTTGCCAACGATCATCGCATCCAGCTCGGCGCGCCCCGCCGAGTAGCGGTCGCTCACGCTGGCCGCGGTGGCGCTGCTGATCGGCGCCTTGGCCTGCTCGGCCCACGAGGCGGTCCCGATGTCGACGAGGCGCTGCGCCGCGTCTCCCAGTGGCAGCACCTTCGAGACCCCGGGCATCAGAAAGTCCGGGGCCAGGTTCACGGGCGTGCCGATCGCGTGGTAGAGCATCCGCTGCTGCCAGTCGATGGCCGAATTCTTGGCATCCGCGTGGTCGGTGGCCGCGTTGACGAACGCGGCGTCGAGTCCGCCGAGGACCTTGGCAGACTGCTGCGAGAAGGCGGACAGGGTGTGGTTCGGGCGGCCCGTGGCATCGGGCTTGAAGTCCTCGGGCCCGTAGGTGTCGAGGCGGCGGGCGATCTCCTCGGTCTGCGACTTGTGGATGATCTGGAACGTGTCCGGATCCTCCAGGGCACCGCGGACCACGCGGAGGAGTTGCTCCGGCTTCGCAGTCAGTCCGTTCGGCTGCGATGGGCCTTGCAGATCGTTGCCCAGAATTCCGAACACATCCGGCGAGTAGTCGGCGAGCATCCTGGCCACCGGTCGGCGCAGGACTGTCGCCACCGAGGTTCGGTCGTCGGGCGTGGTGCCCCCGAGGGTCTTGAGCGTTTCGTCCATGATCCGTTGGCTGACCGGGTCGTGTGGTGCCGGGTGCTGGTTCCGGTCGGGGCCGTGGCTGGTGGTGGCGTCCTCCAGCATGTCCGCGAACAGCTTGTGGGACGTGTCACACAGGACGTCTGCGGGAAGCTTGCGCTCCTGGCCCTCGTCGAGCCAGCCGCGGTCCTTGAGGAGGTGGACCAGGTTCTTGTTCTGGCTGGGGTCAAGGAACGTCTGGGTCGTCTCCCGATCGCCCTTCATCATCCGCAGGAGCGGGGCCAGCGGGTCGCCCTTCCTGGGGTCCTCGTAGAAGGCAGGGCCCCACAGGTCCATGCCCTTGAGCTTGTTGTTGGCCTCGTAGTCGAGCAGGTCGGTGCCGACCCTGCGCACGAAGGCCTTGTCGAAGGTCCCCTTCGTCTCCATCAGCGTGGTGAGCGCCAGGTACGTGCCGTTCGGTCCGCCCGGACCGCGGGCGGCCCGGAAGAGCCCGTCCTCCCATTCCTTGCCCATCCCGTTGTCGCGGGTGCCGGTGGCGAGCACTACGGCCATGTTGCCGTAGACGTCTTGGTAGCCCTTGGCGTTGTGGTGGCCTTGCGCGAGGTCGCCGAGGATCTTGCTGTAGTCGAGGAAGGCTTCTGGGCCGGTTTGCCCATTGCACTGGAGGCCGGTGAGCAGTGTGGTCGCGAACTCCTTGTTCTCCGCGTTGGCGGCCAGCAGTGCCTGCAACTGCTGGAGTTCGTCATCGGAGAGGTCGTAGGCCTTGGAGATCAGGTCCTGCGCCCGCTTGGCGTCGGTGACCGGGCCGGTGCCGCCGGGGGTGGGGTTGAAGACGGCGTTGCTGGTGCCGATGTCGCTCTGGAGGTGGAGGGTGGCCCGCTGGTCGGCGGCGGTGGCCTTTTCGACGGCCTTGCCCAGACGGTCCGAGATTGCCTGGGACTTGGCGGCCATGTCCCGTGCCAGGACCTCGCTGTCCGTGTCGTTCCTCGCGTCCTTCGGGAGGGTCCAGCTCACGGTGCCGTCAGCCGAGACGCTCAGTCCCTGCGCCTGCGCGTCGTGGAGGGCCGTGTCCAGGTCGCGGCGGGCGGCGGTGAAGTCCTCGGCGGCGGTTTTCATGATCGCGGCGAGGGCGGTGGCGACGGCCGAGCCCTTCTTGAAGTCGTCGTCGATGCCCTGCAGCGCCTTGGTGGCGCTGTCGGCGGCGTCGCCCTTCCAGCCGGCCCGTTGCGCGGTGCTGGTGAGGTCCTTGCTGACCCGGCCGTCCAGGGCGGTGAGGGCCTTGGCGACCCCGGCCCATGCCTCGGCGGCGTCGGAGACCCCGGAGAAGTCGGCTTCGTGCAGTTCCTTGAAGGACACCATGTGTCCGTTCCCCCTTCTGACTTCTACCGGGTCGCGCGCAGATCGGCGGTGGTCGTGAGCTCGTTGGAGTGGTAGTTCTGCCGAGTCTGGTCGAGGCCGGTGGCGGCGTTGTCGACCTTGTCGTGCAGGGTCTTGCACTGCTGGAGCCACCGTTCGGTGCTGCTGGTGAGGGCGCCACCGAAGGAGAAGCCGCGGATCTTGGTGGCGGCGGTGCTCGCGTACTCGGTGAGGCTGTGCGCGCCGGGACCGGCCTTGGCGTTGGCGTTGTCGAGGTCGGTGGCGATCTGCCGGGCGAGTCCGGCGGAGGCGGTGAGCTCGTACGGGGTGTCCAGCCGGCTGGTGACCTTGCCGGGCGGAATGAAGGGGAGTGGCGGCACGGTGGTGCCGTTGTCGGCCGGCGCGGGAACGGCGTACGGCGATTTCTTGGCCGCCGTGCTCGGCATCGGGTCCGTCGCCGGGGCGACCGGTCCGGTGGTGAAGTACGGGCTGCCCATGTGTGTGTCCTCCCCTGGACGTTGGGGGGTTCGTGTACCCCCGCGACATGACGACCGTACAGGTCGGCTCCGTCAGTGCACCGACGCACCCTCCGTGCCGTCGGCCGCACTGGGTGTGATCGATTCCATCAGGGCTTCGGCGGGGGTGAATTGGCGACACGGGCCCGGGGTCGAGGGCTTGTTACCGGCCGGTCGCTTGCCTATCATCGCGAGTGTTACAGCTTTACTGTCAAACCCCGGAGGGTTCTGCAGCCAGTGCGTGACACAAGCAGTCCGGTGGCCGGTGCGGGCGGGCCGGGGCCGTTGGCGGGTGTGCGGGTGGTCGAGCTCGCCGGGATCGGGCCGGGGCCGTTCGCGGCGATGCTGTTGGGTGATCTCGGGGCGGACGTGGTGCGGGTGGACCGCCCGGAGCCGTCGCCGCTCGGCACCGATCCGGCGTACGACCTCACCAACCGGAACAAGCGCTCGGTGCTGGTCGACCTCAAGTCGCCCGAGGGGCCCGGCCTGGTGCTGGACCTGGTCGAGCGGGCCGACCTGCTGATCGAGGGCTACCGGCCCGGGGTGGCGGAGCGGCTCGGCGTGGGCCCGGAGGCGTGTCTGGCGCGCAATCCGGCGCTGGTGTACGGGCGGATGACCGGCTGGGGCCAGCAGGGGCCGCGGGCCGCCACCGCCGGGCACGACCTCGGGTACGCGGCGGTGGCCGGGGTGCTCGGGCTGGTCGCCTCGCCGGGCGGGGCCGACGCGCCGCCCGGGATCCCGGCGAACCTGCTGGGCGACTACGCGGGCGGCTCGCTCTACCTGGTCGTCGGCCTGCTGGCCGGGCTGCACCACGCCCGTACCACCGGGGCCGGGCAGGTGGTCGACGCCGCGATCGTGGACGGTGCGGCCCACCTCGGCAGCATGCTGTGGGGGCTGTTGGCGGCCGGCCACTGGCAGGACCGCCGGGGCGTCAACCTGCTGGACGGCGGTGCACCCTTCTACGCGATCTACCGGGCCGCCGGCGGCGGGCACCTCGCGGTGGGCGCACTGGAGCCGCGGTTCTACGCCGAGTTCGCCCGCCTGCTGGAGCTGGGCCCGGACGCGCCCGGTCAGTACGACCTCGCCCGCTGGCCCGAACTGCGCGCCCTGATCGCGGCCCGCTTCGCCACCCGGACCAGGGGCGAGTGGGAGGCCGTCTTCGCCGGCTCGGACGCCTGCGTGGAACCGGTGCTGACGATGCGTCAGGCAGCCGGCGAGGCGCACCTGTCGGCCCGCGGCACCTATGTCGAGGCGGACGGCGTGACCCAGCCCGCCCCCGCCCCGCGCTTCTCCGCCACCCCCGGCGCGCTGCGCCGCCCACCGGCCCGGCCGGGGGCGGACACCGCCGAGGTGGCCCGGGAGTGGGGTGTTCCGGCGCTCCGGCCCGCGAGCAGCGCCACCGAATCCGTCAACTCAGCGGCAGAACAAGGGGAGTAGCGTTGCAGCGCGAGATCTTCACCCAGCAGCACGAGGACTTCCGGGCCACCGTGAAGGCCTTCCTCGCCAAGGAGGTGCTGCCGCACTACGACCGCTGGGAGAAGGCGGGCATCGTCGACCGCTCCGTCTGGCTGGCGGCCGGGCGGCAGGGGCTGCTCGGGATGGCCGTGCCCGAGGAGTTCGGCGGTGGCGGCGCCCCGGACTTCCGCTATGCCGCCGTGCTGGCTGAGGAGTTCGCCCGGGCCGGGGCCTCCGGGCTGGCGATCGGGCTGCACAACGACATCATCGGCCCGTACCTCACCTCGCTCGCCACCGAGGAGCAGAAGCGCCGCTGGCTGCCGGGCTTCTGCAGCGGCGAGCTGATCACCGCGATCGCGATGACCGAGCCGGGCACCGGCTCCGACCTCCAGGGCATCCGCACCCAGGCGGTCGACCAGGGTGACCACTTCCTGCTCAACGGCGCCAAGACCTTCATCTCCAACGGCATCCTGGCCGACCTGGTCATCGTGGTCGCCCGGACCACGCCCGAGGGCGGCGCGCACGGGCTGAGCCTGCTGGCCGTCGAGCGCGGCACGCCCGGGTTCGAGCGCGGCCGGAACCTGGACAAGATCGGCCAGAAGGCCCAGGACACCGCCGAGTTGTTCTTCGAGGACGTCCGGGTGCCGAAGGAGAACCTGCTCGGCGAGCTCAACGGCGGCTTCGTCCACCTGATGCAGAACCTCGCCCAGGAGCGGCTGACCATCGCCGCCGCGGCGATCGCCGGCGCCGAGTACCTGGTGGAGATCACCACCGACTACGTCAAGCAGCGCGAGGCCTTCGGCCGTCCGCTGGCCAAGCTCCAGCACGTCCGCTTCGAGATCGCCGAACTGGCCACCGAGTGCGCGATCACCCGGACCTTCGTCGACCGCTGCATCATCGAGCACAACCGCTACGCGCTCACCCCGGCCGACGCCTCGATGGCCAAGTGGTGGGCCACCGAACTGCAGAAGCGCACGGCCGACCGCTGCCTCCAACTCCACGGCGGCTACGGGTACATGAGCGAGTTCCCGGTCGCCCGGGCGTTCACCGACGGTCGGATCCAGACGATCTACGGCGGCACCACCGAGATCATGAAGGAGATCGTCGGCCGCTCCATCCTCGGCTGAGCCCCGCCATCCTCGGCTGAGCCCCGCCCGGCGCCGCCGCCCCTACCCCAGGTCCCGTCCGGCGCCGCCCGCTCCCCAGGCCCCGGAAGGCCTCCGGACCCGCAGGAACCCTCGCCCCGAAAGGCATCCCCATCGTGACCACCGAAGCGTACGTCTACGACGCGATCCGCACCCCGCGCGGCCGCGGCAAGGCCACCGGCTCGCTGCACGGCACCAAGCCGATCGACCTGGTCGTCGGTCTGATCCACGAACTGCGCCGCCGTTACCCCGAGTTGGACCCGGCCGCGATCGACGACATCGTGCTCGGCGTGGTCAGCCCGATCGGCGACCAGGGCTCCGACATCGCCCGGATCGCCGCCATCGCGGCCGGTCTGCCCGACACGGTGGCCGGCGTCCAGGAGAACCGCTTCTGCGCCTCCGGCCTGGAAGCCGTCAACCTGGCCGCCGCCAAGGTCCGTTCGGGCTGGGAGGACCTGATCCTGGCCGGCGGCGTGGAGTCGATGTCCCGGGTCAAGATGGCCTCCGACGGCGGCGCCTGGTTCGCCGACCCGATGACCTCGTACGAGACCAACTTCGCCCCGCAGGGCATCGGCGCCGACCTCATCGCCACCATCGGCGGCTTCTCCCGCACCGACGTGGACGCCTTCGCCGCCGAGTCCCAGGCCCGCGCCGCCAAGGCCCAGGCGGACGGCCTGTTCGACCGCTCGGTGGTCCCGGTCCGCGACCGCAACGGCCTGGTCGTGCTGGAGCGCGACGAGTTCATCCGCCCCGGCACCACCGTCGAGACCCTGGCCGCCCTCAAGCCGTCCTTCGCCGCGATCGGCGAGGCCGGCGGCTTCGACGCCGTCGCCCTGCAGAAGTACCACTGGGTGGAGGCCATCGACCACGTCCACCACGCGGGCAACTCCTCCGGCATCGTGGACGGCGCCGCGCTCGTCGCGATCGGCAACCGCGAGGTCGGCGAACGGTACGGGCTGCGCCCGCGCGCCCGGATCGTCTCCGCCGCCGTCTCCGGCTCCGAGCCGACCATCATGCTCACCGGCCCCGCCCCGGCCACCCGCAAGGCGCTCGCCAAGGCCGGGCTCACCGCCGCCGACATCGACCTGGTCGAGATCAACGAGGCCTTCGCGGCGGTCGCCCTGCGCTTCATCGGCGAACTCGGCTTCCGGCCCGACCAGGTGAACGTCAACGGCGGCGCGATCGCCCTCGGCCACCCGCTCGGCGCCACCGGCGCGATGCTGCTCGGCACCGTCGTCGACGAGCTGGAGCGGCGCGACCTGCGCTACGGCCTGATCACCCTGTGCGTGGGCGGTGGCATGGGCGTCGCCACCATCGTCGAGCGCGTCTGACCACCCCGCCCCCGCAGACCGGTAGAGCAGACCGGTAGACCTGGAGACCGTGAACTCATGAGCGACACCACCACCATCCGCTGGGAGCAGGACCAGGACGGCGTGGTCACCCTCGTCCTCGACGACCCCACCCAGTCCGTCAACACCATGAACGAGGCCTTCACGGCCGACTTCGAGACCGTGGTCCAGCGGCTGGCGAGCCTGGGGGACGCGCTGCGCGGCGTGATCGTCACCTCCGGCAAGAGGACCTTCTTCGCCGGCGGCGACCTGCGGATGCTCTCCGCGGCGCGCCCCGAGGAGGCCGAGGCCGTCTTCGAGAAGTCCATGCGGATCAAGCGCTCGCTGCGCACGCTGGAGACCCTCGGCAAGCCGGTCGTCGCCGCCGTCAACGGCAGCGCGCTCGGCGGCGGACTGGAGATCGCCCTCGCCTGCCACCACCGGATCGCCCTGGACACCCCCGCCAGCCGGATCGGCCTGCCCGAGGTCACCCTCGGCCTGCTGCCGGGCGGCGGCGGTGTGGTCCGTACGGTGCGGCTGTTCGGCATCACCGACGCCCTGCTGAAGTTCCTGCTGCAGGGCCGCCAGTACCGCCCGGCGCAGGCGCTGGAGCACGGCCTGGTGCACGAACTGGTCGACACCCCGGAGGAGTTGACCGCGCGGGCGAAGGCCTGGATCGAGGCCAACCCGACCGCCGTCCAACCCTGGGACGTCAAGGGCTACAAGATCCCCGGCGGCACCCCGGCCACCCCCGCCTTCGCCGCCAACCTGCCCGCCTTCCCGGCCAATCTGCGCAAGCAGCTCAACGGCGCCCCCTACCCGGCCCCGCGCAACGTGCTGGCGGCGGCCGTGGAGAGCAGCCAGGTCGACGTCGACACTGCGATGGCGATCGAGGCCCGTTACTTCACCGAGCTGGCCTGCGGGCAGACCAGCAAGAACATGATCCAGGCGCTGTTCTTCGACATGCAGGCGGTCAACTCCGGTGCCGGGCGCCCCAAGGACGTCGAGAAGCGGCCGGTCCGCAAGGTCGCGGTGCTCGGCGCCGGGATGATGGGCGCCGGCATCGCCTACGCCTGCGCCAAGGCCGGCATCGAGGTCGTGCTCAAGGACGTCAGCGCGGAGGCCGCCGAACGCGGGAAGGCCTACTCCGAGGGCCTGTTGAACAAGGCCATCGCCCGCGGCCGCTCCACCGAGGCCAAGCGCGACGCCCTGCTCGCCCGGATCACCCCCACCTCCGAGGCCGCCGACCTGGCCGACTGCGACGCGGTGATCGAGGCGGTCTTCGAGAACACCGAGCTCAAGCACAAGGTGTTCCAGGAGATCGAGGGCGTGGTCGCCCCCGACGCGCTGCTCTGCTCCAACACCTCCACCCTGCCGATCGGCGTACTCGCCGAAGGCGTCCAGCGCACCGGCGACTTCATCGGCCTGCACTTCTTCTCGCCGGTCGACAAGATGCGCCTGGTCGAGATCATCCGCGGCCCGCAGACCGGCGACGAGGCGCTCGCCCGCGCCTTCGACCTGGTCCGGCAGATCGACAGGACGCCGATCGTGGTCAACGACTCGCGGGGCTTCTTCACCTCCCGGGTGATCGGCCAGTTCCTCAACGAGGGCGTCGCCATGGTCGGCGAGGGCATCCACCCGTCCTCGATCGAGCAGGCCGCCGCCCAGGCCGGCTACCCCGCCAAGGTGCTCTCCCTGATGGACGAGCTCACCCTCACCCTGCCGCGCAAGATCCGCGACGAGTACCGGCTCGCGGTCGAGTCCGCCGGCGGGACCTGGACCCCGCACCCGGCGGACGCCGTGGTGGACCGGATGGTCGACGAGTTCGGCCGCCCCGGGCGCAGCGGCGGCGCGGGCTTCTACGAGTACGGCGAGGACGGCAAGCGCGGCCGGCTCTGGCCGGGGCTGCTGGAGCACTTCTCCGTCGCGGGCTCCACCGATCCCTCCGAGGTCCCGTTCGAGGACCTCAAGGAGCGGATGCTGTTCAGCGAGGCGATCGACTCGGTGCGCTGCCTGGCGGAGGGCGTGCTCACCTCGGTCGCCGACGCCAACGTGGGCTCGATCCTGGGCATCGGCTTCCCGGCCTGGACGGGCGGCGTCTTCCAGTACATCAACGGGTACGAGGGCGGCCCGGCCGGCTTCGCGGCCCGCGCCCGCGAACTCGCGGCCGCGTACGGCGAGCGGTTCGCGCCGCCGGCGCTGCTGGAGCGGATCGCGGCGGAGGGGCGGACCTTCACCGACTGACCGGGTGGGCCCCTGCGGGCCCGGGCCACGTAGGCCTGGGCCCCGTAGGCCCGGGACTGGAGGTCCGGGACTGGGACTCGGGGGGTCAGGGTGAGGCCGTGCCGCGTGCGGGTGCGGCCTCACCCGGTTCCCCGCTCAGTTCCTCGCCCAACTCCTCACCCAACTCCTCGCGCAAGGACCGCTGGAACGCGGTGACCAGCGCCTGCGCCACCATCGGCTGGATGTGGTCGGTCAGCTCCTTCATCCGGGCCAGCTCCGCCGGATCCGGCTCGCTCTCCCGGTACGGCTTCCACACCGTCTCCCGGAACAGCCGCTGCAACTCCCGCGCCGTCGCCCGGCTGTGCTCCACCACCACCGCGCGGGCGGCCAGCAGCGTCTCCAGCGGGATCGGCACGTCCAGGATCCGTACGCCCAACGGCAGCAGGCCCGGGTCCGCCCGGAACACCTCGGGGTCGGCCGTGCGCTCCAGCGCCCCCATCGCGACCAGGCGTTCCACCTGCTCCTCCGACAGCCCCCGACCGGCGCGCCGCTCCAACTGCGCCCGGCCCACCTCCTCGGCCGCCTCCGGCGTCCAGGACGCCACCAGCGCCCGGTGGATCGCCAGGCCCAGCGGGGTGCTGTCCTCGGGCAGCCGGGCCAGGTACCGCTCGATCGCGGCCAGCGTCAGCCCCTGCCGCTGCAACTCCTCGATCAGCCCCAGCCGGTCCAGGTGCGCGGCCCCGTACAGGCCCACCCGCCGCGGCCCCAGCTCGGGAGGCGGCAGCAACCCCTTCGTGCCGTAGAACCGCACGGTCCGCACCGTCACCCCGGCCCGCGCCGCCAACTCGTCGACCGTCAGCCGCACCTCGCCCACCCCGGCGCCGTGCTCCCCCATCTGCTGCCTCCCGCGCTGGCACATTCCTGCTGTGACAGCAGCAGTGTGACAGTGCGGTTCGATCAGGTCCATCGGACGGGGTGACGGGGGCAGCCGCAGCGACGGACCGGCACGCGCCCCGGTGTACGGGGGAGCGCCGGTCCGGTCGGGCGAGGCCGGTGGGTGGGTGGGTGGGTGGGTGGGACGAGGCTGGTGGGTCAGGTGAGGCAAGCGGGTCGGGCCAGGCTGGGTCAGGCGAGGGCGGCGTGGTGGCGGCGGGTGACCTCGGGGTGGGCTCGGGTGTAGCCCTTCCACTCGTTGAATCCGAAGTCGGCGAAGAGGGGGTTGGCCGGGTCCTCGGTGGCGCCGGGGGCGTGGTGGGCGAGGGGGAAGTCGAGCGGCGCGATGTGGGCGTCGAGCCGGGGGTTGTAGAAGAACGGGACGGAGTAGCGCTCGCGGGCTCCGGCCGGGCTGACCACCCGGTGGCTGGTGGCCTTGAGGTAACCGTCGGTGGCCACCTCCAGGAGCTCGCCGAGGTTGACCACGAAGGCGCCGTCGAGCGGCGGGACGTCCAGGAAGGTGCCGTCCGGGCGCTCGACCTGGAGTCCGCCGACGGTGTCCTGGAGCAGCAGGGTGATGAACCCGTAGTCCTTGTGGGCGCCGACGCCCTGACCGGCGCCGTCCGGGGCGGTGCCGGGGTAGCGGACCAGCTTGAGGCGCAGGTGGGGGTGGCCGGCGAAGGCGTCGTCGTAGAAGTCGGGGCGGGCGCCGATCGCGGTGAGGAGTTCGTGCAGCAGGCGCTGGGCGATCGTGCCGAGGTGGTCGATCCAGCCCAGGGCGGCGGTGCGCAGTTCGGGGAGCGCGGCCGGCCACTGGTTGGGGCCCTCCAGCCACCAGTACGGGGGCTCGCCGGTGCCGGGGGTGTGCGGGGGCAGCTCGGCGCCGATGTCCAGCTGGTCGCGCCAGTCCTGGCTGCCGCCGGTGCGCTCGTCGCCGGTACGGGTGTAGCCGCGGTAGTGGGGGGAGTTGAGGTTGCTCACGGAGAGCCGGTCGGCCTCGGGGAGGGCGAAGAAGGCGCGCATGGCTCCGGTGAGCGCGGCCGTTTCCTCCGGGGTGATGCCGTGGCCGACGAGCTGGAAGAAGCCGACGCCGGTGGCCGCGGCGCGGAGTTCGTCGTGCAGTCGGCGGCGGTCCTCCGGGCTGCCGTCGGCGAGCGAGAGGTCGATCACCGGGAGGGCCTCGGGGCGGGTCCCTGGACCTGCTTCGGCACCAGCCGCGGGGCGGGCCGCAGGGTGGGTGGCGGGGCGGGGCTCGGGGCGGGGCTCCGGGGTGGCGCTGGTTCCGGATATGGGCGTGTGCTGCTGCGTCATGTGTGACATCCGCTGGTCTCGTCCCGGCTGGTCCCGGTGGTCGACCAGGGGAGGCCGGAGCCGCGCCTGGTGCGGCGGGTGCTCCGGAAGCCGGGAGGTGGTGGCGGCCGCTCGGGGCCGCCATGAGGGTGGGTGGCGCGAGGTTCAGCCGGAGCGTCGACAGGACATGCTCGTCACGCGGAGCAGGTCCACGTGGCGGCGGCGAACAAGGATGAGCACCTCACCAGCGTAGATGACCCGTTCGGTGGCGGGCGAACCCCCCTGCGGCGGAAGGTCGCCCGTCACTTGTCAGGGATCGGTCACATTGGGTGTCTCCTGGGCGGGGTGGCGTCGAGTGTGGCTTGGGATCGAGGGCTGCCAGGCGTTTGTCATCGAGGGCTGTCAGGCGTTGTTGAGGTAGGCCAGGACGGCCAGGACGCGACGGTTGTCGTCATCGGAGGGCTGGAGGTCGAGCCGGACGAAGATCGACGCGGTGTGCTTGGCGACCGCTCGCTCGGTGATGACCAGCTGCTGGGCGATCGCCGCGTTCGAGCGGCCCTCGGCCATCAGCCCCAGCACCTGCCGCTCCCGTGGGGAGAGGGTGGAGACCGGGCCGGCCGAGGAGTTGTGGGTCAGCAGCCGGGTGATCACCTCCGGATCCATCGCGGTACCGCCCTGGGCGACCCGCCGGATGGCGTCCAGGAACTGCGCGCCGTCCAGCACGCGGTCCTTGAGCAGGTAGCCGATACCGCCCGAGCTGCCCGCCAGCAGCTCGCGGGCGTAGAGCTGCTCCACGAACTGCGACAGCACCAGCACGGGCAGGCCCGGGTGGGCCTGCCGGGCCGCCAGCGCCGCGCGCAGCCCCTCGTCCGTGAAGCTCGGCGGCAGTCGTACGTCGACCACGGCGATGTCGGGCCGGTCGGCGGCCACCGCGGTGAGCAGCTGCTCGCCGTTCTCGACCGCCGCGGTGACCTTCATGCCGTTGGCCTCCAGTAGCCGGGTCAGCCCGTCCCGGAGGAGGAAGAGGTCTTCCGCGATGACAACGCGCACGGGATCTCCAGGTTCACAATGGTCGGTCCACCGGACGGGCTGCTGATCGCGAGCACCCCGTCGAAGGCGGCCAGTCGCCGTTCGGTTCCGCTGAGGCCGGTGCCCTGGGACGGGTCCGCGCCTCCGCGCCCGTCGTCGGTGACCGATATCCGCAGCAGCCCGTCACTGTGCCCTATCTCGATCCATACGTGCGAGGCCCCGGAGTGTTTCACCGCGTTGGCCAGCAGTTCGCTCACCGCGAAGTAGGCGGCCGACTCCACCGGAGCCGGGGCCCGGCCGGGCAGGCTGCCGGCGAAGGTGACCGGCAGCGGCAGGTCCAGCGCGGTCGCCTCCACCGCGTCGGCCAGGCCTCGGTCGGCCAGCACCGGTGGGTGGATGCCCCGGACCAGGTCTCGCAGTTCGCTCAGCGCCTTCACCGAGGAGGTCCGGGCCTCGACCAGCAGTGGCCCGAGGGCCTCCGGATCGTGCTTCACCTGCTCGGCGACGGTCAGCAGCATGCCCAGCGCCACCAGCCGGGCCTGCGCGCCGTCGTGGAGGTCCCGCTCGATCCGGCGCAGCTCGGCCGCCCCGGCGTCGATGGTGTCCGCCCTGGTGCGCGACAGGTGGCTGACCTGGCGGGCGAGTTCGGTCCGCCGGGACGGTCCGAGCAGGGACCGGGCGGCCTTCTCGTGCATCCGCAGCACGGGCGGCGCGGCCCACAGGATCGCGAACGGGGCCATCCAGACACCCATGCCGTAGACGATCACCAGCGGGAACAGCAGCCCGTTCCGCCCGAAGATCTCCATGGCGACCGGAGCCAACAGCACGGTCGCGGCCGTGAACAGCACGGTGAGTCCGCTGAGGAGCGCCCAGGCGAGGTCCCGCCAGGTCGCCGGGTCGGCCAGCCAGCCGCCGGACCACAGTCGCTCCCAGGAGCCGCCCCCGCCGGTCGGGCGGCGGTACGGCGCCGGGATCGGCTGCCCGCTCCACCGGTCGACGACCCGCCGGGTCTCGGTGGCGATCCAGCGTGCGCCGAACAGCCCGAGCACCAGGAGCGAGGGCGCCAGCCAGAGCGAGACGGACCGCCCGCCGGGGGCGGCGCCGCCGTACAGGTGGGTGGCCGTCACCGCGAGCGCGCCGGGGGCGAACAGGACGGCTCCGATCGCCCGCCCGCCACCGCCGGTGGCCCAGCAGAGCGCCCACAGGGCGACCGGGCCCAGTGGCACCGCCAGGATCAGCGGGCCGCCCAGGCCGAACGGCCGGGACTCGTCGGGCCCGAGCAGCGCGGCGCCGAGCAGGACCGGGCCGGCCAGCAGCGAGATCAGGCCCGTCACGGCCAACGTCACCACGTACCAGGCGCGCGCGCCGTCCGCACAGGCCCGGCTCACCCGCCGGGCCGCCCGGCCGATCTCTTCTGCCCTCATGTCGCGCCCCCTCCGTCCTGAGCCCCGCCGAGGGCTCGAAGCCTGGGTTCCGGAGACCCCGTCGGCCTCTGTCCCGATCTTTCGCTGAGTCAGTCTGCCCCGCCCGCAAGCCCGACGCTCTAGGCCTGAACACCCAGTTCGAGGTGTATCTGGATACACCCCCGGGACGCCGCTTAGACGGCTGTCCGCACCCGGTCGCGGATTCGTAGCGTGATGTTCCGTCAGCCGGCCCGGGTCTCCCCGGTGCCGGACCCCGAACCGTGGAGGGCCCGTGAACGCGCCGATCATCAGGATCCGTGGCGTCAGCAAGACGTACGACGGAACCGACGCCGCCCGTCCGGCTCTGGCCGAACTCGACCTCGAGGTGCGGGCCGGAGAGGCGCTGGCCGTGCTCGGCCGCTCGGGCAGTGGCAAGTCCACGCTGCTGAACCTGATCGCCGGCCTCGACCGCCCGAGCGAGGGCGGGGTCGAGGTGGACGGCGTGGCCGTCCACGAGCTCGGCGAGGCCGCGCTCGCCGAGTACCGGCGGACGCGGATCGGCATGGTGTTCCAGTTCTTCAACCTGCTGGACGACCTGAACGTGGAGGACAACGTGCTGCTCCCGGCCCAACTCGCCGGGATGCGGCGGGAGCAGGCCCGGGCCCGGGCCGGGGAGCTGCTGGAGCGGCTCGGGGTGGCCCGGCACGCCAAGGCCTTCCCGGGTCGGCTCTCCGGCGGTGAGCGCCAACGCGTCGCGGTGGCGAGGGCGCTGATGAACCGCCCGCCGCTGCTGCTGGCGGACGAACCCACCGGGGCGCTGGACAGCACCTCCGCCGCCGACGTCCGCGACCTGCTCCGCCAGCTCAACGCGGAGGGCCAGACGATCCTGCTGGTCACCCATGACACCGCGCTCGCCGAGGCCTGTGCCGACCGGACGATCGAGCTGCTCGACGGCCGCCTGGTCCGGGACACGGCCGCCGTCCAGGCGGCCGGCGGCCGGAGTGGAGGGGGCGCATGAACGCGATGGGAAAGGTGGTCCGGGCCGGGGTCGGTCGCAAGCGGGTGCAGACCCTGGTGATGGTGCTCACCACGATGATGTCCGTGACGGCCTGCATCCTCGCCCTCGGGCTGCTGGTCGCCGCCCAGGCCCCGTACGAGCGCTCCTTCACCGACCAGCACGGCGCGCACCTCAACGTGCTGTACGACCAGGCCAAGGCGAGCCCCGCCCAACTCGCCGCGGCCGCGCACGCGCCCGGGGTGACGGCCTCGTCCGGGCCCTACCCGGCGGTCACCCTCCAGCCGCGGGCCGGCCAGGACACCAGGATCCCGCCGGCCGGCAGCCTGCTGCCCCCGATGACGCTGGTCGGCCGGGCGCAGGACGGCCCGATGGACGACCTGCGGATCACCATGGGCCGCTGGGTCGCGGGCCCCGGCGAGGTGGTGTTCCTGAACGGGCACTCACCGCTGGCGGTCGGGGACAGCGCGCAGTTCCCTGATCTGCCCGGGCACCCGACGCTCAAGGTCGTCGGCCTGGCCGACTCGGTCTCCTGGAGCGCGGACGGCTGGGTCGCCCCCGAACAGGTGGCCGGGCTGACGGCGCCGGGCACCACGCCCGCCGCCCAGTACCTCTACCGCTTCGCCCACGCCGGCAGCGATGCCGAGGTGGAGGCCGACCATGCGGCGATCGCCGCCGCCGTGCCGGGCGGCGCGCTCATCAAGGCGACCACCAACCGGCCCGCCCAGGCGGAGGCGAACCGGACGGCCTCGACCTTCGTCCCCTTCGTCACGGCCTTCGGGGTGCTCGGCCTGGCCATGTCGGTGCTGATCATCGGCGTCGTGGTCAGCGGCGCGGTGAGCGCCGCCACCCGGCGGATCGGCATCCTCAAGTCCCTGGGCTTCACCCCGGCCCAGGTGGCGCGCGCCTACGTCGGCCAGGCGCTGATCCCCGCCGGGATCGGCACCGCGCTGGGCGTGGTCGGGGGCAACCTGCTGTCCGTGCCGGTGCTCGGAATCGCCCACAAGGCGCTGCGCGGAGGGCTGCTGGGCATCCCGACCTGGGTGGACGTGGTGGTCGCGGTGGCGGCCCTGGGGGCGGTGGCCGGCACCGCGCTGGTGCCCGCGCTGAGGGCCGGACGGCTGCGCACGGTGGAGGCGCTCGCGGTCGGCCGGACGGCGCCGGGCGCCAAGCGGGCGGCCTCCGGGGGCGCGTCGGGCCGGGCCACAGCGGCCGGCCTGCCGACCCGGATGCAGAACCTGATCGGCCGGCTGCCGGTGCCGCGCGCCCTCAGCCTCGGGCTGGCGTCCCCGCTGAACCGGCCGGGCCGCTCGGCGACCACCGCCGCCGCGGTGGTGCTCGGCACGGTCGGGGTCACCCTCTGCGTCGGTCTGACGCTCTCCCTGGGCTCGCTCCAGAACGGCCTGACGGCCGACCGCGGGGGCAAGGTCGTGGTCCAGGCCCCGTTCGACGGCTCCAAGCCCGTCGACCACGTGGACGAGGCGGCCGTGCGGAAGGCGATCGAGTCCCGCCCCGGCACCCGGGCCTGGTACAGCAGCGTGCCGACTTCGGCCACCGTGGCCGGGAACACCGGACGCTCCCAGCTGGTCGCCTTCACCGGCGATGCCTCCTGGAGCGGCTTCCAGCTGGTCACGGGTCGCTGGTTCCACGGCCCCGGCGAGGTGGTGGTCGGCGCCGCCTTCCTGCGGGCCAACCAGGCGAAGGTCGGTGACATCGTCACCCTCACGGACCACGGGCGCAGCACCCCGGCGAAGATCACCGGCGAGGTCCTGACCGTCGAGGATCTGCTGTTCATGGACCGGGCCTCGCTGGATCCGCTCGGCGGCGCGGTCCACCCCGAAGCGCTCTCCTTCCACATCGACCTCACCCAGGGCACCGACGCCAAGGCCTACGCCGACGGGCTGGACGCGGTGGTGGAACCGATGGGGCTGAGCGCCGACCCCGGAGAGGACCACCTCAACATCGTGGTGCTGGCGATGAACACCCTGGCGGGCATGCTCACACTGCTGCTCTCCGTGGTGGCCGGGCTCGGGGTGCTCAACACGGTGCTGCTGGACACCAGGGAACGGGTGCACGACCTCGGGGTGCTCAAGGCGCTCGGGATGTCGCCTCGACAGACCATCGGCATGGTGCTCACCTCGGTCTGCGGCAGCGGCTTGCTGGCCGGGCTGATCGGGGTCCCGATCGGGATCGCGGTGCACCATCTGGTGATGCCCGCGATGGCCCGCGCAGCCGGGATCGGGGTGCCGGACGAGGACCTCACGGTGTTCGCCCCGTCGGTGGTGGGGCCGCTGATACTCGGCGGCCTGGTGCTGGCGCTGCTCGGCGCCCTCCTGCCGGCCACCTGGGCCGCCCGCACCCGGACGGTCACGGCGCTGCGGACGGAGTGACAGTGGGGACGGAGTGACAGCGGGGGACGGAGTGACAGTGGGGATGGAGTAACAGCGGGGGGAGGGCGGCGGCTTCCGGGCCCGCCCCCTCCGCCGGGTCGCCCCGCCGGGCCCGCCCCCTCTGGCCCGCTCCCCGCCGGAAGCGGGCCAGAGCCCGGCTCAGGAGAGCCGTGCCGCCGCGTACGCCTCCATGGCGGCGCGCTGGTAGGCGGCCAGCCCCGGGGCGATGGTCTCGTACGCGGCGTTCCACTGCTCGTTCTCCGTGCACGAGCGCGCGATGGCGAGGTACTCCTCCAGCGAGACCGCGCGGATCCCGTTGAGCATCCGGTACTCCTCGTCGATCATGCGCTGCGCGGGCTCGGCATCGGCCGGGTGGCCGGCGGCCATCAGCTCCGCCAGGCGGACCATCCGTGCGGTCCGCTCGCGCTGGCCGGCCTCGATCTCGGCCGGGGTCATCGCGGCGGTCGCTTGCCGGGCCGCTTCGGCGTGCTCGGGGAAGTCACGCAGGCTGACGTCGATGTCGGCGGGCTGGATGCCCTCGAACAGGTTCTCGGGTCGGTTGATGTCGGTCATGGGCGTGCCGTCCTTCCGGGAGCGTTCCAGGTCGGCGATCGTGCGCGAGACGGTGGCGGCGAGGGCGTCGAGCCGGTCGCGTTCGGCGACCAGCCGGCGGTGGTGGCCCCGCAGGGACTCCAACTCGTCCACCTGGTCGCCGATGATCCGGGAGATCTCGGTCAGCCCCACGCCCAGGGCCCGCAGGACGAGGATCTGCTGCAGTCGCAGCAACTGCCGCTCCTCGTAGTAGCGGTGCCCATTGGAGCCGATCCGGGCGGGAGGCAGCAGTCCGATCTCGTCGTAGTGCCGCAGGGTCCGGGCGGTCACGCCCGACATCCGGGCGATCTCTGCGATCGGCCAGGCCATTGCCATCTCCTCTGCCATCTCCTCTCCCCCTCGCGTGTCCCGTCCTCCGGGTCTCGTCCCACGCCCATCGACGTGCACGTTCGCTCGGACCGGGGCCGGTTCCTCTGGCCCCGGTCACGACGGTAGAAGCTGCCGCTGCGGCAGCTTCAAGCCCGGGCAGCGGATCGGTCTCCGTCCTCGGCGAACCACTCCAGGGACTGCCCGTGCGGCCCGGTGAAGGCGACCGGCCGCTCGTCCAGGGCGAGGGCGAACAGCCCTGAGCCGACCGGGGCCGGGCGGGGGAGGCGTTCCGCGACGGTCGGCAGGACGGAGACCGCCTCGTTGGAGATCCAGCGGGCGGGCAGCTCTCGCATGGTCGCCGCGAACTCCTCCCGTGCCTCCGGCGACAGGTACGCGAGCACCGCGCTGTGGAACACCACCGGCGTCGAGCCCGCCGGTGTCTGCGCCACCAACTCCCGTACGGTCTCGTTGAGATCGCCGCGCACCAGCAGCGGCGGTTCGGCCCGGGCGATCCGGACCGCGCCGCGCAGCCGCTCCAAACGATGGGTCTGCTCCGGCCAGACCAGTGACTCCAGCCACCGCATGTCGTCCTCGGAACGGACGTCCAGCGGGTTGAGGTCGATTCCGGCACGCCACACCACCTCGGGCAGCCGTTCCCGCAGGGCGTCGAGCATCGGCACCGGCCCGCTCACCGAACAGTCCAGCGTCACCGGGCTCCCCTCGGCCCCGAACTCACCGACTGCTTCCACCTCACCGACTGCCTCCACCCCACTGCCGGTACCGCCCGTACCCGCGTACCCCGGCCGGTACCGATACCGATACCGGTCGGGGTACAGGCAGAGCCCCGCCGAGGCGCCCACCTCGATCAGCGCCAGCGGCTGCGGCAGCGAGGCCAGCAGTGGCAGCAGGGTGGCGCAGCGGCCCGCCTCGTTGGTCTGGGTGCGCCGCTCCAGCATCGTCGTCGAGACCTCGGCCCACTGCGTCACCGTCCAGTCGCGGAAGGCCGGCCAGCCGTCCGTCACCGGTCCGCCGAGGTGCCGCACCGCACCGAACAGCAGGTTCGGCTGCCGCTTAGCGGTCGGCAGTCCGTCCAGCAAGTCGATCAACTCCTGGTCCCCGGCCGTCCGTTCGGCCAGTTCCCGGTACATCGGCGAGTTGCCGCGCGCCTCCCGCTCCGCAAATGCCAGGTAGTGGCTCGCCGTGGCGCCGTCGCTGTCCATGTTCCGTGCTCCTTCTCTGCCGATCTCGGCCGACTTCTGCCAATCGATCTCGGCTCGGCCTTGGCCGTGTCTTTTGCCGTCCGCCGTACGGGCGCTGAACCCGCCGCCGGGGAGAGTCCCGCACCCCTGCCGGTTCGGCACCGTCGCCGGGATCGGGGCGGCCCAAGCGGGAGAGGAATGGAACCGGCGCGGCGAGGTCTCCGAGGGCGAGATCGCTGCGCTCTCCTGGGGCTGAGCGGCAGTTCGGCCTCGGCGAGCGCCGCCGCCATCGCCGAGACGCTGCGCCACCACGGCAGCGAACCGCCCCACCCACCGGGCCGCCTACTGCCCACCCACCAGCCCGCCTACCGCCCCGCCCACCGCCCCGCCTACCGCCCCGGGCCGACGCCGTGCCCCGGCTGCCAGTCCAGCCCCGGGTCGGTGCGCGGACGGACGGTGTGCAGCAGTGAGGTGAGCGACCAGACCACCACGGTCAGCAACGCGTAGAACAGCAGCAGCGCCCAGAAGGGGGTGGTGGACAGGCTCCGGTCCTCGAACCGGCACCAGGCGTCCGGCGGTAGCCAGGACGCCCCCGTCTCCAGCAACCGCCCACCGCCGGACACCAGGCCGCGTTCGCAGCGCCTCCCGTAGTCCAGCGACCGTACGTACAGCAGGGCGTACAGCCCGCCCGCCGAGGCGAGGGAGAGGACGGCGCTGATGCCCAG
Source organism: Kitasatospora sp. NPDC030952 (assembly GCF_055571335.1). Lineage (NCBI taxonomy): Bacteria > Bacillati > Actinomycetota > Actinomycetes > Kitasatosporales > Streptomycetaceae > Kitasatospora > Kitasatospora sp. NPDC030952. The sequence goes on from NZ_JBVIFM010000017.1 coordinate 147,711, forward strand.
GAGCATCAGCTGTCTTCGCCCGGCCGCCGTACGGATGTTCGTCACCGGGGCAGCGTACCGGCGTGGCGGTCCCGGCCGGGCGCGGACCGCGCGACCCCACCCAGCCCCATCCAGCCCCACCCCAGCCCCGCTCCCCGGGGCGGCCCCGGCCGGGATCACCCCAGCAGGCCGCCCATGTGCCCGTCCTCGGCGAGCAGCCGCCAGGAGCGGCCGGGCGAGGCGAAGGCCTCCGGGTCGACGCCCTCGACCAGCCGGTCCACCACGGTGCTCAGCAGCGACTGCGGATCGAACACCGCCCAGGTGTCCCGACCCAGGCCGTGCTCCCAGCGCTCCCACTCGGCGCGCAGCCGCTCGTACGTCCACAGGGCGTAGAGCAGGGCGGACAGGTCGCGGTTCAGGTAGGCCTCGGGCTGGCCGTCGTCGTACCAGTCGGGCAGTTCGAGCCGGCCGGTGGCGCCGTCCAGGGCGATGGTGAGGTCGGTCGGCCAGTCGCCGAGCGCGAGGTAGTCGCGCTGGTAGGGGCGTTCCTCCTCGCCGTCGAAGTACTCGGGGTAGGCCTCCGCCATGGTGACCAGCGGCTCCTGGCACGCCCCGAACATCGCCCCGCCGAGCGGCAGCCCGACCTCGGTCAGCAGCCGTCGGGTGGGCTCGTGCACCAGGGCGGCGGGCAGCCCCTCCGGCCGGAACCGGTGCACCAGGCCCGCACCGCCGTCCTCGTCGGTCAGCGCCGCCAGCTCGGCCACCAGCTCCGGGCCGACCTCGTACGCGGGCCCGCCCGGCCCGCCGGGCAGCGCGCCCCAGGCCAGCGCCCGCACCAGCAGCGCCGTCCCCCAGTGCGCCGGCACGGCGCCGTACCCGGCATCGCGCATGGCGTCGTCCACGGCGTCAGGTACGAAGTCGTCCACGACATCGGGGGCGGCCTCAGGCGTGGCATCCGGCGCGGCGGCGCGCCCGAACAGCGCGGGATCGATGTCCCGCATCCGCCGCTCGGCCCCGGCCAGCACCTCGGCCACCACCGCCGGCCCGCGCCGCCCGTCGAGCGCGTCCGGGCGCCGGGCCGCCTCGCCCACCGCCTCCACCTCCCGGATCAGCGCGGCCAGCGCGGCGAGGTCGGAGGCCAGCGGATCCCGCCGGGGGCCGCCGTTGCCGAGGAACACCTCACCGGTCGTCCCGTCCAGCAGCACCAGGTTGCCGAGGGCGGCGAAGGGCATGCAGTAGTCCGTCTCCCCGAGGACGAAGAGCCGCTCCGCCCCGGCGCTCGGGAAGGCCTTCAGCGAGCCGCCGTCGAGCACCCCGAAGTCCAGGAACGCCCCGGCGGCGGGCAGTCCCTCCCGCACCAGGAACTCCCGGCTCCCCTCGTGCACCACCCCGCCCGGAACCCCGGCCACTCGCACACACCCCACGCGCCCCGCCCTTCACCGTTCCCCCTGTCCCCCTGACCCTAGCGGGCCGATCCGACAGTGCCACGGGGGTTTCCCCGGGCCGACGGCCGCCAGCCAGGTCACCGGCCGGGCCGACACCAGCCAGCCCGGCCGGGGCGACGGCCCCGCTGCGCCGGGCGACGCCCGGAGCGGCTCTACGGCAGCGCCGGGTCGTCCACGTTCCACCGCTCCGGCAGGTCCCCGTCGCAGAACACGCAGACGTAGTGCCCCTCCCGGACGATGCCGCAGCGCCCGCACCCCGGGCATCGGCGGAACACCACCGCGTGGGTGAAGCCGCCGGGGTGCGGCAGCCCGAGCCGGTCGAGGGCGGTGGCGACGGCCGGCCAGGAGGTGACGTCGGGGCAGTAGCCGGTGGACAGGTTGCTGACCGTCCCGACCTCCCAGCCCCCGCCGTCCGCCTGCCGGCGCCCGACCTCCCAGCTCCCGCCGTCCGCCCGCCGGAACCCGACCTCCCCGGCGCTCAGCACCGACTCCCCTCCCGCGCAGACCACATGCTCACTGCGACGCGGAGCGAGCCGCAGCGCCCCGCCCAGGTCCACCACGAAGGTGAACGGCTCCGCGAACTCCGCCGCTGCCCGCGCCTCCGCCCAGGCGGCGAACTCGCCCGCCGTCCGGACCGGTTGACCGCCGAAGCCCTCGCACCCACCCGCCGTCGACGGCCGCAGCTCCGGTGGCCGCAGCTCCGGTGGCCCCACGTAGCGGTACGCCCGCCCGAAGCCCTCCTCGACCTCCGCCGCGACCGCCCGCTCGGCCAGCCGAACCCGCCACCACGCCATCTCGACGGCCGTCCCGCTCAGTCCGAACTCCCTCAGCTCATCGAGCAGTTCGCGCGCCGCTCGGAGTGAGCCCCCGGATCCCTCGCGCAGCACCCGTAGCGCCGCCACCGGATCGCCGAGCGGCCCGGAGAGCCGCAGCCGCGCCGGTCCGTGGGCGTGCCAGCAGCGCGGCGCGAACATCCTCCGGTGCGGGCTCCGGGCCCGAGTGCTCGCACATGTTCAGTCCGCAGGACGGGCAGTGGAGCTCGGCGTCCCACCACAACTCCCGTCCACGGTGGAGGAACTGCTCGGAACTCCGAACAGCGACACCCCCGCAGTCCTCACACCGAACGGCCGTCCTGACCTCTTGCCCCATGTCCGCCATACCCACCACCGCCGCCACCCCCCAACCATGCCCACCATGCCCACCACCGCCCGCCATACCTGCCGCTCCCGAACCTGCCGCTCCCGAACCCGTCACGCCCGCCCGCCCGCCTCCCGCCCGTCCGCCTCCCGGGCGGCCCGCTCCACCCGGTCGTAGTGGGCCCGCCACCAATCCGCGTCGCCGGGGGCCGTGTTGGTGCCGTCGGAGCGTTGCCCGGTGGCGCCGTCGATGAGTTCGCGGACCAGGTCGGCGTGACCGGCGTGCCGATGGGTCTCGGCGATCACGTGGACGAGTACTCGGTGCAGGGTCTGCTCCGGGCGGTTGCCGAAGGGGAGCCGGCCGACGGTGTCCAGCGGCAGCGTCTCGATGGTGGCGTCCGAGTGGGCCCAGACCCGGCGGTAGCGGTCGAGGATCTCCTCGGTGTTCTCGTCCGCCCGGGCCCAGAGGTCGCCGTTCGGCTCGGCGGTGCCGACGATCCACAGCGGGGTCGGTTCGGGGAAGGGGCGTCCGAAGGTCTCGCCGAGGTACAGGGCCTCGGCCCCGGTGACGTGCTTGACCAGGCCCAGCAGGTTGGTCCCGGTGGGGGTGAGCGGTCGCCGGAGGTCGTACTCGGAGAGGCCGTCCAGCTTCCACAACAGGGCGTCGCGGGCGTCCTGGACGTAGATCCGCAGGTCGTTCTTGTCGTCGTTCGCCGTCATGGGGCAAGTCTGTTGACCTGCGCGAACCTGTCCACCGGTTTTGCCCTCGGACGAATCGTCACGGCCGCCAGGGCCGTCAGGGCCGTCAGGGCCGCCGGATCACCGCCGTGCCCCGGTCCGGGGTCCACCGCCCCGGCGGTCCGCGACGGGCCCGGCCGCCAGGGGCGGAGGGAGCAGGAGGAGTGCCGCTCAGCGGACGACGTCGAAGATCTGCTTCTGCAGGCCGTTGCCGTACACCTCGTGCTCGACCAGCTTCAGCTTCTGGGCGTCCTTGTCCGTGGCGCTGAACAGGCGCTTGCCGGCGCCGAGCAGCAGGGGGTAGACGAGCAGGTGGTAGCGGTCGATCAGGCCGGCGTCCGAGAGGCCGTGGTTCAGGGTCGCGCTGCCGTGGAGGATGATCGGGCCGCCCTCGGTCTCCTTCAGGGCGGCGACCTGGTCGACCGAGCGCAGGATGGTGGTCTCGCCCCAGTTCGGGACGAGGTCGGCCTCGGTGAGGGTGGTGGAGACGACGTACTTCGGCAGCGTCTTGTAGCGGGCGAACTCCGGCATGTCCGGCCACACCGGGCTGAAGGCCTGGTAGCTGACCCGGCCCATCAGCATGGCGGTGGCCTCCTCCTGCTCCCGGCCCTTGATCTCGTAGGCCTCGGGGAGGAACTCGACGTCCTTGAAGGTCCATCCGGAGTTCCGGTAGCCGGGTTCGCCGCCGGGGGCCTCGACGACGCCGTCGAGCGAGATGAAGGCGGTGCTGATCAGGGTGCGCATGAGTGGTTCCTCGGTTCTCGTGGGTCGGTGCTCGTGGGTCGTTCTGGTCCGTCAGCTGTTCAGGCGGGCCAGTGGTTCTGTCGGTTCCGCGACTGCCGCGGCGGGAGCTACGTCAGGCGAGGAGCCCGGCCAGCCACCGCTGCCAGGCACCCTCGGCTTCGGCCCCGTCCGCCGCCCCCGCTCCGGCCCCACCCCCGACCCCGTCCGCCGCCCCCGGCCCGAAGAGGTGATGGAACATCAGCACCGTCCCCGCGCCGTGGTGGAAGGTGTAGAGCCCGTCGGCGGTGCGCAGTTCGAAGCGCTCGTCGTCCGCCCAGACCACCTCGCCGTCCAGCGGCGGCAGCCCGGCCGGCTCGGCGTGGGCCCGGGCGCCGACGGTGACCGGGAGTCGTAGTGCCAGGGCGTGGGCGAGGGTGCTCCGGATCTCCGGGTCCGGTCGCCCGGCCGCCGGGGCCGCGGCGAAGACGGGGGTGCCGGTGCGTCCGGGGAAGTGGGCGAGGTACTGGCGGAGCGTGTGCAGGTGGAACGGCCAGCCGCGGCGCAGCGCGTCGTACTCGTCCTGCCAGTCGTCGCCGAGCAGGCCGCTGTGGACGACGCGGAGCACGGTGCTGCCGCCGTCGCGGCCTTCGATCAGGTACTCGAAGGCCATGAACCGGCCGTCCTCGGCGGTGCTCGTGCGGGTGGCCAGCCGCTTGCCGGGCTCGTAGGCGGTGATGACGGCCTCCGCGCGGTGGCCTCCGGTCTCCATGGTGGCGGTGCCGCCCTCGCGCGGGTCGAGTTCGTTGCGCCCCATGAACCAGGAGTCGAGCCCCGGTCCGGTGGCGATCGCCTCCCAGACCTGGTCGGGGGTGGCCGGGAGGGTGGTCTCCAGTTCGATCTCGAACGGGTGGGTCATCTCCGGTCTCCTTGCTCGGGCGTGGCGGCAGCCGGATCGGCGGCCGGATTGGCGGCCGGATCGACGGCCAGATTGGCGGCCGGATCGACGGCCGGGTCGGAGGCCGGGTCGGCCTGGGGGTGGGCCTCGGTGCCGGGGTGCGGTGCCGAGGGGATCTGGTGCAGTCCGACGACGACCCGGTGGCTGCGGCCGCCGGGGGCGGACTCGTCGTGGTAGCGGCTGACCAGAGTGGCGACGGCCTGGGCCAGTTCCTCGGCGAAGGCCGTCCGGTCGGCCGCGGAGGCGAACCGCACCTGGGCGTCGATGCCGAAGCTGGCGACCCGCCGGCCGGCCCGGGAGGCGCCGGTCAGCAGGGCTCCGACCTCCTGCACCAGTCGGGAGCCCAGGGCCAGCAGCCAGCGGGCGGAGAGCTGGTCGGGTGCACGGGAGGGGTCCGGGCTGACGGCGGCCAGGACGCTGGGGGAGATCACGTAGGAGGCGGCGGTGGCGCGGTACACCCGTTCGGTGACGTTGCCCTTGCGGCGTTCCTCGGCGAGTTCGACGAGTCCGTGCCGTTCAAGTTCCTTCAGGTGGTAGTTGACCTTCTGCCGGGGCAGTCCGAGGCGGGTGGCCAGCCTGGCGGCCGAGCCGGGCTCGGCGAGGGCGGCGAGGATCCGGGACCGGATCGGGTCCAGGGAGGCCTCGGCCGCGGCGGGTTCTTCGATCACAGCGACGTCCAGCACCGTTCCAGCGTCCGTCCGACAAAAAAATTTGTCAAGGAAAAAAGGGTTGTCGGTCGCCCGATCGGCCCAAGGGAGTTCACGCGTTCGGCGCGGTCGGCACGGAGCGTGACGGGTGGGGGCGATGGGGCGGACTTGAATCTTTACGAACGGATGTTCGATCCTGGGGCTGTGCCCGTTTTCGAATCTGTTTTCGAATCTGCCGCTGAGCAGCCCGAACGCCCCGCGCTGCGGTCGGCGGCGCTCCCGGCTGCCGTGCCCGAGGACGGGCGACCGGCGACCGGGCGCGGGCTGGTGCCGGTGCCGCCCGCACTGCGGGAGGTGCTGCCGGACGGCGGACTGCGGCGCGGCACGGCGGTGTCGGTGGCGGGCGGGGACGCCGGACTGCTGCTGGCACTGGCCGCCGGGGCCCGGGACGCCGGGGGCGGCTGGGCGGCGGCGGTCGGACTGCCCGACCTCGGGCTCGCCGCCGCCGAGGGCTACGGGCTGGACCTGCGCCGACTGCTGGTCGCGGACGACCCGGGGCAGCACTGGCCCGAGGTGGTGTCGGTGCTGGCCGGTGCGGTCGAACTGATCATGCTGCGCCCGGACGGGCCGGTGCCGCCCAAGCTGGCCACCCGGCTGGCCGCCGTCCTGCGGCGCAGCGGCTGCGTGCTGCTGGTGGCCGGGCCGTGGCCGGGCGCGGTGCTGCGGCTGGGGGTGCGGTCCGGGCGCTGGTTCGGGCTGGGGGACGGCCACGGGCAGCTCGCCGGGCGGCAGGTGGAGGTGGTGGCCGAGGGGCGGGGCTCGGCGGTGCGCGGCCGGACGGCCCGGCTCTGGCTGCCGGACGAGTACGGCGCGGTGCGCCCGGTCCGGGAGCAGTCACGGTCCGTGACCGAACCGGCGGCACCGCTCGTGGCGGCGGTGGTGTGACGTGCCGACGACGACCGACGAGGACCGGACCCCCCGGGTGCTGGTGGTCTGGTGCCCGGACTGGCCGGTGGTGGCCGTCACCGGTGACGACCCGGTGGCGGTGACCGAGGGTGGGCGGATCCTCGCCTGCTCGGCGGGCGCCCGGGCGGCGGGGGTGCGGCAGGGACAGCGGCTCAAGCTGGCCCAGCGGCTCTGCCCGGAGCTGGAGCTGCGCGACCGCGACCCGGAGGCGGAGACCCGCCGCTTCGAGCCGGTGGTCGCGGCGGTGGAGGCGTTCACGCCCCGGGTGGAGGTGATCCGCCCGGGCCTGTGCGCCATCCCGGTGAAGGGCCCGGGCCGCTACTTCGGCGGCGAGGAGGCGCTGGCGGCCCTGGTCGGTACGGCGGTGGCGGACGCCCTCGGGCGACCGCCCGTCCCGGACGCCGTCCCCGGCGCGGTCACGGTGCCCACCGAGCCCCAGGCCACCCAACCGCCGCCCGCAGAGCCCGCAGAGCCCGCAGAGCCCGCAGAGCCCGCAGAGCCCGCAGAGCCCGCCGAGCCCGCAGAGCCCGCCGAGCCCGCAGAGCCCGCAGAGCCCGCCGAGCCCACCGAGTCCCAACCGCAAGCGCACCCCCACCCCGACCCCGACCCCCACCCCGACCCCCAACCCCAACCCCACCCCCAGCCCCGCGGCCCGAACCCGAACCCCACCACCCCCCACGCCCGGATCGGCGTCGCCGACGGCCTGTTCGCCGCCGTGCTCGCCGCCCGCGCCGGGGTGCTGGTCCCCACCGGGCGCACGGCGGAGTTCCTCGCCCCCTACCCGGTGGGCGCGCTGGGCGACGAGCCGCTGGCCGAACTGCTCGGGCGGCTCGGCCTGCCCACCGTCGGGGCCTTCGCCGCGCTGCCGCCCGAGGCGGTCGCGGACCGCTTCGGCCCGACCGGGACGCTCGCGCACCGGCTGGCCCGGGGCCTGCAGCCGCGCCCGCTGGTCCCGCGCGACGCGGAGCCCGACCTCGCCGTCGAGCAGCGCTTCGACCCGCCGGAGCCGCTGGCCGAGCCGCTGGTGTTCGTCGCCCGCACGCTGGCCGAGCAACTGCACCAGCGGCTGGCCGGGGCGGGGCTGACCTGCCGCCGGGTGGCCGTCGAGGTGGCCTGCGCGGACGGCCGGACGGTCTCGCGGCTGTGGCGGCACGAGGGCCGGCTGTCCGCGACGGCGCTGGCCGAACGGGTCCGCTGGCAGCTCCAGGCCTGGCAGAGCGCGGGCACCTTCACCGCCGGCGGCGCGGGCACCTTCACCGCGGGCGGCACGGGCACCCTCAGCGACGGCGGCGCGGGCTTCGCCCTGCTCCGGCTCGCCCCCGACGGCCTCTCCCCGGACCAGGGCCGCCAGCTCGCCCTGTGGGGCCAAGCGGTCGCGGACGACCGGGTGGAGCGCGCGGTGGCCCGGGTGCAGGCGGTGCTCGGGCACGCCGGGCTGCGCCGGATCGAGCCGGCCGGCGGGCGCGGCCCGGGTGAGCAGCAGGTCCGGGTGCCGTGGGGCGAGCCGTACGAGGCGGCGGCCCCGGCGGACGCGCCCTGGCCGGGGCGGCTGGCGGAGCGCTCGGCGGACCTCTGGCCGGCCGTGGTGCTGCGCGAGCCGGCGCCGGTGCGGGTGCTGGACGAGGCCGGCCGGCCGGTCACGGTGGACGGTCGGGCGGGGGTGTCGGCCCGGCCGGCCCTGGTCGTGGTCGGGGGCCGCGAGGAACGGGTGGCGGGCTGGACCGGGCCCTGGCCGGCGGTCGAGTACTGGTGGGACCAGTCGCTCGCCCGCCGCCGGGCCCGGTTCCAGGTGGTGGTGGACGGCGGCCGGGCGCTGCTGCTCACCGTGGAGGGGGGTGGGTGGTACCTGGAGGCCGGCTACGACTGACCGGCGATCCCGGCGATCCGAGCGACCCCGGCGATCCGGGCGATCCCGGGCGATCCCGGGCGATCCCAGCGATCCCGGTGACCCGGGCGATCCCGGCGATCCCGGCGATCCCGGCGATCCGGCCCGCCGGGGGGGGGAGCAGAACCAGCACCAGAACGACGAAGGCAACCCCGATGGGCTTCACCAGCCACCCCACCCTCCCCTGGAGCGAACTGCACCGCCGGCTGACCGGCGCCGCGCCGGACCGCACGGTCGTCCCGCTGCGCCGCCCCGACGGGGAACCCCCTGCGGCGAAGGCCGGGAGCGACGGCGACGAACCCTGGGCCGAACTGCACGTCCACTCCGCCTTCAGTTTCCTGGACGGTGCCAGCGACCCGGAGGACCTGGTCGCCGAGGCGGCCCGGCTGGGCGTGGAGACCCTGGCGGTCACCGACCACGACGGCCTCTACGGCGCCGTCCGGCTCGCCGAGGCGGCCCGGGGGACGGGCGTGGCCACCGTCTTCGGCGCCGAACTGACGCTCCGTCAAGAAGACTCGACCGAACACCTCCTGGTCCTCGCCCGCGACCCGGACGGCTACCGCCGCCTCTCCGCCGCGATCGCCGCCGCCCAACTGGCCGGCGGCGCCAAGGGCCGCCCGGCGTACGACCTCGCGACGCTCGCCGGGGCGCACGGCGGCCACTGGGCGGTGCTCACCGGCTGCCGCCTCGGCCGGGTCCCGGCGGGCCTCGCGACCGGCGACGCCGAGCGTCGACTCCACACCCTCACCGAGGCGTTCGGCCGCGAGAACGTGTACGTCGAGCTGATCGACCAGTGGCTGCCCGGCGACGACCGGCGCAACGACGCCCTCGCCGCGCTCGCCGCCGGACTCGGGATCCCCGCCGTCGCCTCCACCAACGCCCACCACGCCGGCCCCGCCCAAGGCCGCCTCGCGCAGAGCCTGGCCGCCCTGCGGGAGCGCCGCACCCTGCAGGAAGCGGCCGGCTGGACGCGGGCGTCCGGCACCGCGCACCTGCGCTCGGGCCGCGAGATGGCCGCCCGGCTGGCCCGCTTCCCCGGCGTGCAGCGGGCCACCGCCGAACTGGGCCGGGCCTGCGCCTTCGACTTCGCCAAGCTGGACCCGGAACTGCCCGGCTACCCCGTCCCCGAGGGCGAGAGCGAGATCGGCCACCTGCGCGCCCTGGTCGCGGCCGGCGGCCCGGCCCGCTTCGGCTCGGGCAACGCCGCCGCCCGCCGCCAGTTGGCCAAGGAACTGGACGTGATCGAGGACCTCGACCTGGCCGGCTACTTCCTGATCGTGCACGACATCGTGGACTTCTGCCGGAGCCAGGACATCTGGTGCCAGGGCCGCGGCTCGGCCGCCAACTCGGCGGTCTGCTACGCCCTCGGGATCACCGCCGTCGACCCGATCCACTACCGGCTGCTGTTCGAGCGCTTCCTCTCCACCGCCCGGGACGGCCCGCCCGACATCGACCTGGACATCGAGAACCGCCGCCGCGAGGAGGTCATCCAGTACGTCTACCGCCGCTACGGGCGCGAGCACGCCGCCCAGGTCGCCAATGTGATCACCTACCGCCCCCGGCTGGCGATCCGCGACGCCGCCCGGGTGCTCGGCTACCCGCAGGGTCAGGTGGACGCCTTCAGCCGGCAGACCGACTTCCGCTCCGCCCCCGGCGCGGACGCCGTCATCCCGGCCGACGTCCTCTCGCTCGCCGGCCAACTCCACGGCCTGCCCCGCCACTTGGGCATCCACTCGGGCGGCATGGTGCTCACCAAGGAGCCGATCGGGGAGATCTGCCCGACCGAGTGGGCCCGGATGCCGGGGCGCTCCGTCCTGCAGTGGGACAAGGAGTCCACCGCCGGCGCCGGACTGGTGAAGATCGACCTGCTCGGCCTCGGCATGCTCGCCGCACTGCACGACGCCTGCGACCTGATCGCCGAACACCACGGCCTGCACTACGACTTGGCGTCCATTCCGGACGACGACAAGGGCGTGTACGCGATGCTGCGCCGCGCCGACACCGTCGGCGTCTTCCAGGTCGAGTCCCGGGCCCAGATGGCCACCCTGCCCCGACTCAAGCCGGACCACTTCTACGACCTGGTGGTCGAGGTCGCACTGATCCGCCCCGGCCCGATCCAGGGCGGCTCCGTCCACCCGTACCTGCGCCGCCGCGCCGGGGTGGAACCGCCCGGCTGCCCGCACCCGCTGATGGAGAACGCCCTCGGCAAGACCCTCGGGGTGCCGCTGTTCCAGGAGCAGATGATGCAACTCGCCATCGACTGCGCCGGGTTCAGCCCCGCCGAGGCCGACCGGCTGCGCCAGGCGATGGGCGCCAAGCGCTCCCACGAGCGGGTCGCCCGGCTGCGCGAACGGCTGCTGAGTGGGATGGCCGAGCGCGGCATCCCGTCCGAGGTCGCCGAGGACGTCTACGGCAAGATCGAGGCCTTCTCCAACTACGGCTTCCCGGAGAGCCACGCGATCAGCTTCGCCTACCTGGTGTACGCCAGCGCCTGGCTCAAGCACCACTTCCCGGCGGCCTTCACCTGCGCCCTGCTGGCCAACCAGCCGATGGGCTTCTACTCGCCGCTCAGCCTGGTCGCCGACGTACGGCGGCACGGCGTCCGGGTGCGCGGGGTGGACGTCAACGCCAGCGGACCGCGCCCCACCCTGGAGCCCTACCGGGGCCCGACGCCCGCGCCCCCGCTGACCGCCGGCCGGCCGCAACCGGCCATCCGGCTCGGCCTGGAGACGGTGCGCGGCATCGGCGCCCCGCAGGCCGAGGCGATCGCGGCCGGGCAGCCGTACGCCGACCTGGAGGACTTCGCCCGCCGCACCGGCCTGCCCGCGCCCGTCCTGGAGGCGCTGGCGACGGCCGGGGCCTTCGACTGCTTCGGCCTGACGAGGCGTCAGGCACTGTGGGCGGCGGGCGCGTTCGCCGGGATCTCGGCCGACCTGCTCCCCGGCACCACGCCCGGCACCGAGGCCCCGGAGCTGCCCGGCCTGAGCCCGGTCGAGGAGACCATCGCCGACCTGTGGGCCACCGGCACCTCCGCCACCAGCCACCCGCTCCAGCACCTGCGCGCCCACCTGGACCGCGGCGGCGCCCTCAGCGCCGCCCAACTCCCGGACGTGCCACCGGGAACGGCGGTGGTGGTCGGCGGCCTGGTCACCCACCGGCAGCGCCCGCCGACGGCCGGCGGGGTGCTCTTCCTCAGCCTGGAGGACGAGACCGGCCTGATCAACGTGATCTGCAACCGCCCGGTCTGGGAGTCCCAGCGCCGCACCGCCCTCGACCGGGCCGGCCTGCTGGTGCACGGCCACATCGAACGCGACCGCGGCGCCACCAACCTGATCGCCACCCGGCTCACCCCGCTGCGGATCGGGCTCTGAGGCCGCCGCAGCCCTGGACCACTCACTGAACCACTCAGTCGGGGTAGCGCACCAGCCCGCTCAGGTCAGGCCCCGGCCCGGGGCCGTTCAGGCGCTGGAGGCCGTCCGCCCCTTGCCAGGAGGCCCGGCGAAGACCTGGGCGATCGGCAGCCAGGCGGTGGCGACCGGGCCGGTGGCGGTCAGGGCGAGGTCGTCGCGGTGGCGGCGCTGGGTCACCAGCAGGCAGAAGTCCAGGGCCGGGCCGGTCACCACGTCGGTCGCGTCCGCCGGGCCGAAGGCCCACGAACCCCCGTCGGGCGCGGTCAGTTCGAGCCGTACCGGGTGTTCCGGCGCGGGCAGGCCGTGGGCGGCGAAGGCGAAGCCGAGGGTGCGCAGGCCCAGGTGGGCGATGTGCCGCAGCCGGGCGGTGGGCTCCCGGGTCGCGCCGAGCGCGTCCGCGACGTCCTGGCCGTGCGCCCAGGTCTCCATCAGCCGGGCGGTCGCCATCGAGGCGGGCTTCATCGGCGGGCCGAACCAGGGCAGCCGGACGCCGGTGGGGGCGGCGGCCAGAGCGGCCTGTGCCTCCTGCCGGCCGGCCCGCCAGCGGGTGAGCAGGGCGGCGGGTTCGGCGGCCGCGCCCTCCCGGGCGCCCTCCTCGACCGGGTCGGCCCCGGCGGCCAGCAGCTCGGTGAAGCGGCCGCCGAGCGAGGCGGTGAAGCCCTCCGGGTCGCGGGCGGCCAGTGCCGTCCAGTCGTCGGTCCAGGCGAGGTGGGCGATCTGGTGCGCGACCGTCCAGCCCTCGGCGGGGGTGGGCCCGGCCCAGCCCTCGGCGGGCAGCTCGGCCACCAGCGCGTCCAGGACGGCGCTCTCGGCCCGCAGGTCGGCCAGCAGGCCGTGCAGGACGTCGTCCGGGGCGTTCGGGTCGGTCATCGGTTTCCCCTTCTCCGGTCAGGGCAGTTGCTACCCGCCGGTAGCCTGCGGCCGCACCCTACGCCCCGACCGGCGCCGGCGCCCGCCGATCCGGGGAACACGCACGTCAGAACTCTCGCCACCGGCCCCGACGCATGTGACAATTCCGCGATGACCAGGGCCGTGGACCCCCTCACCGCCGTGCCGAACGGCGCCCCCGACGACCCCGAACTCGCCGCGCGCGCCGCCGAGCTGGTGCGGCGCGCCGTGCTCGGCGACCTCGCCCGCCGGGTGGTGGCCGAGTGCGGCGTGGACGTCGGCCTGGTCGGTGTGCCCGAGCCGCTGCCCGGGGGTGACGCCGGGAGCGAGGGCATGGTGCTGCGGCACTGGGCGGGCACCCGGGCGGACCTGCTGCACGACGTTCCCGTCCCGGCCGGCCTGGGCCTCGGCGGCCGGGCGCTGGCCGAGCGCGCGCCCACCTGGGTGCCCGACTACCGTGCGGCGACGACCATTTCGCACCAGTACGACGCGGCCGTGGCCGCCGACGACCTGTACGCGATGCTCACCGTCCCGCTGCTGGACGGCGACACCGTGCACGGCGTGGTGTACGCCTCGCTGCGCACCGTGGTGCCGTTCGGGGACGTCCGGATCTCCGCCGTCGGCAAGCTGGCCGCGGCCGCCACCCGGGCGCTGGCCGGAGCGGCGGCCTGGAACCGTGCGAAACCCCGACGGACACCACCGGCGAGCCCGTTGACCCGGCGCGAGCACGAGGTGCTGCGCTGGGCGGCGACCGGCCGGACCAACCCGGAGATCGCCGCCCACCTGGGCCTGACCTGCAACACCGTGACCGGCTACCTCAAGTCCGCGATGCACAAGCTCGGCGTCCGCAACCGCACCGAACTCGCCCTCGCCGCACGCGAGGCAGGGCTCGTCAGTTGACCTGCCGCTCCCGCCCGCTCCAGTACGGCTCGCGCAGCCGGAACTTCTGCAGCTTCCCGGTGGCCGTGCGCGGCAGCTCCGCCCGGAACTCCACCGAGGTGGGCGACTTGTAGCCGGCCAGCCGCTGCTTGCAGTGCGCGATCAACTCGGCCTCGGTGACGGCCGCTTGGCCCTCCCGGAGCACCACCAGCGCCTTGACCGTCTCGCCCCACTTCTCGTGCGGCACCCCGATCACCGCGACCTCGGCCACCGCCGGGTGGCTGTACAGGCAGTCCTCCACCTCGATCGAGGAGACGTTCTCCCCGCCGCTGATGATGACGTCCTTCTTCCGGTCGGAGATGGTCAGTTGGCCGTCGGTGAGGGTTCCGCCGTCGCCGGTGTGGAACCACTCGTCGCGCAGCGCCTCGGCGGTGGCCTCCGGCTGCTGCCAGTAGCCGTCCAGCACGGTGTTGGAGCGGACCAGCACCTCGCCCTGGGCGTCGACCCGCAGTCGGGTGCCGAGCGCCGGGGCGCCGGCCTGCACCAGCTTCTCGGCCCGTTCGGCGGCCGGCAGGGCGTCCCACTCGGCGCGGGAGCGGTTGACGGTGACGATCGGGGAGGTCTCGGTCAGGCCGTAGAGCTGCATGAACTCCCAGCCCAGCTGCTCCTCGACCTGCTGCACCACCGCGGTCGGCGGCGGCGCGCCGGCCACGATCATCCGCACCCGGTCCCGGCCGGGCACCGGGCCGTCCCAGTCGGCGGCCGCGTCCAGCACCATCTGCACCACGGCGGGCGCGCCGGACAGGAAGGTCACCCCGTGCCGTTCGACCCGGCGCAGGATCTCCGTGCCGTCCACCTTGCGCAGCACGATGTGCCGGGCGCCGAGCCCGGTGAGCGAGAACGGCAGGCCCCAGCCGTTGGCGTGGAACATCGGCAGGGTGTGGAGGTACACGTCCCGGTCGTTCGCGCCGTAGTGCAGGCCCATCAGCGTGGCGTTCAGCCAGACGTTGCGGTGGGTGAGCTGAACGCCCTTGGGGCGGGCGGTGGTTCCACTGGTGTAGTTGATGGTGGCGGTGTCGTTCTCGGAGATCGCGTACCGGCGGGGCGGGTTGGCGAAGTCGTACAGCAGGGCGTCGCTGTCCGCGCCGAGTACGAACCTGTGCTTGGCCACCACTCCGTGCAGTGGGTCGGCGAGTTCGGGATCGACCAGCAGCACCGAGGCGCCGCTCTGCTCGACGATGTACGCGACCTCCTCGGCCCGCAGCCGGAAGTTGACCGGCACCAGCACCCGGCCGTGGCCGCTCACCCCGAAGAAGGAGGTGAGCAGCCGGGCCGAGTTGTGCGAGACGATCGCGACCCGCTCGCCCGGCCCGACGCCGAGCCGGTCCAGTCCGGCGGCCTGGGCCCGGGCGAGTTCGGCGACCCGCCGGTAGCTGAGGTCGCCCCAGGATTCGGCCGGCTGCACCGGTTCGTCGACGATCCCGACCCGGTCGCCGTAGACCAGCTCGGCCCGGTCGAGGAAGTCCATCACGGAGAGTGGAATCTGCATGCGCCCACTGTCCTCTCCGGTGGACCGCGTGCACACCCCCGATCGGGGGTGTCACCCGTCCGAACGCATCCGCTCGGCCGCCGCCAGGGCGGCCGTCAGTCGGTCCCGCGCCTCGGTCTGGGCGGCGATCCGGCGCTCCAGGGCCGCCAGCCGCTCCCGGACGATCCCCAGCACCCGTTCGGACGGCGGCCGGGAGAGCACGTCCCCGTCGAGGCAGCCGAGCAGTGGCCGGAGGTCCTCCATGGTGAGCCCGGCGGCGACCAGGGTACGGATGTTGCGGACCCGCGGGACCGCCGAATCCCAGTACTCCCGGTAGCCGTTGGCGGCCCGCTCGGACTCGATCAGCCCGGCCTGTTCGTAGTGCCGCAGCGCCCGGGCGGTACTGCCCGTCCGCCGTGCCAGTTCACCGATCCGCACCGCGGCTCCCCCCGTCCGTTCCTCAGGCCACCAGCTCCTCAGGCCACCAGCGCGCCCCCGTCCACGGACAACACTACGCCGGTCACGAACGACGCCTGCGGCGAGGCCAGTTGGGTGATCGCCCAGGCCACCTCGGCGGGCCGGCCGATCCGGCTCAGCGGGGTGATCTCCAACTGCCACTTGCGGATCGCCGCCGACTGCTCGGGGCTGAAGCCGGAGTGTTCGCCGATCGGGGTGTCGATCGCCCCGGGCGCCACCGCGACCACCCGGATGCCGCGCGGTGCCAGTTCGACCGCCCAGCTGCGGGTGATCGTCTCCAGCGCCGCCTTGCCCGCCGCGTACACCGAGTTGGTGGGCCAGCCGCGCTGTCCGACGGCTGTGCTCACGTTGACCACCACCCCCTGACTCGCGCTCAGCGCCGGCACCGCGGCCTGTCCGAGCAGCACCGGGGCGATCAGGTTGGTGGCCAACAGCCGCTCCACGCCGGCCCGTTCGTAACTGCCCAGGCGCTGCTCGCTGTGCACGATGCCGGCGTTGTTGACCAGCACGTCGAGCCGCCCGTACCGCTCCACGGCCGCACCGACGACCGTCTCCGGGGCGTCCGGCGCGGTGATGTCCGCGACCAGTGGCTCGATCAGCCCGGGGTACGCGGCCGCCGTCTCCGCCAGCGGTCCGGGGCGCCGCCCGACCGCCACCACCCGGGCCCCTTCGGCCGCGAAGGCCCACGCGGTCGCCCGCCCGATCCCCGTCCCGCCCCCGGTGACCACCACGACCCGACCCGTTCCCGCTTCGTTCTCTCCGCTCATGGGGCCAGCCTCCGACCCTGCCGCCAGCGTCAGGGTCAAGCCGCAACCGCGGGGCACCGGCGGCTCGTCCGTAGGGATCGCAAACGGACCAGAGCGGGAGACCACCTGTGAACCACCTGACCACCCGTCCGACGGCGGACGGCCTGCTGCTGCGCCCCTTCGAGGACGCCGACGCCCCGGCCCTGATCGAGGCCTACCGGGACGAGACGCTGCGCCGCTTCACCCGGTCCCCGGTGCGGGACGCCGAACAGGCCGCCCACTGGCTGGCCGTGCAGTACGAGGGCCGGGCCGCCGGCACCCGGTACGCCTTCGCCGTCCTGGACGCCGGCGCACTGGTCGGCAACGTGGTGCTCAAGCGCGGCGCCCCGGGCCGGGAGCGGGCCGAGGTGGGCTACTGGACGGTGGCCGCGGCGCGCGGCCGGGGCGTGGCCCCGCGCGCGGTGGAGGGTCTCACCCGCTGGGCCTTCGAGGTCTTCGCCGGGGACGGCCTGCTCCGGATCGACCTGCTGCACGAGGGCGACAACCACTCCTCCTGCCGGGTCGCGGAGAAGAGCGGCTACGCCCTCACGGAGATCGTTCCGGCCTTCCCGCCGTACCCGAAGGACGGTCACCGGCACTCCCGGAAAAGGCTGGACACGGTCGATCGGCGCGGGTGAGAGTGGGTGCATGGCTTCTCTGGTACGACACGTGACGATCGACTGCGCGGACCCGTTCGCCCTCGCGGACTTCTGGGCGCAGGTGCTGGACGGCACCGTCGCCGAGGACGACAACCCGGGGGACCCTGAGGCGGTGGTGAACTCCGCCGGCGCCTCGCTGCTCTTCATCCAGGTGCCCGAGGGCAAGTCGGTGAAGAACCGGGTCCACCTCGACCTCCAGCCGCAGGACCGCAGCCGTGACGAGGAGGTGGAGCGCCTGCTCGCCCTGGGCGCCACCGTGGTGTCGGACCAGCGCCGCCCGGACGGCACCGGGTGGGTCACCATGGCCGACCCGGAGGGCAACGAGCTGTGCGTGGAGCGCAGCCAGGCCGAGCGGATCGCCACCGGCGCCGCCTGAGCTCCGCACCACCGCCCGAGTCCCTGGACACGTGGCCGGGCCTTCGCCGAGGGTCCGGCCGATAATCGACCCTGTCTGACACCAACGAGGCGACGCCTCCGAGCACCAGGCAGGTACCCCATGGCCAGAATCGCCGTGATCGGCGCCAACGGCACCATCGGCAGCGCCGTCGTCGCGGAGGCGGCGGCCCGCGGGCACGAGGTCACCGCCGTGGTCCGCGAGCCGGACCGCTACCGGGGCGCGGCCGCCGCCGTGGAGCGCGGCGACGTGCTGGACCCGGCCGACGTGGCCCGGGTGGCGGCCGGCCGGGACGTCCTGGTCAGCGCCGTCGGCGGCGGCGACGGCCCGGGCCACCTGGCGCTGATCGAACCCGCCGCCCGCTCACTGGTCGAGGGCCTGCGGGCGCTCGCCGGCGACGCGCCCCGGCTGGTCGCGGTCGGCGGTGCGGGCAGCCTGGAGACCGCGCCGGGCGTGCGGGTCTGGGACATCCCGGGCCTGCCGGAGCCGATCCTGCAGATCATGCACGCCCACGGCGCGGCCCTGGACTACTACCGGACGGTCTCCGACGTGCGCTGGACGGTGCTCAGCCCGGCCGCCGAGATCGGCCCGGGGGAGCGGACCGGCCGCTACCGGACGGGCCTGGAGCAGCTGCTCACCGACGCCGCGGGGCAGAGCCGGATCTCGGTGCCGGACTACGCGGTCGCCCTGGTGGACGAGATCGAGCAGCCCGAGCACATCGGCGAGCGCTTCACCTGCTGCGCCCTGTAGCGCACCCGATCGAGTGCGCCCGATGACCCGGCCACCCGTTCAGCCCAGCTGGATCGACCGCTTGGCCAGCCCCATCCAGAACCCGTCGATCACGCTGCGCTGGCTGCCGAGGTCGGCCTCGCCGGCCCCGAGGGTGACGAACAGCGGGGCGAAGTGCTCGGTGCGCGGGTGGGCGAGGCGCCCGGCCGGGGCCTTGTGCTCGAAGTCGAGCAGCGCGTCCAGGTCGTGGGCGTCCAGGGCGCGCCTGCCCCAGTCGTCGAACTCGGCCATCACCGAGGTGATCCGGCCGTCGCGGCTGAGCGCCCGCAGGTTGTGGGTGAAGAAGCCGCTGCCGATGATCAGCACGCCCTCGTCGCGCAGCGGGGCGAGCCGGCGGCCGATCTCCAGCAGGCGCTGGGGGTCCAGGGTGGGCATGGAGATCTGCAGCACCGGGACGTCGGCCGCCGGGAACATCTCCACCAGCGGCACGTAGGCGCCGTGGTCGAGTCCGCGGTCGGGGATGTCCTGGACGGGCGTGCCGGGGGCGCGCAGCAGCTTGCGCACGCGCTCGGCCAGCTCCGGCGCGCCGGGGGCGGCGTACTGGACCGTGTAGTAGTGCTCCGGGAAGCCCCAGAAGTCGTAGACCAGCGGGACGGTGGTGACGGCGCCGACGGCCAGCGGGGCCTCCTCCCAGTGGGCGGAGACCATCAGGACGGCCTTGGGCCGCGGCAGGTCGGCGGACCAGGCGGCCAGCTCGCCCGGCCAGATCGGGTCGTCGGCGAGTGGCGGCGCGCCGTGCGACAGGTACAGGGCGGGCATGCGCTCGGGGGCCGCGGTGCTCATGGCGTCCTCCTCAAGGGAACCAGTGAGTAGTTCAAATTTGAACCTCTATCTCGGGACGGTACACCTTCGTTCGAATTTGAACAACAGGAGTAGACTCCGCTCCATGTCCTCACTGAACGAACCCCGCTGGCTCGACCAGGACGAGATGGCCGCCTGGCGGGGCTTCGTCGTCGCGAGCAATCTGCTCAACCGGCGGCTGGAACGCCAGCTCAAGGACGACTCCGGCCTCTCCCACCAGCAGTACGAGATCCTGGTCCACCTCTCCGCCGCCCCCGGCGACTCGCTGCGGATGACCGAACTCGCCGACAAGCTGGTCACCTCCAAGAGCGGCCTCACCTACCAGGTCACCCAGCTGGAACGGATGGGCCTGGTCGGCCGCCGCTCCTGCCCCAGCGACGTGCGCGGCGTCATCGCCGAACTCACCGACCACGGGCGGGAGACCCTGCGCCAGGCCGCCCCCGGCCACGTCGCCCTGGTGCGCGAGCTGCTGATCGACGTGCTCACCCGCGAACAGCTCGCCGTCCTCGCCGAGGGCCTCGGCGCGGTCAGCGCCCGTCTGCGCCAGGACGAAACGCCTTAGGGCGTGTCTGACCATTCCCGCCGGGCGCGCGACGCCGGAGCACGCGACGAACCCGTGCTGATCTGCTGCGCCTCCACGCACATGGCGTACGTCCGGGAACTGCTCGCCGGCCGGCCGATCACCGGGTAGCCGCCCCCGGCGCGCACAGCAGCGCCGCCCGCAGGTCGATCCGGTCCCGCAGCCGGGCCAGGTTGCGGCCGGTCAGCTCCTCGATCCGGCGGATCCGGTAGTGCACCGTGTTGACGTGGATGTGCAGGGACTCCGCCGTCCGCGCCCAGGAGCCGTCGTGGTCCAGGAACACTGTCAGGGTGCCCAGCAGCGAGACGGTGTTCTCCGCGTCGTGGGCGGCGAGCGGGGCCAGCAGCCGGGCGTGGAAGGCGGCCGTCACCTCGGGCGGGATGCCGCGCAGCAGCCCGTCCAGGGAGTCCAGTTCGGCGGCGCTGCCGACCGGTCCGCTCGCGTCCGCCAGCACGTACCGGGCCTGCACCAGGGCCGCCCGCAGTGGCTGGGGTGCGGGCGGGGCGGCCGGGCCGACGCCGATCCGCAGGGTGCGCCGGCCGGTCAGCCGGGCCTGGAGCGCGGGCCGGGCCCGGCGCAGCCGCTCGGCGACCCGCTCCACGGGCGCGGCCACCAGCGCGGCGGTCAGCCCGGTGCGGTCGGTGCCCGCCGCGTGGGGTGCGCCCAGCGGTTGCAGCGCCTCGGCCAGCGCGTGGGCCGCCCAGTCGGCGGGGGCCTCGTCGCCGGCGCGGCCGGGTTCGATCCGCGCGGTGACGGCCACCAGTGGGCCGGCCTCGGCCAGCCCGCAGGCGGCGAGCGGCTCGGCGAGTCCGGCATCGTCGGTCAGGGCGTCCAGCAGCCGCCCGGCGGCCCGCCGTCGGGCGCCCGCCGCGGCCCGGGCGCGGGCGGCGAGCGGGGCGAGCAGTTCGGCCAGGCCTTGCATCGCCGGTTCGACCGCCGGGGTGTGGGGGTGGGCCCGCAGCCGCCAGCCGTCGAAGGGGGAGCCGTCCTGCGGCCCGACCGGCAGCCCGATCCCGCCGTGGCCGTCCGGTCCGCCCTGACCGCCCCGAGTGCCCCGACCGCCCCGACTGCCCTGGCCGCCCCGACCGCCCCGAGCGCCCGCGGTCGGGATGATCGGGACACCGGCGACGGGCCGTCCGCCGGCGGTGGCGATCGAGCAGTCGGGCAGCCCCAGCCGGCCGACCGCGTGCGCCAGCACCTCGTCGGGCCCGGCCTCGGCACGGATCAGGTCGAGCAGTTCGCTCCGGACGGTCTCCGGAATCGCCGCGGTGTCCTGCGCCCCGGCCCGCAGATCGCCCCAGAGTCGCAGGTAGACCCGGTCGGTGACGGCCCGGAAGCTCACCCCGGCGGGCACCGCGAGCAGTGGGATGCCGTGGGTGCGGCAGGCCTCGGCCAGGCCGTCCGGGATGCTGCCGTGGGTGCCCTCGCCGGCCAGCAGGGCGGCCACTCCGGCGCTGCGCAGCGCGGTGGCGAAGCGCAGCGCGCCGGAGGCGTCGGCGGGTTGCCACCAGACCAGGCCGGTGAGCACGAGCTCGCCGGGCTGGAGGTAGCGGGCCGGGTCCTGGAGGTCGGTGGAGCTCACGCCGGTGACCGGGCGGTCGAGCAGGTCGGGCGTGCCCCAGGCCAATCGGATGGACAGGTCGTCGAGGTTCAGCAGGTCGCCGACGATCATCTCTCGCTCGCTCTCGCCCGGGTGTCGCCTTGGCGCTTCGCGCCTTGGTTCTCTCGCAGATGAGAGGCCTACTGGCGCACGGGCATCGTAAATGCCAGCGGAGCAACGGTGAATCTTCTTGTCGGATCATCCAGTGGAGGGCCGCGCGACCGGTGCTCGGAACCAGTGGTCCACCCGATTGCCGCCTTGCTTCAATCGGTGTGCGGGGCGCGCCGGGCCTTCTCCTCCGGCGCACCCCGCGACCGGCATCGCAGGTGCGAGCTGAAAGTCGGCCATGCCATCGCAGCTGCCGCTGAAGGGGGCCATTCAGCGCCGCAACTGCGAATGTCGGAGCTCCCCCTCGGGTAGTCCTCCTCCCGGGCCGCGGTGGCGCGGCCCGGGAGGAAGGAGCGCCATGACCCCGGCGAGATCCGGCGTGACCCCGACGAGGCCCACCGTCCGGCTGCACGGCCACCTCGACGAGCCGGCCGAGCTGACCGTCGAGCAGTTGCGGGCCCTCCCCGCGCACCGGGTCGAGGTCAGCTTCGACTGCCTGACCGAGGGTGAGCAGCGCCACGGCTACGAGGGCCCGGCCCTGCTGGACGTCCTGCTCGCCGCCCGCCCCCGGATCGACTTCTCCGGCCGCAAGCAGCGACTGCGCTTCCTGCTCAACGTGGTCGGCGCCGACGGCCACCGGGCGGTGGTCTCCTGGGCCGAGATCGACCCGGACTTCGGCGGCCGCCGGATCCTGCTCGCGACCAGCATGGACGGCGCCCCGCTGGACGCGGCCGGCCCGCAGCTGGTCGTCCCGGACGACCACTGCGGCGCCCGCTACGTCAGTGCCGTCACCGCAGTCTGGCTCGGCCCGCTCGGCGACCGGACCCGGCCCGCCGGGTAGCCCGCCCCACCCCGGGGTCCGCCCCCGATCCACCCCGGCGCCCCACCCCGACCGGCGGCCCCGGCGCCCGCCCGGGGCGCCCGGCAAATCGCTCGACCGGGGCGGCTTTCCGTGCCAACATGCCCCATATGGGGACGATTCTGCACGGCACCCTGGTCACCCTCCGCCCGGCCACCGCCGACGACATCCCGGCGCTGGTGGCGATCCGCAGCACGCCCGAGGTGTTCGCCCGCTGGCGGGGTGGTGACGACCTGGTCGACGAGGTCGCGAGGGACTTGGAATCGCCCGACACCGAGACCTTCGCGATCGACGTGGGCGGCCGGGTGGTCGGCGCCGTGCAGTGGTACGCCGAGAACGACGACGAGTACCGGCACGCCGGGATGGACATCTTCCTGGACCCTTCGGTGCACGGCCTGGGCCTGGGCACCGACGCCGTGCGCACCATGGCCCGGCACCTGGTGCACGAACGCCACTACCACCGGCTGGTGATCGACCCGGCCGTGGACAACCTCGCCGCGATCCGCTGCTACACCAAGGTCGGCTTCCGCCCGGTCGGCACCATGCGCCAGTACGAGCGCGGTTCGGACGGCACTTGGCACGACAACCTGCTGATGGACCTGCTCGCGGACGAACTGTCGGACGGCTGACGGGCCGTCACCCGCCTGTGGGCCTCCGGTGCAAGGGTGTACAGACATCTTGTCGGTCGACGGCCCTGACCTGTACAGACATCTCGCCGCCACAGGAGCGATCGCAACTGATCGCCTGGCGTTCTTCCCGAAGTACCGGGCAGTAGCTAGCGTTCCCCCGCCAATCCCCGGCGGCCGGTCACCCCGGCCCGCCCGGGCCCACCGGATTGACGGACCCCCAGGAGAACGCCCATGCTCTCGCGTCGCACGGCCACCGCCCTCACCTCGGCGGCCGCCGCCGCACTGCTGCTCGGCGGCACCGCCCCGAGCGCCTCCGCCACCACCGCGGCGAGCCCCACCACGCTGTCCGTCTTCGCGTTCAACGTCGACCTCGGCACCGCCGTCGTCGACAGCACCCAGAACGAACAGGCCGCCCGCCGCACCCCGGTGATCGAGCAGATCGTCCGGCAGCACAACGCCGACGTGGTCGTCCTGGACGAGCAGTTCAACAACAGCTCGACCGCCGACATCAACGCCAAGCTCGCCGACCTCTACCCCTACCGCACCCCGGTGGTCGGCCAGACCTGTTCCGGCGGCGGCTGGACGGGCGTCAGCGGCAACTGCTCCAGCTCGTGGTTCGTCATCAACGGCGGCACGATGATCCTCTCGAAGTACCCGATCACCGCCCAGTACGCCCACGTGTTCAGCAACTCCACCTACGGCACCTGGGACTACCACGCCAACAAGGGCGCGGCGCTGGTGCGGGTGAACAAGAACGGCCGCACCGCCTGGGTGGTCGGCACCCACCTCCAGGCCGACGAGGCCGACACCTCCACCGACACCACCCAGTCCACCCGGCTCGGCCAGCTCGCCGAGATCCGCGCCTGGGTCGACGGCATCGTCGGCAGCAGCGCCCCGGTGCTGATCGGCGGCGACCTCAACGTCGAGTACTTCCACGGCCAGGGCCGCGGCGACTACACCAACGCCCAGAACGCGGTCAACGGCGTGCTCGGCACCCCGGCCACCGACCCGAACCAGGCCCGCACCACCATGGACTGCCCGGTCTCCTCCTGGTGCCAGTACATGGCGGGCGTGGAGACCTTCCCGACCGACTACCGGGACGACCTGGACTACATCGGCTACCTCAACGCCCCGGGCCGCCCGGTGCCGGCCTCGATGTCCACCGTGAAGGTCGACTTCGACCCGCAGGCCGGCTGGGCGCCGGGCTCGCCGGACACCAACGCGCCCAGCGACCACTACCCGGTCGAGGCCGACTTCCAGCTGAACTGACGCACGGCCTTCCAGCTGAACTGACCTACGGCTCAGGGCTGTCGGGCCGCGGATCCGGCCGGGCAGCCGCAGGAGCGCCGCACCACCAGCCGGGCCGGGAAGGTCCGGGCCCCGGCGGCGCGGTGCTCCGCCCCGCCGAGCACCAGGTCCACCGCGGCCCGGGCCATCTCGTCCTGGGCGGTGGTGACGGTGGTCAGCGCCGGTCCGGCGATCACCGCCTCGGCGATGTCGTCGAAACCCGCCACCGCGAGGTCCTCCGGCACCCGGATGCCGAGGTCGTCGGCGGCCCGCAGCAGGCCGATCGCCTGGTCGTCCGTCGCGCAGAACACCGCGGACGGCCGGTCGGGCCGGCCGAGCAGGGTGAGTGCCTCGGCGTGCGCCCGGACCCGGTCGAAGGGCGCCGGGGTGAGCCGCCCGTCGGTGGACAGCCCGACCTCGGCCAGCGCCGCGGCCCAGCCGGCCGTCCGCCCGGTGACCGGGTCGAGCGGGCTGAGCGCCAGGGTGCCGCCGAAGCAGTGCACCTCGGGGTGGCCGTGGCCGAGCAGGTGGCGGACCACCTCACGGGCGCCGCCCTCGTCGTCCGCCACCACGGCCACGCCGCCGGCGCTCTCCGTACGGTGGTGCAGCAGCACCACCGGGGTGCCGTCAGCCGAGTCGAAGCCGGTCAGTCCGGGGGCGGCCGGGTCCTGGGTGACCAGGATCAGGCCGTCCACCTGCATCCCGAGGAAGGCTCGGATGTAGTGCGCCTCGCGCTCGTCGGCGTAGTCGGAGTTGCCGATCAGCAGCAGCCGGCCGTGCTCGGTGGCGGCCTGCTCCACGGCGTGGGCCAGCCCGGCGAAGAAGGGCTGACGGGCGTCCGGCACGACCATCCCGAGCAGGTCGGTCCGCCGCCGGGCCATCGCCTGGGCGACCCGGTTGGGCCGGTAGCCGAGCTCCTCCACCGCGGCGAGCACCCGGGCCCGGGTCGCCGGTGCCACCGGACGCGGACCGTCGTTGATCACATAACTCACGACCGCCGTGGACGTCCCCGCCACCCGCGCCACATCGTCCCGTGTCACCCTCGCCATGACGGATGAGCCTACACAGCGGCTCCGACCAGCGCGTTTTCGGCAGTCGGGGGAGGCGTCGATCACGCGGTCAGTACACCTAGGCCCTGTCCGGCACGATCACGGTCAGCGAGGTCTCCCGCAGCCGGAAGCCCAGCGCCTCGTAGACCCGGCGGGCCGGGTTGCCCTCGGTGACCACCAGGTGCACGTCGGCCAGCCCGCGCCCGGCAGCGTCCGCGACCGCCCGGCGCAGCAGGTCGGCGCCGAGGCCGCGGTAGCCGCGCCGCGGGTGGCGGAACACCTCGGCGACCCAGGGCAGGCCGTCCCGGTCGGTCAGCACGGCGGCGCCGACCACCCGGTCCTCGGCGTCCACGGCGAGCAGACTGGAGGGCAGCACCGGGCCGATGGCCTTCCCGGCCAGCAGCGGGCCGATGCGCTCGGCCAGGGCACGGTTGTCGTCGCCGTGGAAGCGGTCCACGTGGGTGGGGTCGAAGGCGGCCCGCCAGGACTCCAACAGCTCCTCGGGCGCGCGGTCGCAGGGCACCGCCCGCAGGCCCTCGCGCAGTGGCACCCCGGCCCAGTCGGCGGGCGGCGGGTCGGCGCGCAGGTCCCGCCGGAAGGTGTGGGCGTGGCGCAGGGCCGTCGCTCCCCGCGCCAGCAGTCGCTGCCCGAGTTCGGGGCTGCCGGAGACCACCCAGCCGGGCAGTTCGGCGCGGATGTACTCGGCGGCGTCCGCCGATTCGTCCAGCACCTCCAGCAGGTCGGCCCACGGCCGCCCGTCCCGCTCGCCCACCTGGTACCGCAGCACCGGTACGCCGTCGCCGTCGTGCCTGACCACCCAGTCCGTTTCGGGCATGGCCCACCCCACTTCGCGAGATCGTTCGTCGGCGGCCCATGCTCACCGGGTCGGGGCGTCCCGGCAACAGGTTTTCGACCGGCGGGTCCCGTCCGGCGGGGTGCTGCGTCCCGTGCCGGGGTCACCGGCCTGCGGTGCTCAACTCACCACCGCCGCACGGACGCAGAGCACGTCCGGCAGGTGGGAGATCAGCAGCGACCAGGTCTCGCCCTCGTCGCGGCTGCCGTACACGTCGCCGGTCCGGTTGCCGAAGTAGATCCCGGCCGGGTCGGCGTCGTCGGTGCGCAGGGCGTCGCGCAGCACGATGCCGTAGTGGTCCTCGCCCGGCAGGCCGTTGGCCAGCTGCTGCCAGCTGGTGCCGCCGTCCGTGGTGCGGAAGACCCGGCAGCGCCGGCCGGGCGGGATCCGGTCGTCCGAGCCGCCGAGCGGGAACAGGTAGGCGGTGTCGCCCCGGCGCGGGTGGGCGGCGACGGCGAAGCCGAACTCGGCGGGCAGCCCGTCCACCACGGAGCGCCAGTTCTCGCCCCAGTCGTCGCTGCGGTAGACGCCGCCGTGGTTCTGCAGGTAGAGCCGGTCGGGGTGGACCGGGTCCGGGGCGATCTTGTGGACGCACTGGCCGAACTCGGGGTACTGCTTCTCCTCCGGGAAGAACTCGGCGCGCAGGCCGGTGTTGGAGGGCGCCCAGGTGTCCCCGCCGTCCTTGCTGCGGTAGACGCCGCCGCTGGAGACGGCGACCAGCAGCCGTTGCGGGTCGCGCGGGTCGGTGAGGATGGTGTGCAGCCCCTGGCCGCCGTAGCCGGCGCCCCACTCGGGCCGCTGGGGGTGGTTCCAGAGCGAGTCGACCAGGGCGAAGGTCTCGCCGCCGTCGGTGGAGCGGAACAGTGCGGCGGGCTCGGTGCCCGCGTACACCACCCCGGGATCCTCCGGCCCGGCGGGCTGGAGCTGCCAGACCCGGGTGAGCGAGGCGCCGGTGGACTCGGGGAAGCGGATCGCCGGCTGCGGCGGTTCGAACCAGCTGGCGCCGAGGTCGTCGGAGCGCCACACCGAAGGCCCCCAGTGGCTGCTGTCGGCGCCGACCAGCAGTCTGGTCCGCTCCTCGCGGCGGTCGATGGAGACGGAGTAGATCGCGTTCATCGGGAAGTGCGGCCCGCTGAACTCCCAGTCCAGCCGGTCGCGGCTGCGGCCGAGAAAGAGGCCTTTCTCGGTTCCGACGGCCAACAACACCTCGGTCATGCCTCACACCACCTGATCACGAGCACGGCCCCCCGGGACGGCCCCCGGGCGCGGCGGACGCGCCCCACCAGCCAGTGTCCCGCCGTCCACCGGTGGTCACATCTCGCCGCGCCGCGCCCCGGGAGGGGGGAGGCTCACTCCCGGCAGCCCTCCAGCAGCCGCAGCCAGACCTCGCTGATCGTCGGGTAGGCGGGGACGGCGTGCCAGAGCCGGTCGATCGGCACCTCGCCGACCACCGCGACGGTGGCCGAGTGCAGCAGTTCGGCGACGGCCGGGCCGACCAGCCAGGCGCCGACGATCACCTCCCGGTCCAGGTCGAAGACGGCCCGGGCCCGGCCGCGGTAGCCGTCGGCGTAGAGCGAGGCCCCGGCGACGTTGCCGATCTCGTGGTCGACGGCCTTGACCCGCAGCCCGAGCCGTTCGGCCTCGGCCAGGGTCAGGCCGACGGCCGCGACCTCCGGCTGCGTGAACACCACCTGCGGCGCGCCCGCCAGGTCGGCGGACGCGGAGTGCGCGCCCCAGCGCGAGGTGTCCAGTGCGCGCCCCTGGGCGCGGGCGGCGATCGCCGCCCCGGTGATCCGGGCCTGGTACTTGCCCTGGTGGGTGAGCAGCGCCCGGTGGTTGACGTCCCCGGCGGCGTACAGCCACTCGCCGTCCACGCCCAGCACGGTGCAGCTGTCGTCCACGTCCAGCCAGCCGCCCGGCCGCAGTCCGACCTGCTCCAGCCCGATGTCGGCGGTGCGCGGGGCCCGTCCGGTCGCGTACAGCACCTCGTCGGCGGTGAGTCGCTCGCCGCCGGAGAGCGTCAGCTCCACCGGTCCGTCGGCTCCGCCGCGCTCCAGGGCGGTCACCTCGGTGCCGAAGCGCAGGTCCACCCCGGCCTCCCGCAGCCCGTCGGCGACCAGCTCGCCCGCGAAGGGCTCCATCCGCGGCAGCAGCGCGTCGCCGCGCACCAGCAGGACCACCTCGGAGCCGAGCGCCCGCCAGGCGGTGGCCATCTCCACCCCGACCACCCCGCCGCCGACCACCGCCAGCCGCCCGGGGACGGTCGGCGAGCCGGTGGCCTCCCGGTTGGTCCACGGGTGGGCCTCCGCCAGCCCGGCCACGGCGGCCGGCAGCACCGGCCGGCTGCCGGTGCACACGGCGACGGCGTGCCGGGCGGTGAGCATCCGCTCGGTGCCGTCCTCCGCCTCCACCGTGACCGTCCGCACGCCGGCCAGCCGGCCGTGGCCGCGGACCAGCTCGATGCCGGTGTCCCGCAGCCACTGCACCTGGCCGTCGTCCTTCCAGTGCGAGGCGAAGGAGTCCCGTCGGGCCAGCACCGCCGCCGGGTCCAGCCGCCCGCCGCCCACCGCCTCGCGGGCGCCGCCGACCGCGCGGGCGTCGTCGAGCGCGGCCACCGGCCGCAGCAGCGCCTTGCTCGGCATGCAGGCCCAGTACGAGCACTCCCCGCCGACCAGTTCGGCCTCCACGATCACCGTGCGCAGGCCTGCGGCGACGGTCCGGTCGGCCACGTTCTCGCCGGTCGGGCCGGCGCCCAGGACGATGACGTCGTACTCCTCGGCGGTGCTGCTGGTCATGTCCCGTCCTCCGTGGTCTCGAGGTTCCGCGTGCTCTGTCCGCGCCGGGGCGGCTTCGCGGGCCGCCGGCATGGGCCCCATCCTGCCCGGGGCGGGGCCCGCGGGCGAACACGCGGAGCGGGTCAGATCGCCGCGAGCTCCGCCAGCAGCGCCGCCGTGTCGGCCGGCCGGGAGAACATCGGCCAGTGCCCGGTGGGCAGTTCGCGCAGCTCCCAGTTGGGCCCGTCCAGCCCGGCGAACCACGGGTGACCGGCCGCGATCAGCGCCCGCACCTGCTCCAGCGGGAAGGAGCAGGAGATCAGCGCCTGCGGCAGCTTCGCCCCGGCGCCGGTCAGCCGCAGCGCGTCCCGGTACGTCCCGGCCGGTTGCGGGGTGAGCCGGGCGCGGATCCGCCCCAGCGCGGCCGGGTCCAGGCCCTCGGTGCTGGAACCGTGGGCGGCCATGTACTCCCAGGAGGGCATCGGGAGGCGGCCGTCGACCACGGTGGCGTCGGCCTCCGCCTGGAAGTCGGGCTGCCACAGGTCGTACACCGAGGTGCCGTCGGCCATCGGGCCGCTGTCCAGGTGGACCACCCGCCGGATCCGCTCCGGCAGCCGGTCCGCGACCCCGCCCACCGGGGCGCAGGCGCCGCTGTGGGCGACCAGCACCACGTCCCAGAGGTCCTCGCGCACCAGCAGCCCGGCCAGGTCCGCGATGTGCTCCGCCAGCCCGAACTCGCCCTGCTCGCCCGCCCGTTCGGCGAGGCCCGGCAGGCTCACCGGATGGACCCCGTGCCCGGCCGCGCGCAGCGGTGCGGCCACCTCGTCCCAGGCCCAGGCGCCGAGCCAGAACCCGGGGACCAGTACGAACGTGCTCATGGTGCACCGCTCCTTCCACGGTGGGGATCCGTCACCGGTGACTCTAGGGTCCGCCTCCGGACTCCCGCCTCCGGATTCCCGCCTCCGGATTCCCGCCCTCCGGACGGCCGGACGGCGGGCCGGGACCGCACGGCCGGGGCCCGGGGAGCAGCGGCTCCCCGGGCCCCGGAACAGAACGGAACAGAACGGAACAGAACGGAGCGGGACGGCTCAGGCCTGGCCCTCGGCCGCCTGCTCCTCCGCCACCTTGCGCTTGACCTCGGTCATGTCCAGCTTGCGGGCCTGCCCGATCAGGTCCTCGAACACCGGCTCCGGCAGGGCGCCGGCCTGCGAGAAGACGAGCACGCCCTCGCGGATGATCGCCAGCGTCGGGATCGACTGGATGCCGAACGCGGAGGCCAGCTCCTGCTGGGCCTCGGTGTCGACCTTGGCGAACACGAGGTCCGGGTGGCGCTCCGCGGCCTTTTCGTACACCGGGGCGAACTGGCGGCACGGCCCGCACCACCCGGCCCAGAAGTCGATGAAGACGAAGTCCTTGCCCTCCGGGCCCGGGACGATGTCGTCGAAGTTCTCCTTGGTCAGCTCGACCATGTTGCTCATCTCGCGGATCCTTCCCTTCCGAAGGTGGTGGCGGTACAGATCATGTGCCCGCGACAACGGTGATGCCCGCCGGGGTATTCCGGGGGCGGCCCGGGATTGAGCACCCGGCCGCCACCGTCCGTACAGAGGGGTGTCCAGTCCGTTCACCGACCCGGGAGGCTCCCCATGCGCAGCAGCACCCCCCGTACCCGGCGGGCCGCCGTGCTCGCCGCCTCCGGCCTCGCCGCGGCGGCCCTGATCGCCGGCTGCGGGTCCTCCGGGTCCGGCAAGTCGAGCACGCCCGGCCCGCCGAGCGGTTCCGGCGCCCCGGCCGCCGCCACCCTGCAGACCGCCCACGATCCCAAGCTCGGCACCATCGTCACCGACAGCGCGGGCTTCACGCTCTACCGCTTCGACCAGGACCAGAACAACCCCTCGGACTCCTACTGCAACGGTAGCTGCGCCTCCCTCTGGCCGCCCGAGCACGCCGGCGGCGATGTGACGGTCAAGGGCATCGACAGCAAGCTGGTCGGCAGCTTCACCCGCGACGACGGCACCAAGCAGGTCACCGTCAACGGCTGGCCGGTCTACCGCTACTCGCCGGACAGCAAGCCCGGTGACACCAAGGGCGAGGGCGTGGCCGGCCAGTGGTTCGCGGTGACCCCGACCGGCGGCAAGGCGATGCCGGCCACCACTCCGGCGCCCGCCACCCCCACCCCGCAGCCCAGTACCCCGGCACCGGGGTACTGATGCCGTCGATCGCCGACCACCCTGGACCGGGAGGCCCGGTTGCGCAACGATGAAGTGGTGACCGAGGAGCACCCCGGCGGCGGCCGGGCCGGGTACGGCACGGGGGCCGCGGACGAGGAGCTGATGCGGGCCCTGTACCGCGAGCACGCCGGTCCGCTCCTCGGCTTCGTGCTCCACCTGGTCGCGGGGGACCGGCAGCGCGCCGAGGACGTCGTCCAGGAGACGCTGGTCCGGGCCTGGCGCAACATCCACCGGCTCGACCCGCAGGCCGGCTCGCTGCGGCCCTGGCTGGTCACCGTCGCCCGCCGGATCGTCATCGACGGCCACCGCAGCGCCGGTGCCCGCCCGCGCGAGGTGGACGCGGCGGTCCTGGAACAGCTGCCCGCCGAGGACGAGATCGACCAGGCGCTGCGGATGATGACCGTCGCCGACGCGCTCGCCGACCTCTCGCCCGCCCACCGGGAGATCATCGTCGAGACCTACCTCAAGGGCCGCACCGCCAAGGAGGCGGCCGTCGAACTCGGCATCCCGGCCGGGACGGTCCGGTCGAGGGTGTTCTACGCACTGCGCTCGCTCAGGCTCGCGCTGGAGGAACGGGGAGTGACATCGTGACCGACCGGCCCGACTCCACCCCCGGCCTGCCCGAAGGGCCGCCCGGCGGCTCCGCGCACCTGGACGTCGGAGCGTACGTCCTCGGCCTGCTGGAGCCCGCCGAGCGCACCGCCTTCGAACGGCACCTGGCGGACTGCCCGCAATGTGCCGGTCAGGTGGACCAACTCAGCTTCGTCGAGCCGCTGTTGGCCGAGTACGTGGCATCGGCGAAGACCGCCGGACTGGACCCTGCCGAACCCGCGCCGGCCCCGGACGGGCGCGTCCTGGACCGACTGGTCGCCGAGGTGACGGCCGGCCGGCGGCGCGGCCGGGTGCGGCGGCTGGTGCTCGCCCTGGCCGCCACCGCGGCGGTCGCGGCCGGCCCGGCCGTCACGGCCGCGGTGCTCACCGCCGACTCCACGCCCGCGGTGGTCGCCGTCGCCGAACAGTTCAGCGCCACCGACCCGGCCACCGGCGCCAAGGCCACCGTCGGGGTCGACGGCAAGACCTGGGGCAGCCAGGTCAGCCTGCGACTCTCCGGCGTGCAGGGCCCGTTGACCTGCCGACTGATCGCCGTCGCGCACAACGGCGAGCACCAGACGGTCACCACCTGGAGCGTCCCGTCGGACGGCTACGGCGAACCCGGCGCCCCGGGCGTGCTGCGCACCACCGGCGGCGCGGCCATGCAGCCGGGCGACATCGACCACTTCGAGGTCCGGGTCCAGAACACCGACGCCCTGCTGGTCTCCGTCCCCACGCACCACGCCTGACGGAGACAGGGCTCAGGACGGCGGCAGGTGCAGCACCTCGTACGCGCCCAGCCGCCGGACCCGGGCCTCGCCCAGGTGGGCGGGCCACCGCGGGTCGGGCTCGCCGGTACCAGTCATGTGCTCCCGCCGCCAGGTCCGGCTCCAGCCGACCCGCAGTTCCTGCTCGTAGCTGTGCCACCGGCCGCACGTACACGGCACCAGCACCCGGGCACAGGAGCGGCACAGTTCGGCCCGGCCGTGGCCGGTCGACAGCACCACCGCGGGCCCCTCCTCCCCGCAGGCCGGGCAGCCGGGCAGTTCGGCCCCGTCCATCAGCGCGTTCTGCCGCCGGACGTAGTCGGGCAGGCTCAACGCCGGATGCAGGAAGGGATCGTGGCGCCAGGCGTCGTCCGGCGAGGTCCACCAGGGCTGGTTCCACCACGCCGGCGCCGGCGGCCGCCGCCGGTCCCGCTTCTCCGCCCGCCGCTGCGCCGCGTACCGCTCCGCCCGGGCCAGCCACAGCTGCCGCGCCTCGTGCAGTTCCTCCACCGCCCGCACCAGCGACTCCGGGTCGGCCTCCAGCAGCCGGGGCATCCGGGCGCTGACGGTGAGGTGGTGGTAGGTCGCCCGCAGGCCGTACGGGGCGAACTCGGTCAGGCAGGTGCGCAGCGCGCTGTGGCGGCGGTACACGGGGAGGGCGGTGTCGTGCACCCGGGCCCGGTGGGTGCGGAAGCTGGTCACGGCGCGGGCTCCAGCGCCAACGCCCGGGCCAGCGCGGTGGTGAGAGCCGCGGCATGGTCGGGGATCTGCTGCTCGGCCCAGTCCCCGGCCAGCCGGACGAAGTCCCGGAGGTCCCGCTCGGCCCCGGCGAGCAGCCGGCGCAGCTCGGCCACCGGCAGCTCGATCACCGGGCTGTCGGCGGTCTTGGTGTCCACCGTCAACCGCACCGTGCCGTCGACGCGTCGGGCCGCGGCGTAGGGGTCGTGGCCGAACCAGCCCTCGCCCGAGCCGTCCGTCACCTCCAGCCAGTCGCGCCACTCCTCCAGGCCGTTGCAGCAGCCCGGTCCGAAGACGGTGCCGGTGGCGTCGTCCGTCACCCGGAAGCCGCCGGCGGCGATGGCGTACTCCCCGGTGAGCAGCCCGGACAGGAAGGCCTCCAGCGGGTCGGGCGGTTCGCCGCCCTCGGGCTCGTCCCCGTTGGCGGCGGCGATCCGCCACACCGCCGAGCCGACGTCCTGCGGGGTCAGCCGCCCGTCCAGCACCAGGAATCCGTACGGTTCGAACGCTCCGGTGGGCCAGAGCGCGAAGTCATCGTCGGGGGCGTCCATCTCCAGGACCGGCTGCATCGACATCATCCGGCGATGATGCCGCAGGCCCGTGCGGCCCGACCAGCGCATTTGCCGGTCGGTGTCATCCGGCGTCCGCCGCGATCGAGGCCAGCACCCGCCCGCAGCGCCGGGCGAAGGCGTGCTGGAGGAGCGGGAACAGCGGACCGGCGAGCCGGGCCCACCAGGCGACCGGTCGGCTGAACGCGGTGACGCTGAACCAGACCGACCCGTCCGGCGCCAGTTCGACCAGGAAGGTCTCCTCGCCCCGGCCGAGGTGCCCGTGCCTGGTGCCGTAGGTGAAGCCGTACCGGTCCGGGCCGTTGATGGCGGCCAGCACCCGGTTGGGCGCGCCCGCCCGTAGCGGGCCGACGCCGATCGCGCAGCGGACGGCGACGCCCGGGGCGGCCTCCTCGGCCTCCGCGTCGATCCGCACGCCGGCCAGGCGGTGCATCCGCCAGCCGAGCAGGGCGGCCCCGGCGACGTCCAGGGCGGCGCGGCCGTGGCCGATGCGGGCCCGGTGCCGCAGGTGGCGGTAGCCGGCGGGCAGTTCGCCGGTGCGGCTGGCGCCCTGCTCGGGGTAGCTGTAGTCGTTCATCGGGGGTCCTCCGCGGTGGTGGTCCGGCGCCAGGCGAGGAGCGCGCAGAGGGCGAAGCCGAGCGCGTTGCCGAGGCCGTGGGTGGCGGCCATCCAGCCCAGGGTGGGGTGGGGGAGTCCGGCGGCCCGGCCGAGCGCCCACCACAGGGCGAGCAGCATGGTGAGCGCCAGGACGGCGGAGGAGACGGCGAGCAGCCGGGCGGCCGTCCGGTCCGCGGTGCGGGGGCGCAGCTCGCGCCAGCTGACCAGGCCGACCAGCCACATCCCGGTGCTGAGGACGACGGCTCCGGCGAACTGCCACCAGTTGCCGAGGAAGTACCCGGCGAGCACCAGCAGGGTGCCGGCGGGGACGCTGAGGGCCGCGCAGCGGGCCGCTCGGGAGCCGGGTTCCGAGGCCCGGCAGACCAGTCCGGCGATCAGCGCGGCGGTGAATCCGGCGTAGTGGAAGTGCGGGACGGTCAGCGCCAGGATGTGCGGCTCGAAGCCGAACAGCGGGTAGCCGGAGCGTTCGGCGACCAGCGCGACCCCGGCCACCGAGGGGGCGGCGAGTGCGGTGAGCACGGCGACCTCGGCGGGGGCGAGGGAGCGGGTCCGGGCCAGTCGCCGGGGTGCGTGCAGGGCGACGGCCAGGGTGCCGAGGGCGTAGACGACCGCGGTGCCGGTGGCGAGGGCGCCGCGCGGCAACCAGAGCGAGAGCGCCCCGGGGACGGCCGCGAGCGGCCACAGCCGGCGGATCCGGGCCAGTCCGGGTTCGTCGACGAGCGCGAGGCCGAGCGGCAGGACGGCGCCCATG
Organism: Kitasatospora sp. NPDC030952; assembly: GCF_055571335.1. Taxonomy (NCBI): domain Bacteria; kingdom Bacillati; phylum Actinomycetota; class Actinomycetes; order Kitasatosporales; family Streptomycetaceae; genus Kitasatospora; species Kitasatospora sp. NPDC030952. The sequence continues at coordinate 182,796 of NZ_JBVIFM010000017.1, forward strand.
CCGAGCAGGACCAGGAGGTCGACCAGTTCCGTCGTGCCCTTGTCCATGGCGGCCCCACTTCTCTTGAACGCGTTCAAATGCCGTGTGCCGATGACTCTACGCGGCATTGTTGAACGCGTTCAACCCGCCCCGGTCCGGCTGGCCTGGTGTTCACGCGGGGTGCGGCGCACCCTGGAGGAGTAACCGATGGAGGTGATCCGCCATGCAGACTCTGGTCGGTTGGCACATCGAGATGGAGTTCCGCGAGGACGGCCCGCGGACGACCGCGGCCGCCCTGCTCCGGCTCGGCGACGGGAGCGAGGTGCGCGCCCACGGCTACAGCAGCCGCCACCCCTCGGACCCGGAACAACTGCGGGTCGGCGAGGAGATCGCGGGCGCCCGCGCACTCAACGACCTCGCCTCGCAGCTGCTCTCCAAGGCCCACGGCGAGATCCAGGAGGTCAGCCCGGTCCCGACCCACCCGCTCTCGTGACCGCCCCGCACCCGGGCGGCGACCAGGCCGGACGGGACCCGAACCGCGCGCGCATCCCGCTGATCTGCCCGCGCTGCGGGCACGAGCAGCAGGTCGTGCCCGGCGGCCCCGAACGGGCGGTCAAGGTCGTGCACGTGGGGACCGGCCGGGAGGCCTGCGAGCCCGGGGACCTGGCCCGGGCACCGGACGACGGGGACTGACGGACCGGTCCCCGCCGTACGGTCCCCGCCGTACGGGCCTGGCGCCCCGGTCCCCGCCGTACGGGCCTGGCGCCCCGGTCCCCGCCGTACGGGCCCGGCGCTACGGGCCCGGCCGTACGGCGGGCGTCAGTTGACGCAGTACGTGCCCGGCGGCCGCCACTCCGGCCCGACCAGCCGCTGCTCCAGCTCGTTCGGCGTGATCCGGATCCCGACCGTGCCGGCCAGTCCGACCCGGAACCGGCTGCGGGCCAGCACGATCAGCGCGGTGAGGCCGTACTTGTTGATCAGTGAGGTGCGGTAGCGCGCGGTCGCGTCGGGGTCGCAGAGCCGGGCGCGGGCCGGGAGCCGTCGGCCGGTCGGGCGCCCGTGGGCGTCGCAGGGGCCGATCAGCACCCGGGGGTGGCGGCGGATCCGTTCGGCCTCCCCGGAGTGGGCCGGGGTCCAGACGCCGAGCGCCGGGCCGTCCGGCACCACCCAGAGCTGGGAGTCCAGCCGGCTGCCGTCGTCGGCGAAGGTGGTCAGCAGGAGGTACCTGCTGTCGGCGAGCTGCTCGGTTCGGTCGGGCATGATCTCCTCCCTCTGTCGGGGGGCGGGTCAGTGGTGACCGTGGCCCTCGCCCTGGGTGATCTCGCGATGCCCGCGGTACTCCCCGGCGGTGGGCTTGGCGATCCTGGCGTGCTCGCCGTGGAATCCGCGGGACAGCCGTACGCGGGTGCGGGTGAGCGCGCCCGCCGGCCGGGCCACTCCATTCTCGTCCACCGCGGGCGGCAGTTCGAGGGGGCGGGGCTGCTCGTGGGCGGTGAGCCGGTGCAGTTCGGCGGGCGCGAGCCCGGCGTGCACCTCGGTGAACTCGCCGTGCGGCAGCCGCTTGATGACACCGGTCTCCCGCCCGTGCAGCACCTTGTCGCGGTCCCGTCGCTGGAGGCCCAGGCACCAGCGCTTGGTGACCACGAAGACGGCCACCGGGACGACGAAGAAGCCGATCCGCACCGCGTAGGTGATGGTGTTGAGCGACAGGTGCAGATGGGTGGCGATGAGGTCGTTGCCGCCGCCCGCGAGCATCACCAGGTAGACGCTGATCCAGGCCGCGCCGAGGGCGGTGCGCACGGGCGCGTTGCGCGGCCGGTCGAGCAGGTGGCGCTCCCGCCCGTCGTTCGTCACCCAGCCCTCGATGAACGGGTAGACCGCGATCGCGCCCAGGATCACCGGGAACAGCGTGAGCGGGATCAGCACCCCGAGGTTGAGGGTGTGCCCCCATATCCCGATCTCCCAGCCGGGCATCACCCGGATCAGGCCCTCGGCGAAGCCCATGTACCAGTCCGGCTGGGCGTCGGTGGAGACCTGGTCCGGGCGGTACGGGCCGTAGGCCCAGATCGGGTTGATCGTGGCGATCGCCGACATCAGCGCGATGATCCCGAAGACCAGGAAGAAGAACCCGCCGGCCTTGGCCATGTAGACGGGCATCAGCGGCATCCCGACCACGTTCTTCTCGGTCTTGCCCGGGCCCGCCCACTGGGTGTGCTTGTGGTAGAAGACCAGGATCAGGTGCGCCACCAGCAGGCCGAGCATGATGCCCGGGATCAGCAGCACGTGGATGGTGAAGAAGCGCGGCACGATGTCGTGGCCGGGGAACTCCCCGCCGAACAGGAACATCTGGATGTAGGTGCCGACCAGCGGGACCGCGAGGATCGCGCCTTCCATGAAGCGGATACCGGTACCCGACAGCAGGTCGTCCGGCAGCGAGTAGCCGAAGAAGCCGTCGAACATGCCGAGGGCCAGCAGTAGGAAGCCGAAGACCCAGTTGATCTCACGCGGCTTGCGGAACGCGCCGGTGAAGAACACGCGCATCATGTGCACGAGCATCGCGGCCACGAAGACCAGCGCGGCCCAGTGGTGGATCTGCCGGATCAGCAGCCCGCCCCGCACCTCGAAGCTGATGTCCACGGTGGAGGCGTAGGCCTCGGACATCGGGACGCCCTTGAGCGGGACGTACGAGCCGCTGTAGACCACCTCGCCCATGCTGGGCTTGAAGAACAGGGTCAGCCAGACACCGGTCAGGATGATGATCAGGAAGGTGTAGAGGCAGATCTCGCCCAGCATGAAGGACCAGTGGTCCGGAAAGATCTTCCGCAGGTTGGCCCTGGCCAGGGTGTGGATCCCCAGCCTGCCGTCCGCCCAGTCGGCGGCCCGCCGCCCCCGTCCTGGGTTCTGATTCCGCGTCATGTCCACGCACCTCGGGTCCGAAGGAAACGGGGATAGTTCCCCGTTTCATGCTGGGGTCACCATATCGGGGAGTGATCCCCACTTCTATCGGAGGGGGTGGAAGCTGCTGTGGCGCGCGACCCGCCACAACGCGAGCGGCCCGCCCGGTGTCGTGGGAGACACCGGACGGGCCGCGTTCGCACCCGAGTTGCCCGTGGAAGGGCGGCACCCCGCAGGGGCCCGAGAGGGTCAGTGCACCAGCACCGGCACCTCGTCGACCTTCGCCGCACTCGCGTCCGAGCCGGCGCCCGCCGCACCCGGCCGACCGGCGTTGATGAAGGTGAAGGCGACCGTGGCGGCCGCCACCAGGATCCCGAAGGACACCCAGATCGCGGTCGAGAAGCCGTGCACCATGCCCTGGAACTGCACGGCCTTGGCGGCCTCCGGGGTGGCGGCGGTGGCGATGGCGGCGGCGTGCGAGGTCAGCCAGCTGGTGGTGGCGCTGGCCGCGATGGTGTTTAGCAGCGCGGTGCCGATGGCGCCGCCGACCTGCTGCGAGGTGTTGACCATGGCCGAGGCCACGCCCGCGTCCCGCGGCTGGACGCCGTGGGTGGCCAGGCTCATGGCCGGCATGAACGCGGTGCCCATGCCGAGGCCCATCAGGACCAGACCGGGCAGGATCAGCGCCGGGTAGGAGGTGTCCAGGCCGATGTGGGTCAGCAGGAACATGCCGACCGAGGCGGTCAGGAAACCGGGCGCCATCAGGTAGCGCGCCGGGACCCGGGTCATCAGCCGGGCACCGATCTGGGTGGAGCCGGTGATCATGCCCGCCACCATCGGCAGGAACGCCACACCGGTCAGCACCGGGCTGTAACCACGCACGACCTGCAGGTAGTAGGTCAGGAAGAGGAACAGCCCGAACATGCCGATCACGGCCATGCCCAGCGACAGGTAGACCCCGCCGCGGTTGCGGTTCAGAACCACGCGCAGCGGCAGCAGCGGGGCCTTGACCTTGAGCTCCACCAGGACGAAGGCGGCCAGCAGGACGACGGCCGCGGCGAACAGCGACAGGGTGCTGCCGGCCGTCCAGCCGCTGGACTCGGCGCGGGTGAAGCCGTACACCAGCGAGACCAGCCCGGTGGTCACCAGCAGCACGCCGGGGATGTCCAGCTTGTTGCGGTTGCGGCCCCCGGCGGGCTCGCGGATCACCAGGACGGCGCCGGCGATGGCCGCGATGGCGAAGGGGATGTTGACGAAGAAGGTCCAGCGCCAGTTCAGGTACTCGGTCAGCGCACCGCCGAGGATCAGGCCGATGGCGCCACCGCCACCGGCGATCGCCCCGTAGATGCCGAAGGCCTTGGCCCGCTCCTTGGCCTCGGTGAAGGTCACCGCGAGCAGTGACAGCGCGGCCGGTGCGAGCAGCGCGCCGAACACGCCCTGCAGCGCGCGGGCGCCGAGCAGCATCGCGGTGTTGACCGCGAAGCCGCCGAGCGCGGAGGCGAGGGCGAAGCCGGTCAGGCCGACCATGAAGGTCCGCCTACGGCCCCACAGGTCCGCGATCCGGCCGCCGAACAGCAGCAGGCCACCGAAGGCCAGCGCGTAGGCGGTGATCACCCACTGGCGGTTGCCGTCGGATATGCCCAGGTCCGTCTGGGCGGACGGCAGGGCGATGTTCACGATGGTGGCGTCGAGGACGACCATCAGCTGGGCGAGGCCGATGAAGATCAGCGCCTTCCAGCGCCGGGGATCGGGCAGCGTCGCCTGCGGGGCGGCGTCGGATTGAGACATGGGGGTACCCATTTCACGGTGCGAGGTGTGCGAGAACGGTCAACTGCCGTACGGGAACGGCAGGTTGCCGTACGGGTGCGAGGGCGCCCGGAGGCGTCCGGCAACGGCGCCGGTCAGCCGCGCGGGGGCGGGGTGCTGGTGGGTCGGATCAGTGGTGTCGGGTCCAGGTGGATCGGTCAGTCCCGGGAACGGAAGTCCTCGAAGGTCGCGGCCCGGCCGGGCAGCGCCGAACGGGCCGGCGTGCGCAGGCCGTCCAGGAACAGTTGCAGGTGGCGGTGGACGAACTCGTCGAGCAGTCGGCAGGAGGTGCCCGGCAGTGGCCGGGACAGCTGGCTGATCGCGACGAACAGGTCCCCGTGGTCGACGTCGGACCGCAGTTCACCGGTGGCCCGGGCGCGCTCCATCAGTCCGCTCACGGCGGACCGCAGGCGCTCCCGCGTCTCGGTCAACTCCGGGTCGTCCGGGTCGACGGTGCTGGTGAAGACGGCGCAGAGCCCGCCGACCTTCTCCGCCACGGTCGCGTGCACGAACCGCTGCAGAGCCTCGAACGGACCGCCGCCCTCGCCCGCGTCCGCCTCGGCCGTCGCCTTCTCGGCGAGGGCCAGGATGCGGGTCTTGACGAGCAGTGCCACCTCCTGGATCAGCGCCGTGCGGTCCGGGAAGTTCCGGTACAGCGTGGCATTGCCGACCCCCGCCCGCTTCGCGATCTCGTCCAGCGGCACCTCGGCACCGTGCTCGACGAACGCGTCCCGGGCCGCCAGCACGATCCGCTCCCGGTTCCGGCTGGCGTCCGCACGCAACTTCGGCGTACGCACACTCCCCGTGGAACGGGCCGGCTCTGCGGCGACGGTGGTCATGGCGACTGCTCCTCCAGGATACCGGGGAAGTTCTCCCCGCTTTCTCCAACGTACTCGGAAACGGGGAATCTGTCCCCGTAATTTCCGCCCCTCATGTGACCTGCATCACATGTGGGTCGATCGGGGCAGGTCGGAACCCGCCGAAGCCGGACGCCCCGTGTCCGCTCGCCGGTGCGCTCGTTGCCCGGTCGAGTGTCCGAGCGAAGGAGCGAGGCCATGCGTGCGATCTCCGACCGTCCGCAGATGCTGCCCGAGGAATTCGAGGAGCTCGCCCGTCTCGCCCCGCGGGCGGTCGAAGGCATCCGGCTGGAGTTCCTCGGCGGGCGGCTGGCGATCAAGCCGCGGCCGGACGGCAATCACGGCTGTGTGGTCGAGTGGCTGGTGCGGAGGTGTCTCCAGGTGCGGCCGGAGCTGTTCCTGCACAACCACGGCCTGAAGGTTCAGGGGGCGGGGGACGGGCGTGCGCACCCGGACGGAATCCTGGCACCCTCCGAGGCCTTCGTCGGCATGGGGGAGTGGGTGGACACCGGGGCGGTGCTGATGGTCGCCGAAGTCACCGATGCCGAAGCCGAAGCCGATCACCGGGCCCGCGTCGAGAAGCCCCGCGCCTACGCCGAGACCGGCATCCCCGTCTACCTGTTGATCGACCGGGACTCCGCCGAGGTCGTCGTCCACAGCCGGCCGGACGGCATCCGCTACCAGGCCGTCCAGACCCTCCCGTTCGGCAGGACGGTCCGGCTCCCCGACCCGGTCGGCATCGCCCTGGACACCGAGCCGCTGAAGAACTGGGTGCGCTGAGCCCGGCCGTGCCTTCCCGGGGCGCGTCCCTCCGTCGGCCTAGGCTGTGGGCGTCCCGGGCGGCCGGTGGGTCGTGGGAGTCGGGAGGGGCCCGGCGGCCGGGTGGGCGAGGAGGTTCGCGATGAGCAGCGAGGAGACGGCCGCCCGGGTGCGCTGTGTGGCGGCCGTTCCGTGCTGGGTGAGCCTGATGGCCGGGGACCTGGAGGGTGCCAAGGGGTTCTACGGTCCGCTGCTGGGTTGGGAGTTCGAGTCGGCGCCGGAGCGCTTCGGGCCGTACGTGCACGCGGTGGTCGGCGGGGAGGCGGTGGCCGGGCTGGGGGTGGCCGGTCTCGGGGCGGTGCCGGTGGCCTGGACCAGCTACTTCGGGACGGAGAGCGCCGACGCCGTCGCCGACGCGGTGCGGGAGCGCGGTGCGACCCTGGCGGTCGGCCCGCTGGCCTTCGACGCCGGGCGGGTGGCCTTCGCGGCGGACCCGGCCGGGGCGGTGTTCGGCATCTGGGAGGGCCCGCTGGGCCGCGCCCGGAAGCTGGACCTGCCGGGCGCCCCGGTCTGGATCGAGCTGCGCACCCCGGACCCGTTCGCGGCGGCGCTGTTCTACGGCGAGGTGTTCCGCTGGGACGGCCGGGACCCGGAGCACTTCGAGGTCCGCTGGGAGCACGACCGGGTGGTGCTGCGCGCCGAGGGCCACAGCGTCGCGGCGCTGGCCAAGGAGCAGTCGAGCGGCCCGGCGGGCATGCCGCCGCACTGGGAGGTGTCCTTCGCCGTCCCGGACACCGACCGGGCGCTGGCCCTGGCCGTGGAGCTGGGCGGCTCGGCGGTCGGGCCGGCCTTCGACACCCCGTACGGCCGGGTGGCCCGGCTGCGGGACCGCGAGGGCGCCCGGTTCGCGGTGATCAGCCCGACGGGCTGAGCGGGGCCGAGGCCGAGCAGGCGGGTCATCCAGCCCGGCGGGTCATTCGGCCCGGGTCATTCCGCCCGGCGGGTCATTCCGCCCGGCCGAGTTCGGCCCGTTCCGCTCGCAGCCGGTCGCCCAGGGCCGCGCGGTCCGCCGCCGGCAGGGCCTTGCGGGCGGCGGGGAAGAGCACCTTCTCCTCGCCGGTCAGGTGCCGTCGGAGGGTGTCGGCGAGACCGGCGAGCAGGGTGTCGAAGGCCGGGTCGGCCGGGCCGAGTCCTTGCAGGTCGGCGAGGTACTGCCCGATCGCCAGGTGGTCGTGGATGCTGCGGAACACCAGCGCCCCGCCCTCGGGCACGTCGTGCTGGACGAGCGGGAAGAGGTGCTCCTCCTCGGCGGCGCAGTGGGTGAACAGCAGGTCGGTCAGCTTGGTCACCAGCTCGCCGCGCTCGGCCGAGCCGGCCGGGGCCGCCTGGGCCCGGTCGAGCAGCTCGGTGACGGCCTTGTGGTCGGCGGTGAACTCCCCGAGGATGTCCGGCCTGCGGTTCATGGCGCGCCCGCCTCTCGTCCGGGATCACGACTGGCCCCCGTACTGTCCAGTATCCGGCGCCGCCGGGCGGAACCCCCGGTCCGGCCCCTGTCCGGTCCGGTTCAGCCCCCGTCGCGGCGCCCGGTGAGGGCCAGCAGCCGGGTCTGCGGGCTCGCGTCCTCGGGGACCGGCAAGGGTGGGTCGAAGAGGCCGCTGCCGGAGAGGTCGCCGTAGTCGCCGAACTGGCCGAGGGCGAAGTCCACCAGGGCGCCCGGGAGCCGGGTGCGGGCCCCGATGCCCTGGGCGAGGTCCCAGGTGTGGACGACCAGGTCGGTGGTGAGCTGGTCCAGGTAGTACTGCCCGGAGACGTCCCCGAAGGAGAGGTGGACGGTGAGCTCGGTGGCACCGGGCACCTCCCAGGCCTGTCGGGCGGCTTCGGCGGCGGAGGTCCAGGCGGCGACCGGGTCCTCGCCGAGCACGTCGCCGTCGAAGCGGCCGCCGACCTCGGCGAGGGTGGCGCCCATCAGTAGCTCGGGGATCCAGAGCTGTTCGCCGGTGAGGTGGTTGACCAGGTCGCGGACCGACCAGTCGGTGCACGGGGTGGGGGCGTCCCACCGGCCGGGCGGGACCAGCCGGACCCGCTCGTCGAAGGCGGCGAGCGCCTCGGGGTAGGGCGTGCCGGGCCGAGGGGCCCGCTGGTGTTGCCTGCGTTGAGCCATGTCTCCACCCTGCCCCGGTCCCGGCGGGGCGCGCGAGTCGTTCACCGGGCGCCGGTTGTTCAAATTCGAACTTCACGGTACGGTCGGGGGAGTGGCCGGTTCAAATTTCAACAACAGGCACGGGGCATCACGCCCTGCCCGGCCGCACCACCACCCACAGCCCTACGACCGACCCCGATCGATGGAGACGCGCATGCCGAGCAGCAGCCCGAGCACGACCGCCGCCACCAGCCCCACCGCCCGCCTCGCCCGGGACGGCTCCGGGCTCGCGACCACCTCTCCGCACGCCTACGACGCCGGACTCCTGCTCCTGCGCCTGGTGCTCGGCCTGACCATGGCCGCGCACGGCAGTCAGAAGCTGTTCGGCTGGTTCGGGGGCGGCGGGATCGACGGCACCGGTCAGTTCTTCACCATGAGCGGCTACCCGGCCGGCAACACCATGGCCGTGGTCGCCGGCCTGACCGAGACCCTGGGCGGACTCGGCCTCGCCGCCGGCCTGTTGACCCCGCTGGCGGGCGCCGCGATCGTCGGCACGATGGTCAACGCGATCGCCGTCACCTGGGGCGGCGGCTTCTTCGCCCCGAAGGGCAACGAGTACGTTCTGCTGCTGACCGCGGGCGCCGCCGCCCTCGCGCTCACCGGCCCGGGCCGCTACGCGGTGGACCGCTTCCTGCCGGTGCTCAAGGCGCACCGGCTGGCGTACGGCGCGGCCGCCGTGGTGGTGGGCCTGGCGATGGCCGGGGGGATCCTGCTGCTGCGCAAGTAGCCGACGCCGCCAAGCGAGCGGCTCAACTCGCTTGCCCGGAGGCCGTGGTGACGAATCGTCAGCACGGCCTCCGGGCGTTTCCGCGCGGACCGCGCCGGGCTGCGTGCCTGGCTGTGCGCCCACCTGCGCGCCCACCTGTGCGCCCGGCTGTGCGCCCGGCTGTGCGCTCGGCCGCGCGCCCGGCTATGCGCCGATCCGCACCAGTGCCAGGGTGATGTTGTCCGGCCCGCCCGCCTCGACCGCCGCCTTCCACAGCTCGAAAGCGGCCTTCCCGTCCGCCCGGTCGGAGGTCTCGTCCGGCCGGGCGAGCAGTCCGGCCAGCTCCTCCTCGGGCACCGGATCGGTCAGGCCGTCGCTGCACACCAGGTAGCGGTCACCGGGGGCGAGCGGCGCGACCCGTACGTGCGGCTCGACGAAGGTGAGTCCGAGCGAGCCGCCCAGGGTCTGGGTGACCACCGAGGTGGTGCGCCGGCCGGGCGCGAGCGGCGGGCTGTCGTCCACGCTCACCCGGCGCAGCCCGTCCCCGGTGACCCGGTAGACCCGGCTGTCGCCGACGTTGAAGACCACCACCTGCTCGGGCAGTAGCACCAGCCCGGCGATGGTGGTGCCCATGGCGGCGAGTTCCGGCTCCCCGGCGGTGGCCGCGTAGACCGCCCGGTTGCACTCCTGCAGCTCCTCCCGGACGGCCTCCTCGTCGTTCAGGGCGGCTCCGGTGGCGGCCAGCCGGCGGGCGACCAGTGCGCTGGCCACCTCGCCGCCGGGGTGGCCGCCGAGGCCGTCGGCGACCGCGACCACGCAGGGCGGGCCGAGCGGGAAGAGCAGGGTCTGCGGGTTGGTGGTCACGGTCGCGCAGAGCGTCCACGGGCCGACCGTGAGGCTGTCCTCGTTGTGCTCCCGCACCAGGCCCTCGTGGCTCAGCGCGCTCACCGCGATGTACGGCGCCATCGTCGGCCGCCTTTCCGGGGGGCCCGCTCCCGTGGTCGGTCGCCGCCGCCCCGCCTTCCATTGTCGGCGGGAATAAGGGTCCGCACCCGGGTGCTAGGGTGGTTGAAAGTTGGACTACCTGGGACCTCCTGGAGTGTGGTGAACAGCATGCAGTTCGGAATCTTCAGCGTCGGCGACGTCACCCCCGACCCGACGACCGGCCGCACCCCGACCGAGCACGAGCGGATCAAGGCGATGGTGGCCATCGCCCGCAAGGCCGAGGACGTCGGCCTGGACGTCTTCGCGACCGGCGAGCACCACAACCCGCCGTTCGTGCCGTCCTCGCCGACGACCATGCTCGGCTACATCGCCGCGCAGACGGACCGGATCATCCTCTCCACCTCGACCACGCTGATCACCACCAACGACCCGGTGAAGATCGCCGAGGACTTCGCGATGCTCCAGCACCTCGCCGACGGCCGGGTGGACCTCATGATGGGCCGCGGCAACACCGGCCCGGTCTACCCGTGGTTCGGCAAGGACATCCGCCAGGGCATCCCGCTCGCGATCGAGAACTACGCGCTGCTGCACCAGCTGTGGCGCGAGGACGTGGTCGACTGGCAGGGCCGCTTCCGCACCCCGCTGCAGGGCTTCACCGCCACCCCGCGCCCGCTGGACGACGTCCCGCCGTTCGTCTGGCACGGCTCGATCCGCAGCCCCGAGATCGCCGAACAGGCCGCCTACTACGGGGACGGCTTCTTCGCGAACAACATCTTCTGGCCCAAGGAGCACTTCCAGAAGCTGGTCGACCTGTACCGCGAGCGCTACGCCCACTACGGCCACGGCACTCCCGAGCAGGCCGTCGTCGGCCTCGGCGGGCAGGTGTTCATGCGCAGGAACTCCCAGGACGCGGTGCGCGAGTTCCGTCCGTACTTCGACAACGCGCCGGTGTACGGGCACGGGCCCTCGCTGGAGGAGTTCACCGAGCAGACCCCGCTGACCGTGGGCAGCCCGCAGGAGGTCATCGAGAAGACCCTGACCTTCCGCGAGACCTTCGGCGACTACCAGCGCCAGCTGTTCCTGATGGACCACGCCGGCCTGCCGCTGAAGACGGTGCTGGAGCAACTGGACCTGCTCGGCGAGGAGGTCGTGCCGGTGCTGCGCGCCGAGTTCGCCAAGGGCCGCCCGGCCGAGGTGCCGGACGGGCCGACCCACGCGGCGCTGGTCGCGGCACGGGATGCTCAGGGCGCCACTGGCTCTCAGGGCGTTCAGGGCGTTCAGGACGCCCACGAGAAGGAGGAGGTCTCCCGGTGACCGTGTTCAAGCTGGCCGTGGTGAGCGCCGGGCTGAGCAAGCCGTCCTCGACCCGGCTGCTGGCCGACCGGCTCGCCGAGTCGACCGTGCGCCGGCTCGCGGGGGAGGGGCGGGAGGCCGAGGTCACGGTGATCGAACTGCGCGACCTCGCGGTGGACATCGCCAACAACTTCGTCACCGGCTTCCCGGCCGCAGCGCTGCGCGAGGCGATCGGAACGGTGACGGAGGCGGACGCGGTGATCGCGGTGACGCCGATCTTCACCGCCTCCTACAGCGGCCTGTTCAAGTCCTTCTTCGACCTGATCGACCACGACGCGCTCACCGGCAAGCCGGTGCTGATCGCCGCCACCGGCGGCACGCCCCGGCACTCGCTCGCCCTGGAGCACGCCGTACGGCCGCTGTTCAGCTACCTGCGCGCGGTGGTGCTGCCGACCGCGGTGTACGCGGCCACCGACGACTGGGGCACGGCCGGGGACACCCTCACCGACGGCCTGCCGGGCCGGATCGACCGCGCGGCGGGCGAACTGGCGGCCCTGCTGGCCGGGCGAGCCCCGGCGGCGGGGGCGGCCGTGCCGGAGCAGGTGGTCCCGTTCGCCGAGCAGCTGGCGGCGCTGCGGGTCTAGGACCTCTCCCAGTCCGGGGCGCCCGAGGCGGTTCACCCCAACGGCCCCGTCGGAGCACCCTCCGACGGGGCCTCTCGGCTGCGTGTCGGCCGCGCCGATTTGTCCGCTATGCGATGTAATCATTGGCATGATCAGATTGGTGCCGGTCCGCCACGCCCTGTGCGCGTCCCCTCGAAGGGGGCAGCCGTGAGTACGCCGCCCGAACCCCAAGCCGTCCTCTCCCCGCTGACCGGCGCGGCGATCTTCCTCGTCCTCACCGTCGAACCCGGCCGCGAGGACGCCGTCCGCGACCTCCTGCCCGACCTCGCCGGACTGCGCCGGGCGGTCGGCTTCCGGGCCCCCGAGGGCGGCCTCACCTGCGTCACCGGCATCGGCTCCGAACTCTGGGACCGCCTCTTCGACGGCCCGCGGCCCGCCGCCCTGCACCCCTTCCGGGAACTGGCCGGCACCCGCCACCGTGCCCCGGCCACCCCCGGCGACCTGCTGCTCCACCTGCGGGCCGAGCGGATGGACCTCTGCTTCGAACTCGCCGGCCAACTCACCACCCGCCTCGCCGGGGCCGCCACCGTGGTCGACTCCGTCCAGGGCTTCCGGTACTTCGACGACCGGGACCTCCTCGGCTTCGTCGACGGCACCGAGAACCCCGAGGGCCGAGCGGCCGAGACCGCCGCCGTGGTGGGGTCGGAGGACCCGGACTTCGCCGGCGGCAGCTACGTCATCGTCCAGAAGTACCTGCACGACCTGGACAAGTGGAACGCGCTGAGCACCGAGGAGCAGGAGGGGGCGGTCGGCCGCACCAAGCTCACCGACATCGAGCTGGACGACGACGCCAAACCGGCCGACTCGCACGTGGCACTCACCGTGATCACCGGCCCGGACGGCGAGGAGCGGAAGATCGTCCGCTTCAACATGGCCTTCGGCTCCTTCGAGCGGGGCGGCGAGTTCGGCACCTACTTCATCGGCTACGCCCGCGACCCCGAGGTGACCGAGGAGATGCTGCGCAACATGTTCATCGGCCGGCCGCCCGGCACCACCGACCGGCTGCTCGACTTCTCCACCGCCGTCACCGGCTCGCTGTTCTTCGTCCCGACCGCCGACCTCCTGGACTCCCCGCCGCCCGCCGCCGCCGTGGTGGCCGCCGCCGACGACGAGGACCGGGCCCGTCCGGACGGCTCGCTCGGTATCGGCAGCCTCAAGCCGACCTCCTGAACAGGACCAGCGCCATGAACAACCTGCACCGCGAGCTCGCCCCCGTCTCCACCGCCGCCTGGGAGGAGATCGAGGAGGAGGCCCGGCAGACCTTCAAGCTGCACATCGCCGGCCGCAGGGTCGTCGACCTCAACGGCCCCGGCGGCACCACCCTCGCCGCCGTCGGCACCGGGCACCTCACCGGCATCGAACCACCCCTCGGCGGCGTCCAGGCCCATGCCCGCGCCGCCCGTCCGGTGGTCGAGCTGCGCGTCCCGTTCACCGTCAGCCGGGCGGCCGTCGACGACGTCGAACGCGGCTCCCGGGACTCCGACTGGCAGCCGGTCAAGGAGGCCGCCCGCACCCTCGCCCGAGCCGAGGACCGCGCCGTCTTCGAGGGCTACCGGGCTGCCGAGATCGAGGGCATCCGTGCCGCCTCCAGCAATCCGCCGGTCCAACTCCCGGGCGATGTGAGGGAGTACCCCGAGGCGGTCAGCCGCGCCCTCACCGCCCTCCGCCTCGCGGGCGTCGGCGGCCCGTACTCACTCCTGCTCGGCGCGGAGGCCTTCACCGCCGTGAACGAACGCAGTGATCACGGGTACCCGATCCACAACCACCTGGCCCGGCTGCTCGACGGGGACATCATCTGGGCCCCCGCGATCGAGGGCGCTTTCCTGCTCTCCACCCGGGGCGGCGACTTCGAGCTCTTCCTCGGGCAGGACGTTTCGGTGGGCTACCTCTCCCACGACGCGGACTCGGTACAGCTGTACCTTCAGGAGTCGTTGACTTTCAGCGTGTACACGGGAGAGGCGGCCGTCGCCCTAGGCGCTTAACACCAGATGGGGATATCCCAGAAGGTGGGTTCACGACCTATTGACATTCGCTACTCCTGAGTAACTCGCAGGCCCAAGGGAGGCGTCGGCAGATCTGCCGACGCCTGGGGATCTTAGCCGTTTGCAAGTTTTACGCAAAATGCGATTGTCATGCTTGATGGGCGCGAAGCTCGACGAGTGCCATGCGGGCCTGGGTCGCCTCATCGGCGATACCGACAGACTCGGCAAGATTGACGGCTGCGAGCAAATGTTCGATGGCGTTGTCCGTGTTTCCGAGCGCCGCCTCGCACTGGCCGAGCCCCCGCAGGGCGGTCGCTTCCTCCCGGGCCGTGCCGATGGATCGCGCGAGGCCGAGGGCCGCGACGTACTGGTCGCGCGCCTCCTTGTGCCGGCCGACGGCGAGGTACGCCGAGCCCAGGCCGTTGATGGCGTCCGCCTCGTAACGGACGCTGCCGACCGATCGGAAAGTCTCCAATGCCGACCGGTACAGCGAGAGTGCGCGGTCGAGTTCCGCTGGAATTTCCAGGGTGGCGGCCAGGTTCACGTGGACGACGGACAGGTCGAACTGGGATATGTGGCCGTGCCCGATGTGCAGGATCTGCTCGAATGTGTGGCGCGCCGCCGATGTGTTTCCGGAGATGAGCTGGAGATCTCCGATGTTGTTCAGGATGCGCAGCTCGAAAACCCGGTCACTGAATTTTCGGGAAATCGGTAGGGCCCTGTTGTAGGCGTCCAGCGCGAGTTCGTAATTCCCCATCGAGCGGTGGACGATGCCGATGTTCGCCAGGCAGCGCGCGACGTTCCACTGGTCATCGATCTCCTGTCGAATGCCCAGTGCTTCCTCCTGGATCGCCAGCGACTCCTGGAGGCGGCTCTGGTTCCAGCGCACCTGCCCCAACAGGCTGAGCGCGTTCGCGGTCGCATCAGGATCGTCGTGACGGCGGGCGAGGGCCAGCCCGCGTTCCAGCGTCTCGGCGGCGGACTCGTAGCGGGAGGCGTTGGCCAGGGTCGCTCCCAGATCGATCAGCGCCCTTGCCTCCTGCCGATCGTTCGCCTCCGACCGCCAGTGGGCCGCTGCGGCCCGGTGCATCTCCTGCGCCTCGCTCCAGTACGCCTCGGCGTCCAGGTGGCCGGCCAGGACGTGGGCGAGCCAGGCTCCGGTCTCGGCGCGCCCGGTTTGGTGGGCCTGGGCGGTCAGGGCGATCAGGGCCGTGTGCTCGGACTCCAGCCAGGTGCGGGCCGATGCGGGAGAATTGATCTCGATATCTCCCAACCAATCGTCCATGTCATCGAATTCGTGGTCCGCCGGAAGTCTGGTTCTGGATCTGCGGGGATAGAGCAGGTGATCCGCCTGGTCAGCCGCGTGCAGCGCGAAGCGGAGCAGGCGGTCCGTTGCCGATTCCCACTGCTCCTCCTCCACGCCCAACGCAACCGCGAACTCCCTCAGGAGGTCGTGTAGTTGGAATCTCTCGGGCGAGATTTCGACGATCAGATGACAGTTCAGGAGGGCCTCGAGAACCTCATCGGTCTCATCGATCGTCCGTCCGAGCAGCGCCGCCGCCGCGTGGACTCCGAAATCCGGTCCCGGGTACAGCCCGAGCAACCGGAATGCGGATCGCTGGCCCGCCGGAAGGTACTGGTAGGAGACCTCGAAGGCGCGCGCGATGCTGGCCGTGCCGCTGCGGATCTCGGCGAGGCGGGCCTTGCGGGAGAGGCGGCGGGCGAGGTGGTCGAGGGTCCAGGAGGGGCGGGCCTTGAGGCGGCTGGCGGCGAGTTCGATGGCGAGGGGGAGGAGCCCGCAGCGGTTCACGATCTCGACCACGCGGTCCCGGTCGGCGGAGCGCTCGGGGCCGACCACGTTGGTGAAGAGGGTGACGGCGTCGTCGACCGGTAGGACGTCCAGGAACACCGGTCGGGAGCCGGGGAGTTCGGCGAGCCGCTGGCGGCTGGTGACGATGATCAGGGCGGACGGCGCGGGTGGCAGCAGCGGGCGGATCTGGGCGGCGTTGGCGGCGTCGTCGAGGACGAGGACGGCCCGGCGGGCGGAGAGGGCCTCGGTGCAGAGGGTGAAGACCTCGTCGGCGTCGAGCGGGATGGTGGTGGCGGGCACGCCGAGGCGTCTCAGCAGCAGGGCGCCGGCGGCCTCGGGGGTGAGCGGCGGCTGGTTGCCGACGTGGGCGCGCAGGTTGAGGTAGACGTACCCGTCGGGGAAGTGCGCGCGCATCAGGTCGGCGGCGTGCAGGGCGAGTGTGGTCTTGCCGACTCCGGGCATGCCGAGGATCGCCGAGACGGTGACGACCCCGCCCTGGCCGGCCCCGGCGCCGGGCAGGACGCGTCGGAGGTCGTCCCGGCGTCCGATCAAGCGGTGGCGCCCGGGCGCTTCCATCGGACCGGGACCGGGAGCGGGAACGGAATCGGGACCAGGACCGGGAGCGGAGCCGGGGCCAGGACCGGGACCGGGGCCGGCGGCGGCAACCGCAGCGGCCGGAGGGCCGACGGACACCCGCGCCCGCGCTCCCGGCAGCGGCTCGCCGTTGAGCATGAGCCGGTGCAGCCGGGTGAGCGCCTCGCCGGGTTCGGTGGCGAGGTGGGCGCGGAGCAGCCGGACGACGGCGGGGTAGACGGCCAGGGCGTCGGCCTGGCGGCCGGCCGCGTGGAGTGCGGTCATCAGGAGGGCGGCGAGGCGTTCGTCGGTGGGGCGGTTCTCGCGCAGGGCGGTGAGTTCGGGGATCAGGTCGTGGTGGCGGCCGATCCGTAGGTCGATCTCGATCCGTTGGAGGGTGGTGGTGAAGCGCTGGTCGGCCATGGTGGCACGGGTGTTGCGGGCCCAGGTGCCGGGCAGGCCGGCCAGGGGTTCGCCGCCCCAGAGTTCCTCGGCGCGGCTGAGGACGGTTCTGGCCTGGTGGTCCTGTCCGTTCTCGGCGAGAAGTCCGGCTTGCTGGGAGAGGTCCAGATATCGGTGCCAGTCGATGAGTTGGGAGTCGGCCCGGAGGGTGTACGTGTGCGATCGGGTGTCGATCGTCGGGGCTTCCCTGGAGTTCTCCGTTCCGGTGGCCAGGGCGGCGCGTCTGAGCAGTGCCCGGAGGTGGGAAACGTGGCTGTACAGGCTGGTCAGGGCGCTGGGCGGTGGTTCCTCGTCCCACAGTCGGTACGCGAGCGAGGTGTGGGAGAGCGGCCTTCCGGCCTCCAGGGCCAGTGAGGCCAGCAGTTGGCGCCGTTTGTCGGAGTGGAGTGCCAATGGCTCTCCGTTCACCGACAGTTCAACTGATCCCAGGAGATGGAACTTCATGTGACGCCCCCCGCCGGTTGGCTACCAGCTTGCCGTGTCGCGGGTGAGCATGGCATGCGTTCGGGGTGATCGGCTATACCACGATGAGGTTCGGGGGATGGTCCTTTGGGAATGTTCTCGACTTGACGACATGTCATCTGCTAAATGCACGCGGTTAATTCGTCGAAGGCTGGGGGAGCCAGTGACAGGATCTGCCGTGGTCGGTGGTGGCCGGTGACGGATGCCAACCTGCCCTTCGGAGTCGTGCGCAACTCGCTGACCGGCGGCGGAGGGGTCGGTGGCTCGGTGGTGCAGGCGGGCACGATCAACGGCGGGGTGCATCTGCACGCCTCGCCGCTGCCCAGGCCACGCCAACTCCCGCCCTGTCCACGGCGGTTGATCGGACGGGAGGACGATCTGGCGGCGCTGGACCGGTCGTTGGGCCCGGACGGCGGCGTGCCGGACGGAACCTTCGTGGTGACCGGCCCGGCCGGGGTGGGGAAGACGGCACTGGCCGCCCAGTGGTTGCGCGGCCTGGCCGGGCGCTTCCCGGACGGTCAGCTGTACGCCGATCTGCGCGGGTACGCGCCGGGTGGGCCGGCCGATCCGGCCGAGGCGTTGGCCGCGTTCCTGCGGGCGTTCGGGATCTCGCCGGTGCCCCGGAGCCTGGCGGAGGGCGCCGCGCTGTGGCGTTCGCTGGCGGCCGAGCGGCGGATCGCCGTACTGCTGGACAACGCCTCGACGGCGGCCCAGGTCCGCCCGCTGCTGCCGGGCTCGGACGGCACGGTGGTCGTGGTGACGAGTCGGCGAAGGCTCACCGGCCTGGGGATGGACGGGGCGGTGTTCCGCGCGCTGGAGCCGCTCGCGCCGGAGGCGTCGACCGAGATCCTCGCCGAGCGGGTCGGCGAGCACCGGGTGGCCGACGAGAGCGTCGCCGCGGCCGAGGTGGTGGACGCCTGCGCCGGGCTGCCGCTGGCGATCTGCCTGGCCGCGGCGCGGATCGCGGCGCGCCCGGCCCAGCCGCTGGCGGCGGCGGCCGAGCTGCTCGGGCGCGGAAGCGACCGGTTGGCGGCGCTGAACGCGGGGGGCGAGACGGTGCGGGACCTGCTGGACGCCTCCTACGGTGTGTTGGAGCCGGAGGCCGCCCGGCTGTACGGACTGCTGGGCCTGCTGCCGTTCGCCGAGTTCACGCTGGAGAACGCCGCCGTCCTGGCGGACACCGACCCGGCCGGAGCCGACCGGTTGCTGGACGGTCTGATCGACGTGCACCTGTTGGAGGAGAGGGGCCCGGAGCGGTTCCGCTTCCACGACCTGGTCCGGCTGCACGCCCGGGCCCGCGGAGCGGAGGTCCGGGACGCCGACCAGAGCCGGGGCGCCCTGGACCGGATCGTCGACTGGTACCTCGCTTCCACCACGGCCGCCGAGGCGGTCGTCTCGCCGAGCCACCGTACGCTCGCCCGCGACTACCTCACCCGATCCATCCACCCCGCAAGGGAGTTCGCGGACGACGTGCGCGCCCTGGAGTGGCTGGACGAGGAACGTGACCGGCTGGCCGAGCTCCTGCGCTGGTGCGAGGAGCTGGACCGCCCCGCCGCGGCTTGGCAACTCGTCGACGCCATGTGGCCGTTGTTCCTACGGCTGCGTCCGGCCCGGCTGTGGGTGGAGGCCCACCGGATCGGTCTGCGGGCGGCCCGGTCGGCCGGGGACCGGTCCGGCGAACTGCGGATGCTGACCTCCGGCGGGAACGGCCTGCGGAACGCGGGCGACGCGGAGGAGGCGGCCCGGTGGTACTCCGACGCCCTCGACCTCGCCCGGTCCATGGGTCACCGGCTGGGCCAGGCCCAGGCGCTGAACGGGCTCGGTCTGGTCCATCGGCTGGCCGGCCGGCTGGACGCCGCCGCCGAGTGCCTGCACGAGGTGATCCGGCTCCGCGAGGCCGAGCACTACCTGCGCGGTGCGGCGCTGGCCCGGCTGGCGTACGGCGAGGTGCTGCTGTTGGCGGACCGGGCGGCCGAGGCGGTGGAGGCCATCGAGCGGGCCGGCCGTGAGCTGTCCTCGATCGGGGACGGCTACGAGGAGGCCCGTGCGCTGGCCTTCCTGGGCCTGGCATACGGCACGCTGGCCCAGGACGAGCTGGCCAGGGACTGCTTCGAGCGGGCCCTCGAGGGTTTCCGGGCCCGGCGTTCGGCGCGCTGGGAGGCGCGGACACTGGAGTTCGCCGGCCGGGTCGAGGAGTCGCGCGGCCGTCCGGAGGCGGCGCGTGCCCGGTTCGAGCAGGCGCTGGCCCGGTACCGGCAGATCGGTGCCGTGGCCGAGGCGGCCGGACTGGCCGGCCGCCTCGCCGCGTACGCCGTCGATCCCGCCGTCACCCCCCGCCCCGACGAGCTGCGGTCCTGAGTCGGGGCCGTCCCGGCTCGGGGGTGCGGTGCCCGGTGAGGTCGACCCGGGTGAGCTCGGTCAGCCGCCGCCCGGCGGCGAGCCAGGCGTGCGCCAGCGAGCCGACCGCCGGCGGCAGGGCCGCTCCGCCGGGCGGCCTGGCAGCCCGCAGGACGAGCCGGGCCCCGGTCCGGGCGAGCAGCAGCACCGCTCCCGTCCGGTCCTGGGCCGTGGCCAGCGCACATCCGGGGTGCGCGGCCAGCACTCCGGCGAGCCGCACGTGGAGGTCCGCCGTGGGGAGCGGCCCGAGGTGCAGCACGTCGGCC
Source organism: Kitasatospora sp. NPDC030952 (assembly GCF_055571335.1). Taxonomy (NCBI): domain Bacteria; kingdom Bacillati; phylum Actinomycetota; class Actinomycetes; order Kitasatosporales; family Streptomycetaceae; genus Kitasatospora; species Kitasatospora sp. NPDC030952. Next base: position 202,871 of record NZ_JBVIFM010000017.1, read on the forward strand.
CGCCGCCGTCGGCGGAAGCCCGCCGGCGCGGTGAGGTCGGCCGCCAGGTGCTCGTCCACGAAGCCGGGCCCGGGCCGGTCGCACCCGTCCGGGCCCGGACGGTCGGCGACCAGCAGCCCATGGCGGACGCCGGCCGGGGACACCACCAGCGCCTCGAACACCACGGGCGGGGAGCCGACCACCGGCGCGAGCCGCACCACGGTGTGCAGGTCGGCGGTCATCCGGCCCGCCGGAAGTCCGGCAGCAGCGGGCCGCCCAGCGGGCCGTCCGGTACGGCGTCCAGCGGAGCCGGCAACGGCAGCGGCGGCGCCGCCGGGCTGTGCGCGGGCTGGCCGAGTCCGAGTACCCGGTACAGCAGTCGGCGGGCGTTGCGGTCGAAGCGGCCGGGTTCGGAGCTGATCCGGTCGGCGATCGCCGCGTACTCCTCCGGGCGGTACTGCTCGGCGGCGTAGGCGAGTTGGTCGGTGAGCGGGTGCCCGGGGGCGAGCGCGGGCGCGGTCCGGGCGAGCTGGGCGGAGGGTGAGCGGGGGTTGACGTTGCGGTGCGGGTACTCGGCCAGCAGCACGGGCACGCCGGTCATCGCGCCGTACAGGGTGACCGAGCCGTGGTCGCCGATGACGAAGTCGGCGGCGACCAGCAGCGGCCGCCAGTCCGCCTCCGGAGGGAGGACCGACACGGCTCCGCGCCCGGTGGCCGTCGCCCAGGAGCGCACCTGCCAGGGGCTGTGGGCCGCCGCGATGTTCGGGTGGGTCAGCAGCGCGGTGCGGTAGCCCGGCCGGGGCAGTTCGGTGGTCAGCCGGGGCAGGACGGCGTCGAGCCGGGTGAACAGCGAGCCGGCCCCCCAGGTGGAGGAGACCAGGACGAGTTTCTCCTCCGGCCGTAGTCCGAGTGCCGCCCGGTAGTACTCCCGGTGCGGTAGTGCGGCGGAGATCCGGTCGTAGCAGGGGTCGCCGACCACCTCCGCGATCGGCAGGGCCTCGGGGCAGTTGCGCCCGAGTTCGTCCAGTTCCTCCTCGTGGGCCAGCGCGAACGAGACCGGGACGAGCCGGCCCTCCCAGCACAGGTAGTCGGGGCCGAGCTTGCGGGCCGGCCGGTCGCCGTTCGCTCCGCCGCCCCGGGACAGCTTGATGTTGCCCGCCCCGTGCGGGAGCCGGACGACCGGCCCGTGCAACTGCTCCATCCCCTGCGAGCCGGCCGCCAGGACGAGGTCGAACTCGTGCCGGACGGCCTGCTCCCAGGGCAGTACGGTGGCGCCGAGGGCCAGCAGCCCCTCCGCCGCACCCCGGTTGAACATGTGCGGCGCCACCGTGAACTGCACGTGGATCCGCAGGTCGGAGGCGAGCAGCGTGTAGAAGTCCTGCAGCCGCTGGGCGTACACCATGGTCTGGGCGACGACCAGCACCCGCTTGCGGTCCGGCAGGGTCTCCCACGGCCCGTTGTTGCTCCAGGCCGCGCCGCCGGGCCTCCCGTCCGAGCGGTGGCCGTTGTGCGTCCCGTCGGTGGTCGTGATGTCCTGTTCCCCGTGCACCAAGGTCATTCCCTTCCCCCTCCTTGATCGCAGGTCGGGGCCGTCGACGAGCCCCGCCACCGATGCTCCCCGGGCCGGCTGGCGGATTCATTGACGAGACCTGGCGGGGGCTTGCGGAAACCTTGTGTCCGCTTGTCGCCCGGACGGCGGGCCGCCGGGCGCCGGGTAGGGTACTGAGTGCCTTTACGAGGGGTACTGAGTGCCGTATTCTCTCGATGGAGCCTCTGACGCCAGTCGAAGAGATCCGACCCGGCCTGCCGGTCCAGGTGGCGCTTGCGGCGCGCGGACGGTGGTCGGGTCGGGCTTGGCACTCAGTACCCTCGGCCTGACCTGAGGCCATGGATCCAGTGCATCCGTGCACCCGTGACAGGAGAAACCGCTCATGAGCTTGAGGATCGTCGTCTGTGTGAAGTACGTGCCGGACGCGACGGGTGACCGTCGTTTCGCGGACGACCACACCACTGACCGGGAGGGTGTG
>NZ_JBVIFM010000018.1:0-177443 GCF_055571335.1 Kitasatospora sp. NPDC030952
TCCTTCGAGCCGCCTTCCAGCGGGCCCTCCGGGCGCTTCGTTCTTTCGTGTTTCCAGCTTATCAGATGTTTTCCGCTCCGTTTCCGGGGCTTCGTTCATCCAACTCGCTTGTGTCTTCCGGGGCTTGACGCCCTGTCCGACGTTTCAAACTCTAGCCGACCCCCGCTCCGAAAAGCGAATCCGGCCGCATTCCCCATAAACAGCCACAGCGAATAAGCACCGGGCGAACCCGCGAGTACGCGGAAACGACCGGCACGGATCCGGAAGTGGTGTTTCAGGGGAGTGGCCGCCCCGGGACCGTCCGCGCTGACGCGTGTCCGGTGCTCCCTGCCGAGCGACTGGGAGACAGTACGCCCTGCCCGGCGCCCGGCACAAATCGCGGCGTGAGCGGCGCCGGGGCGGCCCGTCGGCCCGCCCCCGCTGGGCCGACCAGGGGATTCCGGGACCCGTCCCCGCTCCGCGCCCCGTCACCCCGGTCCCCGATCGCTACCTTTGTCGACGCTTGGTCAACTCCACCCCCCTCACCTGGGATCAACCATGCCCAAAGCCCGTCGGCACGCCCTCGTCACCACGACTGCCCTGCTGGCCCTGCTCGCCAGCGCATCACCAGCCGTCCCCGCACCCGTCTCCGCCCTCCTCCGGGCGCCGATCACCGCGCACCACCACGGCGACGGCGTGCTGCACGGCACCAGCAGCAACTGGTCCGGCTACACCGCCACGGGCGGCAAGTTCACAGCCGTCAGCGCCGACTGGGTCCAGCCGGCCGTCTCCTGCACCAGCACCGACGCCTGGTCCGCCTTCTGGGTCGGCCTCGACGGCGACGGCAGCAAGACGGTCGAGCAGATCGGCACCGAGGCCGACTGCTCCAGCGGCGCCCCGGTGTACTCGGCCTGGTACGAGATGTACCCGGCGTACCCGACCGACCTGAAGAACCCCGTGCGCCCCGGTGACCACTTCACCGCGAGCGTCACCACCAACGGCAGCGGCTCCTTCACCCTCACCCTCCGCAACACCACGGCCGGCTGGAGCCGCGCCGTCGCCAAGTCGCTGAAGGACGCCGCCCTGGCCTCCGCCGAGGTGGTCGCCGAGGCCCCGTCCAGCCTCTTCGGCGTGCTCCCGCTGGCCGACTTCGGCGCCGTCGACTTCACCGGCGCCGCCGTCAACGGGCACCCCCTCGGCGCCTCGAACCCCGCAAGCGTGGACATGGCCGAGGACGGGGTCGCCAAGGCCACCACCTCGGAGCTCAGCTCCGGCACCGACTTCTCGGTGACCTGGCACCACAGCTGACCCCTTCCCCCCGACCGGCGCCGTCGGCCACCGAACAGTGGTCGGCGGCGCCCCAGGTACCCCTCAGCCGCTCGCCGCCCACCACCAGCCACCAGCCGGCGGGCGGCGGGCGGTTCCCACGTCGTGATGCGCAGCGATGCGCAGTGGCGCTGTCGTGGCGCGTCGTGGTGCGTGGTGGCACGTAGTGGCGTGGATCACAGCGGGTTCCGCCCGCCCGGCGAAATGCGGGGGCCGCCGAGGTGGTTGGCACGGGCAACCGCTTCCGCCCCCCCGGCGCACACCACCGCTACCCGCGAGGAATCCGCATGACCGTCACCGAGCCCGCCGCCAACCGCGCGGCCGAGATCCTGTCCCGGCCCGTCACGATCAACGGGCTGACCGTGCCCAACCGCATCGCGATGGCGCCGATGACCCGCAGCTTCTCCCCGGGTGGCGTGCCCGGCGAGGACGTCCGCTCCTACTACGCCCGTCGCGCCGCCGCGGGCGTCGGTCTGATCGTCACCGAGGGGACGTACGTCGGCCACGAGTCCGCCGGCCAGAGCGACACCATCCCGCGGTTCCACGGCGAGGAGCAGCTCGCCGGGTGGGCCGAGGTCGCCGAGGCCGTCCACGCGGCGGGCGGCACCATCGTGCCGCAGCTCTGGCACATCGGCATGGTGCGCAAGCAGGGCGACCCGCCGTTCGCCGACGCCCCCGCCGTCGGCCCGTCCGGCATCCGGCTGGACGGCACCGAGGGGACGGGCCGGGCGATGACCCGGTCCGACCTCGACGCCGTCATCGGCGCGTTCGCCGAGGCCGCGGCGGCCGCCGAGCGGATCGGCTTCGACGGCGTCGAGCTGCACGGCGCCCACGGCTACCTGCTCGACCAGTTCCTGTGGGCCGGCACCAACCGCCGCACCGATGCCTACGGCGGCGACCCGGTCGCCCGGACGAAGTTCACCGCCGAGCTCGTCGCCGCGGTGCGCGCCGCCGTCTCCCCGGCGTTCCCGGTGATCTTCCGCTACTCGCAGTGGAAGTCGGGGAACTACGACGCCCGCCTCGCCGAGACCCCGCAGGAGCTGGAGGCGATCCTCACCCCGCTCGCCGAGGCCGGCGTCGACGCCTTCCACGCCTCGACCCGCCGCTACTGGGTGCCGGAGTTCGACGGCTCGGACCTCAACCTGGCCGGCTGGACCAAGAAGCTCACCGGCCGCCCGGCCATCACCGTCGGCTCGATCGGCCTGGACGGCGACTTCCTGCAGGCCTTCGCGGGCGAGGGCTCGCCGCTCCAGGGCATCGACAACCTGCTGGACCGTCTGGAGCGCGACGAGTTCGATCTGGTCGCCGTCGGCCGCGCGCTGCTCCAGGACCCGGAGTGGGCGGCCAAGGTCCTGTCCGACCGCTTCGCCGAGCTGCGCCCCTACGACGCCGCCGCGATCCGCACCCTGAGCTGACCCTCGACGGTCACAGCCCCCCGCCCGGGCCCGGGCCCGTATGCTCGCCGGATGGAGACGAACGGGGCCTTAGCGCCGTACGAAGTCCTGGTGGCCGGGCCGTACTTCACCGACCTGGTGTTCCACGGCCTGCCGCGGCCCGTGCGACCGGGCACCGAGGTCTTCGCGGACGGCTTCGGCCTGGTGCCGGGCGGCGCCTACACCCTGGCGATGGCGCTGCACCGGCTCGGGCGGCGGGTGGTGTGGAGCGCGGACTTCGGTACGGACCCGTTCAGCGCCCATGTGCTGTCCTGCGCCGGGCAGGAGGGTCTGGACGAGGCGGCCTTCCGCCGGCACCCGTTCCCGGTGCGGAGCCTGACCGTCGCCCTGTCGTCCGAGGGCGACCGGGCGATGGTCAGCTTCCAGGACCCGGTCGACCCGGAGCCGCTGGCCCCGCTGCTCCGGCGGTTCCGCCCGCGTGTCCTGATGATTCCCCAACTGCGCTGGGACGAAGGGACGGTGGCGGCCTGCCGGGCGGCGCGGCAGCTGGGCACCCTGGTGGTGATGGACTGCCACGACACGCCCGCGACCCTCGCCGACCCGGCCGTCCGCGAAGTCCTGGCGCTGGTCGACGTCTTCACCCCGAACGACGGCGAGGCCCTGCGCCTCACCGGCGCGGAGGAGCCGGACGAGGCGATCGCGGCGCTCGGCCGCCTGGTGCCCACCCTGGTGGTCACCCGCGGCGCGCAGGGTGCCACGGCCGTCCGGGGCGGCGAGCGCCATGACGCCGAGAGCGTCCCCGGGGTGGACGCCATCGACCCGACGGCGGCGGGCGACTGCTTCAACGCCGGTCTGGTGCACGGGCTGCTCGGCGGCTGGAGCCTGCCCGACTGCCTCGCCGCCGCCTCGGTCTGCGGAGCGGCGGCGACCACCGGCCCCGGCTCCGGCGCGGCCCTGCACGGGCCGGAGCTGGACCGCCGACTGGACCGCCGGCTGGTGGGCCGGACTGACCGTCAACTCGGCCTGGCCGCACCCGATATCAGCCCGAGGTGAACACTTCACTACCCGCCGTGATCGTGTTAGCGTCCGTCGGATGTCGAGGATTCTGGTCACCGATCTGGACGGCACCCTGCTCGGCGGCACCCGGGACGACCGGCGGCGATTACGGGACGCCCTGGCCCACCACCCCGAGCTGACCACGGTCTTCGCCACCGGACGCGGACTGGCCTCGATCCGTGCGCTCCTCCGCGACCCACTCGTCCCCCGCCCCCGGTGGATCATCGCCGACGTCGGCGCCACCGTCGTCGACGGCACCGACCTCACCACCGTCGACCCGGTCCAGGAGCAGCTGCGAGCCGGCTGGCCGGGCGCCGACCAGGTCCGCGCAGCTCTGCGCCGCTTCCCCCGACTCGCCTACCAGCAGGGAGTCCGCCAGGACGGCCGGTGCTCCTACCACCTCCCGCCGGAGGGCCTCACAGAGGACCTCACCGCCGCCGTCGAAGCCCTCGGCTGCGCCTGGGAGTACTCGGCGGACCGCTACTTCGACGTCCTGCCGCCGGCGGCCTCCAAGGGCAACGCCCTGCGGGCCCTGGCCGGGAAGCTCGGCTGGCGGCCCGACGAGATCCTGGTCGCCGGCGACTCCCTCAACGACCTCTCGCTGTTCCGCACCGGCACCCACGCGGTGGTCGTCGGCGGAGCCGAACCCGCCCTGCTCGCCGCCCTCGACGGGGACCGGCGCGTCCAGCGCCCCGGCCGGCCCGGCGCGGCGGGCATCCACGCCGCGCTCCGCAACCTCGGCTGGACCGCCACGGGCTCCACGAGCTCCACGGGCTTCACAGCCTCTGCGGGCTCAACAGGCTCCCCGGCCTCTGCGGGCTCAACGGGACCCACGAGGTCCACGGGCTCCGCGCCGATCCACACCCCCCGGCCCGCTCCCGAACGGCCCGCCGGCCCGCACGCCCTCGTGGTGGCCTACCACCGCCCGCCGCTGCACTGGAACGGCGAGAGCTGGCAGCCGCCGGGCAGCCCCAACGGCATCCTGCCCACCCTGACCAGCGCCTTCACCGACGACCTCCCCGGCGTCTGGGTCACCGCCCTCACCGGCCGCGACCGGCAGGCCCCGCTCCCGTACCCCGCCTCCGTGCCGCCACTGGCCGCCGTGCCCGTCGACCAGGCCACCTGGAGCGGCTACTTCCACCGCGCCTGCAAGGAAACCCTCTGGCCGGTCCTGATGTCCGAACCCGAGCGGGCGGTCTTCGACGAACGCTCCTGGACCGACTACCGCACCGTCAACGCCCGCTTCGCCCGTCACATCGCCGCCCAGGCCGCCCCCGGCGCCACCGTCTGGCTGCACGACTACAACCTCTGGCTCGTCCCCGGCCTACTGCGCCGGATCCGCCCCGACCTGCGGACCGGGCTCTTCCACCACACCCCGTTCCCCGCCCCGGAGACCTTCGCCACCCTCCCGGTCGCCGCCGAACTGCGCGCCTCACTGACCCGCCTCGACTGGGCCGGCTTCCACACCGAGCAGTTCGCCGCGCACTTCCGCCGGGCCCTGACCGGCCCGCCCCACCGGCCGCGCACCACCGCGCACCCACTCGGCGTCGACCGGCCCCGCACCACCGTCCACCCGCTCGGCATCGACCGGCCGGCCGTCGAGCGGCTCGCCCGCCGGCGCGCAGCGCACCGCCGCCCACCCACCGACCGCGTGGTGCTCTCGGTCGAACGCCTCGACTACGCCAAGGCCCCGGTCCAGAAGGTCGACGCCGTCGACCGCCTGCTCGCCCGCCGGCCGGAACTGCGCGGCCGGCTCACCTTCCGGCTGGTCTGCCCGCCGCCCGAGCCCGGCATCACCGCCTACGACACCACCCGCCACCACCTCGAACGCCGCATCGACGAGACCAACACCCGCTGGCGCCACAGACATTGGCAGCCGATCGACTACCTGCCGCACCGCCTCTCCAGCACCGAGGTCATCGACGAGTACCTCACCGCCGACGTCCTGTGGATCACCTCCTTCCAGGACGGGATGAACCTCACCGCCAAGGAGTTCATCGCCGCCCGGACCGCCCTACCCCACAGCGATGCCCCTGCCGACCCCGGAGTCCTCGTCCTCTCGCGCCACACCGGCGCCGCGACCCAACTCGGCGAGGCCGCCCTGCTCACCGACCCCTGCTCCCCCGAGGACCTCACCACCGTCCTGTCCCGGGCCCTCGACCTCACCCCCGCCGAGCGCCGCACCCGGATGGCCCGCCTGTCCCACCTCCTCGGCCACGACCGCCCCGCCGACTGGGCCCACGGAATCCTCCGCGCCATCCGCGGCACCGACACCACACCCGCATGACCCGAGAGGTTGAGAAGGATGACCCGGCAGTTCGGCGACTACCAGAACGAGATCTACCTCAACGGGCTCGGCGGCGTGCTGCCGACCATGCCGATGACCTTCGCGGACCTGGAGGCGCGGGCCCAGTCGGCGCTGCCACCGTCGGTGCTCTCCTACGTGGCGGGCGGGGCCGGGGACGAATCCACCCAGCGGGCGAACGTCACCGCCTTCGAACGGTACGGCCTGGTGCCGCGGATGATGGTCGGCGCCAAGCAGCGCGACCTGTCCGTGGACCTGTTCGGCCACACCCTGCCCGCACCGCTGTTCATGGCCCCGGTCGGGGTGATCGGCCTGTGCGCGCAGGACGGCCACGGCGACCTCGCCACCGCCCGCGCGGCCGCCCGCACCGGCGTGCCGATGATCGCGTCCACCCTGACCGTCGACCCGATGGAGCAGGTCGCCGCCGAGTTCGGCGGCACCCCCGGCTTCTTCCAGCTCTACACCCCCACCGACCGCGCCCTCGCCGAGAGCCTGGTCCACCGCGCCGAGGCCGCCGGGTTCAAGGGCATCGTGATCACCCTGGACACCTGGATCACCGGCTGGCGCCCGCGCGACCTCGCCGCCTCCAACTTCCCCCAGTTGCGCGGCCACTGCCTGGCGAACTACACCTCCGACCCGGTCTTCCGCGCCCGCCTCGCCAAGCCACCGGAGGAGGACCCGGGCGCGGCCGTCCTGGAGTGGGTGCGGATCTTCGGCAACCCGCTCACCTGGGACGACCTCCCCTGGCTGCGCTCCCTCACCGACCTGCCGATCATCCTCAAGGGCATCTGCCACCCCGAGGACGCCCGCCGCGCCAAGGACGGCGGTGTCGACGGCATCTACTGTTCCAACCACGGCGGCCGCCAGGCCAACGGCGGCCTCCCCGCCCTGGACGCCCTGGCCACCGTCGTCGAGGCCGCCGACGGCCTGCCCGTCCTCTTCGACTCCGGCATCCGCTCCGGCGCCGACATCGTCAAGGCCCTCGCCCTCGGCGCCACCGCCGTCGGCATCGGCCGCCCCTACGCCTACGGCCTGGCACTCGGCGGCACCGACGGCATCACCCACGTCCTGCGCTCCCTCCTCGCCGAGGCCGACCTCCTCATGGCCGTCGACGGCTACCCCACCCTCGCTGCCCTCCGCACCCCCGACGCCCTGCGCCGCCTCTGAACGGGACTCCGGCGTCGGGCTCCCGGGGACCGGGCTTCCGGCATCAGGTTTCCGGGGACCGGGCCCGGGAGCGGCCTTCACCGGCTACAGGCGCTGCTCGGCCCAGATGATCTTGCCCTCGGGTGTGTAGCGGACGCCCCAGCGTTCGGCGAGCCGGGCGACGAGGAACAGCCCGCGGCCTCCCTCGTCCTCCGCGGCCGCGTACCGCAGGTGCGGGGCGGTGCTGCCGGTGTCGGAGACCTCGCAGATCAGCGTGCGGTCGTACAGCAGGCGCACCTTGATCGGTCCGCTCGCGTAGCGGATGGCATTGGTCACCAACTCGCTGAGCACCAGCTCGGTGACGAAGCCGGCCTCGTCCAGGCCCCACTCGGTGAGCTGCCGGGTGGCGTCGGCGCGGACCCGGGACACGGCCTCGGGAGTCGAGTCCACCGCCCACTCGGCGATCCGGTCGGGCTCCAGCACGCGGGTACGGGCGACGAGGAGGGCGATGTCGTCGGTCTGCCGGGCAGGCAGCAGGGCCGCCAGCACGGCATCGCAGACCTCCTGCGGCGATCGGCCGGGGCGGGCCAGGGTGGCGCTGAGGACGTCCAGGCCGACGCCGACGTCGCGGGTGCGGTCCTCGATGAGGCCGTCGGTGTAGAGGACCAGACTGCTGCCCGGCGGCAGCCGCACCTCCGTGGCTTCGAAGGGCATCCCGCCCAGGCCGAGGGGCGGGCCTGCGGGGAGGCCGAGGAGCTCCACCGTGCCGTCCGGGTGGACGACCGCGGGCGGTGGATGGCCGGCCCGGGCCAGCACGCAGCCGGCGGTGGTGGGGTCGTAGACGGCGTAGAGGCAGGTCGCTCCGGTGATCGAGAGCTGCCCCTCGGCCGCGGCCGTCTCCTGGTCGATGTGGGCGACCAACTCGTCCAGGTGTCCGAGGAGCTCGTCCGGCGGCAGGTCCAGCGTGGCGAAGTTCTGGACCGCGGTGCGCAGCCGCCCCATGGTCGCCGCCGCGTGCAGGCCGTGGCCGACCACGTCGCCGACGACCAGCGCGACCCGGGTTCCGGACAGCGGGATGACGTCGAACCAGTCGCCGCCGACCCCGGCTTGGGCGGGCAGATAGCGGTAGTCGACTTCGAGGGCGCTCTGCTCGGGCAGCCCGCGCGGCAGCAGGCTGTGCTGCAGGGTGACGGCCATCGTGTGCTCGCGGGTGAAGCGGCGGGCGTTGTCGACGGAGACCGCGGCCCGGGCGGCCAGCTCCTCGGCCAGGGACAGGTCGTCCTCCTCGAACGGGCTCGTGTCCCGGCCGCGCCAGAAGCAGGCGACGCCCATCAACACACCCCGCGCCGTCAGCGGAACGGCGATCAGCGACGCCAGGCCGAACTCCAGCACCGCCTGGGTGCGCTCGGCGTCCTGCCTGCGCCACCCGGCGTCGACGGCCAGCTCGGGGACCAGCGTGGAGCGCCCGCTGACCAAGCCCGCCGCCTGCGGGGTGCTCCCGGCCCAGGTGACCAGCTCCCCCTGGGGGTACAGCGGCGAATCGTCCCGGACGCCGGTGACCGCCACCCGCCGCAGTACCACCGGGGCCCCGACCGTCAGTGCCGTCGGTTCGTCGCCGCGCAGGACCTCTTCGGCGAGGTCGACGGTGGCGTAGTCGCAGAACTCCCGGGTGGCCATCCGGGCGAGCTCCTCCGCGGTGCGCCGGACGTCCAGGGTGGTCCCGATGCCCACGCTCGCGGCGTACAGCAGCCTCAGCCGGCTGCGGGCGACCTCGGCCTTCCCCGCGAGGGCGAGCAGCTCGGTGGAGTCGCGCAGGGTGGTGACGCTCCCGGGCGGGCCTCCCCCACTGCCGGTGGGGCGGTGGTTGACGGCCAGCAGTAGGTCGCCGACCGGGATCACCTCGTCGGTGACGGCGCGGCCGGAGGTCAGCAGTCCGGTCGTACGGGGCGCGAGGCCGAGGTCGGCCACGGCGCGCCCCTCCGCGTCGGCGGGCAGGTCGAGCAGTCGGCGCGCCTCGTCGTTGGCGAGCAGGACCCGGCCGTCGCCGCCGACGATGACCACCCCTTCGCGCACCGCGTGCAGCACCGCGTCGTGGTGCTCGTACATCCGGGTCATCTCCTCCGGCCCGAGACCGCGGGTCTGCCGCAGGAGACGCCTGCCCACCAGCGCCGTTCCGGTCGTGGCCAGGCCGAGCGCGAGGACACCGGCGCCCAGGACGAGGGGCAGCTGCCGGTTGATCGCGCTGCTCACATTGGCGACCTTCATCCCGGAGGAGACGATGCCCACGACCGCGCCCCGGGGGTCCTCCACCGGGACCACCACCTGGTACTCCTGGCCGAGCGGGCCGTGCACCTGCTCGACGGTGACCCGGCCCTGCAGCGACGGCCCGATCGTGCCGACGAACTTCTTGCCGATCTGCTCCGGCTGGGGGTGGGTGAAGCGGATGCCGTTCCGGTCGGTCACCACGATGAAGTCGACCTGGGCGGCCTTGCGGGCCGCTTCGGTCAGCGGTTGGAGGACCGCGCTGGGATCGGGGCCCTGCATCGCCGCCACCAGGCCGGGGCCGTGGGCGAACGCCTCGGCCGCCGCGAGCGAGCGGTCGCGCGCCGCCGCGAACCGGTCGCTGCGGGACTCGACCAGCAACGCGCCGACCGCCACCACCACGAGCACCAGCACGATCAGCACCTGCAGGACGAACATCTGACCGGCCAGGCTGCGGACGCCCGTCACCGACCGCAGCCAGCGCGCGGCCGGACCCCGCGGGACCGGACGCGGCTGCCCACGCCCCCGGCGGCCACCCGCTCGGCCGGCGGACCGGGGGGAGGGCCGGGGAGAGGGACCCGCTTCCTTCGCCATACACCCATGGTCCCGCTCGTGCCCGGAACGGACCCGGCCACGGGCCGGCCCGCCGGGGCGCCCCGTGGACACCGGGCCCGTCTCACCCGAGGCGGCCCCTCCGACCGGGGTCAAGCGGGGCCGGGCCCGGTCGTCGGGACGGGCATGGCGTGCCAGGTGTTCGCGAGGACTTCCAGGGTCACCAGACGCATGGTGGTGTCGGCCTCGGGGAAGTAGCACCCGCTCTCGCCGGTGGGGGTGAAGCCGAAGCGGGTGATCGCGCGCAGGGCGTCGGTGTTCTCCATGGAGGTCATGCCTCGACGTCGAGGCGGATGCCGCCGACGGGGCACCGGTCCGACGCCGGATCCCGCCGAAAGGCGGAGGCCGTACCCCCCGGACGGCGGGTGGCAATTCCGACATCCGAGCCGCAATCAGGCAGCCTCACATGAAATGTCGTGAATTCAACTAAGGAATTCGCGTAAACCGATCGATCAGAGCGCGGGATCCTCGCCGATCCGACCGCGGCGAGATCCACCCCACCCTTCGCACACCGTGCGCCGGAGACGCGCCGACAAGGAGGCCTTGGGTCGTGTCCGCACCAGTCTGACGGTGACTCAACTTGGAATCCAATGGCATATGCGGGTGATAGCCTTGCTTTCTGCGAGCGGGTGACCCCACAAACCCCGATGTCGCATCAACCGGCGAACCATCAGCGCAGCGCCACCGAACCTCGGTGCGCGCGCCCGGTCCGTTTCCCATCCCGTGACCTGCCGAGTCGCAACGGAATCGAATTCCACCGATCATCGGCGCCACGAACACCCTCCGACCCGTCGGGCGAAGTCGCGCACCACATGGCCTCGCTCCGCCCTCGCACGCCCAAAAGCAGGAATTGATGCCCGTTCAACCCATTGCGGAACTCATACGCTTCGCGCGCCGCAACTCGCCTTTCTATGCCGACCTGTACGCCGGCCTGTCCGCCTCCGCCGCGCGGTTGACCGATCTTCCGGTCGTCCCCCAGGCCGAGTTCTGGCAGGCCAACACGCCTCGCGGCAACCGGCTGCTGACCGGGCCACTGGAGGAGGCGGTCGTCTTCAAGAGCGGTGGCACCACCGGCTCGCCGAAGTTCTCGTTCTACAGCAGGGAGGAGTGGCGGGAGTTCACCACCTCCTTCGGTGCCGGACTGGTCGACGCCGGGCTGCGTCCGGGGCACCGGGTCGCCGATCTCTTCTACGCGGGCGACCTGTACGCCAGTTACACCTTCATCCTCGACTCGCTGCACCGCTCGCCCGTCTCCAACGTCCGGCTGCCGATCGGCGGGGCGGCTCCCCTGGAGTCGACCGCGCAGACCCTGGAACAGTTCGAGGTCGAGGTGGTGGCCGGCACCCCGACGACGCTGTGCGCGCTGGCCGACCACCTCCTGGCCTCCGGTCGTGAACTCCCGTCCGTGGAGCTACTGCTGTTCGGCGGCGAGGGCCTCTACCAGGACCAGCAGCCGCTGCTGCGCAAGGTGTTCCCCAACGCCCGTGTCTCGTCGATCGGTTACGCCGCCGTCGATGCCGGGCTGCTCGGCCGGCCCGTACCGGGACCGGACACCCGGGTGCACCGGGTGTTCACCCCGGAGACGGTGGTGGAGATCCTCGACGACCACACCGGCGAGCCGATCGGCACCGAGGGCGTACCTGGCCGGGTCGTGGTCACCGACCTGCGGCGACGGCTGATGCCCGTGCTGCGCTACCCCGTCGGGGACCGCGCGGAATGGACCGACGCCGCCACCGGGCGGTTCCGCATCCTCGGCCGGGCCCAGGAGGGCGTACGGGTGGGGCCGGTGTCGCTGTACACCCAGGACGTCCTCGACCTCGTCCGGGCCGCCGACCCGGCCGGTCGGGTGATCGGTGTGCAACTGGTGGTGCGCCGCTGGGAGGGCCGGGACGGGCTGGTCCTGCGGCTGGCCTGCGACGGGAACCCCACCGGACTCCCCGAACTGGCCGCCGCCGTCAGGTCCGGGATCCACACGGCGCGGCCGCTGTACCCGGAGGCGGTCGTTGCCGCCCACGTCCACCCGCTGTCCGTCACATGGGTGCGTCCGCACGAGCTCGCCGTCAACGCGCGGACCGGCAAGCTGATCCGCGTCCTCGACGAACGGCCGCACTCGTGACGGCGGCCGAGGCGGCCGACCGCCGCCTACCGCTCGTGCTGCGCAACCGGCGCTTCGCCGCCGTCTGGGTCGCGCAGGTCCTCACCCAGGCCGCCGGACGGATGTTCCAGATCGGCGCCGTGTGGTGGCTGATCGGCTACGCCGCAGGCCCGGACCGCGGCCTCGCCTCGGGCGCCTTCCTCGCCGTCAGCACCCTGCCCGCCGTCGCGCTGGCGCCGCTGGTGGCCGCGCTCATCGCCCGACACCCGCACCGCACGGTGCTGGGCGCCTCGGCGGCCGTCGCCGGCCTGGTCGCCCTCGGCACGGCGGGCTGGACGTACGCCGCGACACCGCCGATGGCCGTCACGTACGGTGCCGCGCTGCTGCTGGCGGGCTGCCAGGCGGTCTTCGACCCCTGCCTGACCACGTCCGTTCCCGAACTGGTCCGGGACGCCGACATCGAGGCCGCGACCGGCTTCGAACTCGCCACCCAGTCCCTGGCCGGCCTCGCCGGCGGCCTGTTGGGCCCGCTGGTGGTCGACGGCTCGGGCCTGCCCGGCATCGTCGCCGGGAGCGCCGGTGCCTACCTGCTGGCGGCCGCCCTGATCGGCGCGACCCGGTTCCCCGCCGCCCCGGGCGCACCGACCCCGGGCGCACCGACCCCGGACGGTCGGCCGCCCGCCGGACAGGACGCACCGACCCCGGGCGCACCGACCGCGGGCGCACCGACCGCGGAGGGCCGGTCGACCGCCGCCCGGCGGCCGCTGCGCCGCATCCTGGCCGAACTCCCGTTCATCCGCCGAGTGCTCCTCTGCTTCACCGCCGCGAACGTGTTCACCACCGCGGTGTTCGTGGTGATGCCGCTGTACACCCGGACGGTGCTGCACGCGGACGGCTCGACCGTCGCGGCCCTGGAGGCGGCCCTCGGCGCCGGCACGCTGGTGGGCTCCTTCACGGGCGGCCGCCTCCCGGGCACGCCGACCGCGGTCGGCGCCGGGTGCCTCGGCCTGATGGCCGCCGCGCTCGGTCTGCCCGGCCTGGCCGCCGGACAGGCCCCGGCCGTCGGGTCGATGGCGGTCGCCGGCTGGTGCGTGGGCGTGATCGGCGTGCGGTTCGTGGCGCTGTTCCAACGGCTGGTACCGGCCGAGGACCGGCCCGGGTTCTTCGCCGTCATGCAGGCGTTGCTCGGGGCGACCTTCCCGGTGTCGTCGCTGGCGTTCGGCCTGCTCGGCGACCACCTGTCGCCGCGGACGCTGTGCCTGGTCCAGGCCCTCGGTCTGCTGCCGGTCGCCGCCGTGCTGTGGTGGACCGACCGACACGAACCGGCTGCCCGCGAGTCCGGCCGACGCGAACCGGCCGCCCCCGAGTCCGCGACAGTCGCGGCGAAGGCCTCGGCCACGGCCCCGGCGAGGGTCTCGGCCACGGCCGCGCAGCCGATCGGGGACGCGCGATGACCGCGACGATCGCCCCGGCGGTGCCGCAGGACGTCGCGCAGCTGCGGCAGCTCTACTTCGACGTCTACGGCCACGGCTACCCGGTCGCGCTCGGCAGTGACCCCGCGGAGATGCGCCGCCTGATCGACGACCCGCACACCCACTGGTTGACCGCACGCCACGCGGGCACCGGTCGGCTGGCCGGGTCCGTGGCGGTGCAGACCGACCCCGGCGGCCGGATCGGCAAGCTGGTGGGCCTGGCGGTCCACCCGGAGCAGCGGGGCGGCGGCCTCGCCGCACGGCTGACCGCCTCCGTCTGCGCGGACGTCTTCGCCACCGGCACACTGGACTCGGTCTACGCGACCGTCCGCGTGGTCACCCCCGGCCCCCAGCAGGTCTTCGCCCGCAACGGCTTCCAGGCCCTCGGCCTGATGCCGAACGCCGTCGAGGTGGCCGGATGCGAGAGCCTCGCACTGGTCGCCCGGCACGCCGACGGCGTCCTGGCCCGGCGGGAGAACGTCGGCGAGGTACCCCGGGCCCTGGTTCCGCTGTTGGATGCTGCCCAGCAGAGCACCGGCGTCGACTACGGTCGCCCCCGCCCGACGGACGCCCCCGCCCCGGCCGTCGACCGGACCGCGCCGGCGACGGCGCCGATGGAGCTGATCACCGCACCGGGCTTCGTCCGCCGCCGCTTCCTCGAGCTCTTCCCCGATCCGGGAGAACGGTTCTTCCCGCTGCACGTCCCGAACGCCGTACTCACCCCACCGGACGGAGCGTTCGAGGCGTACGCCGACCTGGACCGGGCCGCGGCGAGCTGCTCGCTGATCGCGGTACACCCGTCCCCGGCGGCCGTCGCCGGGGCGCTGGAGCCGCTGATGGCGGCCGTCACCCGCGCGGGCGCCGACTACGTCGAGACACTGCTGCCACTGGCCGACACCGCCGGACTCGACGCCTTCCTGGCCGCCGGGTTCATCCCGAGCGCCGTCTATCCGGCGATGCGCCGGATCGGCGACCGGTTCCACGACTACGTGGTGCTGTCCCGCACCAGCCGTCAGATCGACTTCCGGGCCGCGGCCGTCAGCGGTCGGCTCCAGCCGTACCTGCTGGCCTACCTCACCACCTGGACATCGACCTACCTACCCCTCCCCGAGGTTTCCCCGTGACCGTCCACCCCGAGAACGCCCGTCCCGAGAACGCCCGCCTCGTGAATGCCCGTCCCGAGAACGCCCACCTCGCGCCCGTCGAGGTTCCCGACCCGGCCACGCTCCCGCACGTCCAGCAGCTCTGCGACCTGGCCTCCCCGTACACGGCCGGGCCGGAGGCCGACGCCCTGTTCGCCGCCGCGATGGCCGAGTCCCACGCGTGGCACGCGCAACGCTCGCCGTTCCTCCGATCGCTGCTGGACGGACCGGTGGAGACCCCGGCGCCGACCGTCGGCGAGGGGGTCCGCACGCCCCTGGTGCACGCCAACTTCTTCAAACGGCACGAGGTGCTCTCCATCCCCCGGGAGGAGGTGTTCCTCCACCTCACCTCCTCCGGCACCACCGGCCAGAAGTCGCAGATGTTCTTCGACACCTGGACGATCCGCTCCGCCCAGCGCATGGTGGCCCGCATCTTCGACCACTACGGCTGGATCACGCCCGATCAGCCCGTCAACTACCTGCTGTACAGCTACGAGCCCGCTCCGCAGCTGAAGCTCGGCACCTCGTTCACCGACAACTACCTCTGCGACTTCGCCCCGGCGAACCACACCACGCACGCGCTGCGGCACACCGGCAGCGGCCACGAGTTCGACGTCCACGGCTGCATCGAGGCGCTGCGCCGCTACGCCGAGGACGGCCTGCCGGTACGGATCCTGGGCTTCCCCGCGTTCCTGCACTTCACCCTGGAGCGCATGCGCGCACTCGGCCTCCCGCCGCTCCGACTGCCGGCCGGCTCCCTGGTGCTGCTCGGCGGCGGCTGGAAGGGGCACGCCGACCGGCAGATCGGCAAGGAGCAGTTCTACGCCGGGGTCACGGAGCAGCTGGGCGTCCCCTCGGAACGCATCCGCGACACCTTCGGCTCGGTCGAGCACTGCGTGCCGTACATCGAGTGCGAGCACCACCGCCTGCACGTCCCGGTCTGGTCGCGGGCGGCCGTGCGCGACACCCGCACGCTGGAGCCACTGCCGTACGGCGAACGCGGCTTCCTCCACCTCGTCTCCCCGTACATCACCTCGGTGCCGGCGCAGAGCGTCGTCATGGGCGACCTCGCCTCGCTGCACCCCGCGCAGGAATGCCCCTGCCCGCTGCCCACTCCGTGGTTCACCGTCCACGGCCGCGCCGGGGTCAGCCGGAACCGCAACTGCGCGGCGGCCGCCGCCGAACTCCTGAAGGGAATGTCATGAACCCCCAGAACCTCGAACTCGCAACGGCCGGACCCCACTTCTGGCAGGGCTCGTTCATCGACGACGACGAGGCCGCCCGGCGGCTGGCCGAGCTTCCCGACCTCGCCGCACGAACCCTGGCCGAACCCCTGCCCACCGAACTGGTGCTGAGCGCCTGCGAACGCCTCGCCGACGCCCTCGGCACGTCGGGCAGCCCGGTCCGCACCCGGCTCCTCGCCGAACTCACCGGTGGCGGCGTCGAGCCGGACGAAGCGGCGGCGACGCTCGCCGAGATCACCGGTGCGATCGCCCGCCCGGCCCTGGAACGCAAGCTCCGTCGCGAACTCGGCGGACCGCGCCCCGAGCGGCTCACCCGGCCCGACGCCCGGGAGACCACCTTCGAAGCGTGGGCCCCGGTCGGGCTCCTGGTCCACATCGCCCCCGGCAACGCCGCCGCCGTGGCCCCGCTGAGCGTGATCGAGGGCCTGCTCACCGGCAACCTCAACGTGTTGAAGACCAGCAGCGCCGACACGCCGCTCGCCCAGCACCTGCTGGCCGAGCTGGCGGCCGCCGACCCGACCGGGGCCCTGGCCCGCCGGATCGTCGCGCTCCGCTTCCCCTCCGCACGCACCGGGTGGCTGCGGCTGATGTGCGAGGCCGCCGACGCGGTGGCGGTCTGGGGCGGCGAGGACGCCGTGCGCGCGGTCTCCGAACTGATCCCGGCCGGCTGCCGCCTGGTCGAGTGGGGGCACCGGGTCTCCTTCGCCTACCTGACCCGTGACGCCTGGTCGGACCGGTCCACACTGGACGCGCTCGCCGCCGACGTCTGCCGCTTCGAACAGCAGGCCTGCTCCAGCCCCCAGGTGGTCTACCTCGACACCGAGGACGACGACGAGGTCTTCGCCTTCGCGGAGCGCTTCGCGGCCCACCTCGCCGACGCCTCCGCCCAGCTGCCCCGGCCGGAACTCGAACCAGCCGAGCACGCCGAGATCACCACCACCGAACTGGTCGCCCGGTTGGAGGAACATCTCGGCCTCACCTGGGTCCTGGCCGCCGAGGACGGGTCCTGGCGCGTCCTCGCCGACACCCGCCCCGCCCTGGCCGCCTCGCCGCTCCACCGCAGCGTCTGGGTCAAGCCGCTGCCCCGCACCTCGGTCATGACCGTGCTGCGCCCGATGCGCCGGTACCTGCAGACCGCCGCGATCGCCGGCAGCCGCGCCGATGTCGCCCGGCTGTCGCAGGCGGTGGTCGCCGCCGGCGTGCTGCGGGTCACCCCGGTCGGCGGGATGCTCGACGGCTACCACGGCGAGCCCCACGACGGCGTCTACGCGCTCCAGCGCTACAGCCGCCGCGTCAGCGTCCGGACCGACGGGGCCTTCGCCGCCACCGCCTGCCTGGACGACCTGGCGGCCCCGGCCTTCGTCCCCGCCCCGCCGAGCGGCCCGCTGCTGGACAAGGCCGGAGTGCAGGAGCAGCTGCGCACCCTCGCGCCCGAGCACGCCCACCTCCACTTCCGCAGCGGCGGCAGCACCGGCGCCCCGGCCCTGTCGGTGTTCACCAACGCCGACTACGACACCCAGATGCGGGCCGCCGCCGACGGCCTGCTCGCCGCCGGGTTCGCCCCGGCCCGGGACCGCGCCGCCAACCTGTTCTACTGCGGCGGCATGTACGGAAGCTTCATCAGCTTCTTCTCGATCCTGGAGCGTCTCAACGCCACCCAGCTCCCGATCGCCGCCGGCCCCGACCACGCCGCCACCGCCGAGGCGCTGGTGACGCACCGGGCGGACACCGTGTTCGGCATGCCGTCCTACCTCTGGCAGCTGTTCCACGCCCAGAGCACCGTGCTGCGCGCGTACGGCGGGATCCGCAAGGTGTTCTACGGCGGCGAGCACTTCACGGCCGAACAACGCCGGGTGCTCACCGAGGAGTTCGGCGTCGAGCTGATCCGCTCGGCGGCGTACGGCAGCACCGACCTGGGGCCGCTCGGCTACCAGTGCACCCACGCCGAGGGCTCGGTCCACCACGTCCTGACCGACCTGCACTCCCTGGAGATCCTGGCCCCGGAGGCCGACCGCCCGGTATCCGCCGGCCAGCCGGGCCGCCTGGTCTTCACCAGCCGCACCCGGGCCGGGCAGCGCCTGGAGCGGTACCAGATCGGCGACCTCGGCCGTGCCGTCGAGGGCGTCTGCCCCTGCGGCAGCCACACCCCTCGCATCGAACTCCTCGGCCGGTACGGGGACGTCGTCCGGGTCGGCACGTACTTCCTCAACGTCCGGCGCTTCGCCGCGGTGGCGCAGGAGGAGCTCGGCTACCAGGGCGAGCTGCAGCTGATCCTGGACACCGGTGAGAGCCGCGAGCAGGCCGTCGTCCGGCTCGACGGGCGGTACGCCCAGGACGGGACAGCCGCCCGCGCCACGTTCCTGACCGCCATCCCGGAGCTGGGCTCGGCCGTGGCCGAGGAACTGCTCGACTTCACGGTCGAGACCGTCGACTCCGCAGCCTTCGAACGGACGCCCACCAGCGGCAAGCTCCGGATGGTGATCGACCGACGGCGGACCACCATGTGACGCCACCCGCGCTCGGCCGGGACACCCTTCTCCCGGCCGAGCCCGGCCGATCTCCGTCGAACAGGCTGTCACGCTGTCCGGGCCGGGATCCCCAGCGCGGTGGCCCGCCCCCCGGGGCCGTTGACGCGGCTCGGGCCGCACTGCGGGGCGCCTCCGACGACCACATCAGCCAGAACTCGCCGGCTGTGTGGAGGAGTTGCACGCCCCTCCGACCGCGCCGCAGGACGCGACACGGTTCAGGTGGATGCATCGCGGATCGGTTGTTCCGCGCAGCCGGAAACCTCCGCCTACCTACTGGCCTGCCTCGAGCCCGGCCCGCTCGTCGTTCCGGTCGGCGCGGCCCTGCTGCCCGCCCAAGCCTTGACGGACCGAGTCCAGGATCGTCAGGCCCTGGCTGACCAGGCCCGCGGCGATCTCGCCCAAGCCGTCGGTGCCATTGAGCACGTTGACGTTGGCGCCCGCGAGCCCGCCCGCCGCCTCCTTGACGATCTGCGGCAGCTGATCGATCAGCATCCGGTCCAGCGCCACCCGGCCGTGCGAGGCCGCTGCCTCGGCCTGGATCTTCATCCGCTCCGCCTCCGCCAGCGCCACGACCCGGATCCGCTCGGCCTCCGCCTCAGCCGGCTTCACGATCTCGGCGACCAGTTGCTGCTGGCGCAGCTCCGCCGCGCGCTGGGCCAGCTCGGTCTGCGCCGCCAGCACCTCCCGCTGCGCGTGCGCCTGCGCCAGCGGGCCGGCCTGAGCGGCCTCGGCCTGGGCGCGGTCCACCTCGGCGCTGTACTGCGCCTTCACCACCGCCGTCTGCCGGGCGTACTCGGCCTGTTGCCGGGCGGACTGCTGCTCGGCCTCCGCCGCGGCCTGGGCGGCCTGCGCCTGGGCGATCTGGGCCTGCCGCTGGATGGCAGCCCGGTGCGGGGCCGACATCGCGGCGATGTAGCCGGTGTCCCCGTCATCGATCGACTGGATCTGCAGCGAGTCCACGATCAGCCCGATCTTCGCCATCTCGGCCTTCGAGGTGTCCAGGACCTCAGTGGCGAGCTTCTGCCGCTCCGTGACGATCTCCTCGACCGTCATCGAGCCGATGATCGCCCGCAGGTGCCCGGCGAAGATCCGGCCGGTCAGCACGGACATCTGCTCCTGGTCGGAGAGGAAGCGCTGGCCTGCGTTGACGATGCTCTCTCCGTCGTTGCCGACCTTGAAGGCGATCACCGCCCGTACCGTCAGCGCGATGCCCTGCTTGGTGACGCAGGTCTCGGCGACCTCCGCCTCACACATCGCGAGGGTCAGGAAGCGGACCTTGCGGAAGACCGGCAGGACGAACTTTCCGTGCCCGGTCACCACGCGGAACGGCGCGCCCGAAAGCCCCCGCCTCCCACCGGAGATCAGCATCGCCTGGTCGGGCGCGGGGACGCGATAGCCGAACATCCTGGTTTCTCCTCAGAGAGTCTCGTCGGTCGGGTCGGTCCACTCGATGACGTCGACCTGGCGACTGCCGCGTGATTCGATCACCAGGACGGCCGTCCCCTCCGGCAGGGGCTCCTCCGACCAGGCGAGGAACGTCTCCGACCCGCCCCTGATCTTCACCAGCACCTCACCGGGACCGGCGGCTCCCCGGGTGCCGATCACCAGCACCCCCGGACAACCGATCACGGCCTGGTCTGACACCACCGGCGACCTCACTCTTCTGTCGAATGTCGCGCAAACACCCTGGGAGCCACCGGCAACAGCAGCGCACAGGCACACGACCACGTCACCGTACCGGAGCAGCCCGCCTTCCGGGATGTCACGCGGCACTCGCGCCGTCGAAGGGACGTGCGGGGGCGTGTCGAACCGTGCTGGAGGAAGTAGCACCGCGCGCAGGACCAAAGCCCGCCGGCGCGAGGGCTGCTCCAGCGCTCCCCGCTCGGTCGGCCTGGCCGTCCTTCTTGACCGATCGACCTACAACTACCGGCCGCTTCGCGCTCGATGAGTGGCGATCAGGTCGCGGTACCAGGCGTACGAGGCCTTCGGCGTCCGTTCCTGTGTCGCGAAGTCGACGTGGACGAGGCCGAAGCGCTGGTGGTAGCCCTCGGCCCATTCGAAGTTGTCGAGGAGGGACCAGGTGTAGTAGCCGCGGATGTCGATGCCTTCGGCGATGGCGGCGGCGAGGGCGTCGAGGTGGCTGGCGAGGTAGTCGATGCGGGGCTGGTCGGGGGTGGTGGACTCGTCGACGGAGCAGCCGTTCTCGGTGATGGTGATGGGCGGGAGGGCCTTGCCGTAGAAGTCGCGGAGGCCGAGGAGGAGTTGGCGGAGGGCGTCGGGGACGACGGGCCAGCCGAAGGCGGTGTGGGGGGCTTCGGGGATGGCGACCAGTTCGAAGGGGAGCTCGGGGTCGGTGGGGGCGGCGACGCGGGTGGGGTTGTAGAAGTTGAGGCCGAGGCCGTCGAGGCCGGGGGTGTGGATGAGGTCGAGGTCGCCGGGGTGGACGGCTCCGTAGATGTCGTCGGGGACGCCGAGGGCGGAAAGGTCGGGGTAGCGGCCGAGGAGGACGGGGTCGGTGAACAGCCGGTTGTGGAGGGCGTCGTAGGCCTGGGCGGCGGCGAGATCGGGCTCCGTCGGAGAGGCCGGCTCGACGGGGGTGAGGTTGTTGGAGAGCATCACCTCCAGGCCGCGGTCGTGCAGGATCGACGCGGCCAGGCCGTGGCCGAGGAGCTGGTGGTGGGCGGCCGGGAGGGCCTCGAACATCAGGGTGCGGCCGGGGGCGTGGGTGCCGAGGGCATAGCCGAAGACGGTGTGGACGAAGGGCTCGTTGAGGGTGATCCAGCTGGGGATGCGGTCGCCGAGGCGGTCGGTGACGATCGCGGCGTAGTCGGCGAAGCGGTACGCGGTGTCGCGGTTGAGCCAGCCGCCGTGGTCCTCCAGCGCCTGTGGGAGGTCCCAGTGGAAGAGGGTGGGCAGCGGGGTGATGCCGGCCTCCAGTAGCGCGTCCACCAGCCGGTCGTAGAAGGCGAGTCCGGCCGGGTTGACGGCGCCCGCGCCCGTGGGCAGCACCCGGGGCCAGGAGACTGAGAAGCGGTAGCCGTCCAGCCCGAGGCCCTTCATCAGGGCGATGTCCTCGGGGTACCGGTGGTAGTGGTCGCAGGCGACCGCGCCCGTGTGCCCGTCGCGGACGGCGCCGGGCCGGGCGGCGAAGACGTCCCAGACGGACGGGCCGCGGCCGTCCTCGTCGACCGCCCCCTCGATCTGGTAGGCGGCGGTGGCGGCGCCCCAGCGGAAGCCGGGCGGTAGGTCGAAGCGGTCCGGCATGGCAGCCTCCTGACGGAACATGAGGGTGACTCATGTTACCGACGCGCCCCCGAAACACCAGAGGCAGGCACCACCGATGACACCCGCGCACCCACGTGACCCCCAGTGGGTTGTGCCGCAGGTCCGCCAGGTCTGCCAGGTCTGCCAGGTCCGGCATCGCCGTCTCGCGCCGCCGAGTCCGACCGGCGCCCGCGGGCGGCGAGTGGTCCTCTCCCCGCCCTGGGCCAGGAGCACGGTCCTGCCCGGGGGCGTCTCCCGGAGCCGACTCCCAGACTCGGTCTCGTCCTGGGTGCGGACGAACTCCCCCACCTCCGAATGGTCCTCTGGATCAAGGCCGGAAATCACCGGAACGGTCCATCCAGAGGGGTTCCTCCGTGTACGAGAACACACCGCACAGCCGCGTCCAGCGTTCCCGCCGGGGCGGCCGGCACCGGGCGGTGGCGGTCGTGACCGCCGTGGCCGCCGGTGTCCTGGCGGCCGGCGTGCTGGCACCGACCACGGCGTTCGCCGGCGGCAGGCCGGACGGCGTCCAGCAGAGCCTGAACGCCCTGGTGAAGGACGACGGTCTGCCCGCCGCGCTCGCCTCCGTGAAGGGCCGTGACGGCCGCACCCGCACCTACACCGCTGGCGTCGGCGACCTCGCCACCGGGGCCAAGCCCCCCGTCGACGGTCAGGTACGCGCCGCCAGCAACACCAAGACCTTCACCGCCGTCGTCGTCCTCCAACTCGTCGCCGAGGGAAAGGTCGGCCTCGACTCACCCGTAGAGACCTACCTGCCGGGGCTACTGCGCGGCGACGGCATCGACGGACACGACATCACCGTCCGGCAGCTGCTCCAGCACACCAGCGGCCTGCCCGAGTACGTGGACAAGGACTCCATCCTCACCAGCCCGAAGCGGTACTACGAACCGCGCGAGCTCCTCGACGCGGCTCTGGCCCAGAAGGCCCACTTCGCCCCGGGCACGCGCTGGGAGTACAGCAACACCAACTACCTGCTGGCCAGCCTGATCATCCAGAAGGTCACCGGGCGGCCGCTCGGCGAGGAGATCACCAAGCGCGTCATCGACCGCATCGGCCTGCGCCACACCTACTTCCCCACCCCGGGCGACACCACCATCCACGAGGCCCACCCCAAGGGCTACAACCGGGAAGCCGACGGCTCGCTCCGCGACTACACGGAGCTGGACCCGTCCTGGGGGTGGGCGGCCGGGGCGATCGTCTCCACCAACACCGACCTCAACTCGTTCTTCACCGCGCTCCTCGGCGGCCGACTCCTGCCCCCGGCACAGCTCGCCCAGATGCGCACCACCGTCCCCGCCGAACTCCTGGGCCCCGGTGTCCGCTACGGGCTGGGCCTGCAGAGCAGGCCGCTCTCCTGCGGCGGCCTGGCCTGGGGCCACGGCGGGACCATCCCGGGCTACAGGACCACCGGGGGCGTCACCGACGACGGCCGCGCCGCCAGCATCGCGGTGACGGCGATCCCGAGCGACGAGGCCGGTCAGCACATCGAGGCCATGGTGGACGCGGCCCTGTGTCGCTGACCCGCTGACCCCGCCCGGTCGGGCCTGAGCATCCGCGTTCCGCACCGGCACCACCAACGGGTTCCGCGCGCCCCGGCACGCCTCGGCACGCCCCGGCACGCCCCGGCGCGCGGAACCCGCACACCCCGGCAGTTCCCCTTCAGCAGAGGAGTTCCTCCGTGAACGAGCACGTACAGCACAGCCCGGCCCGCCGGAACCGCCGCGGTCGGCACCGGGCGGTGGCGGTCGTGACCGCCGTGGCCGCCGGTGTCCTGGCGGCCGGCGTGCTGGCACCGACCACGGCGTTCGCCGGCGGCAGGCCGGACGGCGTCCAGCAGAGCCTGAACGCCCTGGTGAAGGACGACGGTCTGCCCGCCGCACTGGCCTCCGTGAAGGGCCGTGACGGCCGCACCCGCACCTACACCGCTGGCGTCGGCGACCTCGCCACCGGGGCCAAGCCCCCCGTCGACGGTCAGATACGCGCCGGCAGCAACACCAAGACCTTCACCGCCGTCGTCGTCCTCCAGCTCGTCGCCGAGGGAAAGGTCGGCCTCGACGCACCCGTAGAGACCTACCTGCCGGGGCTGCTGCGCGGCGACGGCATCGACGGACACGACATCACCGTCCGGCAGCTGCTCCAGCACACCAGCGGCCTGCCCGAGTACATGGAGGCCCCAGCCCTCGCGGACTTCACCACCGTGCAGTTCCGCTACTTCGAGCCCCGCGACCTCCTCGACGGCGCCCTCGCCCAGAAAGCCCACTTCGCCCCGGGCGCGCGCTGGGAGTACAGCAACACCAACTACCTGGTCGCCGGGCTCCTCGTCCAGAAGGTCACCGGACGACCCGTCGGCGAGGAGATCACCAAGCGCGTCATCGACCGCATCGGCCTGCGCCACACCTACTTCCCCACCCCGGGCGACACCACCATCCACGAGGCCCACCCCAAGGGCTACTACCGGAGCTCACCGGACGCACCGCCGGTCGACTACACCGACATGGACTCCTCGATGGCCTGGGCGGCCGGGGCGATCGTCTCCACCAACACCGACCTCAACTCGTTCTTCACCGCGCTCCTCGGCGGCCGACTCCTGCCCCCGGCACAGCTCGCCCAGATGCGCACCACCGTCCCCGCCGAACTCCTGGGCCCCGGTGTCCGCTACGGGCTGGGCCTGCAGAGCAGGCCGCTCTCCTGCGGCGGCCTGGCCTGGGGCCACGGCGGCACCGCCCCCGGCTACCGGTCCCGCGGCGGCGTCACCGACGACGGCCGCGCCGCCAGCATCGCGGTCACCACCGTCCCGTCCGAGGACGGCGCGCAGCACATGGCGGCCGCCCTGGACGCGGCCCTCTGCCGCTGACCCACCCCCAGGTCCGGCTCCCGCGCGGGGCCGGACGCCGAACGGCCTCGCGGCTCCCCTGGACGGGGCCGCGGGGGCCGTTCGGCTCGGGGCGGCTCGGCCCAGCTCGGCCCAGCTCGGCGCAGAGCGGCGCAGAGCAGCGCAGATCGGCCCAGCTCGGCCCAGCTCGGCCCAGCTCGGCCCAGCTCGGCCCAGCTCGGCGCGACTCGCGGCAACCGGCCCCGCTCCGCCCGCTTCAGCCGTCCGCGTTCCCGGACCGGACCTCGACCAGGCCGGTCTCGTAGGCCGCGATCACCGCCTGGGCACGGTCCCGGACGCTCAGCTTGGCGAAGACGCCGGTGATGTGGTTCTTGACCGTGGAGACGCTGATGCCCATCGCCAAGGCGATCTCGGCGTTGTCGAGGCCGGTGGCCAGCAGGTGCCACACCTCGACCTCGCGGGGCGTCAGTTCGCCCGGGCCGGACACCGAGGACGGCACCGGCGGCGACGGACGCGGCAGGTCCCGCGCGGTGACATAGGTGGAGATCAGCCGAGTGAGCAGGCGCGGCGCCACCGCGGCCTCCCCCGTGTGCACCGTGCGCACGGCGGCCGAGAGCTCCTCGGGGGAGCAGTCCTTGGGCAGGAACCCGGACGCGCCGGCGCGCAGGGCGGCCACCACGTACTCGTCCATGTCGAAGGTGCTCAGCGCGAGGACCCGACACGCGGGCAGTTCCCGGGTGAGCCGTTCGGTCGCCTGGATCCCGTCGAGCACCGGCATCCGGATGTCCATCACCACGACGTCGGGCCGGTGCCGGTGCGCCAGGTCGACCGCTCGCTGCCCGTCACCGGCCTCGGCGACCACGTCGAAGGCCGGGTCGGGCGACAGGATCAGGGCCAGGCCCCGGCGCACCAGCGGCTGGTCGTCCGCGATCAGTACCCTGATCCGCTCCAGGGTCTCCGTCATCCGAGTTGTTCCTCACCGTCGACCGGCGCCACCGGCAGGCTGGCCGCCACCCGGAAGCCACCGCCGTCCGCACCGCCTGCCACCAGGCTGCCGCCGAGCAGCGCGACGCGTTCGCGCATTCCGATCAGACCGTACCCGGTGCGGCCCGCCCTCGGTCCGGCCGCACCACTCGCCCCCGCCACGGCGCCCACCAGCGCGTCGGCCGGCGTGGCGGTGCCGTTGTCGGACACCTCGACGGTGATCCGGTCCGGGTGGTACGTCAGCCGGACCCGCGCCCGGACCCCCTGGTCCCCGGTCCGGCCGCCCGCCCGGGCGCCGCCGGCGTGCTTGCGGGTGTTGGTGAGTGCCTCCTGGACGATCCGGTACACCGCCAGGCCGGTGCTCGGCGGCAGCCGGCGCTCCTCCCCCAGGACGTCGAACTCCGTGGGCAGACCGGCCTTGCGGGACTCCTCGACGAGCCGTCCGAGGTGTCCGGCGCCGGGCTGCGGTTCGGCCGGCCCCTCGTCCGGCTCGTCGCCGGCCCGGAGCACGTCGAGCAGTTGGCGCATCTCGCGCAGCGCCATACGCCCGGAGCCCTCCAGGGTGACCAGGGCGTCGCGCACCACCTCGGTGTCACCCCCGAGGTTGGCCCTGGCACCGCCGGCCATCAGCTGCATGGTGGTGATGTGGTGGGCGACGATGTCGTGCAGCTCCCGGGCGATGCGGCGCCGTTCCTGCGCGACCGCGCGGTCCTCCAGCAGCCTGCGCCTGACCTCCACCTCGTGCTGCCAGCGCTTCAGCGCCTCGGCGGCGGCGACGACCAGCGCCGCGGCGAGCACGTTGACCGCCAGTCCCACGAGCGGCGGGGGCAGCGGGAGCCCCCGGCCCAGCAGCGGTACGGCGGCCGCCGCGAGGGCGGCCGGTACCACCACCACGGGGCCGCGCGAGTGGGCGACCGCGAACAGCGCGACGCAGAGCGTGCAGTTGAAGTGCTGCGGCACCGGCCCGCTCAGGTTCAGGGCCAGGCCGAGGACCAGCACACCCGTCAGTGACGCCAGCGGGTAGCGACGCCGGGTGAGCAGCGGCACGGCCGCCAGGACGAGCAGCGCCAGCGCGCTCAGGGCGATCGGCCGGCCCTCGCCCGGGGCGCCGAGCGAGTAGCCGAGCAGGTCCAGGACGGCCGCTCCGACGGCCACCAGCGCGTCGCTGGCCGTCCAGGGCAGGCCGTCGGATCTCGGCGGCGGCAGGGGCCGGTCGTGCGTCGACATGCTGGGGGTGGTCCTTTCTGTGGCCGGTCGGCCCAGGCTTCCGCCCGTTCACCGCAGCCGTCGTACCCGGCGAGCCGCCCCTGCGGAGACCTTCGCTCCCAGGGGCGTGCGCGTCCTGGAAGGGGGCGTCCGCGCCCCGGAAGGGGGCGTCCTCGGTCCATTCTCGCAGCGGCTCCCCGGCCCCGGACCGGCACCCGGGACCGATCCCCGACCAGGCCCCTGGTCCTGGTCCGGGCCCGGTGGCGGGCCCAGGTCCTGACGGCGTTCTCCTCCCCGGCACGGACGAGAGGGCCCGGTACGCCGTGATGGTCTGGAGACGTGCCGGGATCCCCGGCGACAGCACCACAGCCGGAGGACATCGTGATCCGCGCCCTGACCGGATTCTCCACCAGGAATCCGTGGAAGGTGATCGCCGCCTGGGCGGTCCTGGGAATACTCCTGACCGTCCTGAGCCAGACCCTGATCTACCGGGTGACCCAGACGCAGACAGCCGACTTCCTGCCGAAGAGCTACGACTCGGCCGCCGCCATGAAGATCGCCGAGGACCGCTTCGGGACGAAGCCCGACGCCAACCCGGTGACCGTCCTGGTCGCGCGGGCCGACGGCGGGAACCTGACCGCCGCGGACCGGCAGCAGATCGACGCCGGGGCGAAGCGGCTGAGCCGGCTCAGGATCACCATGCCCACACCCAAGGACGCCGCACCGCTTCAGCGGGACTACTCGCAGGTCCCCCGGGTCGACCCGGCCATGACCGCGCCCGACGGGACCTTCGAGCTGCTCTCCGCCAACCTCACCGGAAACCCCGCCGACCCGGGCCTGGAGAACACCTTCCGGGCGTTCCGGGACAGCACCCGGGCGGAGTTCGCCGCCCAGGGACTGCGGACCGGCTTCACCGGCGCCCTCGCCGACCAGGTCGACTCCGCCGACGACGGCAAGACCCTCGCGACCGTCGCGTCCGCCTGCGCCGTCGGCCTGATCATCCTGCTCCACGTCCTCGTGTTCCGCAGCGTCCTGGCCGCGCTGCTGCCGCTGATCGCGGTGGCCCTCATCAGCGGCGTGGCCGGCGGTGCCGTCGTGGGCACCGCCCTGCTCACCGGCATCAAGCTCGACCCGTCCGTACCGAGCCTGATCGGCGTGGTGCTGCTGGGCATCGGCATCGACTACTTCCTGTTCCTGATGTTCCGCTTCCGCGAACAGCTGCGGGCCCACCCCGAACGCCACCACCGTGCCACCGCCGCCGAGGTCAGCCGCAAGGTCGGCACCGCGATCACCTCGGCCGCGCTCACCATCGTCGCCGCCTTCGCCACCCTCGGGGTCGCCAGTTTCGGACAGTTCCGGGTGCTCGGCCCGGCCGTCGCGGTCTCGGTCCTGGTCATGCTGCTCGCCAGCCTCACCCTGATGCCCGCCGTACTCGCGGCCTGCGGACGCGCGCTGTTCTGGCCCTCACGTGTCCTCAAGACCGTGCCCCGCGACGGCACCGCCGCCCGCTTCGCCGACCTTGTGGCCCGCCGGCCCGTGGTCATGGTCCTCGCGTCGCTCGCCCTCCTGGCCGCTCTGGCCGGCGGGCTCGCCGGGATCAGGATGGACTACGGCCTGGGCGGCGGACCGCGCACCGCCTCCCAGACCACCGCCGCCGAGATCTCCCGTGCCCTGCCCGCCGGCGTGGCGGACCCGACCAGCGTCTACGTCGAGACCAAGGGCGCCGCCCCGCTCTCCCCCGGCGCGCTGGACGGCCTCGCCCAGGGCCTCACCCGGGTCACCGGCGTCGGCCAGGTCGCCGAGCCGGTCCTGAGCGGGGACCGGCAGGCCGCCAGGATCGACCTGTTCCTCACCGTGGACTCGCAGTCCCAGCAGGCCCGTGACCTGGTCTCCGGACCGATCCGCGCCGCCGTCTCCCGGAGCACACCGGCCGGCCTGAGCGCGCACGTCGGCGGGACCCCCGCCGTCTTCGCCGACGTCTCCACCGCCGTCGACCGCGACCTGCGGCTGGTCTTCCCGGTGGCGGCCGCACTCATCGGGGTGATCCTCCTCCTGCTGCTGCGCAGCCTGCTCGCGCCGGTGGTCCTGATGCTCTCGGTCGGCCTCGGCTTCGCGGCCACCCTCGGCGCGGCAGCCCTGCTGTTCCAGCACGCGATGGGCAAGCCGGGCGTCAACTTCACCCTGCCCCTGGTCCTGTTCCTGTTCGTGGTCGCGCTCGGCACCGACTACAACATCCTGATCAGCGACCGGATCCGGGAGGAGATGGAACACCCCGGGCCGCCCCGGGCCGCCGTCGCCCGAGCCCTCCGG
Organism: Kitasatospora sp. NPDC030952; assembly: GCF_055571335.1. Lineage (NCBI taxonomy): Bacteria > Bacillati > Actinomycetota > Actinomycetes > Kitasatosporales > Streptomycetaceae > Kitasatospora > Kitasatospora sp. NPDC030952. The sequence continues at coordinate 29,180 of NZ_JBVIFM010000018.1, forward strand.
CACACCGCCCCGGCCGTCGCGACCGCGGGCCTCGTCCTGGCCGGCTCCTTCGCCAGCCTCGCCGTGACCCCGCAGCCCTCGACCCAGCAGATCGGCTTCGCGACCGCGCTCGGCATCCTGCTCTCCGCGTTCCTGCTGTCCATCGTCCTGGTGCCCGCCCTGGCCGCGCTCCTCGGCCGCAGCCTGTGGTGGCCCCTGCGCCCCGGACGCCCCACCGGCCGGCCCACCACCCAGCACCGGGCCGACGCACCGCAGGCACCGGCGTGGGAGCAGGCACCGGCATGGTCGCAGCGGGCCACGCAGCACCCGCAGGCGGACACCTTCCCCCACCCGTACGCACCGCACGACGCAACGGACGCGAACCCGTCCTCGACCCCCTGGGGACACCACTGACCCCAACCACCACGGCCCCCCGGCGGAACCACCGCCGGGGGGGCACCGCCCGGGACACCGCGCGGGAAGGCCGCCACCGTCCTTTAGGCCGGGCTCCACATCGCCGGCGTCTTCATCCCGTCCGCCCGCCGATCCGAAGGAGAGGGCCCAGCCGCAGTAGGCGCCGGGCACACCCCGATGCGGCGGCTGTGTCGTGGGCGCACGAGCGCCGGGCGGCGGCTCGCGGCACGATGAGACGGACCGGACAGTTCGGCTCCCCTGGCCGGCTCGTGGGCACCGAGCGTCCAAGCGCTCGGTGGTCCCGCGGATCGGCCCTTCATCCGGGAGGAATCGTGGCCCCTCAGCCGTTGGCCGAGCCCCTGCACATCTACCTGAACGATCACCTGAGCGGCGCGTTCGGGGGCGCTGCGCTCGCGGACCGCATGGCCCGCAGTCACTCCGACGGCCGCCGCGCGGGCGACCTGCGGCGCCTGGCGCACGACATCGAGCAGGATCGCGACGATCTCGTGCGGATCATGACCCGGCTCGACGTTCCTGTCCGGCGCTACCGGACGTGGCTCGGCCTCGCCGGCGAGCGGCTGGGCCGGCTCAAGCCCAACGGGACCGTCGTTCGCCGCGCCCCGCTCAGCGACCTGATCGAACTGGAAACGCTACGGGCCGGGGTCGAGGGCAAGGCCGCGGTGTGGCGGGCGCTGCGCGCCATCGCCGACACCGATGAGCGCCTCGACCGGGCGGAACTGGATCGCCTGGCCGAGCGGGCCGCCGAGCAGGGCCGCACCCTGAACGGCTGGCACCAGGCGGTCAGCGCCGCCGTGCTCGCGCACCGAGCCAGGACGGGGCGGTCCGGTACCGGTTCGGACAGCGGGTGGTGAGCAGCCCGGTGCCGACCGACGAGGCGGGCGAGGGCCGGATGGTGCGTGAACTCCACGCGGCGCTCCTGGCGGCCGGGAGCACGGTGGCGGTGGCGGAGTCCCTGACGGGCGGTCTCCTGGCGCTCGTACTCACCGAGGCTCCTGGTGCGAGCGAGGTGTTCGTCGGCTCGATCACGGCCTACACCAACGGCGTCAAGCACGGCGTTCTGGGAGTCGACAGCGCCCTGCTGGAGCGGCACGGCGCCGTCAATGCCGAGGTGGCCCGGCAGATGGCGGCCGGCGTCCGGCGGCTGATGGGCAGCACCTACGCCCTGTCCACCACCGGCGTGGCCGGTCCGCAGTCGCAGGACGGCCGGCCGGTCGGCACCGTGTTCCTCGGGCTCGCCGACGCGCACGGCACTCGCGTCGTCTCCCCGCAGTTGCGCGGCGACCGGCACACGATCCAGCAGCAGTGCGTGGGCGAGGCGCTGCGCCTTCTGCAAACCCACCTGCGCCCATCGCCCTGACCTTCCGGAGCCCGGGCGCCGTACGCGCGGGGTCAGCGGTGAGGGTCAGGGTCGGCTTCCTCGTCGACGTCATCGGCCTTGGCCCGGACGTCTGCGGGGGTGGGAGCCGTGATGTTGCGCTCCTCCGCGGACCGCTTCCGGACCGAGCCGCCGTCAGCGTCGCCGTCGCCGTTGCCGTTGCCGTTGCCGTTGCCGGGCGAATCGTCGTCCGCGTCTCGGGTGCCCTTGTCCGTGCTCATCGCATCGTCCTCTCGTCATGTCCGGTGTCGGGTTCGGTGCGCCCGGGCCGGCCCGGGCATTGATGGCCGGTGCCTGGTCAGTGCCCGAGGGCGTTGGCGAGTTCCTTCTTGGTCATCTTCGAGCGGCCGTGGATGTTGCGCTGCTTGGCCTCGTTGTACAGCTGCTCCTTCGTCGGCCCCTGGGAGCCGGAGTGCGAACGCTGTCCGCCGCGCCGGGAGGAGGAGGTGTCGTGGGTGGAGGAGCGGCTGGCCGTCCTCGACTCGCCGTGCCGGGCCCGTTCCTTGTTCACGGTCCGGGCCGCGATCTCCTTGGCCCGCTTCTCGCTCTCTCCCCGATCCAGGGCACTGTCCTTGATGTGCTCGTACTGGCGTTCACGCTTCTTGCTCGATCCGGCAGGCATGGCTCCTCCTTCTGGTTCTGCGCAGCGGCGTCTACCCCGAACGTAAGGGCCGACTCGGGGGCACGCCCGTGCACATCCCGGCGGTGCGCCGTGCGGCACTTCCCAAACGCCGGCTCCGGCCACGTTCCGAGGGCTTGTTCCCGGCCTCGGGGCTCGGGGCCGGGGACCTGGCCGCGGTCGGCCTCCGTTCGGGTGGGGTGACGTCGCCGTCGCTCACCTCACGTGCCTGTTGGGGAACGACTGCCGGCTGGCCGGGACATGCCCGGCCCGGACTGATCAAGCGAGAGGCAAGGTGTGTCATGGGACACGGCGGAAACGTGATCGACGAACTGATGACCGACCACCGGGAGGTGGAGGAGATGTTCGCCCGGATCCAGGCGATGACCGGCGGCGGCCAGCAGCTACGGGATGCGGTCGACAAGGTCACCATCGAGCTGGTGCGGCACTCCGTCGCCGAGGAGCAGTACCTCTACCCGGCGGTGCGCGAGCACGTCCAGGGCGGCGACCGGCTCGCGGACAAGGAGATCGCCGACCACGGCCGGGTCGAGGAGATCCTCAAGAAGCTGGAGAACACGAAGACGGACGACCCGCAGATGAGCCCCCTGCTCCAGCGCCTCATGGACGAGGTCGCGGCCCACGTCCAGGACGAGGAGAACACGCTGTTCCCCATGCTGCGCCAAGCGTGTGAGCCGGAGCAGCTGAACGACCTCGGCGACAAGATCCGCCGGGCCAAGTCCATGGCGCCCACCCGTCCGCACCCCGCCGCACCCGACAGCCCCGCGGCCAGCAAACTGCTGGCGCCCGGTGTCGGCCTGGTGGACCGCGCCCGCGACTTCGTCACCGGTCGCGGCAAGGCCTGACCACCCCGCGGTCAGCAGGCGACCCAAGCAGCCGGGGCCGGGCCGGGCACGTCCGGCCCGGCCCCGGGCAGCCCGATCGGGCAGGCGTGATGCGCGTCATGCCGTCCTCCGGAGGAGGCGGCCTACACTGGTCGGCCACGAGCGGGGCAGCGCGGCTCCGCACCGGACGGCTCGCACCACCGGCAGCGGACACCGGCGAGCACCTTCCCGAGGGACCGATCCCCGTGCCCGACCTGACACCCGTCATAGCCGCCTGCACCCGCTGGCTGCTGAACGCCTACCCGACCCCGGCCGGCGCCTTCAGCCGCGCGCTCGCCGAGAGCCAGGCCCGACAGGCGACCGCCCTGGCAGCCGCCCTGCGCTATCCCACCCCGATGGACGTCCAGCTTCTGGACCTGCTCGGCCCCGGCGGCGCCGACCGGCTCGACTGGCTCACCGGCACCGACCCCCACCCGGAGGACACCGCCTGGCGGACCTGGGTGGACGAGACCGTCGTCAGCTGGGCCGCCTGCATGCTCGCCGACCCCGCCCTCGCCGCGCACGCCCACCAGGCCCTCGCCACGACCGGGCACCACACCGGAACCGGGGCACTGCGACGCCTCACCGAGCCCGGCACCCGCGACACCGAGGCCGCCGCCCTCCTGCGCCACCCCGACCTCCTCGAACCCGTCGCCGCCCTGCACCGGAGCCAGCTCGTGGAGCGGCTGAACGTCGAGGGCGCCCCGCTGGCGTGACACCGCCGACCGGGTGAGCCGGCCCTCCCGGGCCCGCGACGCGCACAACGGCGGCGGTATGCCCGGGACGGGCAGACGAGGACCCCGAACTCACGACGGCCGGACGGGGTCAGCCGTGCTGCAGGCAGCGCTTGAGCTCGTTGAGGTCGTAGAAGTGGCTGTCCTCGGCGACGGGCTTGCAGGAGGGCCTGAAGGCGGTCTCCTTCTCGTTGTAGAGCATGCGGACGAGGTACCTGGCGGGCTCTCCGTGCGCGGGCGTGTTCGCGAACAGATCCCACTGGACGTTCGCGGCCATCGGTGCGACCTCGGCGCCGCGCCAGGAGTTGTTCCGGTAGGAGTACGGCGTCCCGGGCTCGGCGGGTTCGGTGCTTCCGGGCAGGCCCATGAGGGCCGCGAGCGGTTCGATCTCCTCGGCGTGGGTGAACCGGAGCACCGCACCCTCGTCGCTGGTGCCGCCGGCCTTGGCCTCGGCCTGGGCGAGGAGGTCGTCCAGGAGGACGCCGGCCATCTTGTACGTGATCGTGCGACCGCTGAAGGCCGGGCCCTTCTGGTAGAACTCCTCGGCGTCGTCCAGGTAGGCGAACCACTGGGCGTCGCGCGGGGCGAGGAAGCGGGTGAGGTCGACACCCGGTGCCTCGACGCTCAGGTCGGGCGCCGCGCTGTAGAGCTGGTACAGCGAACGGGCGAAGGACACCTGCTCCTCGGTGGACATCGCCGCGGTGAAGCCGTCCTGGAACAGGCGCCCCGCGACGTGCCGCGCGGCTTCGGCGGTCCGTGGGTCGTTCCCGATCCGCGCGAGGACGGCGGTCAGATCCGGGTCGCTCTTCAGGTAGGCCTGGTAGTCGGCGTTCTGCGGCTGCTTGTGGAAGTACAGCAGGTCCTTGTCGGTGACCGGGGCCTTGATCAGAGCGGCCAGCGCGGGATCGCCGGAGGTGAGCCCGCTCGTGAACGCGTCGGCGCTCGCGACCGCTCGCGGGACGCCTGAGGTCTCCACCACGATGGGCTCGTGCCGGGCTGCGATGGTGTCGAACAGCGACGGCAGTCGCTCTTCCATGCGCAGCGCGGTCCGGCGGTGCTCGTCGGCTCCGCGTCCGGAGAGGTTGCCGTAGCCGAGCGTGGAGGCCGCGTCCAGGAGCGATCGCACCTGCGGACCGAGGTCCGCGCCGAGGCCGGTGAGGGCGTTCTGCTGCTGGGCCGTGCGCAGGACGGCGAGCACCGCGTCGCCGTCGTCGCCGTTCGTCATGGCGCGGGAGCCGTGGCGGGCGACGTTCTCGGTGAACACCGGGCTGAAGCCCTGCGGCGGCTTCTGGTAGTGGTTCGGCTTCTCCTGCGGTGCGTAGGGGGCCTTCGTGCCGTAGAGCTCCTGATGGGCGTGATGCGTACCGGTCCAGTCGCGGGCCGACGCCGCGCCCGCCGTGGACAGCACGCCGGCGCTCAGGGCGACCGCGACGGCGACGACGGCGGAGAGGGTGGCGTGACGATTCATGTCGTCCTTCGGGGTCGCTGTGTCCTGTCGGCCGGTGGTGGCGACCGGATCTTCGCAGGGGCGCGGGAAAGGTCGCGGACGCCCCATGGTGCCCCGGGTGAAGGGAAGTTGAACGCTGACAGACGCAGGCTTCCGGGGCCGGCCGGGTGTGACGGCGACGTCGAAACTCGGGCTTCGGGTGGGCGAAGTGCCGGTCGGCGACGGCGAGGCGGGCGGCCCGCTACCCGTCCGCGTCGGCCACCGGCAGCTCGGGCAGCGGCGGCGTCACCTCCGCCGGTGGTCGGCGGGTGGGCGGGCGGTGTCGAGGGCGTCGCGCAGGGCGTACAGGTCGGCGATGGTGGCCCGTTCGGCGAGGCGGGCCAGCAGCCGGCGGATGGTGCGGTCGTCGCCGTCGCGGACGGCCTCGGTGATCGCTTCGATCAGGACTGCCTGCCCGTGTCGGCCGGTCTCCGGTGCTGCGGCCACCAGGTCTTCCACTCCCGCCTCCTGCGCGGTGCTGCTCGGTCCTCGGCGAGCGCGGCGGCGGCCGGGGGGTACCGCCGCCGCGCAGCGGGAGACTACCTCACGCACGGCCGACGCAAAATCTATGCGCGCCGGAGTAGACATTGCTCGCGGGCGGGTCTAACGTTTCTCTCGTAGACAGCAGTCGGCGATACCGGCCAGACACGAACTGGCCGGGGTTGTTGGACAGAAGTTCGCAGTACGGTCCGGCAGCGGAGTTTCGAAGCCAGCAGGTGCAGGACGGCGACGGGACTGGCTGCCGGACCGGGCGGCCCTCAGGTATCAGGGGCCGCCGGCGGTATCGAGCAGTACGCAGTTCAGCAGTACGCAGTTCAGTGAGTGCGGTACCAGCAGTCGAGAGACAGGCAGGACCTCGGCAAAGGCGTCAGGCTGCGGGCGCGCGTGTCGAGGGGTCCGGGCAGTGAGGTTGCGGTCCATCGCCGGTGCAGGACGGCCGGCGGGGCCGGGCTGCCGGACGGGGTGGGCCACCACGGCCACCGACCAGCAGGTGCAGTACCGGCAGTACAGCAAGTGCAGTGCAGCAAGTGACAGTTCAGTACAGAGGATGAACGGAGGACGCAAGCGCCATCAGGATCGCCCGGCCGGTGAACACGCGCCCGGGCGGACACCGCAGACCCCCCGAAGGCACGAAGGACGGTGGTTTCCGGTCACGCATACGCGATCCCCGCACTCCCCCTCCCCCGGGGCAGTGCGGACGTAACAGGACCGGCCCAGGCCGGTAGATGGTGTTGTTTCCCCTTCGGGGCCCCGGAGCCGCAACGGCGCCGGGGCCCCTCGACGCGTTCTCCCGAGAACCAGAGAGGTGCAGTGACTACTACGGCCAGCCCCGACACACCCGACAAACTCGACGACGACGACTACCCCGCGTACACGATGGGTCGCGCCGCCGAGATGACCGGCACCACCGCCGGCTTCCTACGCGCCCTGGGCGAACACCGCCTCATCACCCCACTGCGCTCCGACGGAGGCCACCGCCGCTACTCCCGCTACCAACTGCGCATCGCCATGCGCGCCCGCGACCTCGTCGATCAGGGCACGCCCATCGAAGCCGCCTGCCGCATCGTCATCCTCGAAGACCAACTCGAGGAAGCCCTGCGCCTCAACGAACAACTCCGCCGCTCCCAGTCCGACCAGGAGCCCCCCGCGGACACCTGATCCGCGATCGTCCGGCCTGCGGCGCGGTTTCTCCGCGCGCAGGTCGGCTGTGCGGCCACCCGAGGAACCAGCGGCGCAGCGGCGCCGGAACTCGCGGTGCGCGCAGCCTGTGGCGCCCTGCGCGGCGGTGGGCCGCCGGGTGACGCGCCGGCCGGGACGGGATGCGGCCGGCCGGGCCTCGTCGTGCCGCGGCCGGCCGAACCCCGCGCCGGTTACAGGGTGCGGGTCAGGTGGTCGGCGAGGAGCCGGGTGAAGCGCGCGGGGTCGGGAAGGTCGCCGCCTTCGGCGAGCAGGGCGCTGCCGTAGACGAGTTCGGCGGTCTCCGCCAGCGCGGGGTTGTCGGGGTCGGCCTGGTGCGACGTGCGCAGCGCGGTGATCAGCGGGTGGTCGGGGTTGAGTTCCAGGGTCCTTTTGACGGAGGGAAGTTCCTGTCCCATCGCCCGGTACATCTTCTCCAGGGTGGGGGTCATGTCGTGGGCGTCGCCGACGATGCAGGCCGCCGAGGTCGTCAGCCGGGAGGACAGGCGGACCTGCTTGACGTGCTCGGACAGGGTGGTGGTCAGCCAGGGCAGCAGGACGGCGAAGTCCTGCTCGTGCCGGGCCTTGTCGGAGTCGGTTTCCCGGTCGTCGTCGGCGGCTTCGTCGAGGTCGACCAGGCCCTTGGCGATGGACTGCAGCTTGTGGCCGTCGAAGGCGGGGACCTGGTCGGCCCAGACCTCGTCGACGGGGTCGGTGAGGATGAGGACCTCGTATCCCTTGGCCGCGAACGCCTCCATGTGGGGGGAGTTCTCCACCATCGCCCGGCTTTCGCCGGTGAGGTAGTAGATGGCGTCCTGGCCGTCCTTCATGCGTGCGACGTACTCGCGCAGGGTGGTGGTCTTCTCCGGGTCGTGCGTGGAGGCGGCCGAGATCAGTTCGAGGAGGGAGTCGGCGTTGTCGGCGTCCTCGATCAGGCCTTCCTTCAGCACGCGGCCGAACTGGGACCACAGCTTGCCGTAGCGCTCGGTGTCCTTGGCCTGCATGTCCTTGATCGCGCCGAGGACCTTCTTGACCAGTCGCCGGCGCACGCCCTGGATCTGGCGGTCGTGCTGGAGGATTTCGCGGGAGATGTTCAGCGACAGGTCGTGGGCGTCGACGACGCCCTTGACGAAGCGCAGGTAGTTCGGCATCAGCGCGTCGCAGTCGTCCATGATGAACACGCGCTTGACGTAGAGCTGAACGCCGCTCCGGGTGTCGCGGGAGAACAGGTCGAGGGGTGCCTGCGAGGGGATGAACAGCAGCGCCTCGTACTCGAAGGTGCCCTCGGCGCGCATGTGGACGGTGGCGGCGGGGTCGACCCAGTCGTGGCTGATCTGCCGGTAGAACTCGTGGTACTCGGCCTCGGTCACCTCGCTGCGCGGACGGGCCCACAGTGCCTTCATCGAGTTGAGGGTCTCGACGGTGTGCGTGGTGGTTCCGTCGGCGTCGGTGCCCTCGGTGGCCATCCGGATCGGCCAGCGGATGAAGTCCGAGTACTGCTTGACGATCTGGCGGATCTTCCGCTCGGACAGGTAGTCGGCGAGCCCGTCCTCGCTGTCGGCGGGCTTGAGGTGCAGGGTGACCGAGGTGCCCGTGGGCAGGTCGTCGACGGCCTGGATGTCGTAGGTGCCCTGGCCTTCGGACTCCCACAGGGTGCCGGAGTCGGTGCCGGCCCGCCGGGTGCGCAGGGTGACCTTGTCGGCGACCATGAACGCCGAGTAGAAGCCGACGCCGAACTGCCCGATCAGGTTCTGTGCCGCGGCGGCGTCCTTGGCGTCCTTGAGCTTGGCCAGCAGGCCGGCGGTGCCGGACTTGGCGATCGTGCCGATCAGCTCCACGATGTCGTCCCGGCTCATGCCGATCCCGTTGTCACGGATGGTCAGCGTGCGGGCGTCCTGGTCGACTTCGAGGGCGATGTGCAGGTCGGAGGTGTCGGCCTCGAGGGCGGGATCGGTCAGCGATTCCAGCCGCAGCTTGTCCAGTGCGTCGGAGGCGTTCGAGATCAGCTCGCGCAGGAAGATGTCCTTGTTCGAGTAGATCGAGTGGATCACCAGCCGGAGCAACTGACGTGTCTCGGCCTGGAATTCCAGCGTCTCGACGGTGCTGTCCACTCTGGGGGCTCCTTTTCCGGGTGAGGCGTGAGAAACGGGTTCGGCGTGAGCAACGGGTTCGATGTGAGCCCGGGCGGCTCTCGCCGACGGCAGTGGCATGGTAGGCGACCGGGCGGCCGGCGACCGCGGGTGCACCTGGCGCACTCCGGTCGCCGGGGACCTGGCCGCCAGGTGTCGGACGGTCGGGGTGGACCGGTGCGCGGTGTCGCGTCGGCGGCGGCGGCGGCGGCGAGGTCAGGTACGCCGTTGGTCGCTGTCCTGGCGGAGCCGGTCGGTGTGGCGGGTGAGGTCGTCGAGGCGGGTGGCCAGGTCCGGGTGCGCCGGGCCGAGGTGGGGGCGCATGGCGGCCAGGGGGGTGACGAGCTCGGCCGGGTCGGGGGTACCGAGGGCGGTGGTGAGGGCGGCCTGGGCCGACCGGGCGCGGGGGTCGAGGCCGGTGAGGGCGGTGAGCTGGGCGGCGAGCACCCGCAGGTCGGCGGCGTGGTCACGGGCCCAGGCGGTGACGGCGCGCTCCGCGGCCCGGCGGTCGCGCGCGGCCTTGACGCGTTCGGCGCCGGTTTCGGTCTGCCGCGTCCCCGTGGTGCCGCCGGCGGGCTTGAGGCGCAGGTAGCGGTTCTCGGCCGCCTGGCGGCTGGCGACGCCCATGGGGTGGGCGAGGTCGGCCCAGGTGGCGCCGGCCTCCCGGGCCGTCTCCACCAGTGGAGCCTCCCAGCCGGCGAGCCGGCCGCGCAGGTCTCGCAGCAGCGCCAGGGCGGCCAGGGCCTGCTCGGGGCCTTCCTGCGCCTCGGGGCCGGCCGTGGGCTGGGGGGCGGGGGCCTGGGCGGTCCGGACGGCGTCGTCTATGGCGGCCAGGGCCGCGGCGGCGGCGAGGAAGGAGGCGGGCTCGACGGGCGCGGGAGGGCCGGCGGCGGGTGTGCGGGGCTTCTCGCTCATGAAGTCACTCTATAGGCGACACCAAGACTTGTCATCGGATGGATGACGCGCTAGAAAGGTGTCAGGTGAAGCGCACTGGCCCCCTGATCCTTCTGGAGGTGTTTCGCGATGCTGATGCGCACCGACCCGTTCCGCGAACTGGACCGTCTGACCCAGCAGTTCCTGAACACGACCGGCACCTGGTCCCGTCCGACTCCGATGCCCCTGGACGCCTACCGCGCCGGCGACGAGTACGTGATCTGCTTCGACCTGCCGGGCGTGGACCCGGAGGCGATCGACATCGACGTCGAGCGGAACATGCTGACCGTCAAGGCCGAGCGCCGTCCCCGCCGCGAGGGCGACGAGGTGAAGTGGGAGCTGTCCGAGCGCCCGCTTGGCGTGTTCTCCCGCCAGGTGATGCTCTCCGACACCCTCGACCCGGCCGGGATCAGCGCCGACTACGACGCCGGCGTGCTGACCCTGAGGATCCCGGTCGCCGAGAAGGCCAAGCCCCGCAAGATCGCCATCAGCCACAGCGGCTCCCCCAAGCAGATCCAGGCCTGACCCGCCCCCGTTGCCGTTCCGTGTCGCCCCGGTCCCCCCGCGGGGCGACACGGAACACCCCGGCCGAACTCGAGGCCCTACTTCCCGAGCGCGTGAGGCGTCGTGCAGGCCGTACTGGACCCGGAAGCTGCCATGCACACCCAGTTCTCGGCCCCGTTCGTGGTCAGGGCGAGCGGCGACGTCGACCTCGCCGCCGCCCCGCGGCTTCGCCGCGACCTGGCCCACGCACTGGCTGCGCACCACGACGTGGTGCTCGACCTGTCGGAGGTGGAGTTCATGGACTGCGCGGGTCTTGGCGCCCTCGTCGAGGCCCTCAACCAGGCTGACCGGCAGGGCCGCCGGCTCGCCCTGCGGGGGACCGGCCCCCGGGTGGCCCGGCTGCTCGAACTGACCGGCCTCCACCGGCGCCTCGCCGCGCGACCCCGAACGGCCCCGTCCCGCCGGTGACCACATCCTTCTCGACGACGGAGGGAGATGCTGCCGTGACTGTCCGCTGGGAGGCGTTCCTGGACCAGGTCCGAGAACGCGGCGAATACGACACACCCGAGGAGGCCGAACGGGCGGCGCGCGTCGTGCTGGCCCTGCTCGGCGCCCACCTCGTCGGAGACGTGCGGGCCGAACTCGCCGCGCGCCTGCCCGAGACCCTCGCCCTCGTCCTGCTCAACCCCCTCCAGGCCACCGAACCGCTCCCCCCGGACAGGTTCGTGCGCGCCACCGCGGCCTGGATCGAGGGTGCCACCGAACAGACCGCCCTGTGGGACATCGGCGCCGTCCTGTCCACCGCCGCGGACGCCGCCGGCGGCGACCTCATGGACCGCGTCCTGTTCCAGCTGCCCCCCGGCTACGACCTCCTCTTCGGCCGCCCCGCTCCAGGCCACCGCCTCTGACGACATGCCCGCGCCGCCGCCGCGCGGCCGGCCCGCCCCCGGAAGGCCACAGTCATGACCCGGCACCGCCACCTGATCCAGCAGGTCCGCACCCTGGGCCGCTACACCACCGACGAAGAAGCCTCACGCGTCCTCGACGCGGTCCTGGCCGTCCTCGGCTCCCAGCTCACCGGCGAGGAACGCTGCGACCTCGCCGCCGCCCTCCCCGAGCGGGCCCGCGCCGTGTTCGCCGCCCAGATCCCCCTGCCCGGACCGGTCGCAGCCCCCGCCTTCGTGGAGGCCGTCGCCCGCAACCTGGGCACCAGCCTCACCGCCGCCCGCTGGGACACCTCCTCCGTCCTGGCCGCCCTCACCGACCTCGCCGGCGACCACCTCACCGACCGCCTCCTCGCCCACCTGCCCCGCGGCTACGCGCTGCTGTTCGGCCGCGCCGACCTGACGGTCGCCGCCTGAGCGGCCGGAGTGGGCGGTCGGGAGCGGGCGGTCGGGAGTGGGCGGGAGTGGGGACGCCCGCCCATCGAGGCGTTCCCGCTCCCGACCGGGCGCCCGTTCCGGTGACGCTGTCGGCAACGGGTGCAACGGGCGCAACGGGCCGCGAACAAAAAGGCGAGCCGCGCCGCATCCGATGCTCCAATGCGCCGGAAGACGCGGCCCGGTGTCTTTGCAGCGCATTCGATCTTCGGAATGCACGGGCCCGGTACGTCGCCTTCGCGCGACCGACGCAGAGGAGGCAGCGGCTCCACAGCGGCGCGATTCACCCTCCCCGGGGATTCACCGGATCCCGGGTCCGGCGGCGCACTCAACCACCCAGCTGTCCAGGCGCATTGGCGGCGGCGCCAGGCCGGGCCGGACCACCCCGGAGGAGGGCTTCTGTCGGATGGGGGCTGAAATATCCCACCGCGGCGGCCCGTGGCCTGCTAGAGTCGTCTTAGTTGCAGTAGTGGTTCCCATGAACTTTGTGTGCGCCTGCTGATGTATCGCAGGCGCATTTCTGTTTCCCGGCTTTCCCCGGGTGGGCGCTCATCGCGGCGACTCGAAGCCCGCACAGTGCGGGCTTCGGACAGCCCCTTGAAGGAGAATTTTTATGGCTAATGGCACTGTGAAGTGGTTCAACGCGGAAAAGGGCTTCGGCTTCATCGAGCAGGAGGGTGGCGGCCCCGACGTCTTCGCCCACTACTCGAACATCAACGCCAACGGCTTCCGCGAGCTGCTCGAGGGCCAGAAGGTCGAGTTCGACGTCACGCAGGGCCAGAAGGGCCCGCAGGCCGAGAACATCCGCCCGCTGTAGTTTTTCCGCCACGGCACCCGCCTGGTAGCGAGGGGCCCGCACCGCGTGCACGACACGCGGTGCGGGCCCCTCGGCATAACGTCGGACGCCTAACCCGTTCGGCCCCGGCTGCCATCCGACCCGGGCGCGATCAGGTAGGCCCCGGCTTCACTGGTCGGAGTAGCTGAGGTCTCCCACCGTCCAGCTGTTGATGTCGGCGATCGCGATCCGGTACATGCCGCCGGCGTGCGGCAGTCCGTAGCTGCCCTGCAGGATGCGGGCGACGTGCAGGTGAAGGTGCGTTGGGCGTCCGGCGGCACGAAGTGCCGAGCCTGTGCCGTCCGCGCCGTCGGCGCTGGGCGGTGCGAACAGGGCCGCGAAGGGCTTCAGGTGCTCCGAGTCGGCCAGCACTTCGGCCACTCGCTCGTACCACAGGCTCTGCGGCGCGAGACGGCCGGTGATGACCGCCCCCGGGACGACTACGGTCAGGGGCATCTGGTTGCTGCGCTCGGTCTCCACCATTGCGGCGATGTCGACGAGCAGCCCATCGGGGTTCGACATGCCACCAGAGAATAGTGCCCCCGGGAGCCCGCACGCACGGACACCCCCGGACGGACCGGCTCGCCGGCCGGGGGCGCCGTCCACGGACCGGTGTCGCGGGGGTGGGTTCGTCGTTGCGCGAGCGTCCTACGGGCTGCGCTGCGGGCGGCGGGCGCCGTTCGACGTGGTGCCGGTCACCACGGTGCGAGGGGCAGCGGAGCCGACCACGGGGCCGACCACGGGGCCGGTGCCACGGACGGCGAGGAGCACGGGCTTGCGCAGCGCGGTGGCGCCGGTGCCCGCAGGGTCCAGGTGGCCGCTGCCGCCGAGCCCGCGATGTGCCGGCTCGCGGGCGGCGGCGTGGGGATCGGCCACGTGCTGGGTGTCGCCCACTCGGCGGGCGTGACGGCGGGGTCGGGCGTCCGGACGGCCCGGGTGGGCCCACGGCCGTTCACGGTCAGGCAGATTGCACTGTTCATGTCACCCTCCGAATGCCATCGACGGTGGTGCCGGGTCGTGAGCACGGACGGCCGCGTGGCGCCGGGAGATCCGGCTGAAGCCTCGGTGGGTCGGTCGACTCGGTGGCCGACCAGCCGTCCTGTCATTCACGCTAGCGGCAGCGCAAGGCCGGACCCGTGGTACCCGGGGCGGAACCTCGCAGCTGGGGCGGCACCTCGGTACTACGGCAGATCGGGACGGCGGGGTGAGCACCCGGTCAGCCGAGGAGGGGGCGGCACCCGGGCGCCCGGCAGCGCGGACGCGGCGGTGGCGACGGCATCGAGGGCGCGGTCGGCGGAGGGCAGCCGCTGCCCTGGCCCCCTGTCGGAAAGGACTTGATCTCCATACCATCTCGCCATGGAGCTCGAATTCCGGCACCTCCGGATCATCTGCAGCATCGCGGACAGCGGCAGTCTGACGCGGGCCGCCGCGTCGTTGCGGCTGACCCAGCCCGGCCTCAGCGCCCAGTTGACGCGGATCGAGCGGGTGCTCGGTGGTGAGCTGTTCAGCCGTGCGCAGTCGGGGGTCGTCCCGACCGCGTTCGGGGAGGAGGTCCTCAGCCGGGCGCGCGCGGTGCTGCCGACCGTCGACGAACTGCTGGAGGTCTCCGCCCTCACCGCGAAGACGGGCCGTTCGCAGCACCGGTTCCGGCTCGGTTCCGTCAACGCCCCGCTGTTGGGCGGGCTGATCACCGCGATCAGGTCGCACCATCCGGAGGCCGAGATCAGCTCGCGGAGCCAGGGATGCCCGGTCCCGCTCCTGGAGGACGTCGCGGGCGGTCGTCTCGAAGCGGCCGTGGTGGGCGACAGCCCCGGTTACGGGAGCGCGCTCCCCCCGAAGGTCGTCGCTGAACCGATCGCCACCGAACCGCTCTTCCTCGCGCTGCCGGCAGCTCATCCGTTGGCGGCCCTGGCGGAAGTCAGGCTGGAGGACCTCGACGACGAGGACTGGGCCGCTCCGCGACCGGACAACGACCGGATCCGTGAGTACTGGTCCAGGACCCTGCTCGGTCTGGGCCACCGCATGCGTGTCGTCCACGAGGTGGAAGGCCGGCTTCTCCTGGACGTCGTCCGCAGCGGCCACGCGGTGAGCTTCTGTCAGGCCACCTTCGAGGAGATGCCGGGCATTGCCGTCCGTCCGGTCGCGGGGAACCCCCTCTGGTACCGGCATCTGATCGCCTGGCACGAGGAGGGGCCACTGGCACCGCTGGGTCCGTTGCTCGTACGGGGCGCCGTCGAGGCGTACGAGCGGGCCTGCGCGCGAAGCGCGGTCTACCGGAACTGGCTCGAACGCCACGAGGGCGCCTCGCCGACCACCGAGGCGGGCCGTCGGTCGGGTATCCGTCAGCTCGGTCCGGCCGCGACCAGTTCGCGCACCATGGCGACCAGCGCCGGGACGGCCGAGTGGGTCGGAGTGCCCGCGTGCCAGGCGAGCAGCAGCGGCACGTGAGGGCGCCGAGCGCGGCCAAGGAGTGCCCGAGCCGCAGCGCATAGCCGCCGCCGAGTCGGCATTCCGTACCTGCGGGAGGGCGTGCTCGACGGCGTCCGCGTCGAGGAGTGGGACCCGGTGATCGGCTCACTGATCGGACGGCTCGACGGGTGACCGCTCGGTGACCTTGACGGTGTCGGACAGCGGTCCTCGGCGGAGCACGTCGATCCGGACCCCCGTGGTGGGATCGGTGAAGGACTGACCGGGCTGGTAGGCGGCCATGTCGAGGGCGGTGCAGCCGGTCGGCGGGGTGGCGCCCGGGTTGCCGTTGACCACCTGGACGGGGCCGTGGCCGGTCTGGGTGGAGGTGTCCACCTTGTAGATCAGCACGCCGGTGGAGCAGGCCCTGTCGTCCGCGCCGACGGCCCGGCGGGACTCGGCGACGTAGGCCGTCGTGTCACCGGTCCTCACCACGGCGATCTTGGTGCCGCCGGGCCGTTCGACGGCCTTCAGACGGACCGTCCGGCTGCCGGCGGCGGGCACGCAGGCGACCTGGCCGTCGTCGATCCAGCCGAACTTCCAACGCTCCCAGCCGGTGTGCTGCGGGGCCGGGCCGGCGATGTCGCCCATCAGGTCCCAGCCGCCGACGTAGGGGTGCACGTCGGGTCCGGTGAAGGCGTACAGGTCGGGCAGGCCGAAGGTGTGGGAGGTCTCGTGGTCGGCCACCCGGTAGCCCCAGTGGTACCTGTCCTGGCCGAAGGTGATCGCCCACTTGATCCGGGTGCCGTCGGCGGTGATGCCGGTGGTGGTCGGGTCGTAGAGGTAGGTGGGCGAGAAGCTGATCGCCGAGGCGGACTTGGTCGGGACGATGTAGAGCATGTCGTACTTCGAGAAGTCCACGTGCGGATCGGCCGCCTGGACGGCCTGCTTCACGTACAGCTCCTGCTCCTCGAAGGTGATGCCGCGCTGGAACCCGTACGAGGCGGAGGTCTGCGGCATGGTGATCCACCGCTTCAGCGGATCGATCTCCAGGTGCAGCCTGCCGTAGGAGTCCTGCTCCATCCAGTCCTGGGCGGGGGCGAGTTCGCGGTAGTAGTCGTCCGGGGAGCCGGTGGCCGGCGCGTCCGGGAAGTCGACGAACAGCATCAGCACGTGCTTGGTGCCGAGCGGTTGCTGGAACTGCGTGTAGTCGGTGGTGTGGCCCTCGTCCGTCCAGCCGGTCCTCCCCGGCAGGGCGCACTCCGAGGCCGGGGCGCCGCCCCTGTCGCGGGCGGTGCCGGCCATCGCCGGGGTGGTCGCGGCCAGGGTGAGGGTCAGCGCCAGGGCGGCGGCGAGCGGGTGCAGTCTCATCGGTGCCTCTTTCCGGTGATGCGTCAGCCACGGTGGGCGGCGAGGTCCATCAGGCGGGCGAGTACGCGGTCGCCGGAGGCGGTGATCCCGTCGTGCTCCCACTCGTTGGTGACCCAGGCGCGCAGCGAGCCGACGGAGCGGGCGGTGCGCAGTGACAGGCCGGCGTCCACGTACATGTCGTCGTGGTAGACGGCCGCGGCGATCGGGACCCGGTTGGCGGCCAGCCGGTCCGGGGCGTAGAGGGCGGGCCAGTCGGTGCGTTCGGCGAGCAGTTGGACGGCCTCGGCGAACGGGCGCAGCCCGGTGACCTCCTCGAACATCCAGGGGTAGAACATCTCGCCGGTGAACAGCAGCGGGTCGGCGTCCTCGGCGAACCCGGGGTGCCGGGCCATGGCCCGGGCGGCGGCCCAGCCGGTGGCCGCTCCCGGGCGGCCGTAGATCGACTCCTGGAGGGCCGCGAAGAGCGGGTTGTCCGTGAAGCCGGTCAGGTTCGCGACCTGCTGGAGGAAGGTGGCCGAGGGCTCGCCGTCCGGGTCGAGGGCCTCGTCGAGGAGCCAGTGCAGGCGCTCGAAGCCGTCGCCCATGCCGAGGGCCAGCCCCAGGGTGCGCAGCCGGCGGACGGTCAGCCGGTCGCCGTCCGGGAGGTGGACGGCCCGGTGGTGGAGCAGGTCGGCGATCCGGCGGACCAGGCGGCGGTCCTCGGGGTAGCGGGCGTAGTAGGTGCCCACCTTGTCCCGCACGCGGGGGTAGGTGGCGGCGTAGACGTCCTCGGCGGTGGCGTCGAGGCCGGGCAGTCCGCCGGTGACGTAGCAGGCGCGCAGGCCCTCGGGGGCGAAGGAGAGGTAGCTGAGGGTGATGAAGCCGCCGTAGCTCTGCCCGAGGGTCTCCCAGGGCTCGTCTCCGCACAGGTGCCGGCGGATCAGTTCCGCGTCGGCGACGATCGAGTCGGCGCGGAGGCGGGCAAGGTGGTCGGCCAGTGCGCGGGCCGAGGGGAACCGGGCGGCGCTCCTCGCGGTGAGCGGCGTGGAGCGGCCGGTGCCGCGCTGGTCCAGCAGCAGCACCCGGTGGGTCTTCAGCGCGTGGCCGAGCCAGCCGGCGGTGGCGTTCAGCGGGCGGGGGGACTTCCCGCCCGGCCCGCCCTGGAGGTAGAGCAGCCAGGGCAGCCGTTCACCGGCCCGTACCGGGTCGACGACCTCCCGGGCGAACAGCTCGATGGTTCCCCGCGCGGGTTCGGTGTGGTCGAGGGGCACGGCGAAGGCGTGGTCGGTCACGGCGAGCCCGGGCAGCCGGTACTGGGCGCGGATCACGGCGTCCTCTCGGGGTAGCGGCAGGGGTAGTGGCAGGCCACTTGCTGTCCGAGGGCGATCGTCCGCAGCGGCGGGCGCTCGGTGGCGCAGAGTTCGTCGGCCTTGGGGCAGCGGGTGCGGAAGCGGCAGCCGCTGGGCGGGTCCAGCGGGCTGGGAAGGTCGCCGTGCAGCACGATCCGCTCCCGGGAGGCCTCCAGGTCCGGGTCGGGTCGCGGCACGGCGGACAGCAGGGCGTGGGTGTACGGGTGAGCGGGGGCGGCGAACAGGGTGTCGCGGTCGGCGGTCTCGACGACCGAGCCGAGGTACATCACGGCGATCCGGGTGCTGATCTGGCGTACGGCGCCGAGATCGTGGGCGATGAACAGGTAGCTGAGCCCGTACTCGTCCTGGAGGTCCTTGAGCAGGTTGAGGATCTGCGCCTGGACCGACACGTCGAGCGCGGAGACCGGCTCGTCGCACACCACCAGTTTCGGGCGCAGGGCCAACGCCCGGGCGATGCCGATGCGTTGGGCCTGTCCGCCGGAGAACTCGTGGGGGTGGCGGTCGGCGTGCTCCGGCCGTAGGCCGACCCGGGTCAGCAGTTCCTCGGCCGGCCGGTCGGGCTCCAGCCCCTGGTAGCGGTAGGGGCCGGCGAGGATCCGGCGGACGGTGTGCCGGGGGTTGAGTGAGGAGAACGGATCCTGGAAGACCATTTGCAGGTCCCGGCGGACCGGCCGCAGGGCGTTCTCGTCCAGTGCGGCGAGATCGCGTCCGGCGAACTCGATGCTGCCCGACGTGGGGTGCTCCAGGCGGGTGATCAGCTTGGCGACGGTGGACTTCCCGCAGCCGGACTCGCCGACCAGGCCCAGGGTCTCACCGGGCTCGACGGTCAGGGAGACCCCGTCGACGGCCGCGACGTGGCCGGCCCGCCGTCGGGTCAGACCGTGGCGCACCGGGAAGCGCTTCACCAGGTTCCGTACGTCGAGCAGGCTCATTCTGCGGCTCCCAGGGTGGGCAGGCGGTCCGGCAGTGGTCCGTCGATGCGCGGCACGCAGGCCAGCAGGCCGCGGGTGTAGGGCTGTTGGGGCCGGTGGAAGACGTCCCGGACCGGACCGCGTTCGACCGCGCGGCCCTGGTGCATCACCACGACCTGGTCGGCCAGTCCGGCGACCACGCCCATGTCATGGGTGATCAGCATGATGGCCGTGCCCTTCTCCTCCCGCAGCTCGCGCAGCAGTTGGAGGATCTGCGCCTGGACGGTGACGTCCAGCGCGGTGGTCGGCTCGTCGGCGATCAGCAGGTCGGGTTCCAGGCACAGGGCCATCGCGATCATCACCCGCTGCCGCATTCCGCCGGAGAACTCGTGCGGGTAGCTGCGGGCGCGCCGTTCCGGTTCCGGGATGCCGACCCGGTCCAGCATGCCCACCGCGACCCGGTGCGCCTGTCGGCGTCCGGCGCGGTGGTGCGCCCGGTACGCCTCGGCGATCTGGAACGCCACCGAGTAGTACGGGTTGAGGCAGGACAGCGGGTCCTGGAAGATCATCGCGATCCGGTCGCCGCGCAGCCGGCGCAGCGAGCGCCGGTCGAGTGCGGTCAGCTCCCGCCCGTCGAAGCGGATCTCGCCGCTGACCCGGGCGTCGCGCAGCAGGCCGAGGACGGCGAGGCTGGTGACCGACTTGCCGCTGCCGGACTCCCCGACCACGCCGAGCACGTGACCGGCGTCCAGGTCGAGGTCGAGCCCGTCCACGGCGCGGACGCCGGAACGGAACTCCACGGCCAGGTTCCGTACCGTCAGCAAGGTCATCCGACGGCCCTCACTCTCGGATCGAGCACGGCGTACACGAGGTCCACCAGCAGGTTGGCGAGCACCACGAAGGAGGCGGCGAACAGCGTCACGCCGAGGATCACCGGCTGGTCGGCGGAGGCGATCGCGTCGGCCGCGAGCTTGCCGACGCCCGGCAGGCCGAACACCGACTCGGTGATCAACGCGCCGCCCAGCAGGGCGCCCAGGTCCATGCCGAAGATGGTCACGATCGGCATCAGGGCGGGCCGCAGGGCGTGCCGCCGCACGACCGTGATCTCGGGCAGGCCCTTGGCCCGGGCGGTGCGCACGTAGTTCTGGCCGAGGCTCTCCAGCATCTCGCCGCGGGTGACCCGCGCGTAGATCCCGGCATACAGCATGGCCAGCGTGATCCAGGGCATCACCATCGACTGCGCCCAGCCGACCGGATCGGCGGTGAACGGTACGACCTGCGGGTACGGCAGCAGTTCGAGCCGCACCACCAGCAGGTACTGCAGCACCAGGGCGGTGAAGTAGATCGGCAGCGAGACCCCGCCGAGAGCGGCCGTCATCGCGGCCCGGTCCCACAGGCTGCCGCTCCGCAGGGCCGAGACCACGCCGGCGCCGACGCCGACGGCGAGCCACAGCACGGCGGCGCCGACGGCGATCGAGAAGCTGACCGGCAGCCGGCTGGTGAGCACCTGCCAGACCGGCTGGTTGGTCTGGAAGCTGAACCCCAGGCACGGGAAAGGGCAGTTGACGGCCTGCGCACCGCTGCCGAAGGTCCGCCCCGAGACGATGCCGGCCAGGTAGTCGCGGAACTGGACCAGCGGCGAGTGGTTCAGCCCGAGGGTGGCGCGGATCTGCGCGATCCGCTCCGGACTGCACGCCTTGCCGCAGGCGCCCTGCGCCGGGTCCGCCGGCATCAGGTAGAAGATGGCGAAGGTGGCGGCGCAGACCACCAGCAGGATGGCCGCCGTGACGGCCAGTCTTCGCAGCAGGTAGAGGATCATCGTCGCTGGCTCCGGGGGTCGAGCGCGTCGCGGACCGCGTCGCCGAGCACGTTGAAGGCGAGCACGGTGACGAACAGGAAGGCGCCGGGGATCAGGAAGTAGGCGGGGTCGGCGGCGTACCAGGGCACGGCGGTGGCGATCATCTGCCCCCAGGAGGGGGTCGGGGCCTGGACACCCACGCCGAGGAAGGACAGGCCGGCCTCGGTGGCGATGTAGCCGGGGATCGACATCGTGGCCACCACCAGGACCGGGCCGGTCAGGTTGGGCAGCACCTCGCGCAGCAGCAGCGCCCGCCGTGAGGCGCCGAGCACCCGGGCGGCCGCCACGAACTCGCCCCGCGCGAGCACCATCGCCTGTCCGCGCACGATCCGGCCGACGTACGGCCAGCCGAAGAAGCCGAGGACCACGACCAGGAGCAGCCTGCGGTCCACGCCGGGCGCCGCCGAGATCAGCGCGATCATGAAGATCAGGCTGGGAAAGGACAGCAGCAGGTCCATGGTGCGTCCGATCGCGGTGTCGACCCACCCGCCGAAGAAGCCGGCGACCAGGCCCAGCACCGTTCCCAGCACCACCGACAGCACGGTGGCGAGCACGGCGATCAGCAGTGACACCTGCGCGCCGTACACCACCCGGGCGAGCACGTCCCGGCCGTTGACCGGCTCCACGCCCAGCCAGTGCCGGGTGCTGATCCCGCCCGCGGCGCCGCGCGGCAGGCCGCCGAGCGCCGGGTCCACCGCATCACCGTGGAAGGCCGTCGGCGAGCTCCCGGCGATCCAGCTGATCAGCGGCGCGGCGACCGCGACCAGGAGCAGCACCGTCACCACGGCCAGCGCGAGGGCCGCCGAGCGCTGGGCCGACAGTCGTCGCCACACGGTCGTTCGAGGCAGCGCGGTCACTTGCGCAGCCCCAGCGAGACCAGGTCGAGCCGGCCCACGTAGGCGATGTGCCCGTACGCTCCGGCGACGTCCGGACCGACCAGGATCGGCGCCTTGTCCCACAGGAACGGCACCACCGGGGCGTCCTGCGCGATCTGCCGGGCGAGCTGCCCGTATGCCGCCCGGGCCGCTTCCGGGTCGCCCATCGCGGCGATCTCGTCGATCCGCGCGTCGACGGCCGGGGAGTCGTACTGCGCGTAGTTGTTGTTGCCCTGACCGGTGATCAGACGGCCGTCGAACACGATCGGCAGGTACGTCGAGGCACCGGGCCAGTCCGGGGACCAGCCGGCGATCACCAGGTCGTGCTCCTGGGAGGTGTTGCCGACCGTGCTGTAGAAGGCCGAGGAGCTGATCTCGTCGATCTTCACGGTGATGCCGGCCCGACCGAGCGAGGCCTGCACCGCCTCGGCCTGCGCCTTGCCGGCGGCCGAGGCGGGCGCGTCGAGGGTCAGGGTGAGGCCGGAGGCGTGTCCCGCCTCGGCGAGCAGCTCCTTGGCCTTGCCCGGATCGCCCTTGCCGTCCTGGCTCGGGTACGGGTCCTCGCTCTGGTAGCCGAGCGAGGGCGGCAGCAGGCTGGTCGCCAGGTCACCGGCGATCGGGCCGCCGCGGGTGGTGCGCAGGGCGTCCTTGTCCAGCGCGTACGCGATGGCCTGCCGCACCCGGACGTCGTCGAGCGGCTGGTGCCTGGTGTTGATGCTCAGGTACCGGGTGTTGATCGAATCACCGGTGACCAGCCGGCTCTTCACCTGCGGGTCGTTCAGCACCCGCCCGACCGAAGCCGGGCCGATCGGCTCGAACGCGACCGCGTTCGCGTCCTCCCCCTGACCGGCGATCAGCCGCTGGTCGACCACCGCCGCGTCCAGGCCCAGGTCGATGACGACCTTGTCGGGCAGGCCCTTGCGGACGGTGTCGGTCGCCGGGTCCCAGTCGGTGTTGCGCACCAGGGTGAGCTGCTTCTTGGGATCGAAGCCGTCGATCTTGTACGGGCCGGAGGAGAACGGCCTGGAGTCGTAGGTGACTCCGGTGTCCTTGTCCTGCGGCACCGGGGCGAACATCGGGAGCGACACCGCCGAACCGAAGTCGGCCACCGGGCGGTTGAGATGGAAGACGATGGTGCTGTCGTCCGGAGTCCCGATCGAGGCCAGGCCGCCCGGGTCCTTGTACGGCCCGTGGTAGCCGTCGCCGCCCACCAGCCACATCCGGGCGTACGGCGGCCCTTCGGGAAGCTCGGCGGCGAAGGTCCGCTCGACCCCGTACTTGATGTCCGCGCTGGTGATCGGGCGGCCGTCCTCGAACTTCACTCCCGGTTTGAGGGTGAAGGTCCAGGTCTTCGCGCCGTCGCTGGGACGGCCGGTGTCGGTGGCCAGGTCCGGCACGGTCTTCCCGCCCGCCTGGCCCGGTGCGGCGGCGAAGGTGGTCAGCGTCCGGTAGATCAGCCGGCCCACGTCCTGCGAGGACGTGACGTAGTTGCGCGCCGGATCGAGGTGCTCCAGGTTGAGGGTGGACAGCACGTGCAGCGTGCCGCCCTTCACCGCGGCCGCGTTCGACCCGGTCGCACCGCCGGATCCGGTACAGCCGGCAACCGACAGCAGCCCCAGGGCCGCGCCGAGGGCCAGCCCGGCTCTTCCGTGTCTCACGTCTCCTCCATGCACGATGTGACATTTCGTGTGTGGCAGGAGGATGTCCGACGGGAGGGCCTTCCAGAAGATCCCAGCACCCCATCACATCGTGTTATGGAGCACCGGCAAGGCGGGTGCTCGCACTGGTCCCGATCGGCCGGCGCGACGCGTGGCTCCGCTGTGCTCCCGGGACGGTCACTCGACCTCGTAGAAGCCGTCACCGTCCAGGTAGCGCGCCGTCAGGATGTCGTGCAGCACGGTGCTCTCCGTCTCGTGCACCAGGTAGACCCGCATCGGGTACGTCCAGTCGTCCACCGACCGGTGGATCCGGCCGCCGGGGCGGACGGTCAGGAGGAGGTCGTGGAAGCTGTCGAGGGCTTGCAGCCGCGCCAGCTTCGGGTAGTCGCGCAGGACGCCGGAGACCGGCGAGACCATGTTCACCAGCCCGGCGTGCCGGGGCAGTTCGTAGCCGCTCTCCCAGCGGGCCAGGAACCGATCCGGGTCCACGTACGCGTCGACGGTCCAGTCCAGCTGGCTCTCGCCGATCGCGGCCTTCACCGGGACGTGGAGGTCGGCGCCGCAGGCCCGGGCGGCCGTCTCGATCAGGCGCGGCCCGTGCGGGGTGAGCTTGAGCTCGGTGTGCGCGGGACCGTCGAGCACGCCCAGGGCGTCGAGGACCCGGCAGGTGTACGCGGCCAGCGCGTCCTGGTCGGCGCCGTGCCGGCGCAGCAGTGCGGCGCTGGCCCCCAGGTCGCGGACCCCGTTGGCGCTGATGTGGTGCATCTGCCAGATGTCGGTGACGTGGTGCCGGCCGCCCAGGCTCACAGTGTTCACGATGTACTCGCCGCCGACGAGGTACTCCTGGGCGAGCACCTCGCGGTTGCGGGCGCCCAGGGCGCTGTCGGCGCCGATCAGCGCCTCGAAGGCCGCGCGGACCTGCCCGGCGTCGTCGCAGAAGTGGATGCCGTCGTTGCCCGCGCTGCGGACCGGCTTCAGCACCACGCGGCCGCCGGCCTTGGCGTACCAGTCGAGCAGGGTCTCGAGGTCGGTGGCCAGGATCTGTTCGACGGCGGGGACCCCGGCCGCGCGCACGGTCTCCATCATCCGGTACTTGTCCCGGCGGGCGCTGCTCAGTTCCGTCCCGTTGGTCCGCAGCCCCAGGGCTTCGCTCAGGACGTCGGCCAGTTCGACGCCGCTCTCGATCCCCGGCAGCACGCACCCCGGCGCGAGCCGGGCGACGGCCTCGGCCGTGCGCGCGGCATCCCCGTGGTGCACGACCTCGGCGACGAAGTCGTCCGGCCGGAAGCTGCGCTCGTACGCGGGGTTGGTGGTGGCGGCGCTGCGGATGTGGACGCAGTCGAAGCCCCGCTCCCGGAAGATCGGGGCGAGGCAACGGCCGCTGGAGTAGGCGTCGACGATCGCGACGACGCGGCGGGCGGGCGGCTGGGCGGTCATGCGGACCTCATTGTCGTCAGGGATGTCGGGACGGCGTTCCGTACGGCACTCGGGGCGGTGCCCGGGGCGGTGCTCGGCGCGGTGCCCGGGGCGGTGCCCGGGACCGTGCTCGGGGCAGTGCTCGGGGCACGCTCGGGCGGGACTCGGGGCACGCTCGGGGCGGCGCGCGTGCGGCGTCAGGGCAGTTCGAGGCCGGTGTGGTGGGCGAGGAACGCGAGGGTGTCGGCGGCCAGCGCGGCCACCCGGGTGGTCGACCGGCCCCGGTGCCCCACCTCGGACTCGCTGCGCAGCAGGACCGGCGCCGTCCCGCTGGTGGCGTGCTGGAGCGCGGCGCACATCTTCCGCGCGTGCATCGGGTCGACCCGCGCGTCGTTCTCGGAGACGGTGAACAGGACGGCCGGGTACGCCTCCCCCTCCCGCACGTGGTGGTACGGGGAGTAGCCCAGGAGCCAGTCGAGTTCCTCGGGGTCGTCCGCGGATCCGTACTCGCCGGCCCACAGGTGCCCGAGCCCGAAGTGCTCGTACCGGACCATGTCCAGCAGCGGTGCCTCGCAGACCACGGCCCGGTAGAGGGCGGGCCGTTGGGTGAGCGCGGCGCCGACGAGCAGGCCGCCGTTGGAGCCGCCGTGGATCCCGAGCCGGGCCGGGGTGGTCCAGCCGCCGTCGACCAGGGCCCGCGCGGCGGCGTGGAAGTCGTCGAACACCTGCTGCTTGTGCTCGCGCATCCCGGCCCGGTGCCAGTCCTCGCCCTCCTCGCCGCCGCCGCGCACATGGGCCACCGCGTAGACGCCGCCGGCCTCGACCCAGGCCAGGACCGACGGGTCGTAGGCGGGGACCAGGGAGGAGCCGAACCCGCCGTAGCCGAAGAGGATCGTCGGCCGCGGCCCGTTGCGGTCGGGCGGCTCGACCACCAGCATGCGGACCGTCGTGCCGTCGGTGGAGCGGTAGGCGACGTGCGAACTCCGTACCTCCGGGACCCGCACCAGGCCGGGTGCGGCCGCCCAGACGCCGGTGGTGCCCGAACGCGCGTCGTAGCGCAGGATCGACCCCGGCGAGGTGCTGTCGGTGTAGGAGAACCAGGCCTCGTGACCGCCCTCCGGCCGTTCGTGGAGGCCGCCGATCGCCCCGACGCCCGGCGTCGGCACGGTACCGAGGCGCTCGCCGGTCTCCAGGTCGTGGACCGTCACCTCGTTGACGGCGTGCCGGGTCCAGCAGACCAGCAGCCGCGGCCGGTCCAGTTCGGGGCCGTCCAGGATCGCGAAGTCGCTCAGCACCGCCTCCGGGTCCTCCGGCACCAGGTCGCGCCAGGACGCGTAGGACAGGTCGGCGGGGGCGGCGACGCAGAGCCGCGAGCGCGGAGCGTCCCGGTCGGTGAACAGGTAGGCCCGGCCGTCGCGCCACACGTACAGGCCGGTGTCGGCGTCCTCCCCCACCTGGACGGGGCGGAACACCGGCTGCTGCGGCGTACCGGCGGAGAGGTCACCGAGCCAGAGGTCGCTGCGGTTCTCGGTGCCCCGGGACGCACCGAGGCTCAGCCAGCGTCCGTCCTGGCTGACCAGGATGCCGTAGTCGGTGCCGTCCGGGAGGCCCTCCCCGAACACCAGGACGTCATCCCGCTCGGGATCGGTGCCGACCCGGTGCAGGTAGACCCGGCGTCCGCGCACCGGCGGGACGGCGGTCGGTCCCTCCTCGTCGGCCGCCGGTCGCTCCTCGTCGGCGGCCGGTCCCTCCTCGTCGGCGGCGGGCAGCTCGCGGACGTAGTAGTAGGCGGCGCCGCCGGGGAGCCAGGCGACGGCCGAGTGGCGGGTGCGCGGGACGGGGCCTTCCAGCAGGGCGCCGGTGGCGACGTCCAGCACATGGAGGTGGGACTCCTCGTTGCCGCCCCGGGAGACCTTGTAGGCGAGCCGCCGCCCTTCGTGGTCCGGCTGCCAGGCGTCCAGGGTGGTGCCCCCGGAGGGGTCCAGCCGCAGGGGATCGAGGAGCACGCGCTCCTCCCCGGTCGGCTCCACGGTGAGCAGCACGGCACGCTCCTGGTCCGGCAGACGGCGGGTGAAGAACTGCCGCCGGCCCCGCCAGACGGGGGCGCCCACCGCGCCGGTCCCCAGCAGTCCGGCGATCCGCCCGCGCAGACCGGCCCGGCCGGGCAGCTCGCCGAGGACGCGGTCGCACAGCTCGCGCTGCGCGGCGGCCCAGCGCCTGGTCTCCTCACTCCGAGGGTCCTCCAGCCACCGGTAGGGGTCCTCGACCACTCTCCCGTGCAGCTTCTGCGCCTCGGAACTCCGGTGTGCGGGCGGGTAGTCGAAGGTCACTGTCCGGCTCCTCGGCGGATGGCTGCTCGACGGATCGGGCCTCGGCGGGTGGCTGCTCGACGGATCGGGCCTCGGCGGGTGGCTGCTCGACGGATCGGGCCTCGGCGGGTGGCTGCTTCGGCGGCAGGCGCTCGGCGAGGGTGTGGAACCCGCCGCCGAAGAAGACCAGGGGCGCCTGCCGCTGCCCGTACCGGTCCGGCTCGGTGCAGGAGGGGGCGTCGGTGAAGGAGAGGACCTCGGCCAGGACGATCGAGTGGTCGCCGGCCGGGACGACCGTCCGCACCGCGCATTCGAGCCACGCGGTACCGGCCTCCAGCAGCGGGGCGCCGGTGTCCTTGCCCGGTCTCCAGGGATGCCCGTCGAACTGGGCCTCGCCCGACGGCCGGTCGCGCTTGGCGAAGTGCACCGCGGTGTCCCGCTGCCCGGCCGAGAGCACGGTGATCCCCAGCGGGGCCTTCTCGGCGATCAACGCGTCCAGGCGCGAGCCGCGCTCGACGCAGACCAGGACGAGCGCCGGGTCGAGCGAGACGGTGACGAAGGAGTTGACCGTGGTGGCGTGCGGGATCCCGTCGTGGACCGTCGACGCCACCGTCACGCCGGTGGCGAAGGCCCGCCCCGCCTGCCGCACCAGCGGTGCGGCCGACGCCGGGTCGGGCTCGGCCGTCCCGTACGCCACCACAGGGGTCTCGCGGTCCTCCGGGGCCTCGGGCGCGTCGGGCGCGTCGGGAGCGTCCGGGGCCTCGGGCGCCCGGTCCCCGTGGCGGCGCAGTGCGGCGGCGCCCACCAGGGCCGAGGCCAGCGCGGAGGCCGCGGCCACCAGCAGCAGGACGGTGAAGGAACGCCGCATCGATCCGGTGCCCGTGCCGAAGCCGGTGACCGCCATGAACAGCAGGATGCTCACCGTCACGCCGGCGAAGGTCCCGAGGGTGAAGAGCCCGGACACCCGGCCCGCCACCGCGACCGGCTCGTTCTCCAGGATCCGCGACTGGAAGAGCACCGCGAACACCTGACCGGCCGCCAGCATGACGGAGCTGGCGGGGACCGCGACCCAGGCATTGGTCACGAAGGTCATGCAGGCCAGCGACCCGGCCACGACCAGGGCGGCGAGCACGCCCGGGCGCTGCCCCCGCTGCTTGCGCAGCCGCCCGGCGAGGGTGGCACCGATGACCGCCCCGGTGCCGTTGGCGAGGTTGATCACGCTCAGCCAGGTGGCGCCGCCGCCGAGGAAGTCCCGGGCGACCACGTTCGGGTAGACGTTGATGAGCCCCGCGCCGGCGTTCAGCGCGAAGACGCTGACCAGCAGCAGCCTGCTGTTCCCGGTCAGCCGCGGCCTGCCGGAGCCGGCCGCGGCGGAACCGTGCCGGGCGGTCGTCACCGCGGGCGCCGGCATCAGCCGCAGCAGCAGCAGCCCGGAGACGACGAAGGTGGCGATGTCCAGCGAGGTCAGCGTGGGCAGGTCGCTGACCTGGAGCATCAGGGGCGCGGCGGCGGTGCCCAGGATGAACATCGACCAGTCGATCCTGGACAGCGACGCCAGTGCCGCGGGCAGCCGGTCGTCCGGCAGGACCCGCCGCAGGTAGGCGGTCTGCGAGGCGGTGAAGAACGGGGTCAGCAGGCTGAGGAACGCCATCACGCCGATGGTGGCCGCCGAGGTGAAGCCGGCGCCGGCCGACACCACCACGAGCAGCACCGCGAGCACCGCGGCGCGCAGCGCGTCCAGCCCGATCAGCGTGCGCCGGGTGTCCCGGCGGTCGGCCAGCGGGGCCAGCAACCGCGAACCGAACAGGATCGGCAGGTACACCAGCACGATCGCCGTGGTGAGCACCGCGTTGGAACCGTGGTTCTGGTTGTAGGCGTAGTACACGACCCCGGTGCGGAACAGCCAGTTGCCGAACTGGCTGACCGCGTAGGCCGACAGCAGCGCGCGGAGGGAACGGCGTTCGGACGGTTCGCTGCGCTCAGCGGGTGGCACGGTGGTGCTCCTTGTCGATGCCGGCGGTGCACGCACCCGGAAGCCGCGCGCTGATCAGTCGGGGTCAGTCGGAGTCAGACGGGGTCAGAGGGGGGTCAGACGGAAGCCGATCGGATCCGATGGACGCCGATGGGCTCCCATCGGAGGTGCCGGAGCTGCGCTAATCCGCCGCGCCGGCCGAGGCTTTGGCGAGCCGGGCGTGCAGGTCGTCCAGATCGGTGGCGTCGGCGCCGCGCTCGGCGGCGAGTTCGACGTCCGCGCGGGCCCCGGCCGGGTCGCCGAGTTCGAGGCGCAGCACGGCCCGGTTGTAGGCGTAGTCCGGGTCGTCGGAGAGTTGGACCGCGCGGTCGAGGCAGCCCAGCGACTCCTGCGGGCGGCCGCTCGCGTGCAGGACGTGGGCGAGGTTGTTCCAGGCCTCGGTGAGCTTGGGGTTGCGGGCCACCGCGGTCCGCAGGCTCTCCTCCGCCTCGTCCGCGCGCCCGAGTTCGGACTGGGCCAGGCCCCGGTTGCTCCACGCCTGGGCGTTCTTCGGGTCGTGGTAGACGGCGGCGTCCAGGCTGACGAGTGCTTCGGCGGGGTTGCCCCGCTTGAGGTGGAGCACCCCGAGCCCCAGGTGCGCCCGCGCCTCCCCGGGCTTGAGTTCCACCACGCGCCGGAAGTCGCGTTCCGCGCTGTCCGAGTCCCCCCGCTGGACGTGCAGCCGGGCCCGGTTGAGGTGGGCCTCGTAGTACGGCGGGCACAGCGCGATGGCCCGCTCGTAGTACTCCAGTGCCTCCTCGAACCGGCCGGTGCGCTGCAGCATGTTGGCCAGGTCGTTGGCGTACTCCCCGTAGTTCGGGTCGAGGCCGATGGTCCGCTGGTAGACCTCGTAGGCCTTCGGGAAGTCCTTGACCATTTCGTGGATCTGCGCGGTGTTGTAGACGAGGATCGACTGGTGCAGCGCGTACTTCTCGTCGCCGTAGATCTTCTGCATCCGGTCCATGCCCTCGGTGCAGAGCGCGAGCGCCTCGTCCATTCGTCCCTGCCGGGCGCGGATGTAGGCCAGGGCGTTCTCCGCGAAGACCTTGATGTACTCGAATTTGGGGTGGTCCTGGAATTCGGTGCCGAGCTTCTCCAGATTGAGCAGGGCGAAGCGTTCGGCGGTGTCGAGGTCGGGCGGCGACTGGTAGCGGCCGTGCGCCATGCTCTGTGAATAGAGCACGGTGGGGGTGTAGAGGCTCTGTGGGAAGTGCTGGTAGAAGGCGTCCAGATACGGAATGGAGACGTGCGCCAGTCCGAGCGAGTACAGCACGAAGGACATGCGCAGGTAGACCAGGTTGTGGGTCTGCCCGCCGCCGGGGAGGGTGCGCAGCTGGGGGTCCGCCCAGAAGCGGGAGAACAGGTCGAACCAGGTGTCGTAGAGGCCGATCTCCTGGAGTGAGATCGACAGCGGGGCGAGCGCCACCATCCGGTCGGCGGCGTCGCGCAGGCCGAGGTGGTGGACGGGGTGGAGGACCTCCTCCGGCTCTCCGGCGAGTCCGGCGAGCACCTCCCGGTGGACCCTCTCCCTGGTGCCGCCGTCGTACGTCTCGTAGTTGCGCAGCACGATCGGGTCGTCGTCCGCGCAGTGCGCCTGGACGTACCGCTCCAGCAGCTCGTACCTGGGCCGTTCGCCGAGCAGGCTCAGGTAGAGGTCGAGGTGGGTCTCGAAGGTGAGGTAGTCCGGCAGCGAGACCTTGGCGTCGAGGCACCGCAGCAGCGCCGAGAGCCGGGCCGGCCTGCCCTGCGACAGCCGCCACAGGTGGTCGAACTGCTTGGCGGCCAGGGTCCCGTAGCCCCAGGCCTCGATGAGTTCCCGGGCCTCGTCCTTGGAGAGCGGCGGCAGTACGGCCTGTGCGGCGTGCTCGACGAGGCCGATGTCCGGTTCGCCGTTGACCAGCAGGACGATCCGCAGCCGGCGGCAGAGCGTGCGGCGGCGGGCGACGATGTCGAGGAACCTCATCACCGTGGGCGGGAGCCGCTCGGCGTTGTCGATGACCAGGGTGTGCGGCTGCCCGTCCCGGGCGAGGAAGCCCTCCAGGAACTCGTACACGCCGTTGAGCAGCTTGTCCTGGTACTCGTGGAAGTAGAACCTGGTCCGCTCGTCGCGGTCGGCCACGCCGGTGAGGTCCTTCGGCATCCGGTAGGCCGGGGACTCGCGGTGCGGGAAGAGCCGTTTCAGTGACTGTTCGGCGGCCGCGACCAGTTCAGGGGCCTCGGCTTCCGCGACGGCGATCGCCCGGTCCAGCAGGGGCTGCAGCCCGGCCAGGTATCCGTGGCTCAGTTTGTCGCCGTTGCCCTCCACCGCGGTACCGGCGGCCCGCCCGTTCGCCCCGGATTCCAGCCAGGCGCGCACCGTGTCGGCCTTTCCGCTGCCGTCGGGCGCGGTGACCAGGAGGAACAACGGGCCGTCCGGGTCCGCGGAATCCAGTCGCCTGTCCGCCGTGTCCAGCTCACCGAAGAAAGCGGCGCGCACCCGCGAATGAAGAGCAGTCATACTGGATTCTCCCGGTCTCCCGAATCGTCGCGTCCGTGGGAGTGGGAGGCCCCGCGAAGGACCTCCCACCGAATTCGCCTTAACCGGCGACGTACGGCGTGGTGGTGCGCACGGTGTCCTGCTTCTCCGCGACCTTGACCTTCATCCTTTGTCACCTCCTCACCCTGTCGTGGGCACCCGGGCGATGGCATCGGGCGCCCACAGCGTGCAACTGAAGACATGATCATGTCAAGGTATTCATTCGATTATTGACGCCTTTTCCGGGAACTCCGATAGCGATCGAATAACCTCCGCCGGCCTTTTGCGCGCCCTCGGTGATACGGGCGGTGTTCACGCGACGGAAGGGGCTCGTGGTGGACTCACCGACGGATGAGGCCGGTGCGTTTGGCGGTGGCCAGGAGCGGGGTGGTCTCGACGGTGGTGATGCCGGTCAGCGGGCCGATGATGGCGACCAGGAAGGTGTAGAGGGCGTCGAGGTCGGCCGCCGCGAGCGCGATCAGCAGGTTGGCGGGGCCGGTGGTGGCGGCCGCGAAGCGGACCTGGGGGTGGGCGCCGAGGGTGCGCGCGGTGTGCTCCAGCGCGCCGGGTCGCACGGTGATCCACAGCAGGGCTTCGGCCTGGGCACCGAGCAGGGCGAGGTCCAGTTCGGTGGCCAGGCGCAGGACTTGGCCGCGGAGGAGGGCATCGAGCCGGCGGCGGACGGTGAGCGCCGTGGTGCCGGTGCGGCGGGCGAGGTCGGTGTAGGTGGCGCGGCCGTCCTCGGTCAGGGCGGCGATCAGGGCGGCGTCCTGCGGCGTGACCGAGGAGGCGGCCGGGATCGCCGCCGGCGGGTCGGGGGCGAGCCGGGCGGTCTCCTCGGCCGTGAGCAGACCGGCCGTCCAGCGGAAGGCGGTCGGGAAGACCCGCAGCAGGGTGTGGGCCGTCCAGGAATCCACTCCGTCGGTGGCGGGCAGGTCGCGCAGCAGCAGGGTGTTGCGGGCGTCCGGGCCGTCCAGGAAGAACACCGCGGAGATCTCGTCGCCGCCGCCGAGGACATCGACCCAGACGGTGTCGGGGCGCCGGGCCAGGGCGCCGGCGAGCTGCCGGATCCGGTGCGGGCGGCAGCGGACGCGCAGCGCGACGGGGATCAACCGGGGAAAGTGCGCGGGGTTGCGGACGGCCGTGGCGCGCAGGGTGCCATCGGCGTACAGCGGGGCGGCGTGGCGGACGACGGTGCGCTCCGACAGGCCGAGGCAGTGGCCGATCTCGCGCCAGCCGGCCCGTGGGGAGGCAAGCAGGGCGGCGGCGATCCGGCGGTCCGTCTCGTCGAGCGGTTGGCGCATGATCGGCATCCTAGGGCGCCTGTGTGACCGGCTTCCTCGCCGAACGGCGCCACGCGTACCGGAAACCGTCGATCGGCGCCTACAACAGAGGCACCTGGTCCACGGGTGGGCCGGTCCACGGGTCCGAGGGGGGACCGGCCCACGGGTCCGATGGTGGGCCGGTCGCCGAACCGCTACGGGAGGAAGACCATGACCGAGCACGGAGCCGATCTGCTGATCCGGGCCGCCGCAGTACACACCCTGGTGCCCGGCCAAGCCCCCCAACGGGCCCTGGCCGTACGGGGCGAGCGCATCGCCGCGGTGTCCCCCGACCCGCACGGACTCGACCACCTGGTGACGGCACGCACCACCGTCCACGAGCTGCCCGGGGCCACCGTGCTGCCCGCCTTCGACGACACCCACACCCATCTGATCTTCGCCGGGCACAGCGCGTACGACGTCCCCGTCCACCGGGCGCGCACGATCGCCGAGTTCCTGGGCCTGATCCGGGAACGCGCCGCCCACACCCCCGAGGGGCAGTGGATCCGGACCACCACCAACTGGCAGGAGCTCGACCTCGCCGAACGGCGCCTGCCCACCGCCGCCGAACTCGACCGGGCGACCGACCGCCACCCCGTCCTGGTCAAGCGCGGCGGGCACAACGACGTCGTCAACTCCCTCGCCCTGCGCCTGGCGGGCATCACGGAGGACACCCCCGCCCCGGCCGGCGGCGTGATCGGGCGCGGCGCCGACGGCCGGCTCAACGGCCGGCTGATCGACAACGCCCAGGGGCTGGTGGAACGGCTCGTCCCCCCGGCGGACCGCGACCGGCGCATCCACGGGCTGCGTCTGGCGAGCGGCCGGTACGCCGCCACCGGGATCGGCACCGTCCGCGACTGCGCCGTCTCCCTCGACGACTACGCCGTCCTGTCGGCCGCCCGCGCGGCCGGCGCGCTGCACACCCGGGTCCGCGCGCTCATCTCGGCGCTCGGCCTGACCGCCGCCGCCCAGGTGGAGGAACTGCTCGACGCCATGGAGGGCCTGCGCCACGACGCCGACCCGTGGCTGCGGGTCTGGGGCGTGAAGTTCGGCCTCGACGGCGGCCTGGAGGCCGGGGCCACCGAGGAGCCCTACGCCTGCGACCACACCTTCTCCGGCACCCTGACCTGGGACCCGGACGCCCTCGTCGAAGCCGTCGGGGCCGTGGTCCGGCGCGGCTGGCGGGTCGGCACCCACGCGTACGGCGACCGCGCCGTCCGCGTCCTCCTCGACGTCTACGAGCGGGTGCTGCACGACATCCCCGGGCTGCCGGCCGGCACCCTGGTCATGGAGCACGGCGGCCTGGCCGGCCCCGAACAGCGGGCCCGCGCGGTGGCCTTGGGCATCCCGGTGACCATCCAGCAGCCGCTGCTGCACGACACCGCCGAGGTGGAGCGGGAGTTCTGGGGCGCCGATCGGGTCGCCGCGCTGTTCCCCGCCCGGGGCTGGCTCGACCAGGGCGCACTGGTCGCGGCCGGATCCGACTTCCCCGTCGGCCGGTTCGGCGCCATGCGCTCCGTCTGGGGCCTCACCACGCGCCAGACCGTCATCGGCGTCCAGGGGCCCCAGCACGCCATCGGGTACCACGAGGCCCTCGCCCTGCACACCACCAACGCCGCCCGGCTGCTCGGCGAGGGGCACCTGCGCGGCACCCTCACCCCCGGCCGGCTCGCCGACCTCACCCTCTGGGACCGCGACCCGGCCCACTGCCCCGCCGACGAACTGCGCGACCTCGAACCCACCCACACCCTGCTCGGCGGCCGGCCGGTCCACCAGCCCGGGGCGACGCCGGCCGGCGGTCCGGTGGGCTGACGGACCGGTGGGTTGGCGGACCGGTGGGTTGGCGGACGGGTAGAGCCGGTCCGGGCCCGCCGTCGGGCCGACGGTCGCCGCCCCTCAGGCCGCCGGTTCCCGGTGCCGCCACCGCACCGGGTCGAGGGCCGCCGCCGCACCCGGGGCGGTCGGTGCCGGGGCCCGGTACCCGGCGCAGCCGAGCACCAGCATCTCGCCGTCCCCCGGCTGGAACTCGTACGCCACCCGTTCCACCCGGCTGCCGATGCCGACGCCCGCCAACTCCTCCCGCAGCCGCTCCAGCCCCCGGTACCGCTCCCCGGTGTCGTACACCATGACCGGGAAGAGCCGGACCTCCCGCCGGGCCACCCGGGCGAGTTCCAGCAGCGCGGCCCGCACCACCTCCCTGCCGAGCCGGTTGCCGTACGAGAAGACCAGGTGCGAGCTGAGTACCAGGTCGAAGGAGTCGTCCGGGAAGGGGAGTTCGGGCAGCGCCCCGGCGACGTAGTGCTCCGGGCGGGCGGCGATGTCGGCCCGGAACAGCCGGGCGTTGGCGGTCCACTGCCGGATCATGTCGTCCGCGTCGGCGTACCAGGCCCGGGACCAGCCGCTGGTCTCCTGGACCAGGAGGTCCCGCTTGAAGCCGGTCTCCCGTTCGACCAGCAGGCCCAACTCCTCGCGGTGCACGGCGTATTCGCGGTCGACGGCGACGGCGTCGATGCCCTGCCGGCCCGCTTCCGCGACGAAGCTCGCCGCGCCGCCCGGGCAGTCCAGGACCCGCTGGGCGAGGTCGCGGTCGGTGAGCGCGAACATCGCCCGGTACTCCGCGAAGGAGCGGGCACTGACCAGCACGGTTCAACCCCTTCCGACGAACGGCATGGTGGTCGGCAGCACCACCAGGGACTGGATGGTGGTGTCCGGCGGCTGCGAGGCCATCAGCAGCAGCGCGTCGGTGAAGCGCTCGACCGGGATGGTCGCCTCCACCGCCATCGAGCCGTCGGCCTGCATCGCGGCGGGCTGCGGTCCGCCGTCCGTCGGGGTGACGTTGCCGACGTCGATCTGCCCGCAGGAGATGCCGTACGGGCGGCCGTCCAGGGCGAGCACCTTGGTGAGGCCGAGGACGGCGTGCTTGGCGGCGGTGTAGGCCAGGGAGTTGGGGCGCGGCACGTGGGCCGAGGGCGCGCCGTTGTTGATGATCCGGCCGCCCTGCGGGCTCTGGGCGCTCATCAGCCGGAAGGCCTCCCGGGCGCACAGGAAGCTGCCGGTCACGATGGTGTCCAGGACGCGGTTCCAGTCCTTGAAGGGCGTGTCGGTGATCGGCCGGCGCGGGGCGGCGGCGCCCGCGTTGTTGAACAGCAGGTCGAGCCGGCCGTAGCGGTCACGGACGGCGTCGAACAGTCGGGCGACCTCCTCGGGGCTGCGGATGTCGGTCGGCACCGCGAGCACGCGTTCCGGGTCGACCGCCGCGAGCGCGGCGGTCTCCTCCAGCGCGTCCTTGCGGCGCCCGGCGAGCACCACCGTCCAGCCGGCGCCGAGCAGGGCGAGCGAGGAGGCCCGGCCGAGGCCGCTGCCGCCGCCGGTGACCAGCGCCACCTTCGGGTTCACGGCGTCCACGTCTCCCCCTCGTTGAGCCAGATCCGCAGCATCCGCCGGGCGTACCGGCCGGGTTCGTCCAGGTACGCCGAACGCCCGTGCAGCACCCGGCTGTTGCGGATGATCAGCAGGTCCCCGGCGGCCATCGGCAGGCCGAAGGCGATCTCCGGCCGGTAGAGCACCTCGTCCAGCACGCCGAGCGCCTCCCACTGACGGTCGGTCAACTCCGGTCCGCCACGGTCGGGCGAGG
The DNA here is from genome assembly GCF_055571335.1 of Kitasatospora sp. NPDC030952. Lineage (NCBI taxonomy): Bacteria > Bacillati > Actinomycetota > Actinomycetes > Kitasatosporales > Streptomycetaceae > Kitasatospora > Kitasatospora sp. NPDC030952. The sequence goes on from NZ_JBVIFM010000018.1 coordinate 65,781, forward strand.
AGCGGACGGTGCGGGTCTGGTAGTAGCAGCCGATCGTGCCGTCCTTCCGGGGGTACAGGATCGGGGTGACGACCAGCTGCGGGCCGGCCCGGCCGGTGCGGTCGAAGGTCCAGTCCTCGGCGAGGGTGGCCAGGGCGTCCGGCCGCTCCCGCCCGATCAGGTCGTGGACGTGCCGGGCGCTCGCCAGCTTGGTCAACCCGCCGCCACGGTAGGCGGGTTGGAGGCAGAGCAGGATCAGCAGGTCGCAGGTGTCGCAGTGGAAGCCGAGTTCGGTGTTGCCGTCGCCGTCCTGGTCGCGCAGCACCGAGGTGAGGTCGCCGCGCCCGTTCTGCGGGACGATCCGGCCGTAGTCCCGGAGCAGGAAGGCGAGCGCCTCGGTGATCTCCTGCTCGGGCCGGTCCGGGTCGACCACGTTGGCGAGGTGGGTGAGCCCGACCGAGTCGACGCTCTCCCGGACGAAGGCCCGCAGCCGCTCGCGCACCGGCTCGGCGGCGCCCCAGCGCCCGGCCCGGGCGTCGGCCCACAGCAGGTCCCGTTCGTCGTCGCCCAGCGGCAACGACCACATCTGCCGCCGGGCCTCCAACTCCAGGCTGTTCCAGCCGATTTCGGTCACGGTGTGCTTGTTCACTACGCCTCCTCGGGCCGGGCCCCGGCCGCGACGGCCTTGGACCAGAGTGCCAGTGCCTCGTCGGTCTGCGCGGCCGTGACGACCAGCGCGGGGATCATCCGGACCACGTTGAGGTGGATCCCGCAGAGCAGGAGCAGCAGTCCGAGGTCGGCGGCGGCCTGCTGGACGCGCAGGGCGGCGGCCGGGTCGGGCGAGCCGTCCGGCCGGCAGAACTCGCTGGCCGCCATCAGCCCGAGGCCCCGGACGTCGCCGATGCCGGGCGCCCCGGCGGCGACCGCCCGCAGGCCGTCCAGCAGTCGGGTGCCCTGTTCGGCCGCGTTCTCCACCAGCTGTTCCTCGCGCAGCACGTCCAGGGTGGCCAGCGCGGCGGCGCAGGCCAGCGGGTTCCCGCCGTAGGTGCCGCCCTGGGAGCCGGGCCAGGCGCGCCGCATCAGGTCGGTCGGCGCGGCGAGCGCGGACAGCGGCAGGCCGCTGGCCAGGCCCTTGGCGGTGATCAGGACGTCGGGCCGGAAGTCCTCCTCGTGCGGGCGGGCGGGCTCGTGCTGGTGGGCCCAGAACCGGCCGGTGCGGCCGAAGCCGCTCTGCACCTCGTCCACCACCAGCAGGAAGCCGTGCCGGTCGGCGCGCTCGCGCAGCCCCGCGAGGAACCCGGCCGGGGCGGGGACGTAGCCGCCCTCGCCGAGCACCGGTTCGACGAACAGGGCCGCCGTCTCGGCGGGCGCGGAGACGGTGGCCAGCACCTCGTCCAGCCCGCGCAGGGCGTGCGCCACCGCCTCCTGCTCGGACAGGCCCAGCGAGAGCCGCAGCCGGAAGGCGGCCGGGAACGGCGCCACCGCGACCCCGGGCACCAGCGGGCCGATGCCCGCCCGGTAGCGGATCCCGGCGGTGCTGAGCGAGGCCGCGCCCATGGTGCGGCCGTGGAAGGAGCCTTCGAAGACGATCACGTTCGGCCGCCCGGTGGCGTGCCGGACCAGCCGCAGCGCCGCCTCCACCGCCTCGGTGCCGGCGGTGGCGTAGCACACCGAGTCCAGGCCGGGCGGCAGTACCTCGCCCAACCGTTCGGTGAGGGTGAGCAGTTGGTCGTGCAGCACGGTGGTGTACTGGCCGTGCAGCAGTCGGCCGGCCTGTTCGCGGACGGCCTCGACCACCCGGGGGTGGCAGTGGCCGGTGCTGGTCACCCCCACACCGGAGGTGAAGTCGAGGTAGCGGCGGCCGTCGGCGTCGTAGAGGTGGAGGCCTTCGCCGCGCACGGCGACGACGGGGGTGGCCTGCTTCAGCACGGGGGAGAGCTGGGACAACGGAGTCTGCCTTCTCTCGGAGCCTGTCGGGTCGGAGCCTGTCGGGTCGGAGCCTGTCGGATCGGAGCCTGTCGGACGGTTCGAGCGGTTCGGTTCGGTTCGAGCGGTTCGGTTCGGTTCGAGTCGGGCCGGATCGGGCCGGGCCGGGCCGGGCCGGGTCAGCGGGGTGGCAGGTGGCCCGCCTCCGCCGCCCAGGTCTGCGCGGCCGACCACCACTGCGGGGTCGGCGCGCTGAAGCGCACGCCCAGCCGGTCCAGCACCGAGGTGGTGTACGCGCCGTCCACCCGGACGTTGCGCTCCTCCTGCTGGGCCCAGGCGGCGGCCAGCCGGGCGGCCGTCGGGTGCTGCCGCTCGACCCGGGCGAGGGCGGCGGCGAAGGTCGCGTCGTCGGTGAGCCGGACCGGGTGGCCGTGGGCGGTGAGCCAGCCGACGAGTTCGTCGTGCGGCGTCTCGTACGGGGTCTCGACGTGGTAGGCGCCGGGTGCCGCGTACGGGTCGAGGGCGATCGCGGCGATCCCGGCGGCCACCGTGTCCACGTGCGAGAACGCGAAGGCGGTGGCCGGCCGGCTGGGGGCGGCGCCGGCCAGCAGGTAGCCGCGGACCAGCTGGTAGATCCGGTTGTCGCCGAGGTTGGCCTGGAAGGCGCCGGTCCGGCTGTGCGCGGCGATGTGGCCGCTGCGGTGCAGGTAGGCGGCGTGCCCGGTGGCCGCCCAGGCCCGGACGGCCTGCTCGGCACGGTACTTGGAGCGTTCGTACGGGGTGCGGAAGTGCTGGCCGATCCACAGGTCGGCCTCGCTGAACCGGCGCGGCGGGCCGTCCACCCCGCCGGACACGGCCAGCGTGGAGACGTGGTGCAGCCGGGCCTGCGGGGTGTGCTCCTCGACCCAGCCGAGCAGCCGGCGCACCGCCGTGTGGTTGGCGCGCTCCAGCTCGTCGGGCGAGGCGACCAGCCGGACGTCCGCGGCCGCGTGCACCACGATCCGGGCGTCCCTGGCCCGCTCCAGCCCGGCCGGGGAGAGGCCGAGGCCGTCCCGGTCGAGGTCTCCGGCGACGACGTGGGCCCGCTCGCCCGCCAGCCGCCGTACGGCCGCGGCGTCGTCGGCGGCCCGCACCAGGCAGGTGACCACCGCGCCGCGCCGCCGGAAGGCGTCCAGCAGGTGGCGGCCGAGGTAGCCGGTGGCGCCGGTGAGCAGCACCCGGGCGGGTTCGCGGACGGCGGCCCGGGGGGTGGGGGCCACCCGGGCGTGCAGCAGTTGCCCGGAGGTGGAGAGCGGTGAGCGGACGGGCTGGGCCGCGGTGGGCCCGGCGAGGGCGGTGGCGAAGCCGTCGAGGATCCGCCGGGCGGCCGGGTGCGCCGTGGCGGGCCGGCCGTACACCAGGTCGGCGACCAGCCGCTGCTCCACCACCCGTGCGGTGAGCCGCAGTTGGTACAGCGGGTCGCCGCCGGTGCAGCGGGCCGTACCGGCCTGCTCGTCGGCGACGGTCCATTCCAGCGCGGGTTCCTCGGGCAGCCGGAAGGTGCCGAGGAAGTTGAAGCCGACGTCCGGGCGCTCGCCGGGCGCGTCCATCGGCCGGACGGGTGTCTCGCGCAGCCGCCGCGCCGTCTCGGCCGGTCCGGCGGCGGCCGAGGGGTCCAGGGCGACGTGCTTGACGGCGGTGAACCAGCCGACGGTGTCCAGGTGTTCGCCGGGGTCGTCGCCGGTGTCCCGGCCATGGGTCTCGACCTCCACCGTGAGCCGGGGCTCGCCGCGCCAGTCGGCGACGGCTCCGGCGAAGGCGTCCAGCAGGACCGCCTCCAGTCCGGCCCCGCCGCCGTGCGCCGCGACCAGTCGGGCGGTGGCGGCGGCGTCCAACGCCCAGCTGAGCGCGGCCGGTCGGGTGGGCGCCCCGACCCCGGGAGCGGCGGGAGCGGCGGGAGCGGGAGCAGCGGGATCGGAAGCAGGAGGGGCGGCGGCCGCCCACTGGTAGAAGTCGCCCGTGGGCGGCGGCTCGGCCACCCCCGGACCGGACCCGGCCCCGTCGAGCACCGCCCGGTACGCCTGGGCGAGGTCGTCCAGCAGGATCCGCCAGGACAGCCCGTCGACCACCAGGTGGTGGGCGATCAGCGCGAGCCGCTGGTCGGTGCCGGGCGGGCCGGTGAACAGGTGGGCGCGCAGCAGCCGGCCGGCCGCCGGGTCGAGGCTGCGGTGGAGTTCGGTGCAGACCCCGGCGACGGTGTCGGCGATCGCGCCGGCGGCGCGGGGGATGCGGGAATGGGAGAGCGGGTCGAGGTCGGTGACGGCGAGCGGTTCGCCGGGGCCGTCGGGGCGGACGGGCCGACGCAGCGCCGCGTGGCGTTGCAGGACGGCCGCGAGGGCCGCCGCGAGCGCGGCCGGGTCGACGGTGGCGCGGCAGCGCAGCAGGACGGACTGGTTCCAGTGCCGCAGGTCGTCGACCGACCGCTGCTGGTACAACCACCGCTGGGCGGGCGCGAGTTGGCCGCCTCCGCCCGGCCGCGGCGCGGCGGCAGCGCCGACGGGCACGGCCACCGCGGCCAGTCCGGCGGCCGTCGGGTGCCGGTAGAAGTCCTCGTAGGCGACCCGCAGTCCGGAGCGCCGCAGCAGGGCGATGGTGCGCATGGCGAGGATGGAGTCCCCGCCGAGGCCGATCACGTCCGTCCGCGGTCCGACGGCGGGCAGTCCGAGCGCGCCGGCCCAGAACCGGGCGATGTCCCCGGCCAGGCCGTCCGCGGCCGGCTCCGCCGACTCGGCGCGGGCCTCGACCAGGTGGTCCACCAGCTCGCCGAGCCGGGCCCGGTCCAGCTTGCCGTTCGACCCGTACGGGAAGTCCGGCAGCACCAGGATCGGCTGCGGCACGGAGTAGCCGGGGAGCCGGTCACGCAGGTGGTCGACCAGCCCCGCCACCTCGACGCCCGGGTCCAGCAGCCTTACTGTGCCGATCAGTTGGTTTCCGAGCGCGGCCTCCCGCAGCAGCGCCGCGGAGCCGGCCACCCCCGGGTAGCCGTCCATCGCCCGCTCGACCTCGGCGAGGTCGACCCGGTACCCCCGGACCTTCACCTGGCGGTCCACCCGGCCGAGGAACACCAGCTGCCCGTCGGCCCGTCGGCGGCACAGGTCGCCGGTGCGGTACGTGCGCCGGCCGTCCCGCCGGACGAAGCCCCGGGCGGTCTCCTCGGGCCGCCCGAAGTACCCGGCGCTGACGCCCCGCCCGCCGATCAGCAGCTCCCCCGCCGTACCGTCGGGCACCGCCCGCCCGGCGCCGTCGACCAGGGTGAGCCGCACCTCGCCGATCCCGCTGCCGATCGGTACGGTCGGTTCCCCGTCGGGCAGTTGGCGGGCGGTGGTGGCCAGGAAGCAGGTCGCGCCGACGGTGGTCTCGGTCGGTCCGTAGTGGTTGACCAGCCGCTCGGTGACGCCGCCGTCGAGCAGGGCGGCGGCGAGCGGGCGCGGCAGGGCCTCGCCTCCGAGCAGCAGGGTGCGCAGCGGCGGGGTGCCGGCCGGGCGGCCCTCCAGCAGGGCGGTCAGGTGCGAGGGGGTGGTCTTCAGGGTGTCGGCCCCGGCCCGGCGCAGGGTGGTCCAGAAGGCGGCCGGGTCGCGCACCTCGTGGTCGGGGACCACGTGCACGGAGCCGCCGGTGGCCAGGGCGAGCAGCCAGGCGGTGTGGCCGAGGTCGGCGGCGAGCGTGGTGACGTGGGCGAGGACGGGGGCGTCGGCCTCGGTGAGTCCGAGCCGGTCGGCCAGCGCGTGCGCGTAGTGGACGGCGTTGGCGTGGGTGACGGCCACCGCCTTGGGTTCGCCGCTGGATCCGGAGGTGAAGGACAGGTACGCGGGGTCGTCCCCGGTGGGCTCGTCGCCCGACCAGGACGGATCCGCCGGGGGGAGGCCCAGGACGTCCACCACCTCCCGGCGGGGCCCGTCGAACCCGTCCTCGGTGGCGAGCACCCGCCCGACCCCGACGGCCGCCAGCCGCCGGGCCAGGTCGGCCGCCGTCCAGTCCGGATCGGTCAGTACGGCGGCGGCGCCGGAGCGCAGTACCCCGTGCAGCAGCACCAGCATCCGGGCGTCCCGGGGCCCGAGCAGGGCGACCCGGTCGCCGCGCCCGGTGCCGCCGGCGGCCAGTCGGGCGGCGATCCGCCCGGCGGCGGCGTCCAGGGTGCGGTGGTCGAGGCTGTGGCGGCCGTCGCTGACGGCGGGCCGGTCGGGGTGGGTGCGGGCGAGGTGGGTCAGCAGCGCGCTGAGCGAGCCGGTGGCGGGCGTGGACCGGACGTGCTGCGTCGCGGAGGTCACGCCGGTTCGTCCCCCGTCCGGATCGGGGCGTCCGGTGGGGCGAGCCCGGCCCGTTGAGCGAGGGTGTCCGGTGGGGCGAGGGCGTCCGGTTGAGCGAGGGCGTCCGGTGCGGCGAGGGCGTCCGGTTGAGCGAGGGCGTCCAGTTGGGCGAGGTCGGCCGGGTCGCCCGCCAAGTACCCTTCCAGCTCGGTGTGTTCGGTCAGCCGGCCGGCCAGCTCCCAGGCCAGCATGCGGTGCAGGCCGTCGACGTGGATCAGCCCGTGACGGATCGTCAGGTCCGCGTAGTCGGGGTGGTCGACCGGCGCGGTGGCGAGGTAGAGCGTGCTGAAGGGCTCCCGGCGGAGCAGCCGCAGCTTCGCCGAGCAGACCGGGTTGGCCGCCGCCCAGTCGGCGCCGCCGGTGCGGACGCGTTCGGCCGCGTCGGCGACGGTCAGCCCGGTGCGCGGGACGAGTTCGAGGTCGCCGCCCTCGCTGAGGTGCCAGGGCAGCACGACGCCGAGGACATCGGCCCGGGTGAGCCGGATCCGCCACCAGCCGCCGGGGATCACGGCGGCGCGTTCGAGGTTCTCCTCGCCGTACAGGTTGGTGTTCGCCTCGTGGGCCCGTTCCACCGGGTGGTCCCGCAGGTAGGCGTCGTGCACCTCGGAGTGGGCGACGGCGGTGACGATCTCCACGGCAGTGCTCCTCAGGCGGTTCAGACGGTTCCGGTGTACTCGGTGAAGTGGTGTTCCGCGAACAGGTCGGGCCACTGGCCGTCGGCCAGGTCCAGTTCGCGGGCCCGGGCGAGCATCCGCCGCCAGTGCGGCTTCACCGGGCGCCAGCGCGCCCCGACCTGGCAGTAGGAGGCGTCGATGAAGTAGCGGGGCCGGCCGGGCCCGTCGAGCGCCGGTCTGCGGGTGTGGAACAGCGCCGAGTTGAGCAGCACCGTGGTGCCGGGCGGCAGCCGGTCGAGGACCACCTCGCCGGGCAGTTCGCCGGTGCCGTGGTGGGCGTAGGCGGTCTTGCCGGCGGCGGTGCGGTGCGAGCCCGGCAGCACGGCCAGGCTGCCGACCCGCTCGTCCAGGCCGCCGAGGTAGTGCAGGGCGTGGACCATCAGCAGCGACGGGTCGGCGCCGTCGTTGGGCTCGCAGTCGTGGTGCCAGGGCTTGCCGGGGATGTCGGGGGCCTGGCGGTCGCTGTGCAGGTGGTGGAAGACGAAGTTCGGGCCGATCAGCCCGGTCAGCGCGCGCAGCAGCGGCGGGTGGGTGAGCAGCTCGCCGTGGGCGGGGAGCTCCAGTTCCAGCACCGGGGGCGGCCCGTGTCGTTCGGGGTCGGCGCAGGCGGCGATCGAGCGGGCCCGCAGGCCCTCGTCCACCCACCGGTCCACCTCGGGGGCGAGGCGTTCGCGCAGTGTCTCGGGGAGCAGCCCGGGCAGGACGAGGTAGCCGGACTCCAGGAACTGACGGCGGTGCTCGGCGTCGAGGGCCTCACGCCCCGTGGAGAACAGCGTCACCGTTCCGACCGCCTCCTTCCGTTCGACGGGACGCACAGCCGGTGCGTCGGGTGCGGGCACAGCGGGACTCGGTACGGGCAAGGGGGCTCACGGGTCCGTCCAGACTTCGGGTGGCGGCGGTGTCGCCCGTCGTCGCCACAGACAGCTGGGATCGCGGTCACCACGAAGAGGCACGCAATGATCACGCAAGGTGATCCGCCCCAGGAGTATGAACCGGCCATCGCGTCCACGACAAGAGCAAAGCCAACCCGTGGACACCTTCCCGCCACCGTGCCGTTCAGCTCCGGCCACCAGTTGATTCCCTCCCCACCGGAAACTCCGGCGCTCCCCCGCCCCGATGATTCGCCGTCGGAACAGCCGATGCGGCAGAGTTGCGCCATGAGCGTCGACGCCCGGAGTCTCCAGCACAGCCCAGGTCCGGCCAGGCGGCGGCCGGTCCAGCAGCGCAGCCAGGAGCGGTACGGCCGCATCCTGGACGCCTGCGCCGGGCTGCTGGACGAGGTCGGGGCGACCGCGCTCACCACCAAGGAGGTCGCCCAGCGCGCCCAGGTGCCGATCGGCACCCTGTACCAGTTCTTCGCCGGCAAGGAGGACCTGCTGGCCGCCCTGGCCACCCGCAACCTCGACCACTACCTCCAGCGCCTGGACGCCCAGCTGGCCCGGTCCGCCCCGGTCGGCCCGGCCGGGTTCACCGACCTCGCCGTGGAGGAGTTCGTCGCGATGAAGCGCGCGGTGCCCGGCTTCGGCCAGGTGGACTTCGGGCTGGCCGGCACGGTCGTGCCGTCCGGGGTGCGGGACGAGACCCACCTGCTGGACGCGGGCGTGGACAACAACACCGCCGTCGCCCTGCGGCTGCAGGCGCTCGGCGGCGAGCTGTTCGAGGCGGGCGACCCGGCGGCCACCACGCTCGCCCTGCGGGTCGCCCTGGAGGCGGCCGACGCGGTGCTCAAACTGGCCTTCCGGGGAGACCCCCAGGGCGATCCGGCCCTGATCGCCGAGTGCAAGCGGCTGGTGCGCGGTTACCTCGCGCAACAGCTGCCCGTCCGCTGACGCCCGGCCCACCGGCCCCGCGAAGCCCGTCCGTCCCGAGCCGTTGCGAGGCCGTCGCCCGCGCAGCACAGTGGATAGCGGAACGGCCTACGACCCGAGGAGCAGACCATGCACGCAGCGGTAGGTGACCAGCTCCACATCCACAGCAGGTCGGTGGGCATGACCGACCAGAAGGGCGAGATCATCGAGGTGCGCGGCACCAACGGCGAACCGCCGTACGTGGTCCGCTTCGACGACGGCCACGAGGGCCTGATCTACCCCGGCCCCGACTGCAACATCGAATCCCGCCTGGCGGAACGCTGACCCACTCCCCCACCATCCCGCGCCGGTCCCGGGCGAGGTGGTGAGGAGCGGTGTCCGCACCGACGACCCCCCTGCCCGGGGCGCTCTCCGGGCTCGCGCCACTGCTGGACCACTACGGGTACCTGGCGGTGGCGCTGCTCGTGCTGCTCGACAACTGCGGCATCCCGGTGCCGGGGCAGACCATCCTGGTGCTCGCCTCGGTCTACGCGGGCACCGGGCACCTGGACTTCGCCGCCGTGCTGCTGATCGCGGCGGTCGCCGCCACCCTCGGCAACAGCCTGGGCTACCTGATCGGCCACACCGGCGGGCGCGCCTTCGTCCACCGCTGGGGCCGCTACGTGCTGCTCACCCCGGCCCGGATGGAACGCGCGGACGGCTTCTTCGCCCGGCAGGGCGGCAAGGTCGTCACGGTCGCCCGCTTCGTGGACGGGCTGCGCCAGTACAACGGCATCATCGCCGGGACCACCGAGATGCCCTGGCGCCGCTTCGCCGTCTTCAACCTGCTCGGCGCCGTGCTGTGGACGGGCGTCTGGGGCACCTTCGGGTACGTCGCCGGGGCCAACATCGGGACGGTGTACCGGACGGCGCTGCGCTACCAGCTCTGGTTCGCGGTCGGGCTGGGTGTGGTGGTCGCGGCGCTGCTGCTGCGGCAGGTGCTGCGCTACCGGCGCCGGCGCCGCGAGGACGCCGACGCCTCCGCCTCCGCCTCCGCCTCCGCCGATGAGCCCCCCGCGAGTGACTAGGTCCTGTCCGGCCGGACAGGGCCTAGCGCAGCGGGAACACCTCGAACGGCACCGCGAAGCGCGTCCCCAGCCGGGTGCCCGCGCCCCGGCCGAACCCCTCCAGGAACTCCCGGGGCTCCGCCATCGCCCCGCCCAGTCCGGCGAGGTACGCCTTGTGCTCCGCCAGTGAGGCGACGCCCAGGTCGAAGGTGTCGGTGGTGTCCACCGCGTGCCGGGCCTCGGGCGAGGCGGCCGCCCAGATCTGCCGGACCCCGTTCCAGGGCTCGTGGCCCTCGTCCAGCAGCTCGCGGAACACCCAGCGGTTCCCGGCGTCGCGCACGCCGTCCAGGGTGGCCCGGCCGACCGCGATGTGGTCGGCCTGGTTGAGGAACACCCCGCCGTAGGTGTCCCGGAAGTTGCTGGTGATCACGATGTCCGGGCGGTGCCGGCGGACCACCCGGGCGATGTCGCGGCGCAGCGGCAGGCCGTACTCGACCACGCCGTCCGGGTGGCCGAGGAACTCGACGGTCTCCACCCCGACGACCCGGGCCGAGGCGATCTGCTCGGCCTCGCGCAGCGGCCCGCACTCCTCGGGGTCGAGCGAGTCGATCCCGGCCTCGCCGCTGGTGACCATCACATAGATCACCTGCTTGCCCTGGGCCGTCCAGCGGGCGACGGCCGCCGCGCCGCCGTACTCCATGTCGTCGGGGTGGGCGACGATCGCCACGGCGGTGCGCCAGTCCTCGTCGACGGGCTCGAAGGGCTCGAAGGGCTCGGGGGTCTGCTCGGTCATGCTGTTCCCTCTCCTGCGGCTCGCACGGCTCATGGTCATACGGTCATACCGCAGGTGACTCTAGAAGCTCGCCTCCCCCACACGCTGTCGGAAACCCTCCCCCGGGCGGGCGACAACCGGCGGGCCGTCAGCTCGCCTCGGGGGCGAGCTGGGCGGCAGGCCGGGGTTGGGGCCGCGGCCAGCTGATCCGGGTGGCGCACAGGGAGACCACCGCGGCGGAGACGGCCACCGCGGCCATGCCCCAGACCAGGCTGGTGCCGCCGGCGATGAAGCCGATCACCGCGGGGCCGGCCAGCAGGCCGGTGGTGCCCATGGCGGCGACCAGGGAGAGCGCGTCCGGGCCCTGCCGGGCGGCGGCGACGTAGACGCACGGGGTGACGGCGGCGACGCCGAGGCCGACGCAGGCGAAGCCGAGCAGGGTCGGCACGACGCCGCCGGCCAGCAGGGCGAGCGCGAGGCCGAGGCCGGCCAGCAGGCTGCCGGTGCGCACGATCCGGCCGTCGCCGAGCCGGGTGCGCCAGCCGTCGGCGAAGATCCGGGCGCAGACCATCATCACCGAGACGACGGCGATGCCCAGCGGGGCGATCCCGGCGCCCGCGTGCACCACGTCCTTGAGGTAGAGCGCCGACCAGTCGTTCATCGCGCCCTCGGTGACGGTGCCGAAGACCATCGCCAGGCCCATCCAGAGCGTGGCCGCGGCGGGCAGGGCGAAGCCTCGGCGCCCCTTCTTCCGCTCCGTCTCAGCGGCGGCCTGCGGCGGCCCGTCGGCCAGCAGGCCCGGCCGGGCGGCCACCACCAGCAGCACCAGCAGCAGGGCGGCCAGGCCGAAGTGGACGGCGAGGGTGCCGGTGAAGGCGTTGACGCCGGAGGCCAGCAGGGCGGCCAGCAGCGAGCCGGCGCTGAAGGTGGCGTGCAGCCTGGACATCGTGGTGCGCTCGAAGCGGGCCTCCAGCGCGGCGCCCTGGGCGTTCATCGCGACGTTCAGGCAGCCGACCGCCACGCCGTCGCAGAACAGCACCAGCAGGGTGACCGGGTAGTTCGGCACCACCGACAGGGCCAGCAGGATCACCCCCAGGGCCAGCGCGGACAGCACCGAGAGCAGCCGGGAGCCGAGCCGCCGCATCAGCACCGCGACCAGCGGGAAGGACACCGCCGCGCCGATCCCGCAGGTCATCAGCAGCAGGCCGATCTGGGCCTCGCCCAGGTCGAGCCGGGCCTTGAGCGCGGGCACCCGGGAGACCCAGGTCGCGTACTGCAGTCCGAGGACGAAGAACAGTGCGCCGATGGCCAGTTGGGACCGGCGGAACTCGTCGCGTGCGGGGGAGGACATCTGCATCAGCCCACTTCGGCTCTGGGCGCGGATCCGGGGCTCGGGTCCGCGGGGTTCGGGGCGGCGCGGTCCAGCGGCTTCGCCATGTAGACCGCCTCGGCGCCGTAGCTCGCGGGCAGCCCGACCTCCGGCCGGGCGCGGTAGCCCAGCCGGGTCCACAGCACCTCGGAGCCGCGCACGGCGACCAGCGAGAGGGTGCGGTGGCCGGCCGCCCGGCCGGCCGCCTCCAGGTGCCGCAGCAACCGCGGGGCCAGGCCCCGGCCGCGGGCCCGCTCGGCGATCACCAGGTCGTGGGCGTGCAGGTTGCTGGACCGCACGGCGCCGTCCGAGGAGGCCCGGCTGAGGTCCGGGCAGCGGAACAGCGGGTACGGCAGGGCGAGCAGGTAGCCGGCGAAGCCGTCCGCGTCCTCCAGGACGAAGCAGGTCGACGGCGAGGCACGGTGCCGGGAGCGCAGCGCCGCACCGCCCTCGGACAGGCCGCTGGCGGCGTAGGCCCGCTCCTCGGCGGCGATCACCGCGGGCCAGTCGGTGTCGCGGAGCAGCCGGATCCGGGTGTCGGTCATGTGTCACCCCGCTCGGTGGAGCGGCCGCCGACGCAGGTGTACGGCAGCGGCGCGAAGCCGTTGAACCCCTGGGTGGCGTAGGCGGTGGCGTACGCGCCGCAGGAGTGGATCCACACCGGGTCGCCGGAGGCGATCGCGCGCGGGACCCGCACCCCGCCGCCGTCCTGGGCGTACGCGTCGTCGCTGTCGCAGGTCGGGCCGGCCACCACGGCGTTGACGAACTGGCCGCCGGGGTGGGTGGGGAACTCCAGGCGGTACTGCAACTGGTCCATCTCGTAGAGGCCGTTGAACTTGCCGCAGCTCAGGTAGAGCCAGTCCTCCCGGGTGCCGTCGAGCCGGTGGCGGGAGGAGAGCCGGGCGACGTGGGCGCGGATCGCGCCGTGGTCGGCGACCAGGTGGCGGCCGGGCTCCAGCAGGAAGTCCAGCGGGGCGGCGTTGACGGCGCGCAGCCGTTCCATGCCCTCGCGGAGCACCGTGAACATCTTGTCCAGCGGTGGTTCGAGCGCTCGGCCGCCGCGGTCGAGCACTCCGAGGGCGGGCAGTCCGCCGCCCAGGTTGATCCGGTCCGGGGTGATGCCGCGCCAGTTGAGCGCCTCCAGCACGGCGGCCAGCGACTCGATCGCGGCGGCCCAGGCCTCGGCGGTCATCTGCTGGGAGCCGACGTGCACGGACAGCCCGGAGGGCACCAGTCCGGCGGTACGGGCGGCGCCGAGCACCCGCAGGGCGTCCTCGGGCGAGCAGCCGAACTTGTGGCTGAGACCCCACAGGGCGCCCTCACCGGTGGTCGCGATCCGGCAGAACACCCGTGAGCCGGGGGCGTGTTCGGCGATCGCGGCGACGTCCTCCAGGCTGTCGGTGGCGAAGTCGCGCACGCCCAGCCGGTAGGCCTCGGCAATGTTGCGGTCGGACTTGATGGTGTTGCCGTAGTGGATCAGCTCGGGTGCCACCCCGGTGCGCAGCGCCTGGGCGATCTCCTGCGGGCTGGCCGCGTCGAAGCCGGAGCCGAGCTCGGCGAGGTGGCCGAGCACCTCGTCGACGGGGCAGGCCTTCATCGCGAACCGGACGGCCACACCGGGTAGTTCGGCGCACAGGGCGGCGTACTGGCGGCCGATGCCGGCCAGGTCGTAGATGACGGTGTCCTCGGTGGCGGCGGCGAGCGCGGAGCGCAGGGCGGCGTGGTCGTGCTGGTCGGGGCGGGGCGCGCGGTCGGCGTGCACGGTCTCGGCCGCGGTCGGGGCGCGGTGGTTGGTCCGCCCCCGCGCATCGGCGTGCGGTTCGGTGGTCTGACGTATCACGGATGAACTCCCGGTGCGGCTAGCGCGGCAGCCGGTCGGCGGGGGTGGTCCTGCTCGCCCGCACCAGCGGGCCCCACGCGTCGATCAGCAGGGCGAAGTCCTCGATGTCCGCCTGCGCCTCGTCGAGCAGACGCGCCCGTCGGGGCGCCAGGTGGTCGGCGAACTCGGCGTACTTGCCGCCGAGTCGCCGGTAGCAGCGGTCGAGTTCGGCGAGTCGCCGGTGGTTCTCGGCGCGGTCCGTCGCGGCGCTGCGGCGGGCGGCGTCGGCGATCGCCGCCGGGCGGACGTGGTGGTGCTCGTCGAGCAGGGCTTCGCCGGCCCGTTCCAGCTCGGAGTAGACGGGGTGGAGGTAGAGCATGGAGAGCAGGAACTTGGCGTAGCGCTCCTGGTAGGCGGTGAAGCCGGGGCCGGTGCGCCGTTCCGGGGTGTAGTAGTTGACGATGTGCCGGTTGTGGGTCACCCCGGGCAGGGTGGCGTCGTGCACGAGGTGGTGCAGGAAGTAGTCGCTGCCGATGGTGTCGGTGGCGGGCGGCAGCGGGACGCGTTCGTACAGCTCGTGGTCGAGGGCGATGTTGCACATGTCGATCCGCCAGATGTCGGGCCGGTCGAGCACGGCGCGGTCGGCGGTGAAGGGTTCGGTGCCGCCGCCGGTGAAGGATTCGGCGACGAGTTCCCGCCGCTCCTGCTCGGTGGCCCCGGTGGGCGCCCAGAGCGCGACCACGTCGTGGTAGGCCTGCGGGTCGAGGGCGCGGATCTCGCCGAGGTCGACGGAGAGTTCGCCGATGAAGGAGGCGCCGACCAGGGCGACCGGCTTGTCGGCGTGCGCCGGGTCGAGGGTGTGCTCGGTGACGGCGGCGGCCGCGTCGGCGGCCTTGAGCCCGATGGTGGCGAGTTCGTGGTCGATCGGGAACACCGGTGCGCCGTCGTGCCACTGGTAGCGGCTGTCGGAGTCGCGGCGGTGCACGGAGGTGCAGCCGAGGGCGGCGGCCAGCAGGAACGCCCGGTTGGTGCAGGCGCCGTAGGAGACGGCGTCGGGCAGCATCAGGTCGAGCAGCTTGTCGGGGCCCGGGGCTCCGGCCCGCTCGATCGCGGCGCGCAGGAAGGCGCGCTGGGCGTCCTCGTCCAGGTGGTGGGTGACCACGCCCGCGGTGGGCGGCAGCGCGGCGAGGGCCGCGGCGTGCCGGGCGCGGGCCGCCGGGTCGGCGGAGTCGAGCACCAGGTAGTGCACCAGGACGCCGAACTCTCGGGCGGCGTGGGCGGCTTCGGCGCCGATCGCGGTGATGGTGTCCGCGCACTCGCGGTTGGTGGGCAGGGTCAGGCAGACGGCGCGCACGGGCGCTCCCCTTCGGCCTGCTCGAAGGTGCGGCCGGTCCAGGACCGCAGGCCGAGCAGCTTCTCGCCGAGTTCGGTGAGTTCGGCCGGTCCGTAGCGCAGTGCCTCGGGCCGGTCGGCGTCCCCGACCAGGGTGCGGTTCCAGTCCGGGGTGGCGAGGGTGCGCCAGGACTCCACCCGGGAGCGGCGCAGCGGCTCGGCCTCCTCCAGGGCGGGCATCATGGAGAGGTACTGCACCGAGCGCACGCCGTTCGCGGAGGTGTTGGGGGCGACGCCGTGGGCCAGCAGGCCGTTCCAGATCAGCAGGTCACCGGCCTTCAACTCGGGCCTGACCACCGGGAACTCGTCGCGGTCGACATCCGGGCGGATCGGGTCGCGGTCGGCGGGCTGGGTGGCCTGCCACTCGTTGTGGCGGCGGAACAGCTCCGGGTCGCACTGGAAGCCGCCGTGGTCGGGGGCGGTGTCGTTGAGCGCGATGATGCCCTGGACGCGCTGCGGGAGCATGGCCCGGGTGGTGTCGACGTCCCAGTGGAGTTCGATGTCGAAGCCCTTGTCGGTGGGTTCGATGAGGGCGCGGTCGCGGTTGCGCACGTTCGGCGGGTTGAGGTTGAGCCGGTCGAGGGTGACCCACAGCTCCTCGCAGTCCCAGACGTCCACGAAGGCGTCGTAGACGCGCTGTGACTGGCGGCTGTCCCAGATGAGTTGGTGGTGGTAGGCCTCGACGAAGCCGTAGATGTGCAGGTGCCGGTCGAGTTCGTCGCGGTGGTCGCGCTCGCGGTACCAGTCCTCGGGGCGGTCGGGCGACAGGCCCTGGAACTCCCAGGCGAAGTCGAGCAGCCGGCGCGCGGCCTCGGTCGGGATGGCCTGCTCGACGACGACGTAGCCGTAGGTCTGCCAGTGCGCGAAGTCCGCCTCGGAGAGCACTCGCAGCGGGTGCTTCTTACGCAGTTCGCGCAGGGCGGTGCCGGCGAGGTAGCTCTCGGTGTCGGCGCTGAAGTAGGGGCGCTGCGAGGCGGCCCGGTACAGATATTCCTCGGGGTGTTCGTCAGGGCTCGGCATGGGCGGTCACTCCGTGGTTCGTGGTCGGTGCAGCGCTTCCTCGGGCGCCCGGTGCGGGCGCGGCGAGCCGGTGGCCGGTCGTCGGCCGGAAGGGGAATTCGGGGCGCGGACCGGATGCCCGTCCGCATGCGCTCCGTCTCGCCTCGGCCCCCGAGCAGCGCACAACGCCACGTCAGGGGGCCAACTCACCCGTCCGGCAAGGGCACTCACCCCACATCAGCCTCGGCCGGACCGCGCTTCCCCATACGTTGGACTAGACCAACTAATGGTGTCAACCCTTTCCCACTGGTAACCGATTGGGAAATCAGCGCAGTTCACAGCGCCTCTGGGGTTCGCTTTATGTTTCGCAGACTGACATAAGGGCGGGTATGTTTCGGGAATTGACATAACCGCGAAGGGTGAACCGAACCGGCCCGCCGTACGTTGGGTCTGTGGCACGCACCCGCCCGGCACCTTCCCGTCCGACACCTTCCCGGTTGGCACGCACCCGGTCGGCGGCTTCCCGGCTGGCCCCGCCCCGCTGGCTGACCGAGGGCCTGCGCCCCCGGGACGCGCCGGTCCCCTGGGCCGCGATGGCCCGCGCCTCGGTGGCACTCGCCGCCCCGCTCGCCGTCGGCACCGCCACCGGCCGGACCGGGTACGGCGCGCTGGTGTCGATGGGCGCGCTGTCCGGCGTCATCGGGGACACCGCCGACGCCTACCGGATGCGGGTGTTCAACATCGCCGTGCCGCAGCTGTTCGGCGCCCTCGGGGTGCTGGTCGGC
Source organism: Kitasatospora sp. NPDC030952 (assembly GCF_055571335.1). Taxonomy (NCBI): domain Bacteria; kingdom Bacillati; phylum Actinomycetota; class Actinomycetes; order Kitasatosporales; family Streptomycetaceae; genus Kitasatospora; species Kitasatospora sp. NPDC030952. Next base: position 82,696 of record NZ_JBVIFM010000018.1, read on the forward strand.
ACCCAGGTCTACGGCTCCGGCTGGACGGCCGTGGCAGTGCTGACCCTGGTCGCGCTGCTCTCCGGCATGATCTCCTCGGTCGGCGCGGTCGCCTCCGTCTCCGGCCTGCTCCTGCTGCTGAACACCGTGGTCGGGGCCGGCCTGCCGATGCCCTCCCCGTGGTGGCTGCCCCCGGGCCTGCTGCTGCTCGGCGGACTGCTGGTGCTCGCCCTCACCCTGCTGGCCTGGCCGCTGCGCGGGGGCACCCCCGAGCGCGCCGTGGTCGCCGACACCTACCGTGCGGTGGCCGCGCTGCTGGAGGCCACCGGCTCCCCCGGCTACGAGGACCGGCGCCGGGCGCTCACCCAGTCGCTGAACCAGTCCTACGACCTGCTGCTGGCCCGCCGGGCCCGCCGGCACGGCCGCTCCGCCACCCTGGTGCGCCTGCTCGCCCAGCTCAACGCGCTGATCCTGCTGCTCTCCGACCTGCTCAACCACCAGGGCTTCCACCTGGTGGCACCCCGGCTCTACGACTCGCTGATCGGCTGCGGCATCGCGCTGGTGGCCGGCTACCTGCTCTGGCCGGAATCCTGGCACACCCGGATCGGCGACCGGCTGGCCGACGCCGTCCAGGACACCGCCTCGTACGTGTCGCTGGCCTTCACCACCGCGCCCGGCCGGGACGAACCGGCCCGGGCCCGCTACCGGCGGCGGCTCTACCGGGACCTCTCCGCGGTGCGCAGCGAGTTCCAGCGGGCGCTCACCGAGCCCCCGCCGGTCGGCGCCCGGGCGGAGGCCTGGTGGCCGCTGGTGATCGCGGTGGAGCGGATCGTGGACACCACCACCGCGACCAGGGTGCGGATCGAGCACGGCGCGGCGGTGCCGACCCCGGCCGAGGTCGGTGCCGTCGCCCGGGAGCTGACCGACCTGGCCGAGGCGCTGCGCGGCGGCGCGCCGCTGCCGCCGGGCGGCCCGGACGCGCCGGGCGCGCCGGCGCCGGACTGCGCGATGGCACCGGACTGCGCGCTGGCCCGGCTGCACCACGAGGTGCACGCGGCCCGGTCGGTGGCGGCCGGCTGAGGGCGGGTCCTGCTCAGTCCCGGACGCGCCGCTCAGTCCTGGACGCGCCACCCAGTCCCGGACGCGCCACCCAGTCCTGGATGCGCCGCTCAGTCCTGGATGCGCCGCCAGGGCCGGTCCGCCTCCAGTGCGAAGGCCAGCTCCAGCAGCAGCCGCTCCTGCCCGTGCGCGGCCGACAGGTGCACCCCGATCGGCAGCCCGCTGGGCGCCGCCCCGGCGGGCAGGGCGATGCCCGGGCCGCCGGTCACGTTGTTGACCGGGGTGAAGGCGACGTAGCGCAGCAGCCGCTCGACCAGCTCGTCGAAGGCGACGTTGGGGCTGAGGTGCCCGATCGGCGGGGCGGTGTGGGCGAGCACCGGGGAGAGGATCGCGTCGTGCTCGCGGAAGATCCCGGCGTAGACGGCCTCGGCCCGGCGCAGCCGGCGCAGCACGCCGGGGATGCGCGGGAACTCGGCCTGGAAGCTGCGGCGCAGCCCGGTGGTGAGGCCGTCGAGCCGGCCGGCCCGGAAGCTCGGGTCGAGCATGACCCGGCCGGTGAGCGCGATCACCCAGGCGATGTAGCCCCAGTAGGAGAGGAAGTCGCGGGAGAACTCCTCGCCGAAGGGCAGGGTGGCCGGCTCCACCCGGTGGCCCATCGCCTCCAGCCGGGCGGCGGTCTCCTCGACGGCCCGGCGGGTCGCCTCGTCGGTCTTGGCGGTGGGCGAGTCCACCACCAGGCCGATCCGCAGCCGGCGCTCGCCGGGGCCCTCGACCAGGCCGAGCGGGGGCAGTGCCGGGTTGCGGTGGTGGCGCTCGGCGGCGGCGAAGAAGGCGGCGGTGTCGCGCACCGTGCGGGTGACCACCCCGTCGGTGACCAGGTCGATCGGCAGTTTGCCGCCCTGGGCGTTGGTGACCAGCCGGCCCCGGGTGGGCTTGAGGCCGACCAGTCCGCAGCAGGCCGCCGGGATGCGGATCGAGCCGCCGCCGTCGTTGGCGTGGGCGATCGGCACCACGCCGGCGGCCACCAGGGCCGCCGAGCCGCCGGAGGAGGCGCCGGGCGAGTGGGAGGTCTTCCAGGGGTTGCGCACCGGCTGGGCGGTGGCGAACTCGGTGGAGGCGTTCAGCCCGAACTCGGGCAGCCGGGTCTTCCCGAGCACGGCCAGGCCGGTGGAGAGGAACTGGTCGGCGAAGGGCGCGTTGCGGCGGGCGGGGCGGGCCCGGTAGGCCTCGCTGCCCATGGCGGTGGGCAGGCCGCGCAGGTCGACGTTGTCCTTGAGGTAGGTCGGTACGCCCCAGAGCGGGCCGCCGATGCCCTCGCGGCTGATCCGGGGCCGGTCGTGGCTGGCGTGGGCGACGGGCAGCAGCGTGCCGTCGATCCGCCCGGCGCGGGCGACGGCGGCCGCGACCAGTTCCCGGGGGTTGACCTCGCCGGCCCGGACCATGGCGGCCAGGGCCACCGCGTCGTGCGTGCCGAGGGCGTCGTCGGTGAACGCGTGGGCCCGCTCGTCGGCCATCCCAACTCCCAACCGGTAGTACCAACTGGCTTTACCGGTCGGTATACCAGCCGGTAATCGTACGGAGGTTCGCAGTGTAGGCGCGCGGCACCGCCCCCGGATACCCCCACGCGACGGCCCCGAACCGGCCGTCAGGTCCGTCATGGCGCACGGCCGTTCTACGTACGCCCCCGCGTTCACCCCACCCGCCGGGCGCCGGCCGTTCCACCGGCCGTTTCGCCGACGGGCGCCGGGAAAGATCACGGACGCCCGACGAACCCGCCCTCCCCGAGGTGACGCCCGTGCCCACCCAGTACCGACCGACCGCCGCCCAGTACACCTCGGCCACCGCCCCCGGCGCGCTCCCGCTGCTCGGCCACGCCCCCGCCCTGCTCCGCAGCCCGCTCGACTTCGTGGCCGGCCTGCCCGCCCACGGCGACCTCGTCCGGCTGCGGCTCGGCCCGCTCGACGCCCACGTCGTCTGCCACCCCGAACTGGTGCGCCGGCTGCTCACCGACGACCGCACCTACGACAAGGGCGGCATCGTCGTCGAGAAGGCCCGCGCGGCCTTCGGCAACGGCCTCGCCACCTGCCCCGCCGCCGACCACCGGCGCCAACGCCGCATGCTCCAGCCCGCGTTCCACCGCGACCGGCTGCCCGGCTACGCCACCATGATGGCCGCCGAGATCGCCGGCACCACCGCCCGCTGGCGCGACGGCGACGTGGTCGACGTCCCCGCCGCGATGTACCGGCTCTCCACCGCCGTCACCGCCCGCTGCCTGTTCGCCGCCCACGAGCGGGCCGGCGCGCTGCCCGTCCACACCGCCATGGACGTGGTCGCCCGCGGCGTCGCCCGGCGGACGGTGCTGCCGCTGCCCGGCGCCGACCGGATCCCCACCCCCGGCAACCGCCGCTTCGCCCGCGCCCGACGGGACCTCCGGGAGATCACCGACCGGCTGGTCGCCGACTACCGCGCCGCCGGCACCGACCACCACGACCTGCTCTCCACCCTGCTCGGCGCCCGCGACGAGGACGGCCGGGGCCTGACCGACGACGAGATCCACGACCAGGTGGTCACCTTCCTGCTGGCCGGCATGGAGACCACCGCCGCCACCCTCTCCTGGGCCTGGACGCTGCTCGCCGCCAACCCGGCCGTCCGCGAGCGCCTGCACACCGAACTCGACACCGTCCTCGACGGCCGCCCCGCCCGCCACCAGGACCTGCCCGCCCTGCCGCTCACGGCCAGGATCGTCAGCGAGACCCTGCGGCTCTACCCGCCCGCCTGGATCCTCAGCCGCACCGCCACCACCGACACCGAACTCGGCGGCCACCCCCTCCCGGCCGGCGCCACCCTCCTCTACAGCCCCTACCTGCTGCACCGCCGCGCCGACCTCTTCCCCTGCCCCGACCGCTTCGACCCCGACCGCTGGCTCACCACCGCCCGCCCGGCCGCCGGCAACTACACGCCCTTCGGCCTCGGCGCCCGCCGCTGCATCGGCGACGCCTTCGGCACCACCGAAGCCGCCCTCGCCCTCGCCACCATCGCCGCCCGCTGGACCGTCACCCCCACCCGCGGCCGGCCCATCCGGCCGCACCGCAGCGTCTCGCTCTCCCCCCGCCCGTTCACCGCGACGCTCGCCCGCCGCATCCGCTGAGGGGCGCCCTCACCCGTCGTCCGCCGGCATTCGGTACTGTCCCGAGGTGGCCGACCGCATCCGGGCCGGCCGGACCAGCCGCTCGACCGGGACACCATCAGACCATGAACGCTCGACGCCCGTTGGGGCTCCTCACCGGGCTGCTGCACGCCGTCCGCACGTACCCCCGCCGCTCGCCGCTGACGCTCGTCTACGTCGGGCTGCTGCTGCTCGGACACGCCTGGGTCGAGTACGGACTGTCCGAGGCGCAGGCCGACGACCTGCGCGGGTACATCAGCACCAACCTCGACAACCTGCACGACCACCCGGTCCGCGCCCTGCTCGGCAGCGCGCTGCTGTACGACGGCACGCTCACCGACATCGCCTCCACCGGCTTCGGCGGCACCCTGATCACCCTCGGCCTGGGCATCGTCGTCGGCCTGGCCTGGGCCGAACGCCGCTTCGGCACCCCGCGCGCCGCCGCGGTGTTCTTCGCCGGGCACGTCGGCGCCACCCTGGTCACCGCCCTGGTGATCCTGCTCGCCCTGCACCAGGGCTGGTACCCGGAGAGCGTGCGCGAGGCCTCGGACTACGGCATCAGCTACGGCGCCCAGGCCGCCCTCGCCTTCGCCACCCTCGCACTGCCCCGCTGGGCCCGGCTGCCCTGGGGCGCCTTCGTGCTCGTCTGGCCGCTGGCCGGCGACCACGACTGGCCAGGACCGCTCCCGGAGTTCACCACCGTCGGCCACCTGCTCGCCGCCGCCCTCGGCTTCGCCCTGGCCGCCGCCACCGCCCGCGGCCGGCGCCACGGCACCAGCCTGGCCGCCGCACCCACCGAGGGCTGACCCGCCCCGGGCCGGGGTCCGCCGTCGTGGGCGTGGGGCGTGGGGCGTCTCAGCACGGGGGCCGTCAGTACGGGACCCGTCAGTACGGGATCCGTCAGTACGGGATCCGTCAGCGCGGGATCCGTCAGCGCGGGGGCCGGCGGTCGGCGGCGATGGCGGCCAGCAGCCGCTCGATCGACTCCAGCCGCTCCCGCAGCTCCTCGACGTCCCCCTTGGTGGCACTCCGCTCGACCGCCCGGAGGGTCACCAGCAGCTGCCCGTCCGGCTCCAGCCGCGCCCGCGCGACGTCGCTCACGTCGTCGCCGTTCTGCACCCGGATCGCGTGCTCCAGCTCGGAGGGGCGCAGCGCCAGCTGGTGCAGCGCGCCGGGCACCAGCTCGCCGTCCCGGACCACCGTGGTCGGCGTGCCCTCCAGGATCCGCGCGGCCCGCGGGTCCCGGGCCAGCCAGCGGGTCACCCCGGCGTTCACCGCGATCAGGGTGACCGCGCCGATCGCGCCGCCCAGCAGGCTGTTGTCGTTGCCGATGATCGCGTTCTGCACCACGTTGGAGAGCAGGAAGACGACCACCATGTCGAAGGTGTTCAGCCCCGCCAGCCCGCGCTTCCCGGCGAGCCGGAACAGCACCAGGATCAGTACGTAGACCGCGATCGTCCGGAGGATCTTCTCCACGATCGGAATCTGGACGACCACCAGGTCATGCCACACGGCCCCGCTCCTCCCACCACGACTGTCCGGAACGGGGCCGACGCTACTCCGCGGGCGGGGTCAGGAACGGCGCTTCGGCTTGCCCCGCCGGGCGGCCGCCGCGCCCCGGCCGCCCGCCGCCGGCTTCGCCTTGGGCTTGGGCTTCTGGGACTGCTGCTGCGGCTTGCGCTGCGCCGCGGCCTTCTTCGGCTGGGCCTTCTGCTGGGTCTCGGCCGCCTGCCCGGCCCCGCGGCCGCGCGAGCTGTTGACGGTGCGCCCCCGGACGATCCCGATGAACTCCTCCACCAGCTCCGTGGTGCGCTCCTGCGGCCAGGACAGCGCCACCTGCGACTGCGGCGCCTCCACCACCGGCCGGTAGGTGAGGTCCCGCCGGTGGTGCAGCCGGGCCAGCGACTGGGGCACCAGCAGCACCCCGACGTTGGCCGCCACCAGCTCGACCGCGTCCGCGGTGGTGTCCGGGCGGGCGATCGCCGGGCGCCCGGGCAGGGTCTCGGCGGTGAAACCGAGGGTGTCGTCCAGCGGGTGGAAGACCACCTCGTCGGCGAGGTCGGCCAGCGCGACCTCCTCGGCGGCGGCGAGCCAGTGGTCCTTGGGGAAGATCACCACGGTGCTCTCGGTGTACAGCGGGATCGCGCTGAGCACGTCCTTGTCGACCGGCAGCCGGACCAGCCCGGCGTCCACCGCGCCCTCGCGCACCGTCCGCTCGCCGTCGGTGGAGGGCACCGCGACCAGGTCGAGCGGGACGTCCGGGAGCCGCTCGACCCAGACCCGGGCCCATTTGCCGGGGGTCACGCCCGGAACGTACGCGAGCCGGAAGGGCGGGTTCACCTGCATGTCTGTCACAGGGCAAGGCTACCGACCGTGACCGGAAGCGCCCGCGCACTCCCTTACCCTTGTCACATGACATCGCTCAAGCAGAAGACCAGCCAGACCATGAAGCCGGAGACGGCGGCCAAGAAGCTGGGGATCTACCTCGCCGCGGCGCCGACCGACTTCCAGGAGGGCGTGGTCTCCCGCGAGGAGCTCAACGCGCTGCAGGCCGAGCCGCCGCAGTGGCTCCAGGAGCTGCGCAAGAACGGCCCGCACCCGCGCCCGGTGGTCGCCGCCAAGCTCGGCATCTCCATCTCGGGCCTGGCCCGCGGCGGCGTGACCGAGGCCCTCACCACCGAGCAGATCGACGCGATCAAGGCCGAGAACCCGCTCTGGCTCCAGCACGAGCGCGCCAACCAGGTGGACGTCCGCAAGGAAGAGGCCCGGATCAAGGCGAAGCACGAGAAGGAAGCCGCCGAGCAGGCCGCCAAGGAGACCCAGCGCCGCTGAACCCAGCCCCGGTGACGGCGCGTTCACCACGAGCGGACGGAACTCGTTTCCGTCCGCCGTGTATTGACCGCGCCGTCGCCGACTCCGAATAATCGGCCCGATCGGGGGCCGCACCAGGGAACCCGTGTCGCACTGACCACACCGGACCCGGGAGCACCCGATGCCCGCTCAGCCCGCCGACCCCGCCCAGCAGGCCGGCTCCGCTCCCAGTGCCAGGGCCGACGCCGCGCCGCAGGCCGAACTCGCCGCGCTCGCTGAACCCACCGAACTCGCCGGACCCACTGAACTCGCCGCGCTCGCCGAGGAGTTCTTCACCGCCGAGAACGCCCACGACCCCTTCGAGGCGACCCTCGCCGGCACCGAGGGCTACGCCCACGAGGTGCCCGACCCGTCCCGGGCGGCCGCGCTGCGCCACCGCGAGGTGCTCCAGGGCTTCGGCGCCCGGCTGGCCGCGATCCCGCTGGACGGGCTGACCGGCGAGGACCGCATCACCCACCGGGTGCTCGCCCGGCTGATCGACAACGACAGCGGCCGGATCGCCCACGGGCTGGCCGACTTCAGCATCTCCGCGACCATCGTCGCCCCGCACAACACGGTGTTCAGCTCGCTCGCCATGACCGCCGTCGACCAGGAGGGCGCCGACGCCTACCTGGAGCGGCTGGCCGGCCTGCCCGGCTACTTCGACGCCGTGCTGCAGGTCGGCCTGGACGCCGCCGCCGAGGGCCGGCACCCGCTGCGCAGCGGAGTGGACGCCGCGATCACCCAGCTGGACGGCTACCTGGCCGCCGACCCCACCGCCGACCAGCTGCTGCGCCCGCTCCAGGGCCGCCCGGAGTTCGAGCGGGCCCGGGCGATCGTGCGCGACGGCGTCCGCCCGGCCGTGGCCCGCTACCGGGCCGGGCTGGCCCAGCGGCTGGCCCCGGGCGCCCGCCCGGACACCGAGGCGGGGGTCTGCCACGTGCCCGGCGGCGCCGAGGGCTACGCCGACGCCGTCGGCCGCTTCACCCACCCCGGGCTGGCCCCGGAGGAGATACACCGGATCGGCCTGGAGACGGTGGCGGCGCTGCGCGAGGAGTTCGCCGAGCTGGGCGGCCAGGTGCTCGGTGTCAACGGCACCGACGCCGTACTGACCGCGCTGCGCGAGGACCGGTCGCTGCGCTTCGGCAGCGCGGCCGAGATCGTCGCCCTGGTGGACGCCGCCCTGGAGCGCGCCCGGCACGCCTCGGCCGACTGGTTCCGCCCGTACCCGATCGCGGACTGCGTGACCAGGGAGATCGACCCGCTGGAGGCCGAGACCGCGCCGCTGGCCTACTACCAGCCGCCGGGCCCGGGCGGCCGGCCCGGCACCCACTGGATCAACACGCTGAACCCGGAGAGCCGGTTCAGCTACGAGTACGAGGCGATCGCCTTCCACGAGAGCGTGCCCGGCCACCACCTGCAGCTCGCCCTCGCCCGCACCCTGACCGGGCTGCCGCGCTTCCGGCAGCAGCCGAGCGCCCAGCTGACCGCGCACGTCGAGGGCTGGGGTCTGTACACCGAGCGGCTGGCCGACGAGATGGGCCTGTACAGCTCGGAGCTGTCCCGCTTCGGCATGCTCTCGATGGACGCGCTGCGCGCGGTGCGCCTGGTGGTGGACACCGGGCTGCACCACTACGGCTGGTCCCGGGAGCGGGCGATGGCCTTCATGCGGGACAACACCGCCACCCCCGAGGCCAACGTCCGCAACGAGATCGACCGCTACATCGCCTGGCCCGGCCAGGCCACCGGCTACCTGATCGGCCGTCGGGAGATCGTCCGGCACCGGGAGCGGGCGCAGGCCGCGCTCGGCGGGCGCTTCGACGTCCGGGAGTTCCACCACGAGGTGATCGGGCACGGCAGCCTGCCGCTGGGCGTGCTGGAGGACCTGATCACCGACTGGATCGAGACGCTGCGCCGGTACTGAGATCCCCTCGGGGCGCGTCCTGACATCCGTTCGGGGCGCGTCCCGGGATTCCGTTCGGGGCGCGTCCCGAGATTCCGTGCGGGGCGTGCACCGGGATTCCGTTCGGGTCGTGCACTGACATCCGCTCGGGTCACGTACTGACATCCGCTCGGGTCGCGGAAACGATTCCGCGCGCCCGTGACGGTCCTCCCGCGCCGGACCGTGCGTCACCCCTTCGGCCTCCTCGACACGGTAGTGTCCGCTGACGCGGCCTCCGGCACCCTCGCCGGCCGGTCGCCCGTACTACCGCAACGACCTGGAGGAACTCCGTGCCGGCTCCCGCCCGAGGCGCCCTCGCCATAGCCGCGGCCGTCCTGCTCGCCGCAGCCGCCGGCTGCTCGTCCGGCGGCGGCCAGACCGCCAAGGGCGGCTCGCACGCCAAGGAGAGCTCCCACGCCGGCGCCCGCACCTCCGCCCCGGCGGCCCCGGGCGACGCCGCCCAGCCCGTCCCGGCCGCGGTCGTGACCGGCCCCGGCCCGAAGAGCTCCTACGACGCCCAGCCGCAGCCCGCCGCGGGCAGCTGCCACTACCGCTACACCGCGGACAAGCAGCCGCTGCCCGACCCGAACTGCACCCCCGGCGCGATCAGCCCGGCCGTCAACCAGGGCAACATCAACGACACCATCTGCAAGCCGGGCGGCTACACCTCGACCATCCGCCCGCCGGTCAACGTCACCGGCAAGGAGAAGACCGAGAACGCCAAGTCCTACGGCTACAGCGGCCCGATGGGCGACGCCGAGTACGACCACCTGATCAGCCTCCAGCTCGGCGGCGACCCCAACGACCCGCGCAACCTCTGGATCCAGCCGCCCTCCCCCGGGCACGTCCCGGGCAAGGGCCCCAACAACCCCAAGGACTCGGTGGAGACCCACCTGCACACCGCGATCTGCAAGGGCCAGGTCACCCTGACCGCCGCGCAGCAGGCGATCGCCACCGACTGGACGACGGCCGAGGCCAAGCTCGGCATCAGCAAGGGCGGCGCCGCCGCGCCCACCCCGGAGGCGGACGCGGACGGCGACGGCAGCTGACGGAACGTTCCGGCAGCCCCTGCCCCTGCTTCGGCTTCGGCTTCGGCTTCGGCTTCGGCTTCGGCTTCGGCTTCGGCTTCGGCTTCGGCTTCGGCTTCGGCTTTCAGAGCGTCTCGACCAGCTCGGCGATGGTGTCGAACGGCCGGTACTCCGCGAACTCCGCGCCCAGCGCGCGGGCCCGTTCGCGGAACCGGCCCTCGCCGAGCACCCGCTCCACCGCCCGGCCGACCGCCTCCGGCTCAGGGCGGCCGGTGCGCAGGTCCAGCCCGACACCGGCCCACTGCACCCGGGCCGCCACCTCCGGCTTGTCCTCGCTCGCCCCCGCCACCACCAGCGGCACCCCGTACCGCAGCGCCGTCTGCACCCCGCCGAAGCCGCCGTTGCTCACCAGCACGTCGGTGTGCGGCAGCAGTTGGTCGAACGGCACGTACCCGGCGGCGCGGACGTTGCCCGGCAGCCGCCCGCCCAGCAGCTCGGTCAGCACCTGGGGACCGTCCGGGCGGGCGGTGGCCGCCACCACCAGGACGTCCCGCTCGGCCAGCGCGCGGACCGTCGGCGCGACCAGCTCGGACAGGTCGTCATTGGCCAGCGTGCCCTGGGTCACCACCACGACCGGCCGCTCCCCGGTGACCTCCGCCCACCACTCGGGCAGCGGCTGCTCCTCGCCGTCCTTCCCCGGCAGCCCTCCGATCAGCCGGTAGGAGGCGGGCGCGTCGCCGCGCGGGTACTCGAAGCCCGGCACGGTCAGCTGCAGGAACACGTCCGGCACCGTCACCGCCGCCAGCCCGCGCGGGCCCTCCGGCAGCCGGACGCCCACCTCCGCGAACACCTTCTCCGCGTACCGCTGCAACGGCTCGCCACGCCGGTCCATCTCCTCCTGCAGCGCGCGGTTGCGGATCCGGCCCTCCTCCCCCGGCAGCGGCGGCAGCGCCAGCCCGAACGGCGCGGTGTCCACGCTCGGCAGCATCGACGGCGTGGTCCCGACCCCGATCAGCGCCGGACGCTCCGCCCGCGGCCGGTCGAGCGCCAGCGGCAGCGCGCCCTGGACGAAGGAGTCGGCGATCACCACGTCGGCCGGGAACTCCGCCAACAGCGCGAGCAGCGCCCGGTGCTGGTGCGGGACCGGGTCGAGGAAGATGTGCCGTACGTCGAAGCCGATCCGCTCCGGACCGGGCGGCAGCTCCGCCCGCCCCGGGAAGGACGCGTCGAGGTCGCGGTCGTCCCAGTCGGCCTCGGCGGGCAGCGCGGCGAAGCGCACCCCGGCCCGCCCGGCGGCCTCCGCGAAGCGCGAACCACCGAGGAAGACCACCTCGTGGCCGCGCGCGGCGAGATCGGCGGAGATGGCCAGCAGTGGGCTGACGTGCCCGTGCGCGGGCAGGGCGGTGGTGATGATCCTGGACAGCGGAAACTCCTGTGGTCGGGCCCGGTTCGTTCTGCGACGCACGGTAGCCAGGGGCGGTAGACGACCGATCAACGGATCATCTATCCGGCACGGTGCCCCCGTTCGCGGTCCTCACCGCCGCCGACCGTCGCCGCTCCGGCGCCGGTCCGCCACTCCGCCACCGGTCAGTGCGCCGAGTCGTAGGAGGCGCGCATCTGCGCCGTCGACCACTCGGGCTGCCTACCCCGCCGCGCGGACCGAATTCGGCCAGGTACGGCTCGATGTCGAGCACCGGCGGACCGGCCACCGCGTCCAGGCCGGTGACGTGCAGGTCCAGGCCGTCCACCCGCACGCGCGCAGCGCGAGACGCCGAGCCGGTTGGGGTGGTTCCTGCCGCGCTGGGCGGAGGTGCCCACCAGCGGCCAGTCGGTGTTGCCCCGGGGGCGCCGGACGCCGGTCTCAACCTTCCGACGGGGACGCGGTCGCTGTGGTAGACCACCTCCGGGTGTGACAAGTCCGCCAGCCCGTACAGCGCCTCCTCGGTGAACTGCTCCTCGTCCAGCCGGATCACCGCCCCGACGCTCCCCCAGGCGTCGTCCCGCACCTCCCCCGTCCCCCCGACCACCCGGGCTACCGGACGCACCGTCACCTCGGCCATGCCGCTTCCCCCTTCGGAGCAGCACCGTTCCCCTCCGTACGGCAGCGATCCGCCCGCACGGACGATCCCGGGGGCACGAGGGCCGGCCGGGGGGCCGTCGCCGGGACCGCTCCCGACCCGCCCGGCCGGCTACGCCGCCAGCCGCTCCGCCATGCGCAGCAGGTCGGGCGCCCGCAGAACGCGTCCGCCGGAGCCGGGGAGCTGCACGTGCAGCGGCTCGGTCCAGCGGGCCGGGACGGCCGCCAGGCCGTAGCGGGCGCCGGCCAGACCGCCAGCGACGGCAGCGACGGTGTCGGTGTCGCCACCGAGGTCGAGGGCGTCGCCCACCGCCGACCCGAGGATCGCCCCGGCCGCCCGCCCGTTCCGCCCGGCCGGGTCGGTCACGCCTGGGCCGGGGTGATCGGCAGGCCGCGCTTGTGCTCGGTGCGGCGGTAGTGGCCGAGGACGGTCTGGAAGACCTGCTCGCTGACCGGGTGGCCCTCCAGGAAGTCGTCCAGGTCGTTGTACTCGACGCCGAGGGCGTCCTCGTCGGGCTTGCCGGGGGCGAGGTTCTCCAGGTCCGCGGTGGGGACCTTGCCGACCAGTTCCTCCGGCGCCCCCAAGTGGGCCGCCACCGCGCGGACCTGACGCTTCGTCAGGCCGGAGAGCGGCATCACGTCGGCCGCGCCGTCGCCGAACTTGGTGAAGAAGCCGACGGCCGCCTCGGCGGCGTGGTCGGTGCCGACGACCAGGCCGCCATTGGCGCCCGCGGCCGCGTACTGGACCACCATCCGCTGGCGGGCCTTGACGTTGCCGCGCACGAAGTCCTCGTGGGCGTGGTCGCGGAAGGTGAGGCCGGCGGTCAGCAGCGCGTCGAAGGCCGCGTCGGTCGCGGGCTTGACGTCGACGGTGAGCAGTTCGTCGGCCCGGATGAAGTCGAGGGCGCGCTGGGCGTCGGCCTCGTCCGCCTGGACGCCGTACGGCAGCCGCATCGCGGTGAAGGAGGCCTGGTACCCCTCGGCGCGCAGCCGCTCGACGGCGAGCTGGCAGAGCCGACCGGTGGTGGTGGAGTCCACCCCGCCGCTGATGCCCAGCACCAGGGTGCGCGCGCCGGAGGCCCGCAGCTGGTCGGCGAGGAAGGCCACCCGGCGCTCGGCTTCCTTCGCGGGGTCGGTGACGGGCACCACCCCGAGGGCCAGGGCGATCTCGCGCTGGACGTCCGCGGGCAGGGTTTCGGTCATGGTCGGCTCCTTCGGGTCGGTACCACGACATCATCCACCCGGGCCTCGGCCGGGCCTGCGGCGGCCCCTGGCCCGCACGGCCCCGCACGGCCCCGTTCGGCCCCGGGCGGCCCCGGGCGGCCCCGTTCGGCCCCGTTCGGCCCCGGGCGCCCCTCAGGACGGGACTGCCGGGCCCGGCCCTCCGCCCGTCTCCGGCGCCGGGTGCCGGAGGATGTCGAGCACCACGCGGCCGTCCACCGTCTCCTGGGCGACCAGCAGCGCCGCCAACTCGTCCAGGTGGTGCCGGTGTTCGCGCAGCAGCGCGACGGCCCGGCGCTCGGCGCCGCGCAGCAGGGCGGCCACCGCCTCGTCCACCGCGCGCTGGGTCTGCTCGGAGTAGGGGCGGCGCAGCAGGTCCTCGGGGTGGTCGCCGAGGTACTGGGGGGAGCCGCTGGAGTAGCCGACCGGTCCGATGTCCGGGGAGAGGCCGAACTCGCGGACCATCCTGGTGGCCACCGAGGTGGCGTTGGCGAGGTCGTTGGCGGCGCCGGTCGAGCCCTCGCCGAAGACCACCAGTTCGGCGGCCCGCCCGCCGAGCTGGACGGTGATCAGGTCGTTCAGGTAGCCCTCGCTGTACAGGTGCCGCTCCGCCTCGGGGAGCTGTTCGGTGGCGCCGAGGGCGACCCCGGCCGGGAGGATGGTCACCTTGGCGACCGGGTCGGCGTGCCGGCACAGCGCGGCGGTCAGCGCGTGCCCGGACTCGTGCACGGCGACGGCGTGCCGTTCCTCGGGCAGCAGCGCGTTGGAGGACTCCCGGCGTCCGAGCAGCACCCGGTCGCGGGCGTCGTCGAGGTCGGCGGCGGTGATGGTTGCGCGTTCGGCGCGCACGGCGTTGATGGCGGCCTCGTTGACCAGGTTGGCGAGGTCGGCGCCGGAGAAGCCGGGGGTGCCGCGGGCGATCCGGTCCAGGTCGGCCTCCGGGGCGAGGGTCTTGCCGCGGGTGTGGACGGCGAGGATGGCCGCCCGCTCGGCCTGGTTGGGCAGCGGCACGGTGACCTGTCGGTCGAAGCGGCCGGGGCGCAGCAGGGCCGGGTCGAGGGCGTCCGGCCGGTTGGTGGCGGCGATGACGACGATGCCGGTGCTCTGGTCGAAGCCGTCCATCTCGGAGAGCAGCTGGTTGAGGGTCTGCTCGCGCTCGTCGTTGCCGCCGATCCGGCTGCCGCCCGCGCGTCGGCCGCCGACGGCGTCGATCTCGTCGATGAAGACGATGGACGGGGCGCGCTTGCGGGCCTCGTCGAACAGGTCGCGGACCCGGGAGGCGCCGACGCCGACGAACATCTCCACGAAGCCGGAGCCGGTGACGGACAGGAAGGGTACGGAGGCCTCGCCGGCGACCGCCCGGGCGAGCAGCGTCTTGCCGGTGCCCGGTGGGCCGACCATGATCACTCCGCGCGGCCCCTTGGCCCCGGCGGCGGCGTAGCGCTCCGGGCTGCGCAGGAAGTCGACCACCTCGCTGACCTCCTGTTTCACCCCCTCGTACCCGGCCACGTCGGCGAAGCCGGTGGCGGGCCGCTCGGCCTCGATGATCTTCGCGCGGGAGCGGCCGATCGCGCTCAGCCCGCCGCCGAGCGAGCGCGCCGCCATCCGGCCGGACCACAGGAACAGCCCGCCGAAGATCAGCAGCGGCAGGAACAGCAGCAGGGTGGACCAGATCGAGCTGCCCCCGCTGGAGCGGCTGCCGGTGACGCTCACGTGCTGGTCGGAGAGCGCCCGGCTGAGCTGGGAGGTGTCCAGGGCGGTCGGGAGCTGGCTGGTGAAGTGGGTGCCGTCCTTGAGCGTGCCGGACACCCCGCCGGTGTCGCTGACGTCCACGGTCTGCACCTGGCCGGCGTCGACCCGGTTGAGCAGGTCGGTGTAGCCGTAGCGGGGGCCGACCGGGCTGGGCTTGGCGAGCAGCACCAGGAGCAGCAGGGTCACCAGCACGGCGACGGGCAGCAGCCAGCGGCGCAGTGCGGGGGGCGGCGGCTTGGGCGGGGTGCCACCGGGGCCCCGGTTCGGGCCGCCGCCGGGGCCTCCACCGGGACCGCCGCCGAGGCCTCCACCGGGACCGCCGCCGAGGCCTCCACCAGGGCCTCCACCACGGCCGGGCGGGTCGGGCCACCGGCCGGGGCCTCGGCCGGGCGGGGTCGCCGGGTGGCGGTCAGCGCGCAGACGCGTTCGTCCGATCATCCACGCTCACCGCCTCTCGGGCGCCGCCGGGCCTCAGCCGCCGGCCCCGCGCGGACTTCCCGCTCAGGGCCCACCCCTCCATGGTCGCCCCTGCGGCCCCGGACGGGAGCCGGAGCCCCGGACGGCACCCGCCGCCGGCCGTCGGACGTCGGACGTCGGACGTCGGACGTCGGACGTCGGCGGTCCAGAGACATCCCGGGTGGGGCCGGGGCACCCCTCGGGAGGAGCCGTTCCTCGGGAGAAGTCGCTCCTCGGGAGAAGTCGCTCCTCGGGAGAAGTCGCTCCTCGGGAGAAGTCGCTGCTCAGGAGAAGTCGAGCAAGTCCGTCCGGGTCCGCTTGAGCTCGAAGAACTTCGGGTAGCCGGCCAGCAGGCGGACGCCCTCGAAGACCCGCAGCGCGTCCTCCCCGCGCGGGATCGCACTCAGCACCGGGCCGAAGAAGGCCACCCCGTCCACGTGGATGGTCGGGGTGCCGACCTCCTCACCGACCGGGTCCATGCCCTCGTGGTGGCTCTTGCGCAGCGCGATGTCGTACGCGGTGCTGGTGGCCGCCTCGGCGAGTTCCTCGGGCAGTCCGGCCGCCACCAGGGCCTCGCGGATGACGGTGTCGTCGGCGGGCCGGTCCTGGTCGTGGAAGCGGGTGCCGAGCTCGGTGTACAGGTCGCGCAGCACGTGCTGGCCGTGCTGTTCGGCGGCGGCGATGCAGACTCGGACGGGGCCCCAGCCGGTGGTCATCAGGCGCTGGTAGCGCTCCGGCAGGTCGGTGCGGCCCTCGTTGAGGACGGACAGGCTCATCACCCGGAAGGTGAGGTCGAGTTCGCGCTGGCGGGCGACCTCCAGGATCCACCGGGAGGTGATCCAGGCGAAGGGGCAGACGGGGTCGAAGTAGAAGTCGACCTTGGTGGCCCCGGTGTTCACGATCTCGTTCTCGTGCGCGCTCTTGTTCTGGTTCTTGTTCACGTGGATGATCTTAGGGCCGGATTGGACCGGCATCCAGGGCCAATCGGATCCACTTCCAGTGGTCCACTTCTCAGCTGCAGGTGGCCCCGTCGGGAGGAACCGTACCGTCCAGCAGGTAGGCGTCCACGGTCTTCTTCAGGCACGGGTTGCCGGTGTTGTAGCCGCCGTGGCCCTCGCCGTTGAGGGTGACGGTGATGCCGACGCCCGAGCCCAGCTGCTGCGCCATGGTGCGGGCGCCCTCGACCGGGGTGGCCGGGTCCCCGGTGGTGCCGACCACCAGGATCGGGGCGGCACCCTGGGCGGAGACCTCCGGGTGGTCGGTCTTGCCGGGGACGGGCCAGCCGGTGCAGCCGGTCAGACCCCAGGCGGTGAAGTCGCCGAACACCGGGGAGGCGGTGCGGAACTGCGGCAGCTCCTGCTCGACGTCCTGGTCGGAGTAGCGCTGCCGGGCGTCCACGCAACTGATCGCCCGGTTGGCCGCGTCGAGGTTGTTGTAGTGGCCCTGCGGGTCGCGCCCGAGCAGCGCGTCGGCGAGCTGGAGGAGGGTGTCGCCGGTCCCCGCCTGCATCGCCTCGGTGAGCCCGGAGGCCAGCGCGGGCCAGGCCTGCCGGCTGTACAGGGCGCTGGCGATGCCGGTGACGGCCAGGCTCTCGGTGAGCTTGCGTCCGCCGCTGGTGGGCAGCGGCGACTGCGCGATCTTCTGCAGCAGGTCGGTGATCCGCGCGGTGCCCTCGGTGCCGCCGGCGCCGGTCGGGCAGGCGGCCGCGTCCTGGGTGGCGCAGGCCTTCATGAAGTCGTCCAGGGCGAGTTGGAAGCCCTGGGCCTGGCCGAGCGCGTTCTGCTGCGGGTCCTTGGTCGGGTCGACCACCGAGTCCAGCACCATCCGGCCGACCTCCTGCGGGAACAAGTGCGCGTAGACGCCGCCGAGTTGGGTGCCGTAGCTGATCCCGAAGTAGGAGAGCTTCCGGTCGCCGAGGACCTGCCGCATCAGGTCCATGTCCCGGGCGGCGCTCTCGGTGTCCACGTACGGCAGCACCGCGGCGGAGTTGTGCTCGCAGGCGGCGGCGAACTGCGCGTTGCTGTCGTCCAGGGCCTTGACCTCGGCGGGGGTGTCCGGGGTGCCGTCGACGGCCGCGTTGGCGTCCATCCCCTGGTCGTCCAGGCACTTCACCCCGGCGCTGTCGCCGACCCCGCGCGGGTCGAAACTCACCAGGTCGTAGCGGGTGTTGAGGGAAGCGTAGGCCGAGGACAGGGCGGGCAGGGTGGCCACGCCGGACGCGCCGGGGCCGCCGAAGTTGAAGAGCAGCGAGCCGAGCCGGTGCTGTTCGTCCTTGGCCTTGCTGCGGATCAGCGCGAGGTCGATGGTCTTCCCGTCGGGCTTGGCGTGGTCCAGCGGGGCCTTGAGGGTGGCGCACTCCCAGTCGCCCGCGGGCGCGGTGCCGCCGCCCTGCGCGGCGCTCGGGGCCGGGCAGGGCTTCCAGTCCAGCCGCTGGGCGGCCAGTCCGGTGGCGCTCGCACCGGTGGCCGGGGAGCTGGGCGCGGGTTCGGCGGCGGAGCGGCTGTCGCCCTGGCAACCGGAAAGGGGGGCGATCAGCAGCGCGGTCAGGCCGAGTGCGCCGGCGCCGCGGACGACGGTGTGCATGGGGCGGTCCACCTCTCGGTTGGCCGGGCTGGTGCGCCGGGCTGGTCTGCCGGGCTGGTCTGCTGCCGCACCGGCCCGGCGAGTGCACCGGCGCGCGGCAGGACGGCGTACGCCCTGGTGCGTCGGGGAGGCGTACGCCCCGGCGCTCAGCACCGTCGACGCACCACAGACCCTAGGGGCCGGGGCTGGGCGACGCCCGTCGGAGTCTCCGGACGGAGGGCGTGCGCCGAACGGGCTACCACCGGCCGACCGGGTGAGGGTTCAACCGGGCCACGGGGTGGCAGCCTTACCGCCGGTCGCCGGTGCGTCGCCGGTGCGCCATGGATACGTCGTGGATGCATCGCCGGTGCGTCGTGGCTGCGTTGCGGATGCATCGCCGGTGCGTCGTGGCTGCGTTGCGGATGCATCGCCGGTGCGTCGTGGCTGCGTCCTCGGCATACGGAGGCTCCCTTGCGGCTCCGTTACGGGTCCGTGGTGGACCGGCGGTGGGCACGGCTCGGACAGATCGTGAACAGGGGGCGCGTTGAACGACGACACCGACTTCGTCAGCGTGGACGTCTTCATCACCACCAGCCGGCAGGAGATCCTGCTCCAACTGCGCGACGACAAGCCGGACATCCGGTGGCCCGCCCACTGGGTGGTCCCCGGCGTTCATTAGGCAAGTGCGTTGTCGGGCAACGAGGTGTCGGCTTGCTTGGAACACGCCTCGGGACTGGTGAGCTCGCATGTTGAGGTGTCGTGTATTCCAGCTCAGAGCGCCCCGATCGGTCACTTTGGGTCATGCGGGCGGTGTCCAGGGTCCGGCCCGGAGTGAGTATGTTCGTCCGATGGCGCGTTCGAAGCGCCTCGGGAGGGGAGAGTGCCGGTGGACGTCGTCGCGATTATGGAAGCACTGGCTGAACAGGGCGTAACGGTGCTGTTCAAGGCCGACGCTGAGCGGATGGCAGAGAGGGACAAGCCTTGGACCTTCGTCGCCAGTGGAGCGCCGTTGCGCGAGGACGTCCTTGTGCGAACCGATGCCGCGTCTGTGGAGCAATGCCTCGCAGTGTGCTTGCCCCGCCTGCGTGAGCTGGGCTTTTCGTTCCCTGAGTGAGAGAGCGGGTGTGACCGAACCGCCGCCCTGGATGTCAGTGGCGGCTGCTCACATGAGCCCATGGACACCGTGCACACGACCGCCGCCCTCCTCCCGGACCCCGCCGAGCTCCGCGCGCACCTGCGCGCGCTGGCCGTGCTGGACCAGGCGATCTGCCGCGACCCGCGGTTCTCCCGCTACTCCTTCTCCACCACCTGGGGGCCTGGGACGGAGGCGGCCCTGATGGACAACGGCTCGGGTGACGACTTCTCCGTCCTCTTCACCCCGGCCGGTGTGCTCGTCCGCGGCTTCGACCACGAGTCGGAGATGAGCCCGTACGGCACGGATGACGAACAGGTCTGGCCCGGTGTCATCGACGAGGTGCCCGCCGCGCTGCGCCCGCTCCTGGACGACCCGGCCTTCGTCGACGAGGGCCTCGGCGCCCCGCGGGTCACCGCCTGCCTGTGGTGGGAGACCGGCGGCAGCGCCTGGCGCACCGGCTCGGGCATCGAGTTCCCCTCGGGCAGCACGGACCCGGACGGCTCCGGGCACCTCTTCCGCCTCCTCACCGATCGCTCCCCCGAGGCCGTCCAGGCGCACTTCGAGGAGGACTACGGGCGACCCGTCCCCCTCGACACCGTCCGCCACGTCCTCGCAGGTCACCCCCTGACCCCCGAAGCCGCCCGCGGCCTCAACCCGGCCGCCCTCTCCGACGAGGCCCTGCTCCGCCGGATCACCGCCGACCCCGAGGTCGAGGCGTACCTCGCCTGCGACGGCGAGTTCGACCTCACGCGGACCGACCCCATCGAGTCGGTCGCCCTGCCGGCCGGTCTGCCGGTGGAGCCCGTGGCCGGCTGCAACGCGGGAGGCACCCACTACCTCTGCGGCCCGGCCGGCTCCGACAGCGTCCGCCCCGTCCTCTACACCGACTCCGAGGGCCAGGCTTCCCTCATCGCGGAGTCCCTCGCCGAGGCCCTGACCCTGGCCATCGTCCTCCCCTCCTGGCACGACGCCCTGGCCGGCTTCCGTCCTCCCGCGCTCAACGCCGACTACCTTGAGGACAACCCGGACCACCCCGAGGTCCGCGACCGCCTCCTCGCGGCCCTCCGCCTCCCCCCGGCCACCGAGCCCGAGGTCCTGGCCCGTCTCCTCACCACGGCTGCCCGCACCGTCCCGGACGGCTTCCTCCCTTCGGTCGAGGGCGAGGAGGACGCGGCCTTCGAACCGATGCTCCGTCTGCCGGCCGAGTAGGACAGCCCCGCCGCGCGCCGCCTTCCGGACCCGACGCACCGCTACGGCGAAGCCACCATGGGCTTGTGGTGGAGGGCGTTGGCCGGTCATACCACCTTGGCTGCGGCGACCCCGCTGTATTGATGTTCCCCGAGGCCGGAACACGTGCCAGCCCTCCCGGGGCGGGCCTCATCCGGACCGGTTCCGCCGACGTGCGGCGGGAAGGCGGGTGATGGTCCCTGACTGTTCAAGTTGCTCCCGGGCGTGCGCGAGCTCCAAGTCGAGCTCGGCGACGATCCGGCGCAACGCGGCGCTGACGGCTTGCTCGTTTGCGAGCTTTTTCGTGACGGCAGCCAGCTTCTCTTTCACCTCGCCGTACCGGTCGGCGAGTTCTTGCATGGCGGCCGGGGTGGCGTTCTGAGCTTTGACGCGGGCTTGGAACTCCTCGATGAGGTCTCTGTGGTCGCCGTAGGCGACGTCTCGTCTCAGGTTGGACTCGCGTAGCAGCTCGGTGGCCGTGAGCCTCCCGGTTTCCGACCGCAGTGGGGTGCCGGCAAGGAGACGGTTTGCGGCACTCCGCAACGCTGCTCGCTCGGCTTCCCGGTCTCGAACGCGTCGATTCGTCATGCGATGCCCCTTCCGTCTTCCGTCGCACTGTCGCGGTGGCGCTCGATGATGGTCAGGTGCTGAGCGGCCTGGGCGGCAGCCCGGTCCCGACGCGGCTGGGGCGCCAGTGGGTCCGCGGCGTCTGCTTGCAGCTGGACGAGTTCCTGTTGCAGCTCGGTGATGTCGCGGTCGGTGTACGCGAGATTCACGCACGTTGATCGGCAGTCGGCTTCATCTGGGGCGTCAGCGCCGGGCAGGCCCAGGGCGAGCTTGTCCTTGCGGCAGGCAGCCGTCGCGGCCCGCCACACACACGTCATGCCCTGGCCGTGGTGAACAGCCGGGTCGGCTTGTTCGAGGAGCCGCTCGGCGTTGCGTACCCCCGCCACGGCACGTCCGGCGAAGGGAGCGGATTGTGCGACGCGGTCACGGTATTCCTGGGCGGAGGGCCCGCTGACGTGCTCACCGGACTCAAGTCGGCGTGAGTCCTCCTCGATCTGGTCGATGATCAATTCGAGTTTCTCCACAGCGACGTCCTGGAGCCACGCGGGGTCCTCGTTGCCGGCATAGCTGAGCGTTACTTTCGTATCCACGTGTCCGTACTGCAGCGCGGCCGCGATCAGCCCTCGTGGTCTGCGGACGATGAACCGGGCCAGGGTCCGGCGGAAGCGGGTTGCGTAGATGCGGCCGGCGGGGTCGGCCGGGATGGCGTCGGCACCGTCCGCTCGCCGGAAGCCGGAATTGATCCAGGAGATCAGGTCCTGGATGTCGTCGTTCATGGTCGTGCCCTTGCGGGCGTTGGCGCTGGACGGACGCTCGTGGTGGGCGGAGACGAGGCTGGACGGGAAGAGCAGGGGGAGCTCGTGCAGGCTCTCGGCAAGTGCGATGGCCGCGTGAACGACGTCCACCACGACCCACGGTCTCAGGGGCTCCGTCAGGTCCGGGCTGTCCGGTGCACGGTCGAAGCCCTTGCCGCGGTAGCCGTTGACCTGCAGTTCACCTGTCTCCTCATCGTGGGTGCGGCAGCCGCGGCGCAGGTTGAGTACCTCTCCTGGGCGCATGCCGGAGAGGTAGCAGATGGCTGTGAACAGGGCAGCACTGAGCAGCCGCACCATGGTCGGAAGTTCGCTGACATCGATCGGGGTCGATCGCCAGGGTGTGCCGTTGACATGGCCGGTGATCTTTCCGACGCCCACCGCGGGACTGATCGGCAGACCGCTGAGGGCGAAGAGCCGCCTCTGCCCCGGGGTGAGGCGAGTGCGCTGGTCCTTCCGGATGCCTACGAGCCGAAGGACGTGGTTGCCGGCAAGCTCCAGGCCGTGCTCACCCACCTGACCTGGCAGGGCGATGTTGTTTTCCCTGCAGTGTTCGATGTGGGCGAGGAACCGCTGCTGCGTTGGTCCGGTGTACTTCGTCTGTGAGGGATGCTCGCCGGCTTCGAGCTGCTGGTACTCGCGCCAGGCGTCCCGGATGTCGGGGCCGATCTGTTCGATCATCACCAGCACCCAGGCCAACAGCGCCTCCATGGTCGCGTCCGAGATGCGCGGGGTCTTGTTCACCCACCGCTTCCTCACCACCGCGCCGACGACTTCGTTGGCAGTTTGGCCGGGCCAGGGGAAGTCACAGCCGAGACGGCCTTCAGCGGGGAGGTGATCGCGGAAGAGCCACAGGATGCGCACCGCGCCGATCAGGTCAGCTTTCCGGCCGTCAGTGCGGTCGAGGTCGAGGACGTACGTCCGGAAGGCGTCGAGGTCCTGGTTTCGGACGTCGGAGAGGGTCTTGAAGCCCTGGTCGGCCAGCCATCGTGCGATCACCCGCATGTCGATGATCCAGTAGGGGAACGTTCCAATGCTCGCCTGCTCACCTGGACTCTGTCGGCCGTTTGGCTCGACGGGGACAGGATGGTCGAGGGCGGCCAGGAAGAAGGCGCGAAAGTGGCGGCGCAGGGCCTGGGGGAAGGTGGGCCACCACACGGCCGGGATGGCGGCATGGGCGTCTCGGTGGGCCGGCTGGATGTGCCAGACCTCGTCGGCGTAGCGCGACATGCGTGAGGCGGGAGTGCCGATACGGACCGGCCGGTTTCGCAGGATGATCACGTCTTCGGCCGGCCAAGCGATGTCCTCGCCTGTGGAATCGGGCCGTGCTGTAGCGACGCGCTGGGGATCGATCATCGCAGGTCGAGCCTTCCTGCAAGGAGGTCTGCGACCAGGCGTTCTTGATGCGGGGGAAGGGGGCCACGGGCGTCCGTCTGCTCGGCGGGCGTGTAGTGGTCGATGATGTCCCGCAGCTGGTGGACCGTTGTCTCATACCTGACGCGCCAGAGGTGGGGATCGAGGTTGGGGCGCAGTGCCAGCAGCCGGTCGTGGACCGCGACCTGGACCGGGAGGTGATGCGGCAGCGCACGGGCGTTCTTGCAGTTCAGACAGACGAGGAACGACGCGGTGCAGGGCTGCCCTGGCGGAGAGTGCGGGCCGTCGTGGTGGTCGGTGCACGCGGTCACTACGGTGTCTTGCTCCCCTGTGAGCATGCGCTTGAGTACCTCCGCCTCCAGTCCCGCCTCGGCCGCAGCCCCAGTCGGGTCCGCTGCGGCCCTTTCCAGGAACGTCGGGGTGAACACGGGGACCTCCGCCGCCGCTCGTGCCTTCGCGATCTGCTCACGAAGCGCCTGCCCGACCAGGACGCGGCCCTGGGACTGGACGGT
Organism: Kitasatospora sp. NPDC030952; assembly: GCF_055571335.1. Taxonomy (NCBI): domain Bacteria; kingdom Bacillati; phylum Actinomycetota; class Actinomycetes; order Kitasatosporales; family Streptomycetaceae; genus Kitasatospora; species Kitasatospora sp. NPDC030952. Next base: position 106,415 of record NZ_JBVIFM010000018.1, read on the forward strand.
CGAACTGCGCCGGAGGTAGTGATCGCGCAAGGTGCGAGCCGTGTGCGCCACCGGCCGGCGCTGGAGTTCGAGTGCGGTCTGGCGGATGCGACGTACGTCTATCGCCGGCTTGTCGGACTCGCTGTCCTTCGACGGCGAGAAGCCGTGGGACAGGGCCCAGTTCCTGGAATGCGGGCTGGTGCTCCACTGCCCTTGCCGTGACCGAACGGGCGGCGAATAGGACAGGAACGCGGCGGACTCACCGCTGAGCTGCCGTGCCACCTGGGTAAGTTCCAGCAGCAGTTCATACAGCCGCAGAGGAGAGCGGAACAACTTCGAGTCCCCGTTCTGCTCTCCGACGACTTCGCGGAGCGAGGACGGCAGGTCCTCCAGAGCCATGACCATGTGCTCGTGTTCCGGCCCGCGCCGCGGCTTCGACTCCTCGATCAGGGCGACGGCCAGGGCTCCGAATCCGCCATCGGGCCGCGTGTGGGCAGCGGGCCACGTCTTGACCGTGCCGAAGTTCTCCGCAGTGAGGGCGCACATGAGCAGCGCAAATGCCGTCGACTCGTTCCCGGTAAGGCACAGCATCCGGCTGATCCCCTTGAAGCCGCCCAAGCGCAGGACCTCCCACGTGTGGTCTCCCCTCCCGGAAGCCGACGGGCGCCGCGGAAGGTCCCCTGTCCTGGCGAACAGGTCCAGCAGCCTTCCCAGGTCCTCCTCCCGGCTTCCTGCCTCCAGGTCGCCGGACCGGAAGGCGGCCAGGAGACGCAGGCCCTCGCGGATCCGGTCACGACAAGTGCGGATGTCGTGGCGCAGAGCAGTCATGATCTGCTGCCACTCACCATCGCTGTAGGCGAAGATCCTTCCATCAGGTGTCCCGGTCGGAAGCCTGGTGCGCAGCAGTTCTCGACGCGCGTCCGCGGTCAGCTCGTCACGGGGCTGCATCATGCGGCGCAGCGCCTGAATGTACTGCCGCAAAGCCGTCGGCACTTCCTCGTAGCGCTTTCGGAATGCCTGGAAGTGCGCCGCCGTAAGTTCACCTGGTCGGGAAGGGACAGGATCGGCCTTGGCCAGTACTGTCGCGAAGTGTTTGAGGACGTCGAAGTACCCCTGCGCGGTGCTGGTGCGCTTGCTGCCTCCGCGGGGACCGCAGCGGCTCGCGAGCAGCTGTGCCATCCACTGCTGCATCTCGGTAGGGACCGGAAAACCAGAGAGGTCGAAAACCCGGCTCAGACCGCTCTGTTCCTCGTAGAAGACCACCTTCGTCCCGCCTCCCTCAGCGGGAAGCCGTTCGGGTGCCTGCCAGTCTGGTCCGGGCTGGGATGCGCGGCGTCCCCCTCTGCCGCCCCCGCTCATCGAGAACCCCAGCGGCCGCCGCCGGCGGCGGCCGCTGCCGCAACGGGAGCGATGGTGGAGCCGCCATGGCGGGCGAAGACACGCACCAGCGCGTCGACACCGGCCTGCTCGTCGTCGTCGAGCAACGCCATCAGATAGGACAGCTGCAAACCGGTGAAGGGCTCCAGGTAGTGCTCTCGGGAGGTGTCCGGGTGCTTGTGCCCCAGCAGAATCGACATCTGGAGCCAGATATCTCCGAGCTGGTCGCGGAAGTCCTCGATCTCCTCCGCAGAGAAGCCTTCGAGACGACGCTCTTCCACCAACGACAGGATGCAGAACCACTTCAGGGCAAAGCTGTGCCGGCACATGTGGGGCGTTGCCCACAGCGGGCACGCGCCGCGGACCCGATCCCGCTCCTCTCTGCTGAGACTGCCGGCCGGGTCCGCCGCCCGGACCCACTCCTCCGCGATGCGCTTGTTCGCCGCGTCGAAGGTGTCCTCCCAGCTGTAGACCTTCTTCGGTAGCCCGCTCACCGACAGCCACAGCCACAACGGTTCCAGCCCCTGGGGAGTACGGCGGTAGAGAAGCCGACGCTCATCGGGAGCAAGCACGTCCAGCGCAAGTGCCGCGGGCCCGCTTTCACCCTCGACCTGCAGTTCCCGGGTCCGCGGGTTGTGGCCCGTGACGATCCGTACCCCGCGCAGCCGCTCGTACCGGCCCGCACGCCGGGCACGGCGGATCGCCTCCGCCCTCGACCCCTCCAGAGGATCCGCGTACCCCTCCACCTGCTGCAGCACCCGCCGCGGAATCCAATACGTCCGCCCCTCCTCGGCCCCCTTGACGCACTTCTCCGCCAGCCACGCCTCCCCCATCCGTTCGCCGCCCGGCGAGGGAAGCTCCACGTCCAGGACACTGGCCCACTCACGGATGCGCAGCCCGGTTCCGTACAGACCGTCGACGAAGGCGCAGTCCCGGTCTTCGTTGAAGCCTCGCCAGCCTGGCTTACGCACCCCGTCAAACCCGTAGCCGCGCAGTCCGATGTTCCGCCACTGCTCCAAGGCCGACCGCAGCAGCCACTTCACCTGACGCCGGGTCGATCCAGCAGGCCGCAGGGGATCGCGCCGTCGGCGCGCGTAGCCATGCCCAGATGCAGCGTCGCTTTCATCCACGAAGCCGGCGTGCACGGTCGGAACGGGATTGAAGATCCCGTAGCGCTTGCTCGCCCACGAGTAGAAGGAGTTGAGGCCGGCTCGATCGGTGTCGAAGGACATCGACCTGATCCGCTCTTCGTTTCGCAGGTCGGTGAGTCGCCAGTCCTTGAACGCCTCAACATCCCGCACCGTCGCGTCGTCCCACGAGCGGCCGATGGCGTCCAGGAAGTCGAGCCACACGACCAACGTGTACGCGTACCGCCTCCAAGTCCCGGACTCGGAGACCGCCATCTTCCCCTCCCTGAAGAAGAGGTTGATCCGGTGGTCCGGCCGGCCAGACGGCGAGAGGATCACGGGAGTGCCATGCCGTGCGCCGTTGCGAGCGGCTCTCTCGTGCAGACTCCCGAACCTCAGGACATCAGGATCGTCGCCGAGCTGATCCGGGACGGTGAAGTCGTAGAAGTCGACGCTCCAGTGCTCCAGAACATCCATGAGTCTCCCCAACACGGTTGCAACCGACAACGTGGAGGAGCCTAAAGAACCGGCGGCCACCGCGAGCCCGGAGAGACGCCGTACCGGACGGCGGTGCGCGAACTGCGCGAGGAGACCGGGCTGGACGTGCCCGACCTGCTCCCCTTCCACCCGGTGCTGGCCGCGACGGACCACCGGGGCCACCGGCGGCGCGCCTTCCACGCCCAGGTCGACGTCGACCCGGCCGAGCTGGTCCTCGGCGAGGGCCAGGAGCTGCGGCTGGTCCCGTTCGCCGAGGCCCAGCGGATGAAGCTGCCGCCCGCACTCAAGGGCTACCTGCGCCAGCTGGAGGCCCGACTGGCGGTCGGACGGACCCATGACTGGGCGGTGGTCGACGACATCCACCGCCACCTCTCCGACCACCGGGACAGCCTCGGACTGCCACTGCTGCCCCTACAGGTGGTGAAGATCCAGGAGGAGGCCGGGGAGGTCGCCGAGGCGCTGCTCGGCGTGCTCGGGGCCAATCCGCGCAAGGGGGTCAGCCACTCGATGGCCGATCTGCAGGGCGAGCTGTGCGACGTGATCACCGCCGCGATGGTCGCGCTGCGGGACACCACGGCGGATCCGGGCGCCGTGCTGGCCGAGCACCTGGCGGGGTGGCGGCCTTCGCGGGCGTCGCAGTCGTCGCAGCCGTCGCGGGTGTCGCAGCCGTCACAGCGGGAGGCGTAGCGGGAGGCGTAGCGGGCCGATGTGCCGCCCCCGCATCGCCGTGCGTGCACTACCTTGCGTCGCCTGCTATCTTGCATTGCATGGTACCTGGCACCGCAAGCCCCGAGCCTGACGTTCCACCCGGTTCGTCCGGTTCGCCCGACGGCCCGGTCGCGACTCAGCTGCGCAAGGGAGTCCTGGAGTACTGCGTCCTCGCACTGCTGCGCGACGGCCCGCGCTACGGGGTCGAACTGCTCCAGGAACTCGGCCGGTACCCGATGCTGGCGACCAGCCAGGGCACCATCTACCCCCTGCTGTCCCGGCTGCGTCGCGCCGGGCTCGCGGACACCTTCCTGCGCGACTCGGCCAGCGGCCCGTCCCGCCGGTACTACACCCTCACGGAAGCCGGGCGGAGCGCGCTGGAGGAGTTCACCGCGCTGTGGCCCGCCTTCCGTGCCACCGTCGACCACGTCCTCGCCCCAGGAGACCACCCGTGAACAACCCCATCGAGCACCCCCTGGTCCGCGCCCACCTCGACGCGGTCGCCCGCAGCACCGCCACCCTGCCGCCGGAACGCCGCCGCGAACTGCTGGCCGACCTGCGCGAGCACATCGAGATCTCGCTCACCGACACCCCGCTCACCGAGGCGACCGTCCGCGCCGTCCTGGAACAGCTCGGCACCCCCCGGCAGATCGCCGATGCCGCCCTCGCCGAGGAGGGACAGACACCGCCCGCCCCCGAGCCGGCGGGCCGGACCAACCTCACCCTGGCCCTCGCCGTGCTCGCCCTGCCACTGGCGCTGATCCCGGTCGCCGGGCCCGTACTCGGGTTCGCCTCGGCCGTCCTGGCCACCGTCCGGGTCACCAAGTCCCGGCAGTGGACCCGGCGCGAGAAGCGCCAGGCGGCACTGCTCCTGCTCTCGCCGCTCCTCCTCACCCCGGCGATCGCCCTGGTCGTCATGGTGCTCTCCTCCGGACTCACCCCCACCGCCCTGCTCGCCACCTGCGCCCTGGGCTTCTGCCCGAGCCTGACCGCGGCCCTGCGCCTCTCCCGGTCCGCCGCCCGGGTACGCACGGCAGGCCTCGCCGCCTGACGCCGCCGCGGCCTCCCACCCGGGCCGCGCCGGCCAGACCGTCCGACGGAGCAGCCCCATCGCCTCGCAGCCCGCCGGCCTCCGCCGGACGACCGGCCCTGGCCGACAGGGCGGCCGACTCCCGTACCACGAAGGGGAATCGTCCACCGGGGCGAACACCCTCCGGTCGAGGCTCGTGCCCCGGGGCCCGGCGATCCAAACCGGCGTCAGCGGAATCCCCGCACTCGGGCCCTACCGCGCGCCCCTGACACCACCCTTGGCGCCGGGTCAGTAGGCCGATCGGCAGCCTGGGCTGGGGAATTCGGTCGCCGGAACCTGCCGATCGGCACATGTGCGGGTGGGTGGTGGCGGGTGAGGATGGCGGTCGACAGGGCCCCTCCGGTGGGCCCGGGAAGGACCTCCGCCATGACCGCCCCTCGCCTTCTCAGCTCAGCGCAGTTCCAGCCCCGGCTTGCCGCGCACCACGTACGCCGGCAACCGCACCTCGCCCAGTACCGCCGGGGGCAGGCGCAGCCCGAACCGCCGCCCGACCGCGCCGAGGCTCCGCTGCCGCACACCCGCGCAGGGCGAGCTCCCAGGCACGCAAGAGGTGACACCGTCCGCCTCCAGGACGTTGGCGGCGACCAGCTCCGGCACCAGCAGGTCCGGCTGCTGCCCCCAGCGCCAGCGCTCCTGGCCGAGGCCGAAGCCGCACAACACGGCGCCGTCCCGGGCGTAGTCGAGCAGAGCCGGCGGCTGCTCCGGCATCGGGCGGAAGTGGACCACCTCCACGCCCTCACGCGCTATCTCGGTGAGCAGTTCACCGCCGGTGGAGTCCCCGTACTCGATCGCGAAGGACCAGCCGTCCGCCTCGCCGACCCGGATCACGCCGTCGCCGTCATCACCGGGGCGGTAGACCTCGATGTCCAGGTCCCAGATCTCCCTGCCGCTGATCGGCCCGGTCACCGCGGCCGGGTCGGCCCCCATCCGACGGGCGAGTTCCTCAGGCCGGATCCCCCGGGCGAACACCACCCCGGCCACTTCCCCGCCCGCGTCCGCCAGCCACTGGATGCCCTCACCGTCCCGCCCCTCGGCCTCGCGCGAACCATCATCGATGACGCCGATCATGACGCCCCTCCCCTCGCGCCCGCCCTGCGATGGCCAGGCACAGCCGGTCCGCACCATAACCGAGATCTCCGACATCCAACGCCGAACGCGGGGGCAGACGATCGGCCGGGCAGAGCAACTCCCCTGGGGCACAACACCATTCACCAACCCCACCCGGTACGACATTCCCACCCCCTTCCCCGAGGCCAGCCGGAACACCACCTTGGCCCCCGATGTCCCCAGCTCACCCGGGCCCGATCACCCCCTCCACCGCGACGACGGCGCCCCCGCCACCTCACCCTCAGCCGGGCCCGCCACCTTCCCGTGCCCTGCCCAAACGGCCCCGACACCAGGAGGACAGCCCCCACCACCCCAACCAGGCCGACCCACACCCAAAACCCCAGCACAGGAAGTCGAGCCGGCCGACTTCCTGCACCACACCCCAACTCCCGGAAGCACGCCCACCCAGGCCCACCCAGCACGACCCCCGAACCCCGAAGGCCAACGCCAACACAGGAAGTCGAACCCACCGACTTCCCGTCCCCTACCCAAACGACCCCGCGAGGCCAAGAGGCGACCGCCCCGGACCCGCAACCACCACCGACCCCACACCGGGCGCGCCCAAACAGGACCGTGCAGGAAGTCGGACTGGCCGACTTCCTGCACGCTGGTCAACCGCCCCTACTACCCTCGGCCTCAACCCCTCCGGCGCAGCACCGTCCTCCGCGCCATGAGGGCGTAGACCACGGCGGCCACCGCGATGCCCACCGGGAGGGCCAGGTCGACGCCCGTCAGGGCCGCGACGGGGCCGGTGTAGAGAGTGTCGACACAGAGGGCCGAGGTGGCCACGCCTGCCAGGAGGGCGACCGCGCCGGCCGGGTTGACGCCCGCGCGGTACCAGAAGGGGCTGCCCGGGGTCTCGTCGGCGAGGGCCCGGCCGTCGTAGTGGTTGCGGCGCAGCAGGATGTCGGTGGCGTAGATGGCGGTGCTGGGGCCGAGGAGGACGACGGTCAGCTGGAGCACGTTGCTGACCGTGTCGAGGAAGTTGGAGACCAGCAGCGCGTACAGGGTCAGCGCGACGGCGACGGTGCCGTCCACGAGCACGCTGAGCGTCCGGCGGATGCGGATGCCGACGGCCTGGAGGGCGAGGCCGGCGCTGTAGGCGGTGAGGGCATTGACGGCGATGGTGCCGACGACGAGGGAGAGCAGGAAGACCGGGTTGAACCAGCCAGGCAGGATCTTCTGGAGCGCGGCCTGGGGGTCGGTCATGTCGACGGCGGTGGCGCCGAGCACCCCGAGTCCGCCGACGGCGACGCTGGGGAGGAATCCACCGAGGGCGGTCCAGCCGAGGACGGCACGCGGGGAGGTGGTGGCCGGGAGGTAGCGGGAGAAGTCGGCGCTGGTGGTGTACGAGAGCGGGCCGGAGGCGATGAGGGTGACGCCGGCCAGGACGGCGGCCCACAGTCCGCCGCCGGTGAGCGGTTCGGGCTGGCTCCATCCGAAGTCGGCATGCTGGAGGACGGCGTAGCCGACGACGGCGAAGGAGGCGGCGAGGGCCAGGGTGATCGGCAGGTAGAGCCGCACGATCATGGCGTGCCCGTACACGCTGATGGTGAGGGTGAGCACCACGATCGCGATCACGATGGTGATCTTGATCGGGATGTTCGGGGTGATTCCGACCTCCTCGGCGAGCGAGAAGGCCGCGACGGCTGCCGCTGCGAGGTTCAGTGCGAAGTAGCAGACGGAGATCATCCACCCGGTGACGGCGTTGTTCGCTCGGTTGCCCCGGACGCCGAACATCGCCCGCGTGATCACCTCGCTGGGCGCGCCGGCGGCCGGTCCGGAGACGGCCAGCAGGCCGGTGCTCAGCCAGAACAGGTTGCCGACCACGACCACCGCGAAAGCCTGCCAGAGACTGAGCCCGGTCAGCACGAGGGTCCCGCCGACCACCAGGTTGAGGTAGTTGACGCTGGCTGCCGCCCAGACGGCGAAGAGTTCGCGGGCGCGGCCGCGCCGTTCGGTGTCGGGGATGACGTCGATGCCGTGGACTTCGACCCGGCCGTTGCGTTCCGGCCGGGACGGCCCGGACGGCATGGACGGCATGGACGGCATGGACGGCATGGACGGCTGGGGCGGCGTGGACAGCTGGGGCGGCGTGGACAGCTGGGGCGATACGGACGGCTGGAGCGGTGGTCCGGCGGGTCCGGTGGGGGAGTCGGGCTGGGGATGGTCCGGGAGCGTGGATGCCATTGGGGGCCCTCCGTGGGGGTGTCGTGCCCGCCTGCTTGCTTATTGGTCGCACACTCAATAGCATCCGGCACATGACGTCAAGCGTTCAGCGCAAACGGATCCGGAAGTCCCCCGACGACCGCCGGGCGGAGATCGTCGGGGCCGCTGCCACGGTCGCCCTCACCGAAGGCCTGGAGTGCATCACCCTGCGCCGGATCGCCGAGCAGCTGGCCGTCAGACCGGGCCTGATCAGCCACTACTTCCCGGCCGTGGAGGATCTCGTCGCCGAGGCGTTCGGCAGCGCCGCCACCGCCGAGCTGGGGACGCTGCTGCCCGCCGACCCGCCGGACGGGTCCCCGCTGAACCACCTGGCCCGGTTCTTCGCCCGCGCCACCGGCCCGGCCTACGACGACATGAGCCGGCTCTGGCTCAACGCCCGCCACCTCAGCCGCTACCGCCCCCTCCTGCGCGAGCGCGTGCTGGGCCAGGAGACGCTGTGGCGGGGCCGGCTCTCCGGCGTCGTCCACGCGGGGGTCGAGCAGGGCGAGTTCCGGACCGAGGACGCCGTCCTGACGGCCGTCCGGATCCTGGTGGTGATCGACGGCCTCGCCTCGCACGCCAACACCGGCTTGGGCAACCACCCGTCGGCCGTCGTCCGGCTCGCCGCCGCCACCGCCGAGCGCGAACTCGGCCTGACGGAGGGCACCCTCACCCTCCCCGAGCCCCCCGAGGCGATCACCAATCCCGCCGACCCCACCGACCCCACCAACTCCGCCGACCCCGCCAATCCCCCGGCCGCCCCCGCCACCGCGCCTGCCTCCGCACCCGTCACCACCCCGGCCCAAGCCACCGCCCAAGCCTCCTCCGAACCCACCTGAGCCACCGAAGCCGCCCCCGCTCCAACACCACCGACGAGCAGTCCTGACCCCAACTCCCCCACCCCGCACCACCGCTGGAGCCGAAGTGCGCACCTCTCTGGTCCTCCTCTCCGCCCGTCTGCTCGACCCCGCGTCCGGCGGGTTCCTCCCGCAGTCCGCGCTTGCCGTGGTCGACGGCCGGATCGCCGCCCTGGGCGACGACCGGACTATCCGCGAACTCGCCGACGCCGCAACGACGGTGATCGACCTCAAGGGCGCCGTGGTCACCCCCGGCCTGGTGGACGGCCACCTGCACCCGGTCACCGGCGCCGAGCTCACCCACGGCCTGGACCTCTCCGGCTGCAGCGACCTGCCGTCCGTCCGCGCCGCCCTGGCCGCCGAGGTCGAGGGCCTGGCTCCGGGGGCCTGGCTGCACGCCTGGGGCCTGGACCCGAATGTGTTCGGCGACCGTCCCGTCGCCGCCTCCGCCCTGGCACCCGTGCTGGACGGTGTCCCCGCGCTGCTCCAGCTCTTCGACGCCCACTCCATGCTCGCCAGCCCGCGCGCCCTGGAGCTGGCCGGCGTCGACGGCCCGCGCGCCTTCGCCCAGGCGGCCGAGGTGGTCTGCGACGCCGACGGCCGCCCCACCGGTCTGCTGCTGGAGGACGCAGCCTGCGAGCTGGTCGAGCGCGCCGCCCCGCAGCCCGCCCGCGCCGAGCGCCGCGAGCGCCTGGCGGCCGCCCTGCGCGCCATGGCGGCGAACGGTCTCACCGGCGGCCACGCGATGGACGCGGGCGGGGACAGCCTCGACCTCTACACCGAGCTGGACGAGGCGGGCCAACTGCCGGTGCGGCTGCGGGTCGCCCCGTGGTGCCAGCCCGGCGTGGACCCGGACGGGCTGCGCACGCTGGTCGAACTCCAGGGCCGGGGAGGGAAGTTGTGGCGGGTGGACGGCGTCAAGCTGTTCATGGACGGCACCATCGACAACGGCACCGCCTGGCTGGAACGCCCGGACTGCCACGGGGAGTCCACCCACGCCTTCTGGCCCGACCCGGCGCACTACACCCGGGTGATCGAGGAACTGCATCGGGCCGGGGTGCCGACCGCCACCCACGCGATCGGCGACGCGGCCGTCCGCCACGCCCTCGACGCCGTCGCCAAGGCCACCGCGAACGGCCCGTCCGACGGCACCCCCGGCTCGACCCTGAACGGAACCGACGGCACCCCCGGCCCGTCCCGGGACGGAACCAGCGGAACCCCCACCCGCTCCGCCCCGGTCCGGCACCGGATCGAACACATCGAGACCGTCCCCGACGAGGCGGTGGGCCGCTTCGCCGAGCTGGGCGTGATCGCCTCCATGCAGCCCACCCACTGCTGCGACTTCACCCGCGCCGACCACACCGACAACTGGTCCCGCCGCCTCGGCGAGGAGCGCGCCGACCGGGCCTGGCGCTGCCGCGACCTGTGGGACGCGGGCGCCACCGTCGTCCTGGGCTCCGACTGGCCGATCGCCCCCTACCCGCCGCTCGGGGTCATGGCGGGGGCCCGCCACCGTCGCCCCACCCGGGACCTCGACCAGCCCCCGCACAACCCCGGCCAGGCCCTCACCGCGCTGGAGGCACTGCGCGCGATGACCGTCAACGCGGCCTTCGCAGCGGGCGAGGAACAGTCGACGGGCCGGATCGCGGTCGGCCACCGCGCCGACCTCACCGTCCTGGCCGCCGACCCGCTCACCACCCCGGCCATCGAACTCGCGGAGGTCCCGGTGCTGCTCACCGTCCTGGACGGGCGGCCCACCCACCGCGCCGACCGGCTCTCCTGACGCCGAGAACACCAGAACGCCAGAACCCCGAGAACGCCAGAACGCCAAGAACGCCAAGAACGCCGAGCACGCCGCCCCCGACACCCGCCCCCGCCGCCCCAACACCCCTCAGCCAGAGTGGCCAGGCCCGTAGCCATGCAGGTGCGCCGCCCGTTACCAGCAGTTCGCCCACCCGTCCAGGTGACCCTAGGGGAACCGTCCCGGTGCCCCCAAGGGCCCGGGGCGGGTGGGGTTGCCCCCCGAGAAACCTGGCGGCCCGCCCCAGCGCGCCGCACCCCCTCCTCGGCGGAGGATTCTCTCACCGGCCAGGACGGCCGGACGAGTTGAACCGATCGACCCGCACGGACCGATCGCCCCCGCGATCGACCCAGGTCGAACCCATGAGCTGAGGAGTAGCCATCATGACCGTGACCCTGAAGCCGATCGCCCGCCGGGCCGTGCTGACCGCCACCACGGGCACCGCAGTCGCCGCCACCGCCGCGCTGCTCACCCCGGGAACGGCCAGGGCCGCGTCGGCGACGGGCTCGGCCCCGCAGTCCGCGACCGTCTCCGCGGACCTGGACCGGATCGCCCACCTCCTGCGCTCCACCGAGCCCGACGCCCTGACCGGCGGCCTACGGGCGCTGGGCGCGATGATCGGCGACGCCCGGGTGGTGGGCCTCGGCGAGGCCACCCACGGTTCGCACGAGTTCTTCACCATGAAGCACCGGGTGTTCCGCTATCTGGTCGAGGAGAAGGGCTTCACCACCTTCGCCCTGGAGGCCAGTTGGTCCGCGGGCCTGCAGATCGACGCCTTCGTGCAGGGCCAGGGAGACGACGACGCCCAGCGGCTGGTCCGCCGGGTCATGGCCGGATCGCCGTGGCAGCGGCGAGAGTTCGCCGAGCTGATCGGCTGGATGCGCGCGTACAACGGCAGCCGGCCGCAGCACCCGGTCCACTTCGTGGGCACCGACCTCGGCTTCCCCGGGATCGGCGACCAGCCCTTCGCCGAGGTCACCGCCTACCTGCGGAAGGCCGCCCCGGCCTCGCTGTCGGGCGTCGAGCAGCTGTACGCCGGCCTGCGGCCGTTCGGCGATGCCATGGGCTACCTGACCCGGACCCAGCTGTCCGAGCGGCAGCGCAACGCGGACCTGGCGCAGCAGGCGCTGGAGCTGGTCGCGGCGGCCGGCCGGGACGGCGACGAGGAGTACGACTGGGCCGTCCTGCACGCCCGGAACATCGCCCGCACCTTCGCCTTCTGCACCATGCGGACCGAGGACGGCTCCTCCGTCACCGCCGCGCAGGTGCTCCGTGACCGGGCGATGGCGGACAACACCCTGTGGTGGCAGCGCCGCCTCGGCGGGAAGGTGCTGCTCTCGGCGCACAACGGGCACGTCGGCTTCGTGTCGTCCGACCCCGCGCTGTACCCCCGGACGGAGGGCTCCCTGCTGCGCGACGCGCTCGGCGCCGACTACGTCAGCATCGGCTTCACCTTCGGCGGCGGCTCCTTCCTCACCGAGGCCGACCCGTTCGCCGACGCCTGGCGGAGCGCCACCGTTCCGCCGGCCACCCTGGGCATGAACGAGTACCTCCTCGACCGGGTCCGCCCCCGCGACTTCTACCTCGACCTGCGCCAGGCCCCGCCCTCGGCCCGCGCCTGGCTGGCGACCGCCCGCCCGACCTACGACGCCGGGACCACCTTCCGCCGCGACCCGCTGCCCACCCTCGCCCTCGGTGCCAACTACGACGTGCTGATCCACCTCCACCGGGTCCGCGCGGCCGACAAGCTCTGACCGCCGGCACCCCGAGCCACACCCGCCGACGCCACCCGGCCCCGCCAACTCCGCCACGAACACGGCGAGTCGACCCCAGGACCAGCGCTCCCCCAACAGCCCTCGCCCCCGGGCCCACGGCCGAAGGCCCGACCGCCCCGCCCCGCCCCGCCCCGCCCAGGCGACGAACGCAGGCCCGACCGCCCCGCCCGGATCGGCAAACCTCCCGCCGTCCCCCGCCGAAGACCGCACGTGCCGTCTGACATGATCGTCCCCCGTTGCCCCGGCGGCCCGCCCGCCCGAGGACGGCACGACCGCGAGGAACCAGGGCATGAGCAGGAAGCGCAGGTCCGCGACGAGCTCCGGACGGGCCCGCACCGCGCGCACCTCCGGACCGGCACGGCCCGGATCGGCACGGCCGCGCGGCGCCGCCCGCAGTACTGGGGCATGACCTTCCTGGCGGTGCTCGCGCTCGGTGGGGCCGTCATCGCCCTCGGCGTCCTGGGCGGCCGGGCGGCAGCGACCCCGTTCGCCTACGCGGCCGGGATGAGCGGCCGGCCGGGCATGCTGACCGCCGACCGCTGCTGGGGAGACAGCCCGGCCGAGCCCCACCTGATCACCTCCTGCACCGGGGAGTTCCGCTCCGACGACGGCCGAACGGTGACCGAGGACTCGCCGATCGGCGGCAGCCACCGCGTCGGCGCCGCCCTGCCCGTCGAGTACGGCGACGGCGACAGCGACAGCGACAGCGACAGCGACAGCGACGACTACCACGCCACCGGGTTCTCCTACGCGACCGGCGACCTGGACGGACTGCTCGCCGGACTGCTCCCCGTACTACCGGTCGGCATGCTCGGCCTGTGGCTGGTCGGTCTCGCGTTCGGCACGCGTTCGGCACCACCCCGACCGGGGGCCGACCGTCGTCGACGGTGACCCGGTCGCCGCCCGGCTGCTCCGGTGGGCGTGGGCGCCGACCGAGCTGCGGGGCAGCGGGGGCACGGGATGCTGATGGCGTCGATCCGGCCCCAGGTCCAACTGGCCCAGCGCGCGCCGGTGAGCCGTGGGCCGGGCCGGGTGGCGCGCCTATCGTGGGCTGGTGACCGATCATCGGACCGTCCCACCACCTGCCGCCCGGACGGACTACCTGCTCGCCGCCTTCGCCTTCGCCGTCTGCATGACCGGGACCACCCTGCCCACTCCGCTGTACGGGCTGTACCAGGAGCGGATCGGCTTCTCCGAGCTGACGGTGACGGTGGTGTTCGCCGTGTACGCCTTCGGGGTCATCGGCATCCTGCTGCTGGTCGGCAATGTGTCCGACGCGGTCGGGCGCCGACCGGTGCTGCTGTGCGGGCTGGTCAGCTCGGCCTGCAGCGCCGTCGTGTTCCTGACGGCGGACAGCGTGCCGCTGCTGCTCCTGGGCCGGCTGCTGTCCGGTCTGTCGGCGGGCGTGTTCACGGGTACCGCCACGGCGTACGTGCTGGAACTGGCGCCGCCACGGCACCGGGGGCGGGCGGGCTTCGTCGCGACCGCGGCCAACATGGGCGGCCTGGGTTTCGGACCGCTGCTGGCGGGCCTGCTCTCCCAGTACGCCCCGCACCCGCTGGTGCTGCCGTTCGTCGTGCACCTGGTGCTGATCGCCATGGCCGTCGGTGCCCTTCTGCGGCTGCCGGAGACCGTCGCCGGTGCCCGTCCGCTGCGCACCGCCCGGCCGGTCCGGCCCGGTCTGCCGCCGGAGGTCCGGCGGGTGTTCGTGCCGGCCGCGCTCGCGGCCTTCGCCGGGTTCTCGCTGCTGGGCCTGTTCACCTCGGTCAGCCCGGCCTTCCTCGCCGAGGGCCTGGGCGTGCACAACCGGGCGCTGGTCGGCCTGGTCGTCTCCTCGGCCTTCCTGGCCTCCACCCTGGGCCAGCTCCTGGTCCCCCGGCTGGGCACCGCGCGGGCCATCCCACTGGGCTGCCTGGTGCTGATCGCCGGACTGGCCCTGCTGGCCGGCTCGCTGGCCTGGGCCGTCCTGGCCTTCCTGGTGCTCGCCGCGCTGGTCGGCGGCGCCGGGCAGGGCATGGGCCTGCGCGGGGCGGTGGGCGAGGTCGCCGCCGCGAGCCCGGCGGAGCACCGCGGCGGTGCCCTGTCGGCGCTGTTCGTGGTCGCCTACTTCGGCATCTCGATCCCGGTGATCGGCGTCGGCCTGCTCACCGGGCCGCTCGGCCTGGCCCACGCGGGTCTGGTGTTCGCCGCCTGCATGGCCCTGCTGGCCGCCGCCTCCGGCGCCTACCTGCTCCGCCAGGCGGGCGCCGGGGCCTGATCACGGGCCGACCCCGTCAGGGCCGACCGGTGCACGGCCACCCGACCCGTACACAGCCACCGGACCGGTGCACAGCCACCCGGCGGGTGCACAGCCACCCGGCGGGTGCACGGCTACGCGGTCGGTACACGGCTACGCGGTCCGTGCACGGCTACGCGGTAGGCGTCCGCCCGGCGCGGATCCGCTGGCGCAGGAAGAGGGCGGCGCGGTCGAGCGCCTCGTCCGCCTCGTCCAGGACGCCCGCGAAGCACTGGAACACGTGCGGCGCATCGGCGGTGATGTCCAGGACGACGTCCACGCCCGCCGCGCCGGCCCGCGCGGCCAGCCGGGTGGAGTCGTCCAGCAGCAGTTCGTTGGTGCCGACCTGAATCAGCATCGGGGGCAGGCCGGTGAGGTCGGCGTGCACGGCCGGGCTGAGCAGCGGCTGCCGAGGATCGGCTCCGCCGAGGTACATGGCCCCGGTGTGGTCCAGGGCGGCCCGGGTGAAGATCGGGTCGATGCCCTCCTTGGTCCGCATGCTCGCGCCGCTCCGGGTGGCGTCGAGGCCCGGGGAGAAGGCGAGTACGGCGGCCGGCTGCGGCAGGCCCGCGTCCCGGGCGGCGAGGCACGTGGTGACGGCGAGTCCGCCGCCGGCCGAGTCCCCCGCGAGGGCGATGGCCGAGGGGTCCTCGCCCTGGTCGAGGAGTGCGCGGTAGGCGCTCAGGCAGTCCTCGATCGCGGCCGGGAAGGGGTGTTCGGGGGCGAGACGGTAGTCCAGCGAGTACGCCCCGAGACCGGTCCTGGCCACCAGGTTGCCGGTCAGCGAGAGGGCGGTCTCGGGCGAGCCGAAGACCCAGCCGCCGCCGTGGAAGTACAGGATCGTCCCCGCCCCCGGACCACCGTCCGGACCGCGCTCGGCCCCGCCCTCGGCCCCGCCCTCCGCCACGCCCCTCGGCTCGACGCGCAGCGCGGGCCGGTCGCCGAGGACGGTCGGCGCGGTGCGGATGGAGTCGTGGGGCACGATCATCCCGGCCATCAGCTCCCGGAACCCGGCCCGGATCTCCTCCACCGACGGCGGCCCCGCGGGCCCCGCTGCCCCCGGCTTCGCCTCAGCCCCCGACTTCGTCCCGGCCCCCGACTGTCCCTCAGGCCCCGACTGCCCGGCCGCCCTCGGCTGCCGCAGCATCGCATCGATCCGGCTGCGCTGTTCCCTGCTCATGGGCACACTCCTGCCTCAAGTAGCTTCCCGTACACTATATGCCGTGGAAGATACATTGCACGGAGCCCTCTCCGCAGCCGACCTCCCGGAGCTCTTCGCCGACCTGGTCCGGTGCGAGACGCGCCTGTACAACGCCCTCAACGACCGGCTCCGCGAGCGGCACGGGATCGTCACCTCGCAGTACGAGCTCCTGGACCACCTGCGCCGCCACCCCGGCTGCCGGGTGGCCGACGTCGCCGCCGAGTTCGCCATCGGTGTCGGGGCGACCAGCAAGGGCGTCGACCGCCTGGAGAAGCAGGGCTGGGCCGCCCGCCGGCCGAACCCCGCGGACCGCCGGTCCTCGCTGCTGGTCCTGACCGACGACGGGGCGCGGCTCGTCGAGGCGGCGGAGCGGACCTTCAGGGAGGGCCTGGCAGAGTTGCTCGCGGGCGCGCTCGACGCCCCCACCCTGTCGGCGACCGCACGCACCCTGGCCACCCTGCGCTCCGCACTCGAACGCGACCAGGTCGGCACCCCCACCGGCTGACCCCCCAGCCCGCCCCGGAACGCCCTCCGAACGCAGCAGCCGCGGCGGTCGCGAGGGCGACCGGCGCGGCCGGAGCACCAGGCGCGGTTCCACCGCGCCGTCCGGTACCTGGGGGATGCCAACAGCCGCTCGCCCCAAGGAAGCCCGGGCTAGACAGGCACTGATTCCGCCTCCAGCCTGTTGTAGTCGCCCCAGGCGTGGAGGTACTTGTTTGAATCGGAGTAGAACGACAGGGGCTGGTGGTTCCACCGACACCGGAGCCGCTTGACGCCGTCGACGACTTCGAACCTCCACGGCACGGCCTTGGACCAACCGTGGAGCCCGACATAGGCGTTGTTGCTGCAGGAGAGGTAGGAGCCCTTCCAGCCACCTTGAGTGACCCGGAAGTAGATCTTGCCGCCGCTGTCCGTCTCTTCGATGAACGTCAGCGCCGAGTCGGACCAGGTGGTGCAGCCGTTCCCGTAGAGGCCCACGTACCCCTTGAAGGTGCCGTTGTAGGACAGCTTGATCTCGAACTCCCCACCGCTCTCGGCGAGATCGGCCGGAGGGTTCTCGACGCTCTGGGCGAAGCTTTCCGGGGACCTGGAATCATGAGGCTGCACGGGACTCCTTCGACGGAGCCTCCGCGCTTCTCCGGAGACCCCTGGAGTCCACTCGCCTGGCTGAGCGAACCCCGCAACCGTACAGGCGACTTGACCCCGAGTGATCACGCACGCCGACCACGACCGCGCCGGTTCCCCTAACCTTGGGGCCGAGGCCCCCGGACGCCGGGCGCCGGCCGACGCGACCAGCCACCGGGGGGGTCGCGTGATCCGCGTACAGCAGCACACCTTCGCCTTGATCCCGTGGCCGTGGCGCGTCATGCCCTGGGCCCAGGCGCCCGAGGGGCTGGAGTTCACCCTCTACGACGTCATCGACCCGACCGCACCACCCCTGCGCGGTGTCGGGGTGCCCGGGACCCCGGCGGAGGCCGCCCGCTGGAAGACCGGCCACGACGCCTACCTGAGCCTGCTGCGGGAGGCCAAGGAGGAGGTGCGCCACGCCCACGGGGTGCGCTGCCGGCCCGGTTTCATGGTCGACATGCGCTCGGTGCGGCTGCGCCGCTACGACCTGATGCCCCACCGCAAGGCCCGCTCCCGGCGGCTGTTCGCCGAGTGCCTGACCAGGATGCGCCTGTACGAGGAGACCTACCGGCCGATCCTCCAGGACATCGAGGCCCGCATCGCGGAGGCCTCCGCCGACGTGGCCTGACCGGGGAGCTTCAATCCCGCTGCGGGAGGCGAGAGTTCAGCACTTCATGAGTTTCGCGAGGAGTTCGAAGACCGGCCTGGCCAGGGCTCGTCTGACAGACACGCCCTAACGGACGATGACGACCTTGCCCGCGACGGTGCGCGACTCGGCCAGGGCGAGGGCGGCCGCGGCCTCGTCCAGCGGGAACTCCGCGGCGATCTGGGCGGTGAGCGTGCCGTCGGCCAGCAGGGCCAGCACCCGGGTGAGGTCCTCGCGCAGCCGGGCGCGGAAGGCGGCCGGGCGGCGGCTGCCCGCCCAGAAGTTGTAGAAGTGCGCGGACCGGCCGTTGGGGAGGTGGTTCCAGAGCGCCAGCCGGGCGAACAGCTTCAGCACCGGGAGCCGCGAGTCGCCCTCCTCGTCCTTGGTGGCGGCGGTGCCGTAGGACACCAGGACCCCGCCGCGGCGCAGCAGCCGCCACGATTCCTCCAGTCCGGCGCCGCCGACGTGGTCGAACACCGCGTCGACGCCGTCCGGTGCGAGCTCCCGGATGCGCCGGTAGGCGTCCGGGTCGCGGTAGTCGACCGGGGTCGCGCCCAGCCGGCGGACGGTGTCGTGGTGCCGGGCGGACGCCGTGCCGATCACCGTGATCCCGGCGTGCCGGGCCAGTTGCACCAGCGTCGACCCGACGCCGCCGTTGGCGCCGAGCACCACGATCGTGGCGCCCGACGGCACCTTCGCGGTGCGGTGCAGCATCTGCCAGGCCGTCACCCCGTTGACCACGACGGTCTCCGCGTCGGCGGCCGTGACACCGTCCGGCACCGCTACCAGGTCGGCGGCGTCGAGCAGTTGGAGGCTGGCCCAGGCACCGGTCTTGGTGACGGCGGCGAACCGCCGCCCGACCAGCGCGGGGTCGACCTCCGGGCCGGTCGCGACGACCGTGCCGACCACGTCGTAGCCCGGCACGAAGGGGAAGGGCGGCTGGTCGTAGTACTTGCCGCGGCGCATCTGCTGCTCGGCGAAGGAGACGCCGGTCGCGTCCATCCGCAGCAGGACCCGGCCCGCGGTGGGCAGCGGGAGGTCGCGGCTGCGCACCTGGAGGCCGTCCGGGTCGACGGTGCCCGGCAGGACGACCTCGGTGGCACGGGTGGGGAGGGTGTCGTTCATGGCGTCGCTCCGTATCGGCCGATGTGTGACTACGGCCGTAAAGTTACACCTGTAATCTCAGGGCGCACAAGAGCTGCCGCCCGTAAGTTCTCACCTGTAAGCTCACGCCATGGACAACGAACCGAGCGCACCCCCCAGCCGCCCCCGCAACCGCCGCGGGGAGGGTGCCCGCCTGCGGGACGACATCGTGGCCGCCGCGGTCGAACTGCTCGACGAGGCCGGCACCGAGACCGCCGTCACCCTGCGGTCGGTCGCCCGCCGGGTCGGGATCGCCGCACCCTCGATCTACCGGCACTTCCCCGACCAGCCGACCATCATGCTGGCCGTGGTGCGGCAGGCCTTCGACCAGCTGGAGGCCCAGCTGCGCGCCGCCCTGGACGCGGCCGGCGAGGACCCCCGGCAGCGGCTGCTCGCCCTCTGCCACGCCTACCTGCGGTTCTCCGAGGACCACCCGGAGCGCTACCGCACCATGTTCGGCGGCGTCTGGGTGCCCGCCCTCCAGGACACCGCCGTGACGGCGGACGAGATGCGCACCCTCGGCCAGGAGTCCCTGCAACTGCTCACCGAGGCCCTGGCCGGGTGCGTCGCCGCCGGCCTGGCCACCAGCGACGATCCCTCCGCGGACACCGTCGCGCTGTGGCTGGGGCTGCACGGGCTGGCGCACCAGCGGGCGGTGACGGTCGCCTTTCCGTGGCCGCCGGACATCGCCGAGCGGCTGATCACCGCGCTGGCGCACCTCAAGGCCGAGTAGCCCACTGTCCTGGTGGACGGCGGGCGGCCGGGTCAACCGATCGGTCGACCCGGCCGTCCTCCGTTCCGCCCCAAGAGCCTGACGGCGCGCGCCCACGCCTAGCGACGGGGCTTCCGGGACATGGCGGCCGCCCCGCAGCAGGCCGAGGAGCGGACGCCCGCCTCCTGAGCCCGAGCCCCCTCAGCCCCAGCCCGGCACCGGCGGCAACGGCCAGGCGGGCAGCGCGGGCAGAGCGGGCAGAGCAGGCAGAGCGTCGAGCCCCGACGCCGCCGCCCCATCCACCCGCAGGTCCGCCGCCGGGCCGCGCCCGGCCAGCCAGGCGAGCAGGACCCGCCCGGGGCCGCGCACCACCGGCCCCGAGCCGCTGACCGTCCACCCCGAGCCGAGATCCTCGGCCTCGACCCGGGCCAGCGGAACCCCCCGCGCGCCCAGCGTCGCCGCCGTCTCGGCCAGCGCCCGCTGAACGAACCCGTCCGGCCAACCGGACGGCGTAAGGCCGTGGTTCAGGTCCACCCCGTGCACCTCCAGCTCCCGCCAGGCCCGCCACAGCAGGTACCAGGCCGGGTGCCGCCAGCCCGCCAGCGCCGGGACCAGCACCGCCCGGCGGGCGGCGGGCAGTTCGGCGGCGTCCCGCAGCAGCCCGTCCAGGGCGGCCCGCAGGTCGGCCACCAGGGCCTCGGCGCCGCGCCCCGCGCCCTCGCCCAACTGCCGTGCCAGCTCGGCGGCGTCGACCCGCGGCCCGGGCGCGGTGCCGGTACGGGCCAGGGCGAACATCCACCGGTAGGCGTCGGCGCTGCGGGCGAGGTGGGTCAACACATGGCCCCGGCTCCAACCGGGCAGCAGCGAGGGCTCCCGGGCCTGGCGGTCGGTGAGCTGCTCCAGGCCCGTGCGGAGGCGTTCCGCCGAGGAGCGGACGGCCCCGTACAACTCGTCGAAGTCCGGCTGTCGATCGGCCTCCAGCACGCTAACTTCCGGCCTCGGCAAGGGACTTGACGCCCTCCAGGGTCGCCGTGATCCCGGTCCGCAGCTCGCCCAGCCGGAAGGCGACGATCTTCTCCTCAGCCTCCGGCCGGGCGTCGATCGCCCGGGTGACACCACTGCGACCCGGACCGATCACCACCGAGTGGCGCACCCGGGTGCCGCCGTCCTCGGCGGCCAGGTCGAAGCGCCAGCGGGCCAGTGCGCCGGCCGGCTCCGCCACCGGGTCGCCGTACCGGCCGTCCGCGTCCATGACGGCCCAGGCGAAGGCGCGGTGCTCGGCCAGCTCCAGCACCTCGGAGACCGTCCGCCAGTCCGGCATGCCCGCCCGGCTGTTGTGCCCCTCGAAGCGCGCGCCCGGGGCGGGGCCGTCCGCGCCGTCCAGCCACTGGACCCGCTGCAGCTCCGGGCTGAACCGGGCGGACAGTCCGATGTCCGTGACCAGCGCCCAGACCCGTTCCAGGCCGGCCCGGACGAACACCTCGCACTGGGTGCCCGGACCATCCGCGTACCGCATTCCGCTCCCCCTCGACTGCCTGACCGCCTCGACACTCGACCAGCGACCTCATGGGTCGACACCCGCCGTGCCCCCGCCTCTACGCGTCCGGAACGCCGCGAAGGCAGCGGGCGGGTTGCCGCCCTCTCGCGGGCCCTGGCAACGATGGTCGATCCTGGCGAACCTCCAAGTCAATCCGTTGATTTCCTGGGAAACCCCCAAGCTGCCGCTTGGGTGGGCGTGGGCCCGCGACCACCGGCTCGGTCCCGGCAGTACCCTGGGCGCTCGTGACCCTCGACGACCTCCGCGTGTTCGCCGCCGTCTGCCGGGCCGGCTCACTCAGCGCCGTCGCCCGCGAGCTGGCGTGCAGCCAGTCCGCCGTCAGCCAGCACGTCAAGCGGCTGGAGCGTGAGCTGGGCCTGACCCTGATCGAGCGGCATCCGCGCGGAGTGGTGCCCACCCAGGCCGGACGCCATCTGCAGACCGCCGTCGCCACCGGCCTGGGCGGCATCGACCACGCGCTGCGGACCATCGCCGAACTCGCGCGCGGCGAGGGCGGATCGGTGCGGATCACCACCGGTGCCACCAGCATCCGGCACTTCATGTCCGCGGCCGTGGTGGCGTTCCGCGAGCGGTTCCCGCAGGTCAGCCTGGAGTTCCAGACCGGCATCTCCAGCCGCAACTGCCTGGAGGCGCTCACCGCCGGGCACGTCGACCTGGCCTGGATCACCCTCGGCACCCCGGTCCGCGGCGTCGAGCAGCGGCCCGTCGCCGACCTGCCCTGGGTGCTGGCCGTGGCGGCCGCCGACCCGCTCGCCGCCCGGGAGCGCATCGAACCCGCCGACCTGCAGGACGCCCGGCTCATCGGACTGCCGCAGAACTCGGTGTCCCGCTCCCAACTCGACGACTGGCTCGGCAAGTCGGGGATCCGGCCGGTCTTCGACACCAGCGTCACCGACTGGGACACCGCGATCCTGCTGGCCGAACTCGGCCTCGGCCACGCCGTGGTGCCCGCGCTGCCCGAGTGGCAGGGCCCCGGCCACCCCGGCCTGCGGCTGGTCCCGCTGCCCGACCTGCCGGGCCTCACCGTCGGCTGGGCCGCCCGGGACTGGGACACCCTGGGGCCGCTGGCCCGCGCCTTCGCGGAGACCGTCGCCAGTCACTGGGGGCGCCCGGCCCCGCCGCCGGTCAGCCCTGGAGCCCCTCCTCGAACTCCCTGACCGACCGCAGCCCGCCGCCGCCCAGCAGCCGGGCCACCGGCAGGCCCTCGTCCCGGGACGTCACGGCCGACAGCCGCTCGAAGTCCTCGGGCAGCACGTCCAGCAGGCTCAGCAGCTGCTCGCCGGTCCGCAGCTCCAGCACCAGGTCGCAGCGCAACTGGCGTGGCAGTGCCGGGCGGTGGGCCATGGCATGCCACCGTGCCGCCCGCAGGTAGTGCCGCCCCTCGGGTGCCGCGTGCGTCCTCAGCCAGGCCGGGTCCAGGCGCTGGGAGAGGCCGAGGTCGGCGGCCCGCTCCGCCAGCCGCAGCAGCGCCGGGGTGTCGACGGCCATCAGGTCACCGGGCAGCGCCCGCTCCGCGTCCATGCCCCCATCCTGGCTCATCCGCACGATCGCGCACGACCTCGCACGTCCGGGCACGTCCGGGCCGTCAGTGCGTCTGGAAGGACAGGCTGCGGCCGATCTCGACGAAGCCCCGGCGCGCGTACCACTCGCGCGGCCAGTCGGCCGCGTCCGCCAGCAGGAACAGCCGCGGGATCCCGGCCGCCGCCGCCAGGGCCAGGCCACTGGCGAGCAGGGTGTCGCCGTGGCCGGCCCCACGGTGCGGGAGCGCGGTGACCAGATCCTCCAACTGGGCCAGCCCCACGGCCGGTTCGAGGTAGAGGTCGACCCAGGCGGCGACCTCGCCGTCCGCTGCCCGGGCGGCCAGGAAGTGCACCTGCTCGGCGCCGCGCAGCCTGGTCGGCCGACGGTCGGTGAGCTGCCGGAGCAACTCCTCGTCCTCGTACCACTCCCTCTGCTGCCGCCGGACGGCCTCCCGCAGTTCGGCGAACTCCGTCGGCAGGGCGGCCGGTTCGGGCAGTGCGCAGCCCGCCGTACCCCTGGCCAGGACCACGACGGCGCTGCGCTCGTAACCGGCCTCGGCCAGCACCGGCGCGGCCCGCTCGCCCCACGCCTCGTCCAGCACGCTGATCACGTACTGCCGGCGCGGCCCGAGCCAGCGCGCCGCCAGCCCCGGCAGGGCCGCCGGGTCGGTGCCCGGACCGGTGACGACCAGCTGGTTGTGCTCATGGGAGAGCACGAACTCCGGGTCCCGCACGGCGAAGACCCCGGGGAACTCCGGCAGTTCGATGACCTCGGCCGCCAGGCGGCGGGCGAAGGCGACGTGGAAGGCGGCTACCCGCTCAAGCAGATCCGACATCCTGCCATGATCGCCCCGCCCGCCGCCCGGGCCAACCCAATATCGGCCGCCGGTCAGCGCGCCCGGGCGCGGTCAGTGCGCCCGGCCGGGCGGCAGTCGTCGATGAGCTGCCGGAAGTGTCCTCGGTCATGCCCGCGGGCATGAACCACCGCGGCGCCAGCCCCGCACCGGAAGTCAGCCCGGCCGACTTCCTACTCCACCCCCACCCCCGCCCCCGCTGCCCCCACGCCCGCCTCCGCCGCCCGCCCGAAGCGGGCCGACCACTCCGCGATCAGCTCCCGCAGCTCCGGCGGGTGGACGACGTGGAACTCCGCGCCCAGGGAGCCCAGGGCCATCGCGGGCCAGTCCAGGGAGTCGGCGGTCATCCGCAGCCGGCAGCGGGCGTCGTCCACCGCCTCGACGTCGCCCCAGCGGCCGACGTGGGCGCGGACGCGGCCGGCGGGGGCGTCGACGAGGGCCTCGACACGGTTGGGCCGGGGCATGCCGCTGAGGCCCGCGCGGACGAACTCGGCGGCGTCGGTGGCCGGGAGGGTGCGCGGGGCGAAGCGGGCGCCGGTGGCCTGGGCGGCGGTGAGGCGGTCGAGGCGGAAGGTCCGCCAGTCGCCGCGGTCGAGGTCGTAGGCGACGAGGTACCAGCGCCGGTCGAGGCAGACCAGCCGGTGCGGTTCGACGTGCCGTTCGGTGCGTCGCGCGGAGGCGGCGGTGTACGAGAAGCGCAGCCGTTCGCCGTCGCGGCAGGCGAGGGCGGCGGCCGTGAGGGCGTCGGGGTCGACGCCGGTGCCGCCGGTGGTGCCCCAGTCGACGGGGACGGTGACGGCGCGCAGCGCCTCGACCCGGCGGCGCAGCCGGGCGGGCATCACCTGGACGACCTTGGCCAGGACTCGTACGGAGGCCTCGGCGACGCCCTCGACCGGGCTGTCGGTGGCGGCCTGGAGCCCGACGGCGAGGGCGACCGCCTCCTCGTCGTCGATGACCAGCGGGGGCAGGGCCGCGCCGGCGGCCAGCTGGTAGCCGCCGTCGACGCCGCGCTGGGCTTCGACGGGGTAGCCGAGTTCACGCAGCCGGTCGATGTCGCGGCGCAGGGTGCGGACGGAGACGCCGAGCCGGTCGGCGAGTTCCTCGCCGGGCCAGTAGCGGTGGGTCTGGAGGAGGGAGAGCAGTCGCAGGGTCCGGGTGCTGGTGTTCGCCATGTCCCGATTGTGGCCGGATTCAGGACAGGAAGTGGCCGCAATGGTCCGTAGCGTGGTGGTTGTCCGAAGGAGCAGGAACCGAACGGAAGGCCGGCACCATGACCACGACCACCACCACGTCCACCACCACCCCCGTCACCGGCGAGCGCGCCGACCTCCTGGTCGCACTGGAGAAGCAGCGGCACTTCCTGCGCTTCACCACCCGCGACCTCACCGACGAGCAGGCCGGCCTGCGGACCTGCGCGAGCGAGTTGTGCCTGGGCGGCCTGGTCAAGCACGTGACCTCGGTGGAGCGGATGTGGGCGAACTTCATCGTGGAGGGCCCGTCCGCGATGCCGGACTTCACCGCCTGGACGGAGGAGGACGTGGCCCGCCGGGCCGACGAGTTCCGCCTGCTGCCGGGCGAGACGCTCGCCGGGGTGCTCGCCGCGTACGCCGAAGCCGCCCGCCGCACCGACGAGTTGGTGACCACCCTGGCGGACCTGGACGCGACCCAGCCGCTGCCGAAGGCGCCCTGGTTCGAGGCGGACACCGAGTGGTCGGCCCGCCGGGTGCTGCTGCACATCGTGGCCGAGACCGCCCAGCACGCGGGCCACGCCGACATCATCCGCGAGTCCCTGGACGGCGCGAAGAGCATGGGCTGAGAAGAGCATGGGCCGGCCCGCCGCACCTCGGCGGCGGGCCGCGACCGGGCCGGGCTCAGATCTCGTCGACGAGGGTGAAGCCGGCCCCGTCCACCGCGCTGCGGACCGCCGCCGTCTCCAGCGGCTGGGCGGAGGCCACGGTGACCCGGCCGCTCGGCGCGTGCGCGACGACTTCGGTGACCCCGGGGATGGCGGCGAGGCCCGCGCTGACGGTCTTCTCGCAGTGGCCACAGCTCATGCCGTCGACGGTGAGGACGGTGGTGATGGACATGACGGCGCCTCCAGGCGGCTCGGGTGAGGGATCAACGGGGTGAGGGACCAGCGGGGTGAGGGACCAGCGGGGTGACGGACCAGCGGGGTGACGGATCGGTCGGGTGACGTCGGGGACGCCGGGTGACGCACCCGTCGGGTGACCGATCAGGGGGCTGTCAGCGGAGCACAGCTGATCGACCCGCACTACGACAGCCGAATCCGGCCGCGAACCCCAGGGACACGCCGCACGGGTGGCACCATCGAGTGGTTCCGGGAACCGGGCGCCCCCCGCAACCGACGGGGCCCCCTGAACCGTCATCACTGACGTCCTCGTTCCTCCCGTTGTACGCCCATTCGGCCCTGCCCAGGAGTTGTCCCACCACCATGGCCGTCAGTCCCGCCGCCCCATCCCGTCGAATACGGCACGCCGCGCTCGCCCTGGCCCTGGTCGCGGCGGTGACCGCCGGTCTGCTGTGGTGGCAGCCCTGGCACCACGAGCCCGCGCCGCTGGCCTTCACCACCGCGCCGGGCGGCTCCGCCCGGTTCGGCACCGGGGAGCACCTGTACCGCTACAAGGTGCGGGTGGAGGACGGGATCGCGGAGAGCCCGGCGCAGTTCGCCGCCGAGGTGGACGCGGTCCTCGGCGACACCCGGCGCGGCTGGGCGGCCGGGGACACCGCGTCGTTCCAGCGGATGCCCGCCGACCCGGTGGACTTCACGGTCTACCTGGCGACCCCCAAGTCCACCGACCGGATCTGCGGCCAGTACGGGCTGGACACCGGCGGCTGGGTGAACTGCGGTGTCCAGCACCAGGTGGCGATCAACCTGAAGCGCTGGACCGAGCTGTCCGAGTTCTACCAGGGGCAGCCGGAGCTGTACCACGCGCTCGCGATCAACCACGAGGTCGGCCACATCCTCGGCAACGGCCACGTGGACTGCCCCGGCCCCGGGGCGCCGGCGCCGGTGATGATGCAGCAGATCAAGGGCCTGCACGGCTGCGTCCCCAACGGCTGGCCGTACTCCGAGACCGGCACCCTGCTGACCGGCCCGCCGGTCCAGGCCCCGAGCAACGCGCCCTGACGGCCCTGACCACCCTGACCACCGCACCACTCCCCCGGGCACGGATAATCACTGGTCGGACCGGGAGCCGCCGCACGACACCCCGGTCCCGATCGTGTCCCTACCGTCCGCGCGTGGAGTGAAGAACCTTGTTCGATGTGGAGAACCTCGACTTCCCGGTCCTGCTGGAGGCCTCCGAGGCGGCCGCCCGGGCGACCACGGGCCGGGGCCATGTCGCCGACTACATCCCGGCCCTCGCCGAGGCCGACCCGGAGGCCTTCGGGATGGCCGTGGCCACCGTCGACGGCGAGCTGCACGGCGTCGGGGACTGGGAACGGCCGTTCTCCATCCAGAGCGTCTCCAAGCTGTTCTCGCTCGCCCTCGCCCTCGCCTACAGCAGTGACGGCGGCGAGGACCTCTGGCGGGGCGTGGGCCGCGAGCCCTCCGGCAACCCGTTCAACTCGCTGGTGCAGCTGGAGACCGAGCACGGCATCCCGCGCAACCCGTTCATCAACGCGGGCGCGCTGGTGGTCACCGACCGCCTGCAGTCCCTGACCGGCGACGCGTCCGGCGCCGTACGGCAGTTCCTGCGCCGTGAGTCCGGCAACCCGCTGCTGGACACCGACCCGGTGGTCGCCGCCTCCGAGGCCGAGCACGGCCACCGCAACGCCGCCCTCGCCCACTTCATCGCCAGCCACGGCAACCTGCAGAACCCGGTCGACACCGTGCTGGAGCACTACTACGCCCACTGCGCCATCGCCGCCAGCTGCCGCGACCTCGTGCTGGCCGGTGCCTTCCTCGCCCGCTACGGCGTGCGCACCGACGGCACCCGGCTGATGACCCGCAGCGAGGCCAAGCGCATCAACGCCGTGCTGCTCACCTGCGGCACCTACGACGCCGCCGGCGAGTTCGCGTTCCGCGTCGGGCTGCCCGGCAAGAGCGGCGTCGGCGGCGGCATCCTCGCGATACTCCCCGGCCGCGCCGCCGTCTGCGCCTGGGGCCCCCGCCTCGACCAGGCCGGCAACTCCGTCGCCGCCGTCACCGCCCTGGACACCCTCACCACCCTCTCGGGCTGCTCGGTCTTCTGACGCCGGACGCCGAACGCCGAGCGCCGAAGAACGAACTACGGCCGGGCCCGGCCGCGGCACCCACACCGCGACCGGGCCCGCCCACCGTTTGCCGATCGGTCCTACTCCACCGTGACGCTCTTCGCCAGGTTGCGCGGCTTGTCCACGTCCCGGCCGAGGGCGACGGCCGCGTGGTAGGCGAGCAGCTGGAGCGGGATGTTGAGGAGCAGCGGGTCCAGCTCGGGCTCGCTCTTGGGGACCAGGATGCAGTGGTCGACGAGCTTGTCCTCGGGCCGGCGGTGGGCGACGGCGATGACACGGCCGGAGCGGGCCTTGATCTCGCCGAGGGTGGTGAGGTTCTTGTCGAGCAGCTCGTCGTCCGGGACGAGGGCGACGGTGGGCAGCTCGGGGCTGATCAGGGCCAGCGGGCCGTGCTTGAGCTCGCTCGCCGGGTAGGCCTCGGCGTGGACGTAGGAGATCTCCTTGAGCTTCTGCGCGCCCTCCCGGGCGACGGGGTAGCCGCGGACCCGGCCGATGAACATCATGCCGGTCGAGTCGGCGTACTCGGCCGCCAGCTTGGCGATGGACTCGCTCTGCTCCAGAACCTCGCGGATCTGGTCGGGCAGGGCCTGGAGGGCGGAGACGATCCGGCGGCCGTCGGCGGGCGAGAGGTCGTGGATGCGGCCGAAGTGCAGGGCGAGCAGGGCGAACGCGACCACGGTGGAGGTGAACGCCTTGGTGGAGGCGACGGAGACCTCGGGCCCGGCGTGGAGGTAGATGCCGCCGTCGCACTCGCGGGCGATGGCGCTGCCCACGGTGTTGACGACGCCGAGGACGCGGCCGCCCTTGCGCTTGATCTCCTGGACGGCGGCGAGGGTGTCGTAGGTCTCGCCGGACTGGCTGACCGCGACGTACAGGGTGTCGGCCTCGATCACCGGGTTGCGGTAGCGGAACTCGGAGGCGGGCTCGCTGTGGGCGGGGATCCGGGCGAGTTCCTCGATCAGCTGCGCGCCCATCTCGCCCGCGTAGTAGGCGGATCCGCAGCCGAGGATCTTGACCCGGCGGATCTCGCGCAGTTCCCGGGCGTCCAGGTTGAGGCCGCCCAGGTGGGCGGTGCTGAAGCGCTCGTCGAGCCGGCCGCTGAGGGTGCGCTCGACGGAGCCGGGCTGCTCGTGGATCTCCTTGAGCAGGTAGTGCTCGTAGCCGCCGGTGTCGAAGGAGTCGATCTCCCAGTCGACGGTGGACGGCTGGCGGTGGGTGGTGCGGGCGTCCGCGGTGAAGGTGCGGAAGCCGTCGGCCCGGACGGTGGCGAGCTCGCCGTCCTCCAGGTGCACCACCTGGCGGGTGTAGCGGACGAGGGCGGAGACGTCGGAGGCGGCGAACATCTCCTTCTCGCCGATGCCGAGCACGATCGGGCTGCCGTTGCGGGCGACCACGATGCGGTCGGGCTGCTCGGAGTCCAGCACCGCGATGCCGTAGGTGCCGACGACCCGGCCGAGCGCGGCGCGGACGGCGTCCTCCAGCTCGACGCCCTCGGCGGCGTGGGCGGCGATCAGGTGGGAGAGCACCTCGGTGTCGGTCTCGGAGCGGAACACCGCGCCGTCGGCGGTCAGCTTGGCGCGCAGCTCGTCGGCGTTCTCGATGATGCCGTTGTGGACGACGGCGATGCGCTCGGCGTTGTCCAGGTGCGGGTGGGCGTTGGCGTCGCTGGGCACGCCGTGGGTGGCCCAGCGGGTGTGGCCGATGCCGGTGCCGCCCTTGAAGCGGGCCGGTACGGCCGCGGCGAGGTCGGCGACCCGGCCCTTGACCTTGCGGAGCTTGAGCCCGCCGGTGCGTCCGGCGACGGCGACGCCGGCCGAGTCGTAGCCGCGGTACTCCAGCCGGGCGAGGCCCTCCAGCAGGAAGGGGGTCGCGTCCTTGGGGCCGATGTAGGCCACGATTCCGCACATGCGTGGACTCCTCCAGAGATAGGGGTGGGACCGGGCTCAGCCGTAGACGATCCGGCGCAGCTGACGGGCCGAGAGCTCCGGCGCCGCGACACGGCGGGCGGGCAGCTCCTCGGCGAGCCGGGCGAAGATCCGTTCGTTGGTGAGGCCTCGTGCCTGCAGCTCGCCGTGGCGGCGACGGACGTACTCCTCGGTGGTCTCGGAGAAGTACGCCAGCACCTCCGCCACGACCCGCGCCGCTTCCCGGGGCCCGAGCGGGCTGGTCCGGGAGAGATGGGCGAGGAGGTCTTCGTGAGGGTGGGGTGAGCTCGGCACGACTGAGAACTCTAGGTCGTCTCGCTCGCCGAGACCAAAGATCTTGCCCGAAATCGGGCAGGCTTTGCGACTTTCCGCTCAGGTGACCAATCGGACCCCCTGCTGTCACCTTCCCGACGGACTCTTGATGCCGCGCCGATTCCGCCCTTAGCGTGATCTCCGGCACACACCCAGCCGAAGACCGGAGGGCTTGCTGATGTGCGGGATCACCGGATGGGTCGCCTACGACCGCGACCTGACCGCCGAACGGGCCGTCCTCGATGCGATGACGGCCACCCAGATCTGCCGCGGCCCCGACGCCGGGGGCGTCCACCTGGAGCCGCACGCCGCACTCGGCCACCGCCGCCTCGCGGTGATCGACGTCGAGGGCGGCGTCCAGCCGATGGCCGTCGAGCACGACGGCCGCACGCTGGCCGTGCTCAGCTACAGCGGCGAGGTCTACAACCACCGCGAGCTGCGCGCGGAGCTGGCGGCGGCCGGCCACCGCTTCCGCACCCGCAGCGACACCGAGGTCGTGCTGCACGCCTACCTGGAGTGGGGCGAGGGCCTGGCCGAGCGGCTGAACGGCATGTTCGCCTTCGCGATCTGGGACGCCCGGCGCGAGGAGCTGCTGCTGGTCCGCGACCGGATGGGCGTCAAGCCGCTGTACTACCACCCGACCCCGGACGGCGTGCTGTTCGGCTCCGAGATGAAGGCGCTGCTGGCCCACCCCTCGGTCCGCGCCGTGGTCGACCTGGACGGGCTGCGCGAACTGCTCGCCCACACCCGCACCCCCGGCCTCACCCCGTACCGGGACGTCCTGGAGGTCCGGCCCGGGCACCTGGTGCGGGTGCGCCGCGGCGGCCTCTCGGTGCGCCGCTACTGGGGCCTGGAGGCGCGCGAGCACGCCGACAGCCTGGAGTCGACCATCGCCACCGTCCGGGCGCTGCTGGACGACATCGTCCACCGCCAGCTGGACGCGGACGTGCCGCTCTGCTCGCTGCTCTCCGGCGGCCTGGACTCCAGCGCCGTCACCGCCCTCGCCGCCAGGACGCTGGCCGCCGCCGGCGCCGGCCCGGTGCGCTCCTTCGCGGTGGACTTCGCCGGGCGGCCGCAGGACTTCCACGCCGACCCGGTCCGGCAGTCCCAGGACGGGCCGTTCGCCCGGCTGCTCGCCGACCACGTCGGCGCCGACCACAGCGTGATCGAGCTGGACCCGGCCGAACTCGCCGACCCGGCCCTGCGCTCCGCCGCGGTGCGCGCCCGCGACCTGCCGAACGGCGTCGGCGACATGGACGTCTCACTGCTGCTGCTCTTCCGGGACGTCCGCCGGCACTCCACCGTCGCGCTGTCCGGCGAGTCCGCGGACGAACTCTTCGGCGGCTACCGCTGGTTCCACGACCCCGCGGCCGTCGCCACCGACGACTTCCCCTGGGCCGCCAGCGTCGCCGCCATCGCCGGCACCGGCTCCGCCCCGCGCGAGCGGCTGCTCGACGCCGACCTGCTCCGCAAGCTCGACCTGGACGGCTACCGCCGGGCCCGCTACCGCGAGGCGCTCGCCGAGGTCCCGCACCTGGACTCGGCCGACCCGCTGGAGCGGCGGATGCGCGAGATCTCGTACCTCAACCTGACCCGCTTCGTCTGCATCCTGCTCGACCGCAAGGACCGGATGAGCATGGCCGGCGGACTGGAGGTGCGGGTGCCGTTCTGCGACCACCGGCTGGTCCAGTACGTCTTCAACACGCCGTGGGCGATGAAGGCCTTCGACGGACGGGAGAAGAGCCTGCTGCGCGCCGCCGTCCGAGACGTGCTGCCGGCCGCGGTCGCCGACCGGGTGAAGAGCCCGTACCCGGTGTCGATGGACCCGCTGTACCCGGCGCAACTGCGCGCCGGACTCGCCCGGCTCGCCGCCGAACGGAAGTCCCCGGCGCTCGACCTGCTCGACCCGCGGCGCCTCACCGACGCGCTCGCCCCGGACACCGACCCCCAGTCCGTCCGACTGGCCGTCGACCTCGCGCTGGACCTCGACGCCTGGCTGACGGAGTACCAGGTGACGCTGGAGCTCTGACGCCCCCGGCGCGGCGGCGGCCCGCACCGGCGGCCGTTGCGCCGTCCGGGTGAACACCGGGAACCGGAGCCCCCGACCGACGGTTGACCACCCCGCCCGGGTGGTCGGCCGTCGATCCCCCTTGATCATCGGGAACCGGCCCGCCCCACCGGGGCGTCCCGACGATGCGGTAGCGTCGCCGACACCTCCCGAATGGCGGGCGAAAACGCGGGTTCCCCGCCCCCGTGCCGTCAGGATGGGAGCGAACCGTTCACCTCGATCCGCCGGGGGATCCCGTCATGCAGCCGCGAGTCTTCGCGATTCTCACCGCCTTGCTCCTGGGGGTCCTGGGCCTCGGCTCGGTGGCCGTCACCGACTGGTCGCCCGCCACGGCCACCACGTCGCCCGCCCCCGCCACGGCCCCCGCCGCCCCCGGCGCCCAGGCGGTCGGGGCCGGCGCCGCGAGCGCCACCACGCCCGGCGATCCGGCGGTGTGGACCCGCTCGACGCTGCGCAACAAGATGATGGCCGAGATGGACGCCACCGACCCCGGCGTCGCCCTCGCCGACCTCGACAAGATCACCAAGGAGAAGCCGTACACCGTGCGCTTCTGCCACCCGATCGCGCACGAGCTCGGCCACGCGGCGGTCAAGCGCTTCAACGCCGACTTCCAGAAGGTCATCTCCTTCCCCCACGAGACCTGCGCGGCCGGCTACCTGCACGGCGCGGTCGAGGAGATGCTCAACGCCTCCACCCAGCCCGAGGTGGACCTGCTCAAGCTGTGCGCCCCCAAGAACAGCGGCCCCTGCATCCACGGCGTCGGCCACGGCACGATGTTCGTCGCCAAGCAGGACGTCGCCAAGGCGCGCGAACTGTGCAACAAGTTCACCACCGACCAGAACCGGATCCGCTGCTCCGAGGGCCTGTTCATGCAGCTCTTCGGCCCGGACGAGGAGGACGAGCAGGCCAAGGCCAACCTGCCCGCCGACAAGCTCGCCCAGGACCCGCTCTACCCGTGCAAGGACCAGCCCTCGCTGTTCCAGTCCGCCTGCTACTTCTACGCCCCGACCTTCTACCTGTCCTCGCACGACTACCCGAACCACCCCGAGGTCTACGCCGACGCCCTCAAGTGGTGCCTCAACGGCAAGGCCAACGGCGGGGCGGTGGACTGCAGCCGGGGCGTCGGCTCCCGGACCATGAAGTACAACCTGGACCGCGAGGACTGGGCCGCCCAGCAGTGCGCCACCGCCGCCGACGGCTGGCAGCGCAAGGCCTGCGCGGAGGGGCTGGTCAGCTACTACACCGTCAACTACACGGACGGCGGCGCGGCCGGGCGGCTCTGCGCGAAGATCACCAACAAGGAGATGCAGGGCTACTGCCGCTCCGCGGGCGGGCTGTCCTCCTCCCTCGACTGATCGTCCCCGTCCCACCCACCGGGCCCGCGCCACACGGCGCGGGCCCCTTCCGTACCATCTGCTGATCACGGTGCGCCGAGGACGCCGCGCCTCCCCCGGCCCCTGGAGCACTCCGTTGACCACCGAGAACTTCCGCAGCGCCGCCCACGCCACCGCCGACCTGGTCGCCGACTAC
This sequence comes from Kitasatospora sp. NPDC030952, assembly GCF_055571335.1. Taxonomy (NCBI): domain Bacteria; kingdom Bacillati; phylum Actinomycetota; class Actinomycetes; order Kitasatosporales; family Streptomycetaceae; genus Kitasatospora; species Kitasatospora sp. NPDC030952. The sequence goes on from NZ_JBVIFM010000018.1 coordinate 140,050, forward strand.
CTCGCCGGACTGCCCGCCCGCCCGGTCTGGCAGCCGATGGACGACGCCGCCCGGCAGGCCCTGCTCGACGCCCCGCTGCCCGCCGAGGGCCGACCGCTCGCCGAACTGCCGGCCGCCATCGGGCGGGACGTCCTCCCGTACCCCATGGGCAACGGCAACCCGCGCTTCTTCGGCTGGGTCAACTCCGCCCCCGCCCCCGCCGGGGTGCTCGCCACCCTCGCCGCCGCCGCGATGAACCCCAGCTCGGCCGGCGGCGACCACGCCGACGTCCACCTGGAACGCGCCGTCGTCCGCTGGATCGCCGAACTCGTCGGCTTCCCGCACCCGGCCGGCGGCGGACTCCTCACCTCCGGCACCTCGATGGCGACCATCGTCTGCCTCGCCGCCGCCCGCAACCGCGCCGCCCGCCGGGCCGGCCACGACGTCCGCGAGGACGGCCTGACCGGCCTGCCGCCGCTGGTCGGCTACGTCACCGGCGAGACCCACTCCTGCGTCCGCAAGGCCGCCGAACTCCTCGGCCTCGGCAGCCGGCACCTGCGCACCCTCGCCACCGGCCCCGACGGCCTCCTCGACCCCGCCGAGCTGCGGGCGGCCGTCGAACGCGACCGCGCCGCCGGACTGCTGCCCTTCCTGGTGGTCGCCTCGGCCGGCACCGTCGGCACCGGCGCGGTCGACGCCTTCGAGCCCGTCGCCGACCTCTGCCAGGAGCAGGGCCTGTGGCTGCACGTGGACGGCGCGTACGGCGCCTTCGGCCGGCTCGACCCGGCCATCGCCCACCGCTACGCGGGCCTGGAGCGCGCCGACTCGCTCGCCCTCGACCCGCACAAGTGGCTCGGCGTCCCGGTCGACTGCGGCTGCGCCCTGGTCCGCGACACCGAGGAGCTCCGCGGCACCTTCAGCCTCGTCCCGTCCTACCTGCGCGACGAGGCCGCCGGGGAACTCGGCTGGTTCTCCGAGTACGGCACCGAGCAGACCCGCCCGTTCCGCGCCCTCAAGGTCTGGGCCACCATCGCCCACCGCGGCCGCAGCGGCCTCGTCCAGGACATCGCCCGGTGCACCGCGCTCGCCCGCCGACTCGGCGAACTCGTCCAGGCCGACGAGGAGTTGGAGCTGCTGGCGGAGGTGCAGACCTCCATCGTGGCGTTCCGCCACCGGGCCACCGGACGGAGCGAAGCGGCCCGCGACGCCCTCAACCGCGAGCTGCCGGTCGCCGTCCAGCGGCGCGGACGGGTCTTCGTCACGGGCGCCCGGCTCGGCGGCCACGAGATGCTCCGGGCCTGCCTGCTCAACCCCGCGACCACCGAGGACGACCTGCGGCTGCTCCTGGACGAGGTCAAGGCCGCGGCCCGCGAGCTGCAGCCGTAACACAGCCGGCCGGACCTTAACGGACAGGTGACGGCGGGGTCGTGACCGGGAAACACCGGTCGGGCACGGTGGATGCCATGGAGCACTCGAAGCCTTCCCTCCACCGTGCCCGCCGCTGGCGCCGGGACACCGTCGAACTCGCCGCCGCCTTCCTCTCCGTCACCGCGGCCGACCTGATCGCGAAGGTCGTCCTCCACGGCTCCGACGGCCCGATCGTCCTCGCCGGCTCCGCCCTCGCGCTGCTCACCGCGGCCGTGCTGCACGCCTGGTGGTCCCCCCACGCCCCACCCCCGACCACCCTCTGGCGGGTTCGCACCACCGCCCACGCCCACACCGGCGCCACCCTCGCCGAGCACCGGATCACCGTGCTCTCCCTCCACCCCCACCCCGCCGCCGACGAACTCTTCCTCCGCACCCCCCACGCACTGACCCCCACCGCCCTCACCACCCTGCTCACCACCACCGGCCACACCCTCACGGACACCCCGACCCGCATCGCCTGACCGGCCCGGCCCGGCCACCGACGGCGACGGCAACGGCAACGGCGAGAACCGAACCGGCCGGTCAGTCCTCGGTCTCGACCTCGACGGCCGTGCGGATCTCCAGCGTCCGCCTGGCCAGGTCCTCCGGGCGGGTCTCCCTCACCGGCGGCTCCGCAGCGGGCAGCTACCGGAGTGGCGGCGGGCGCCTGATCGGGCGCCCGCCGCCGCCTGCCGCGCGGCCGGCTCAGCCCTGGTCGGCCGGCTGCACCACGCACACCGCGTTGCCCAGCATGCTGCCGAAGCCGCCGAGCAGGGCGCCGGTGACGCTCTTGCAGGCGGCCGCCTCCTGTGGGGTCTTGGGGCCGTTGTTGCCGCTGCTGCCGTTGGCGGCGGCGGCCGACTGGGCGAGGGCGAGCGGCGCGGCCAGCAGCAGGGCGCAACAGGCCGTGGCCAGTGCGGAGTTCTTCGAGAGCATGGGGAAGCCCCTTCGGATCGAGACGGGTTCGGCGGAAAGCCGAGCCATCCCTATCCGAAGGGGCTCCCGCGGTCACGGATCCTGGGCCATCCGTGAGCGTGTCCGCGTCAGCGGTGGCCGCGCCGCGTCAGGCCGTCTTCCGCGCCACCGCCCGGATGGCGGCGACCAGTTCGAGCACCCCGTGCTCCTTCAGCACCCCGTAGTGGTCCCCGGCCAGTTCCACCACGGTGGGCGGGGCGGCCGAGTAGCCGGTGCTGCCCTCGATGAAGGAGTAGTCGTCACCGGAGGCCTTGAGGATGGTGACCGGCGCCGCCAGCCGCCGCTCGGCCAGCTCGCGGAAGCTGTACTCGAACTCGTAGGTCTCGCCCACGATCCGGGTGATCCGGCGGATCACCCGCTCGCCCAGCGCGGGCAGCATCCGGTGCACGCAGGCCACGAAGGTGGACTCGTCGACGGTCTCCGCCAGGCAACGCTCCAGCTCGGGCCCGCTGATCGCGCCGGCGAACACCGAGAACAGGATGGTCACGTACGCGGGGTCGGCGTACGAGGCCTCCCGGCCGTCCTGGCGGCCGTACTGCCGGCCGTCGGCCCGCCGGACGTGCGGGTTGCCGGGGCAGATCAGCAGCAGCTCCTCGACCTTCTGGCCGGCCTGCTCCAGCTGCCAGGCGGCCTCGAAGGCGACCCGGGCGCCGAAGGAGTAGCCCCACAGGGTGTACGGACCCTCGGGCTGCACCCGGCGCAGCTCGGCGACGTCGGCGTCGGCCGTCTCCCGGATGGTGGCGTACGGCGTCTCGCCCTCGTTGATGCCGTGCGCCTGCACCCCGTAGAAGGCGCGGCCGTCGCTCGCCTCCCGGCCGAGCAGCCGCAGGTTCATCGGGTAGCCGCCCAGTCCGGGCCAGCAGAACACCGGTCGGCCGCGCTCCCCGGTCTGCAGCGGCACCAGGCGGGAGGCCGCCGGGTCGTCCGAAGTGGAGATCCGGGCCGCCAGGTCCGCCAGCTCCGGGCACTCGAAGACCACCTGCAGCGGCAGCGAGGTGCCGAACTCCCGGTTGATCCGGTTGACCAGCGCGACGGCGATCAGCGAGTTGCCGCCGACGGCGAAGAACTCGTCCGTCACCGACACCTCCTCGTACCCGAGCGCCTGCCCCCAGGCCTCGGCCAGCCACCGCTCCTGCGCGGTGCGCGGGGCGACGTACTCGCCGCGCACCTCGGCGGTGCGGACGGCGTCGGAGCCGGCCAGGGCCTTGAGGTCGACCTTGCCGTTCGCGGTGAGCGGCAGGGAGTCGAGGATCAGCACCCGGTTGGGCAGCATGTAGTCGGGCAGCAGGGTGGCGAGTTCGTCCTTGATGATCTCGGCCGGCCCCTTCATGTGCACGGTGTCCTCGTGCATGCCCTCGCTGCGGATCTGCTCCTCGCTCACCCGGCCGCCGAGGAAGAAGTAGGACGCGCCGGTGGCGATGCCCACCGAACCGAGGATCTCGTCGATCCGGCGCGAAGCGGGCAGCGGGTGGCCGGACTTGGAGCTGTAGCCGGAGGACATGAAGCCCAGGCCCAGGCCGTTGCGCTGCAGGTGGTGCAGCTTGGCGCCGAGGGCGATGTACTCCAGCCAGTCCTCCCCGGCGCGCGAGACGGCGGTGATGCCGAACGCGGCCCGGGCGTGGACGGCCTGGTTGATCGCGATCACCTGCCTGGCCTCCACCACGTCGTCCGCGACCCGGGCCAACTCGCCGTCGGCGTAACGGTAGAGGCCGGCCGGCAGGCCGTCCACCCGGTCGGCGTGGGCCTGGACGTACAGCTCGGTGTGCTCCTCGGGGGCCGCGCCGCGGTTGCGGTCGACGGTGAAGCCGCCCAGGTAGTGGTCCTCCTCGGCGACGTCCAGCCGTCGTTGGACGGCCGGGTCGAAGCCGAGCGGGCGCACCTCCAGCCCGTACTCGGGCAGCACCTCCTCCAGGACGCCCAGCATGTGGCCGGTCTCGAACTCCAGCACCTCGCGGATGTTGTTCTTGTACACCGGTTCGATCGCCCCGGTCCGGCCGGAGAAGTGCAGCGTCAGGTACGGCTCGTCGGCGGCGGGCGCCTCGCCGATCCGGATCAGGCCGTGCTCGACCGGGTGGTAGTAGTACAGCCCGGCCGCCAGGCCGTCCAGGCCGCCGGTCTCCAGGTACAGCTGGGTCGCGTACAGCGCGCCCGGGGAGGCGTACGCGTACTTGGGCAGCAGTCGCTCCTCGCTGTGGAACTGGCCGAACCAGCGCAGCACGCGGCCGAGTTCGGGGAAGCTCAGCAGACCGAGCGCACGGCCGAACGGGCCGGCCGGGCGGGGGGCGAGCAGCGCGGTGAGGTCGTCCCGGGTGACCGGTCCGCCGTCGTAGAAGCGGTAGGTCTTGCGGGCGAAGACCGCCCGCCGCTGGGCCTCGCTCTCCCGCCGGCCCGGCAGTTCGACCTTCTCCCGGCCCGCCAGCCGGGCCGGGTCGCGCACCCCGGGGTCGGAGAGCTGGGCCCGGACCTGGAGTCGGCTGGCCTTGGACCGGTGGTGGCCGCCGTGGCCGCCCTGGTCCATCAGGGCGGCCTCGCGCGGGTTCAGCTCGACGCAGGCGACCAGGTTCTGGTGGCCGGTGCGCTCGTCACCGGTGACCACGGCGGCCGAGCGGCGGACCCAGGTGTGCTCCTCGATCGCGCGGGCGATCTCGTCCAGCTCGACCCGGTAGCCGCGCAGCTTGACCTGGTTGTCGACCCGGCCGGCGAACTGGAGGGTGCCGTCCGGGTTCCACTGCACCAGGTCGCCGGTGCGGTACAGCTTCTCGGCCGGGGCGAACGGGGACGGCACGAACCGCTCGGCGGTCAGCTGCGGCCGGTGCAGGTAGCCGCGGGCCAGCTGGACGCCGCCGATGTACAGCTCGCCCACGCCGCCGAGGCCGACCGGGGCCAGCCGCTCGTCCAGGACGTAGCACTGGGTGTTGTCGACCGGGCGGCCGATCGGCACCGAGCCGGCACCCTCGCCCAGCGCGGCCGGGTCGACCAGGTGCGCGGTGGCGTTGATGGTGCACTCGGTCGGGCCGTACAGGTTGACCAGCGAGGCCCAGGGCAGGGCGGTGCCCAGGGCGCGGGCCAGCCGCAGCGAGAGCGCCTCGCCGCCGGAGAACAGCCTGGTCAGGCCGGTGCACTCGGTGAAGCCCTCGGTGTCGAGCAGGGCCTGCAGCAGGGTCGGCACGCACTGCAGGGCGCTCACGCCGTGCCGGCGGACGGCGGCGACCAGCGCCTCCGGGTCCCGGTAGAGGCCGGGCGTGCCGGCCACCACCCGGGCGCCGACGGCCGGGGCGAGGATCTCCCACTGGGCGGCGTCGAAGCTCATCGGGGTCTTCTGCAGCACGGTGACCTCGGGGTCGAGGTGCCCGGCGGTGAGCATCCAGCGCAGTTGGGAGACCACCGAGCGGTGCTCGATCTGGACGCCCTTGGGGCGGCCGGTGCTGCCGGAGGTGTAGATCACGTAGGCCAGCGACTCCGGCGCGGGCCCCGGCTCGGCCGGGCCGGGCGCGGCCGGTGCCTCCTCGAAGGTGAGGATCGCGGTGCCGGCCGGGACCAGCGCGGCCAGCCGCTCCCGCAGGTGCGCCTGGGTGAGGACGATCCGGGTGCCGCTGTCCTCGATCATGTAGCGGAGCCGGTCCTCGGGGTACTCGGGCGACAGCGGCAGGTAGCCGGCCCCGGCGTACAGGACGCCCCAGGCCCCGGCGACCAGCTCCACCGAGGGTTCGACGTACAGGCCCACGCAGTCGTCCGCCCCGGCACCCAGCGCGCGCAGCTCCGCGGCCAGCCCGCGGGCCCGCTCGGACAGCTCCAGGAAGGAGAGGTGGCCGCCGTCCCCCAGGACGGCCGGGGAGGCGGGCCGGATCCGGACCTGCCGGTCCAGCAGCCCGGTCAGCGCGGCGCCGGCTGGGGCCCGACGGGCGTGCGGGACGGCGGCGGCCGGGGCGGCCGCGGTCGTGGCGGTCGTGGTCGTGGCGGTCGTGGTCGTGGCGGTCGTGGTGGTGGCGGTCGTGGTGGCGGTGGCCGTGGTGACGAGATCGGTGGTGCGCATGGGAGAGAGCTTTCGGTGCGTGGACGTACGGACCCCGGCGGACCTGCTCACCAGGAACGCCGGGCATGGACTCCACCGTCGGCCGCCCGTCGTCCCGACCGCATGAGGCACCGGTCTGGACCTGTGCCGGGGCCGTCCCGGCGGGGTGCCCACGCACCCCCGGGCATTCGTGCGTTCACGATCACGTAACCGGCCGGAAGCGAGGCGTCGGTAGCGTCGGCCCCATGACGGCATCCCGCACTCGCCTCGAACGGCTCTGGCACCGGCCCTTCCGCAGGTCGAACCGCAGGTGCGCGCCGCCCGAGGGCCAGGCCGCGCACCCCACCGGCCCGCGCCGCCACCCGCGCCCCCACCCGGCGGCGCACCCGGCCGCCGCGGACCAGGTGTCCCGGTTGTCCCTGCCGGACGGGACCGAGCTGCTGCTGCGCCCCGCCGACCCGGCCGACCGGGCGGCGGCCCTGGCGATGCACGGCCGCTGCTCCGCCGCGGCGCTGCGGCTGCGCTACCACGGGCCGGTACGCGACGCCGACCGCTACCTGGAGCACCTGCTGGACCCCCGGCACGGCCGCAGCCTGGTGGTGACCGCCCCCGACGGCCGGGTCCTCGCGCTCGGGCACCTGATGTGGGACGAGGACGAGGCGGAGCTGGCGGTGCTGGTCGAGGACGCCTGGCAGCGGCGCGGGCTCGGCCTGGCCCTGCTCCGGCGGCTGACCGCGGCGGCCCGCACGGCCGGGATCGGCACGGTGTACGCGGTGACCCAGGCCGCCAACACCGGGCTGATCGCCGCGATGCGCCGACTGACGGCGCCGCTGGACTTCCGTACCGAGGACGGCACCCTGGTGATCACCGCCACCCTGGCCGCCGCCGCCCCCGCGCCCGCCCCAGGGCATTGATCCGCTGATCGGCCGATCGGTTCTTCACCAGATCCTCACCGGACTCCTCCGGGAACCCCGGTTCGGGGCGGAGCGTCCTGCACGGAGGAGCGGCCCTCCGTACACCGTCCTCCTCGACGGACCGTCAGCACCCCCCGCAGCGGCGTCGCAGCTGGCCGCATGGGGTCCGGATCGTCCGGTCGGGCGACGGAGTCGGTAGGCTGGCCCCGTCCCCGCCGCCCGACGGCCCGTTATCCGGCCACCGGGCGGTGCCGCAGCAAGGAGGAACCACTGAGCATGGCAGGCACCGAATCGGAGCCCACAGGCGCACGCGACGCCTCGCTGCCGGCCCGCGCCAAGATCGCGGTCACGGCCGGCAAGGTCGCCGCCGCCGTGTCCCGTAAGGCCGGTCGCGGAAGCGGCTCGGTGATCGGCGGCAAGGTCGCCCTCAGGCTCGACCCCGACCTGCTCGCCACCCTCGCCGACCACCTCGACGTCGTCCTGGTCAGCGCCACCAACGGCAAGACCACCACGACCCGGCTGATCGCCGAGGCGCTGCGCGCCGCCGGACCGGTCGTCTCCAACGCCCTGGGCGCCAACATGCCGGCCGGCATCACCTCCGCCCTGGCGGGCGGCACCGACGCCCGCTTCGGCGTGATCGAGGTCGACGAGAAGTACCTGGCCGGGGTCGCCCGCGACACCCACCCCAAGGCGATCGCCCTGCTCAACCTCTCCCGCGACCAGCTCGACCGCGCCGCCGAGACCCGCATGATGGCGGAGAAGTGGCGCGAGGGCCTCCAGGACACCGAGGCCGTGGTCATCGCCAACGCCGACGACCCGCTGGTGACCTGGGCCGCCTCCTCCTGCAAGAAGGTGGTCTGGGTGGCCGCCGGACAGGCCTGGAAGGAGGACGCCTGGTCCTGCCCCGCCTGCGGCGGCGTGATGCAGCGCCCCGGCGACGACTGGTTCTGCCAGGACTGCGGCTTCCGGCGCCCCAACCCGCACTGGGCGCTCCAGGGCACCCACGTGATCGACCCGCAGCGCGGCGCCTGGCCGATCCAGCTGCAGCTGCCCGGCCGGGCCAACCTGGCCAACGCCACCAGCTCGGCCGCCGTCGCCGCCGTGTTCGGCGTCTCCCCGCAGGTCGCCCTGGAGCGGATGCGCTCGGTGAGCGCGGTGGCCGGCCGCTACGACGTGGTCCAGTACCAGGGCCGGGACATCCGCCTGCTGCTCGCCAAGAACCCGGCCGGCTGGCTGGAGACCTTCTCGCTGATCGACGGCCCGCCGGCCCCGGTGATCCTCTCGGTCAACGCCCTCGACGCCGACGGCACCGACACCTCCTGGCTGTGGGACGTCGACTACGAGCGCCTCGCCGGGCACCCGATCTTCGTGATGGGCCAGCGCAAGCTGGACCTGGCCGTCCGCCTGGAGGTCGCCGGGCTGCAGTTCCACGTGGTGGACACCCTGGAGCAGGCCGTCCGGATGGCCCCGCCCGGCCGGATCGAGGCCATCGCCAACTACACCGCCTTCCAGCAGCTGCGGAAGGTCGTGGCCGGCTGATGCCGCGCCCGCACACCAGTCTTTTCGTGATGGAAGGCCTTCGAGGATGAGTGAGAGCAGCCTGCGCGTGGTCTGGGTCTACCCGGACCTGCTCAGCACCTACGGCGACCGCGGCAACGCCCTGGTCGTGGAGCGCCGGGCCCGGCAGCGCCATCTCAACGTGACCCGGATCGACGTCCGCTCCGACCAGGCGATCCCCACCAGCGGGGACATCTACCTGATCGGCGGCGGCGAGGACCGCCCGCAGCGGCTGGCCGCCGAGCGGCTGCGCGCCGACAGCGGCCTGGTGCGGGCCTCCGAGAACGGCGCGATCATCTTCGGCGTCTGCGCCGGCTTCCAGATCATGGGCCACGAGTTCGTCAACGACCTCGGCGAGCGCGAGCCCGGCCTGGGCCTGCTCGACGTCTGGACCACCCGCGGCGAGGGCGCCCGCTGCGTCGGTGACGTGCTCGCCGACGTGGACCCGCGGCTCGGCCTGCCGCAGCTGACCGGCTTCGAGAACCACCAGGGCGTCACCCACCTCGGCCAGGGCGTCCAGCCGTTCGCGAACGTCACCGTCGGCCGCGGCAACGGCACCGGCGACGGCACCGAGGGCGCCTGGCGGGACACCGTCTTCGGCACCTACCTGCACGGCCCGGTGCTGGCCCGCAACCCCGCCGTGGCCGACCTGCTGATCAAGCTGGCGCTGGACGTCAACGCCCTGCCGCCGGCCGACACCACCTGGTACGACGCGCTGCGCGCCGAGCGCATCGCCGCCACGACGCGCCCCTCGTAGTACTCACCGGTACGCCCCGCCCGGGTGCCCGCGATGCGGTCACCCGGCCCGCGGGCGGCCCCGGACGTACGACAATGGGGCTGCCTACTGCACACCCTCCTCGGCAGCAGGCCGCAATTCCGCGCGGGGGCGCCGACGGCGCCGCTCCCGCGTCGGCTCCTGCCCGGCCGGACCAGGGGCCGTATGCTCGACTTCGCGGCCGTTTTCGGACGTTCTGTCCGGATCGGCCGGTCCTTCACCCCGCGGCCACCTCCCCGCCATCCCGGTGTGGGAACGCCTCGTCACGGTGACGGCTCGTCGTCCCAGCCTGTAGTCCGGCCGTTCCTCGGTTCTGCTCGGGAGTTGCAAAGCTAATGCGTATCGGAGTGCTGACCAGCGGCGGTGACTGCCCCGGCCTGAACGCGGTGATCCGTTCCGTGGTCCACCGGGGGGTGGTCGACCACGGCGACGAGATCATCGGGTTCGAGGACGGTTGGCGCGGTTTCCTGGAAGGGCACCACCGCCCCCTGACCCTGGACTCGGTGAGCGGCATCCTGGCCCAGGGCGGCACCATCCTCGGGTCCTCCCGGGTGCAGCCGAGCCACCTGCGGGACGGCGTCGAACGGGCCAAGAAGTACTGCTCCGACCTCGGCCTGGACGCGGTGATCCCGATCGGCGGCGAGGGCACCCTCAAGGCCGCCAAGCTGATGAGCGACGCGGGCCTGCCGATCGTCGGCGTGCCGAAGACCATCGACAACGACATCGCCGCCACCGACGTGACCTTCGGCTTCGACACCGCCGTCTCGGTCGCCACCGAGGCCCTGGACCGGCTGAAGACCACCGCCGAGTCCCACCAGCGGGTCATGGTCGTCGAGGTCATGGGCCGGCACACCGGCTGGATCGCGCTGAACGCGGGCATGGCGGCCGGCGCGCACGCCATCGTCGTCCCGGAGCGCCCCTTCCACATCGAGAAGCTCACCGCCGTCGTCCGCGAACGCTTCGACCGGCAGAAGAAGTTCGCCATCGTGGTCTGCGCCGAGGGCGCCAAGCCCGAGCCCGGCACCATGCACTGGGAGGAGGGCACCAAGGACATCTACGGCCACGAGCGCTTCACCGGCATCGCCACCCAGCTCTCCCGCGAGCTGGAGCACCGCCTCGGCAAGGAGGCCCGCCCGGTGATCCTCGGCCACACCCAGCGCGGCGGCACCCCGACCGCCTACGACCGGGTGCTCGCCACCCGCTTCGGCTGGCACGCCGTCGAGGCCGTCCACAAGGGCGCCTTCGGGCACATCACCGCGCTGCAGGGCACCAACATCAACCTGGTGCCGCTGGCCGAGGCCGTCGCCGAGCTGAAGACCGTCCCGCAGGAGCGTTACCTGGAGGCCGAGACGGTCCTCTGACCGCCGCCCCCGCGCACCACGGGAGCCCCCGGCCGTCCGCCGGGGGCTCCCGCGCACCCGGCGGGCGTTCCGCCCACCGCCCGGTTAGCGTGGGCCGCAGGAGAGCGACCGGAAGGGACGGCCCATGGAGATCCTGGCGTACGGTGTGCAGGCCGACGAACGCCCGCTGCTGGAACAGGCCTTCGCGGGCCGGCACGGGCTGCGCTGCCTGGACGTGTTCCTCAACCACGACACCGCCCCGCTCGCCGCCGGCTACCCGGTCGTCAGCAGCAGCGTCAACGCCGTCCTGGACGCCGAGACCCTCACCGTCCTCGCCGCCGGGGGCACCAAGCTGATCGCCCAACGCTCCACCGGCTTCAACAACATCGACCTGGCGGCCGCCGCCGACCTCGGCCTCACCGTCGCCCGGGTCTCCCACTACAGCCCCCACGCGGTAGCCGAACACGCTTGGGCCCTCGCCCTCGCCGTCAACCGCCGCCTCACCCGCGCCGCCAACCGCACCCGCGAGTTCGACTTCCGCCTCGAGGGCCTGCTCGGCCGCGACGTCCACGGCATGACCGTCGGCGTCATCGGCACCGGCAAGATCGGCGAGTGCTTCGCCCGCATCGCCGCCGGCTTCGGCACCACCCTGCTCGGCTGGGACATCACCCCCAACCCCGCCTGTGTCCAACTCGGCATGCACTACACCGAACTGCCCGAACTCCTCACCCGCGCCGACCTGGTGAGCCTGCACGTCCCGCTCGTCCCGGCCACCCACCACCTGATCGACACCGCCGCGCTGACCCGGATGAAGCGCGACGCCATCCTCGTCAACTCCAGCCGCGGCGGCCTGGTCGACAGCGCCGCCCTGGTCGAGGCCCTGCGCGCCGGACGCCTCTCCGGCGTCGGCCTGGACGTCTACGAGGAGGAGACCGGCGTCTTCTTCACCGACCGCTCCATCCAGGGCATCACCGACGACACCCTCGCCCGACTGGTCACCTTCCCCCAAGTGCTGGTCACCAGCCACCAGGCCTACTTCACCCACACCGCCGTCGGCCAGATCATCGACGCCACCGCCCGCAACGTCGACGACTTCGAAGCCGGCCGCACCAACGAGAACACCCTGGTCCCCAAGGCCTGACCGAGCAGCGGGAGGCCTGGCCGCCGGGCGTGGTGCGCAAGGCGGGCGGCCGGGGGTCAGGCTTGCTGGGGGGCTCGGTCGGTGTCGGCCTCGTCGCCGGTCGTCTTCGGGAGGGTGCCGTCGCCCATCCGGCGGACGTCGGGTGCGAGCACGAGGAGGCCGCGGACGACGAGGTTGGCCACCGCGGCGGTGACCAGGACGGCGGTCGGGCCGACGACCGGGACGAGCAGGCCGGTGACCGCCATGCCCAGGGGGTTGAGCGCGAGGGAGCCGATCCAGTCGTAGGAGCTGACCCGGGACATCACCTCGGCGGGGACTTCGCGCTGGAGGGTGCTGTGCCAGAGGGCGTCGCTCATGGTCACGCCGGCCGCGCCCAGCAGGGCGACGGCCGCGACCGGTCCCACCCCGGCGGCCATGGTGAGGGCCAGCAGGAAGAGGGAGTCCAGGCCGACGAGGAGGTTGGAGGCGAGCAGGGGGCGGGCGGGGCGCCACCAGAACAGCAGCACGCTGCCGAGCAGGGCGCCGATCCCCTGGGCGGCGATGACCAGGCCCCAGGCGGTCGCGCCCATGCCGTCCTCGCCGACGGCCAGGACCGGGCCGACGACGTAGACGGCCGGGCGGACGACGCCCTGGTAGAAGCCGAAGCTGCTCACCATGGACCAGACCCAGTTGCGTCCGGCGAACTCCCGCCACCCCGCGACCAGGGACTCGCGCAGGCTCTCCTTCGCCGCGGCGACCGGCGGCCTGAGCGGGAGGCGGGCCAGCAGGGCGGCGCTGACCAGGAAGAACACGGCGTCGCCGAGCACGATGTAGCCCGGGTTCCAGAGCAGGAGCAGGCTGCCGGCGGCCGCCGGTCCGCAGATGGCGGTGACGCTGCGGCTCAGGGTGATCAGCACGTTCGCGTCGTGGATGCGGTCGACCGGTACGAGGTCAGGGACGACGCCGGTGTTGGCCGGGGTGAAGAAGGCGCGCGCCGTGCCCCAGACGGCCTGGAGGGCCATCAGGGGGACCAGGTCCGGGTGGCCGAGGACCAGCAGGAGGGCCGTGCAGGCCTGGCTGCCGGCCATGACGAGATTGGTCGCGATCATGACCGTCCTGCGTGCGCGGTCCCCGACCGCTCCGCCCACCAGCAGGAACAGCACCTGCGGAGCGGTCTGCGCGGCGAGCACCAGGCCGAGGGAGGACGCCGAGCCGGTGGCGTGCAGCACGGCGAAGGCCAGGGCCACCGGCGCCATGGTGGCGCCGAACATGTTCAGCGCTCGGGAGAGCAGGTAGAACGGGAACCCGGGGACGTCGAACATCGCCTTGCGGCGCAGGGTCTGCATGATTTCCGTTCCGCTCAGGCGGGGCTGACGGCCCAGGCCGTGCCGATGACGGCACCCCGGAGCTGTTTGACGGCGCTGGAGCCCAGGCCGAGGTCGATGCTGCGGAAGCCGTGCCGGAGGGCGTAGCGGACCGGGCCGTGGATCATGGCCTGGAGGTAGCTGTGGTCGCGGCCGGGCATCTCGTCGACCAGCCCGATCTCGTAACTCTCCAGGACGGTGTCCTGCCTGGCGAAGAAGGACGCGACGAGCAGCTCCCCGTCGGTGCTGCGGACGGTCGACGCCCGGCAGGCTTCCGGACCCAGGGTCCGGACCCACTGCCGCAGCCGGTACTCGCACAGTCGCGGGTGGTCGGGCACCCCGTACTTGCGTTTGACGGCGCAGACCAGCGGGGCGGCCTCGGCGATGACGTCCTCGGCGGGGACGCAGTCCGTGCGGTGGCCCAGTGCGGAGAACTTCCGGCGGTCGCGACGGCAGGAGGCGCGCTGACTGGAGGTCAGCGCAGCGGTGTGCTCCTCCTCGTCGCCACCGGTGACGGGCAGTTCGGCGGTGGTGTCGAGCGGGCGCACGGTGGCCCGGCCGGCCAGGCCCGAGGCGAAGGAGTCGACCTCGGGGTCGCGGACGTACAGGGCGACCGGGTAGTTCCCCGCCGCCTCCGCCCGGCCGAAGGCCTCGGCCACCAGGGCGGACCGCACCTCGGCCGCCTCGGCCGGGGGCAGTTGACGGGAGGTGAGGACCCCGGCGGCGAGCTCGCCGCTGCTGCCGACGAACACCCATCGCCGGGGGTCGTCGGGGAGGACGCCGCCGAGCAGGTCGGCCCGCTCGCCGAGGTCGTGGGGGCCGTTGGCCGACTGCGGGCTGCGCGGGCTCCGACTGCTCAGCACGCCGAGGACGCGGCCCTGCGACCTCGCCACCGTCCATCCGGTGGTCCACCGGGCGTCGTCCGCGGCGGCGAGCAGCCGGCCGGGTGCGAGCGCCGGTGCGCCGAACTGCCATTCACCGTGCCGAAGTTCGTCGGGCACCTCACTGAGGGTCTCGATGATCAGCTGCATGGAGCGGAGGCTACCAACTGTCATGCGCACCGCACCACCGTCCATCTCGCCATGCAAGACGCCACGGTGACGTGGTCCGCAGGGGGGGGCGTACGGGCCCGCCTCCTGCGGTCCGTGCCTCAGACCCAGGCCCCCAGGACCGCGAACCGGTACCGCTTGTAGAAGCAGTCCGCCTCCCGGAACCCCGCTTCCGCCAGCCACTCCAGATGGGTGCGGACCGGCACCGACCGGTCGTACGCCATGCGTTCCCTGGCTTCGGCCAGTTCCCGGGCGCTCGCGTTCCGGCGGGCCACGTCGCGCGACCACATCTCGTCGTAGAGGGCGTCGAGGCGGGCGGTGGGACCGGCGACCTGCTCGGCGTGGACGAAGACGCCGCCGGCGGCCAGCACCTCGCGGATGCGCGGGTACAGGGCGCGCTGGTCCTCGTGCGGCAGGTGGTGGATGGCGAGGGCGGAGACCACGATGTCGAACGGGCCGTCCGGGAGGGGCGCCCGCATGTCCGCCTCGATGACCTCGTGACGGACGGCGTACAGCGCGAGTTCACGGCGGGCGATCGCGAGCATTCCGGGCGAGGAGTCCAGGAGCGTGTAGGAGGCGTCGGGGAGGACGGAGGCGAGTTCGGCGGTCATCAGGCCGGTGCCGGCGCCCAGGTCGAGGATGCGCACGGCGGAGTCCCCGTCGGAGTCCCGGGCGGCTTCGACGGCGATGTCCACGGCGGCCTCGTAAAAGGGCGTCAGATCCGGTACGAGCCTGGCCCTGGCGCGGTCGAATGTCTCAGCGCCTGCGTCGAACAGGAGGGATGCGTCGAGCACGGAGGGTTCACCCGTCGTTCGAGGAGGGGGCGCTCATCCTACAGACGCGAACGGTTCTACCAGGGCACGCAGTTGTCGCTCTCTCATTATCTGAAATGACTGTTGCGCTATGCGGACAAGGTCTCTAGGTTGACGAAAGATCATCAAAAACCAGCCGCTCACCCGTGGGACGAGCGTCTTTCCTGAGGAGCACTCATGACGTCAGAGCAGTCGACCGATTCCGTCGTCCGCGCCCTCTGGTGTGCTGTCCTCGGGGTCGAGGAGGCGCTACCGGAGGACGGGTTCTTCGAACTGGGCGGACACTCGCTGCTGGCCATCGAGCTGCTCCAGCAGGTCGAGACCGACCTGGACGTGGAGATCCCGGCCGACGTCCTGTTCCTGGACGGGACGCTGGCCGCACTGCTGGACGCGGCGCGGAAGGCGACGGCGGAGAAGGCGGCACAGAAGGCGACGGCGCAGTGAAACCCCGGGTAGGGGTGCTGTTCTCGCCCCGGGGCGCCGCCTCCGCCCGCGACGTGCTCGTCGCGGCGGCCGGCGACATCGAGATCGTTCCGCTCCTGCGGTCCGGTGCCGGCCAACGGCAGCCCGCCCTCCCCCTCCTGATCAACCGGTTGTTCGGTGCGCCCCTGGAGATCGACGAGGAGCGCCTGACGGACCCGGGCCCGCCGCTGGCCGGGGTGGTGACCTTCGCCGACGCGGAGCTCGAACTGGCCGCGGCACTCGGCGCCCACCTGGGCGTACGGCACCGGGACGCGACCCCGGCGGACAAGTACCGGCAGCGCACGGTCGTCGGCGGGGCCGGGTTCTCCCGCATCGCCGCACTCCCCGTGGACAGCGCGCAGGACCTGGCGGAGGCGGCCCGCCTCCTCGGGTACCCGTTCGTCGTCAAGCCGCGGCGCGGTGCCGGCGGCACCGACGTCACGATCGTCCGGGACGCCGCACAGGCCGCCGCACTCACGGAATCCTGGCGCTGGACGAGCGGCACCCTCTACGCCGAACAGTTCATCCCGACGGCCGACCGCCCGCCGGGAGCCTGGCGGGCCGACTACGTCTCGGTGGAGGTGCAGAGCATCGGCGGCAGCCACGACGTGATCACCGTCTTCGACAAGTTCCCCGTCCACGAGCGGAGTTCGCAGACCCGGCAGGGCGGCCGGATGGCCACGACCGGCGACATCCTCCCCAGCGGACTGCCGCTGCGCCTGCGCACCGAGGTCGAGGAACTCGTCCTCGGCGCACACCGGGCACTGGCCATGGACGACGGCATCACCCACACCGAGGTCAAACTCGGCGCCGACGGCCCGGAGATCATCGAGATCAACTGCCGGGTGGGCGGGCACCTGAGCCGGGTGCTCAACCGCCGCTCCGGCTTCGACCTGGTGCGCCAAGCCCTGCTGATCACCGCCGGACTGCCGCCCCAGCCGCTGCCCGACAACACGGGCGAGCGCCATGTCGCCGGCCTGTTCGTGCCGTTCGCCGACACCGACGGCCCGGTCCGCTCGCAGGTCTCCCCCCGCGCGCTGCGCACCCCGGGGGTCGCGGCCGTCGACGAGGTCGCCCGCGCGGGCGCCGCGCGGACCGACACCGACGCGATCGCCTGCAACGTCGTCCTCGACTGCCCGCAGGAGGACGACCTGCGTCACGCCACCGCCGGGTTCCTGGCCCGCGTCGGCGAACTCTTCGCCGAGGACGGCGTCGGCCACCGCGACTGGACCGCCGAGATGAGCGCGCGGCTCGACGCCGAACCATCCGCGGCCCCCGCGCCGCGCCCCACGCCCTCACCTGGCAGGAGCCTATGAACGCCCAGGCACAACAGCACGCCATGCAGACCGTCCTGCTCGAGTCGCTGACCCGCAAGGCCGGCGGCGACCCGGCGGGCCTGAGCACCGCGCGCTCGTGGGCGCAGAACGGCGGCAGCTCGCTGGACGCCTACGCCGCGATCATGCGCATCGAGGAGGAACTCGGCCTGGTCGTGCCCGTGGCCCGACTGCTCGGCCCGAAGCCCCTGGACGAGCTCATCCGGCAGGCCGCCGCCCCCGCCGCCACGGCGCCGGCGGGGGTGCCGTCCGAGGGTGCCGTGGCCGCGACGGCCTCGCAGCGGCGCCACTGGCGCCACGCCCAGGGCGAGGGTTCGGCCGCCTTCCTGAACATGGGCCGCGCCCTGCGCTGCGCCCGCGACTTCGACGCGGACCGCGCCGAGGCCGCCTTCCGGGCCCTCGTCGCACGCCACGAGTCCCTCCGCAACCGTTACGTCCCCACCGCCGACGCGCTCCTCCTGGAGGAGGTCGCGGACTGGCCGGAGCGGGTCGCGTTCGTCCGCCACCCCGAGGCGGTGGACGCCGAGGCCGCAACGGCCCTGGTCCGCACCGCACTCGAACCCGCCTTCCGCCTGGCGGAGGAACCGCCGGTCCGCGGCGGCTGCGTCCCGCTGAGCGACGGCGGCGCCGTCCTGTACCTCGGTGTCCACCACATCGCGGCCGACGGCTGGACCACCGACCTGCTCGTCGGCGACTTCCTCGCCCTCTACGCGGACGCCGGCCACGAGCTCGCCCCGGCGACCCCGTTCAGCCGGTACGCGGCCGCCCTGGAGGCCGCGGCCCACTCCGGGGCCTACGCCGACGACATCGCCTACTGGCAGGAGAAGTTCGCCCGGCTCTCGCCCGACTTCACCATCGCCCGGCGCAGCGGCGCCGCCGGCGGCCAGCGGGCCGGCACCTCCCGCCTGCTCTGGGACGGCCCCGGCGAGGCGACCGCCCTGCGCGAGCGGGCCCGTGCGCTGGGCGTCACCACGTACAGCCTGCTGCTGTCCGCCCTCCTGACCGCCGCCCAGGTGCTGTCCGGCGAGGACGAGGTCGTGGTGATGAGCGGCGTCGCCAACCGCAACCGCGCCGAGCACCGCAACACCGCGGGCCTCTTCACCAACCAGATCTTCTTCGTCGGCGACTTCCGCTCCCCGGGCTCCGTCGACGACTACGTGCGGCAGGTCCACGACGACGTGGTCGAGAGCCTGGCCCGCTCCCAGCTGCCCGTCGAGGTCGTCCTCGACCGGATGGGCGCCTACGACGCGGCCCGCACCCTCGCCCCGTACGCCAACATCCTCTTCCAGGCCGCCGAGGCACCGATCGACCCGCCGGGGCTGCGTGACGGCACCTGGCGGCCCCACCCGCTGGGCAGCGGCTCCATCAAGCGGCACTGCAACATCCACCTGGAGGACGACGGCGCCGACGGCCTCGCCCTCGAACTGGACTACAGCCTCGCGCTGGTGGGCGCGCACGACGCGGCCCGGCTGCTGCGCGCCCTGCGGGCCGCCACCGACCGCGTCGTCCACGGCGGCGACGGCCCGGTGACGGAGCTGCTGGCCGTCGCCCGGGAGGCGGCCGGGGACCCCGCGCCCACCCTGACCGTCTTCTCCGTGGACTACCCCGGTGCCCGGGCCGAACCGGCGCTGGCGTCCGTCGTCCGCGACAGCCTCCCCGGCGCCGACCTGGTGGAACTCCCGGTTCCGCAGAGCCTGGACGCCGAGGAGATCGAGGAGTGCCGGCGCCGGGGCCACGCCCTGGTGGCGCGCGACACCACCGGCCCGACGGCCGTCCTCGGCTACTGCTCGGCCGCCGCCTGGGCCCGGCACCTCGTCGCCACCCTGGACGGGGACGCCGCGCCGGCCCTGCTGACGCTGAACGGCAACGATCCGACCGAGGTCGACTGGTACGAGGAGTTCGCCCACCTCATCGGGCGGTTCGACGCCGACGCCGACCTCACCGAGGTGGCGCCCGAGCGCATCGCCCTGCCCCGCGACGGGGACCTGCGCAGTCGCTGCGCGGCCGCGCGGGACACCCTCGCCGTCATGCGCCGGCTCCTGGCGGGCGCGGTGGAACGGCGGTTCGGCGCCCCGCTCGGCCGGGTGGCCCGGGAGACCCTGGACGTCCAGGTCAAGTGGCTGACCTACCTGGGGAGCTGCGTCGTCGTCGGAGCCGGGACGGCCCGCCCGGCGGAGCGCGCCCTGCCGGACGTGCGACTGGACCAGAGCGGCCGGACGTCGGCGTGGCTGCACGCCGAACTCGATCCCGACGGATCCCTGCGGTGAGCGAGGACGCCTTCGTCCAGCGCATGCTGGCGGCCCATCAACTCCAGCGCCGGTACTGCCGGGAACCGCACCCGGTGAGCCGTCGGGTGTTCGCCGACATCCTGGGGCAGGTCCGGGACACGGCCTTCGGGCGCGACCACCGGCTCGGCCGGGTGCGCACCGCCGCCGACTTCGCGTCGGCCGTCCCGATCGGCGGTTACGAGTCCTTCCGGGGCTACGTGGAGCGCATCAGGGCGGGCGAGCAGAAGGTGCTCACCGAGAGCCGCCCGTACGCCCTGCACACCACGTCCGGCACCACGGGCAACCCGAAGTACATCCCGACCACCCGCCACTGGCGCAACCGGTACCGGGGGCCGGCCCTGTACGCCCAGTGGGGCCTGTACTTCCAGCGCCTGGGCCTGGAGCACTACCGCCCCGGCAACGTCCTGGACATGTCGTGGGAGCGGTCGGTCATCCACCACCTGCCGGGCCCGGACGGCACGGTGCCCGTCTACAGCATCACCAAGCGGCCGTCCGCCGTCGGCCCCCGCGACTGGAACCCGCCGTGGTACGGGGAGCCCTGGTTCCTCGACGACGCCGGCCGGTTATCGCTCTACGCCAAGCTGCGGCTGCTGGCCGGCTCCGACGTCCGCATGGTCGTGGCGGTCAACCCGTCCCGGATCACGGCCCTCGGCGAACTCGTCAACGAGGAGCTGGAGACGCTCCTCAAGGACCTCCACGACGGCACGCTGCGCGGCGCGTCCTTCCCCGGCCTGGCCCCCGCCCGGGAGACCGCGTACCGCCTGGAGGCCGCGCACTCCTTCGGCGGGCGGGTCACCCTGGTCGACCTGTGGCCCCGGCTCTCGCTCCAGGTGTGCTGGAACTCGGCCTCCGCCCGCTACTACCGGGGCTGGCTCGACCGCCTCGCCCCCGGCGTCCCGCTCATCCCGTTCAGCACCACGGGCACCGAGGGCATCGTCACGATACCGGTGGACACCCACTCCTCCGCCGGTCCGCTCGCCGTCGACCAGGGCCTCTTCGAGTTCGTGCCCTGCGAGCCGGCGGACCCGGGGGAGCCGCTCCCGCCCGACGCGGCCACGATCGGCCCCGACGACCTGGTCAACGGCGGCACCTACCGGCTGGTCATGAGCCAGGCCAACGGCCTGTACCGGTACGACTCCGGCGACATCTACCGGGTGGTGGGGCGGGTGGGCGGCCTGCCCCGGCTGGAGTTCGAGGGCCGCGGCGGATCCGTCAGTTCGTTCACCGGGGAGAAGCTGACCGAGTCCGACGTGCACGCGGCGATCCGGGCCGCCGTCGGGAGCGCCTCCGTGCCCAGCGTCTACTGCCTGGTGCCGTCCTGGGCCCGGCCGCCGGGCTACACCCTGGTCATGGAGTGGCCGGACGGGCCGGGGCCGGCGAGCGAGGCGTTCTGCGACCGCGTGGATGCCACGCTCCGCCGGGTCAACTCCGAGTACGACGAGAAGCGCGGCTCCGATCGGCTCGCCCCGGTCAGCGGCCGCACCGTTCCGCCAGGCACGTTCCGCGCGCTCGCCGAGCGCCACGTCGCCCGGGGTGCGTCCGCGGCCCAGGTCAAGCACCGCTGGCTGCACACCGACGACACCTTCCTGGCCGCCCTCCCCGCGCGCCCGACCGACGCGCGACCCACCGACCGAGCAGAGGACCGCACATGACCGATCTGGACACCCTCGCCGCCGACTTCCACCGCGACGGCTACGCCGTCGTCCCGGGCGTGCTCGACGAGGCCGACTTCACCGAGGTCCGGCAGGAGTACGCGCGCCTGCTGGACGAACGCGCCGAGCAGTGGCGCCGCTCGGGCGCCCTCACCGGCGGCGAGGAGCTCGTGGGCCGGCCCTTCGACGAGCACCTGGTGGCCCTCGCCGCGCTCCCCGGTTTCGACACCGCGCTGCTGAGCGAGCTCGACATCACCCTGCCGCACATGCCGTTCACCTCGCTCCAGCCGGGCAGCCGGGTGCACACCGGGCCGGGCGTCCTCGGACTGCTCCGCAACGCCCGGGTCCTCGACGTCGTGGGGCGGCTGGTCGGCGAGGAGATATCGGCGAGCCCCAACCAGCACGTGCGGCTCAAGCTGCCCGCCACGAAGACCCCGGGCGGGTTCGGCGCCCGACGCGGCGAGACCATGCACGCGCCCACCATGTGGCACCAGGACGCGATGACCCAGATCCCGCAGTCCGACGACACCACCCTGGTGACCTGCTGGATCCCGCTGATGGACGTCCCCGCGGAACTCGGCTGCCTGCTGGTGGTGCCCGGCCGGCACCGCGAGGAGAACCTGCTGCCCTGGCCGATGGGCCCCGACGTCGTCCGGGAGCTGGAAGCCGCCGCCGTGCCGCTGCCCGTCAGGAAGGGCGATCTCGTCCTGCTGCACAAGCGCACGCCGCACGGCTCCACCGTCAACCGCTCCGAACGCCTGCGCTGGAGCTTCGACTTCCGCTTCTACCCCTCGCACGAGCCCTCGGACCGGCCGTGGTTCCCGTCCGTGGTGACCCGCAGCGCCGCCGACCCCGCCCTGGCCACCACGGACGCCGGGCACTGGCGCGAGCGGTGGGACCAGGCCCGGGACATGTTCGTCGCCTCGGGCCAGATGGTCCCCGGCCGCCGGGAGTTCTCCCAGCTCGTCGCCGAGTCGCTGATCACCCGGTGGGAGAGCGGCGACGTCCCCCACCTGGCCCCGGCCGGAACCGCCGCCGATGCCTGAGCCGACCACCCGCCCGGACCCGGTCGTCAGCCGGGTGCCGGCCGGCGGGGAGACCCTCGCCCTGCACACCTGGGACGACGGTCGGCCCGGTCTCGCCGACCTGTTCTACGTCCACGGCCTGCAGAGCCACGCGGGCTGGCTCTTCGAGACCGGTCCCGCCCTGCTGGAGCGCGGTGTCCGGCTGACGGCGCTCGACCGCCGGGGGTCCGGCGCCAGCACCGGCCCGCGCGGCCACCTGCCGGACGCCCGCACCGTGCTCGACGACTACGGCACCGTCCTGGCCGGCCTCGCCGCCGAGGCCCCGGGCCCGGTCACCGTGCTGGGCCAGAGCTTCGGCGGCAGCCTGGTCGCCGCCATGGTCGCCTCCGGCCGGATCCCGCGCGGCTCGGGCGTCGTGCTGTGCGCCCCGGCCCTGGGGCAGCAGCGCGCCCGCCTCGACGAGGCCGCCCGCCGCCGCGTGCTGAGCCGGATCGGCCCGGACGCCTCGGTCGTGCAGCTGGAGGACGAGCAGTACACCACCGTGCCCGAGTACCTCGCGTGGATGGCCAACGACGGCCTGATGGTCCGGTCGGTGACGGACTCCTTCCGCGCCGCCATGGTCGAGACGGAGGACCTGTACGTGGGCGCGGGCCCCGCTCCCTGGGCGGACCGCGAGGTCTGGGTGGCCTGCCCCGACCAGGACTCGATCATCGACCTCCGGGCCTCCGAGGCGATGCTCGCCGACCTCGCGCCGCAGGCCGTGGCACGGCACTTCCCGGTCGCCTCCCACTACCTCGAGTTCACCGACGTCCGGGAGCAGTACTGGGACTGGCTGGCCGCGGTGGTCCGGAACGGGGCCCAGCGGTGATCGCCGGACATCCCCCGGCAGGGGCGGGCTCCCCGTGCTGACCCTCACCGTGCACGAGGCCCGGATCCCGATGGAACGCCCCTTCCGGCACGCCCGGACGACCCGCCGGGAAACGGCTTCCGTGCTGGTCGCCGCGGAGTACGACGGGGAGACCGGCTGGGGCGAGGCGGCGCCGCGGGAGTACGTCACCGGCGAGTCCGTCCGCTCGGTCCTCGCCGCGCTGCGCGGACGGGAACTGCCCCCCTCCGTCGTCGAGCTGCTCGCGGCCCCGCCGGCGGAGTCGCTGGCCGGCCTGGCCGCGCTCGAACTGCCGGAACTCCTCGGGGAGCCCGGCCGGCCCGCCCCGGCGGCCGCGGCCGCCCTGGAGACCGCCCTGTTCGACCTGGTCTGCCGCAGGCACGGGGTGGACGGCCTCCGGGCCCTGCACCTGGCCGGGTACGACGACGTGCTGGCCGCCGAAGCCGCCCCCGCGCCGGTGGCGACCGTCCTGGACCTGAGCGGTGCGCCGCCGGCCCGCCTCGCCGCGCTGTCCGACGCCGCCCGGAGGGCGATCCCGCACGTCAAGCTCAAGGCCGGTCCCGACGTGGCCCCGGTGGCCGACCTGGTGGCGCAGGTCGCCGCCCTGCTGCCCGGTGCCACCGTGTCGGTGGACGCCAACTGCGCCTGGGAGGTCGAGGAGGTCCTCGCCCACGCCCCGCGCCTGCTCGCCGCCGGACTCTCCTGGCTGGAGGAACCCCTCGCCCCGCGCCGGTGGGAGGAGCTGGCCCGGCTGCGCCGGGCCGGGCTCTCGGTGATGCTCGACGAGTCCTTCTCCTCGGCCCGCGACCTCGCCGACTGCACCTCCCACCGGGCGGCCGACCTGCTCAACCTGCGCGTCTCCAAGTGCGGCGGCCCCCTGCGGCTGCTGGCACTCGCCCGCGCCGCGCGCGCCGCGGGCCTCGGCCTCCAACTCGGCGTCCAGGTCGGCGAGCTCGGCCCGCTGTGGGCCGCCGGCCGCCTCGTCGGCACGGCCCTGCGCGCGCCCGTCGCCGTGGAGGCCGGCCGGCAGGACGAGTGGTTCGCCGACCGCCCTCCGCTCACCACCCCCGCCTACCGGGTGGACCGCGCCACCTCCCGGGCCCCCGCCCTGGGCGGCCCCGGCATCGGACTGCGCCCCACCCGGGCCCTGCTGGACCTCTGCACCCCCGGCTTCCGGCGCCCGTGGACGGCGCCCCGGCCGGCCGCCCCGCACCGCGCCCGACCCACCGCCCAGGACACCCCACCGGAAGGACGACCGTGAACACCGACCCGAGCCGCCCGCTCCCGGCGCGCCGCGCCTGGGTCACCGGCGCCGCCTCCGGCATCGGCGCCGAGGTCGCCCGGCGCCTCGCCGCAGAGGGCGTCGACGTCCTCATGATCGACCGGGATCCGGCCGCCCTGGAGGCCACCCGGCGAACCGTGCCCGGGGCACGCCCGCTCCTGCTGGACGTCACCGACACCGAGGCCGTCACGGCGTACGTCGAAGGAGCCGACCCGGACTCGCTCCCCGACGTCCTCGTCAACGGCGTCGGCGGCGACACCCGCCGCATCCCCCTGGAGGACCTCCGCGAGGCGGACCTCACCGCGGCGATCAGCAACAACCTCCTCGGCTGCTTCACGCTGACCCGGCTGTGCGCCCCCGCCATGCGCCAGCGCGGCCGCGGCCGCATCGTCAACCTCGCCTCGATCGCCGGGCGCACCTACTCGATCTTCAGCAACGCGGCCTACGTCGCCGCGAAGGCGGCCGTCCTCGGCTACACCAAGCAGTGCGCCTATGAACTCGCCCCGTACGGCGTGACGGTGAACGCCGTCGCGCACGGCCCCATCGCCACCGAGCGCCTCGTCGCGGCCTGGGAGGAGATGCCGCCCGAGCGGCAGGCCGAGGTGCGCGGCCGCCTCCCCATGGCGCGCTACGGAACCGTCGGCGAGGCGGCCGCCGCCATCGTCCATCTGTGCGGCGAGGAAGCCGGATACACCACCGGTGCGCTCGTCGACGTCAACGGAGGTCTCCACATCTCATGAACAGTCACCCGACCCACTCCCCCGGCAACGACCTCAAGGACGCCGTCGTCATGGTCACCGGCGCCGGCAGCGGCATCGGCCGTGCCACGGTGACCGCGCTCGCCCGCGCGGGCGCCCTCGTCGTGGCCGCGGGACGCCGGGAGCACACCCTGCGCGAGAGCCTGGAGCTGGCGGGCCTGGAGCGCGACCGTGGCCTCGCCGTGACCTGTGACGTCACTGATGAGGAAGCTGTCGCGGCGTCAGTTGATACGGCCGTCTTGGAATTCGGACGCCTGGACGCGGCCGTGAACACGGCTGGTATGTTCGGCCCAAGTGGGCTCCTGTCAGAAGCGCTCCAGAAGGATGCCGTCGACGTCATGTCCGTCAATCTCATGGGCATGTGGCTGTGCTTGAAGCACCAGTCACGGGCGATGCTCCGGTCAGGTGGCGGAGCGATCGTCACCACGGGCTCGGTGGCCTCCTTCCTCGGGCACTCGGGCAGTCCCATGTATGCGGCGACCAAGCACGGCGTCGTCGGACTCACCAAGGCCGCGGCACTCCAGCTGGCCCCGCACGGGATCAGGGTGAACGCGGTCTGCCCCGGGTCCACCGACACCGCCATGCTGCGCGAGCTGTACCCGGACGAGGGACAGCTCGCGGCACGGGCCCGGCGCGCACCCCTCGGCCGGATCGGCCTGCCGGAGGAAGTGGCCGCGGCCGCCCTGTGGTTGGCCGGCCCGGCGTCGAGCTACGTGACCGGGCAGGCGCTGGCCGTCGACGGAGGCGTGACCGCCGGGTCCGCCGCTCCCGTCAGGCCCACCGCGTAACCGTTCATTTCTTCGAGACGACCGACGAGGAAAAAGCTCATGGGTTCAACGCTGTACAACAAGGTCTTCGACCTGCATACCGTGCGCGACTACGGCGACGACCGGGTTCAGCTCTTCATCGGCCTCCACCTGGTGCACGAGGCGACCAGCCCGCAGGCCTTCGCCATGCTGCGGGAGCGCGGCCTCGGCATCGCCATGCCCGAGTGCAACGTGGCCACCGCCGACCACGTCATCCCCACGGACACCATCGCCCGCCCGCTCCTCGACCAGCTGGGCGAGGACATGCTGGCCCAACTGGAGACCAACACCGAGGACTTCGGGCTGCGCTTCTTCTCCCCGAGCAGCGGCGACTACGGCATCGTCCACGTCATCGGGCCGGAGCAGGGCCTCACCCAGCCGGGCATGACCATCGCCTGCGGCGACTCGCACACCTCCACCCACGGCGCGTTCGGCGCGGTCGCAATCGGCATCGGCACCTCCCAGGTGCGCGACGTCCTGGCCACCCAGACCGTGACCATGAACCGGCTCAAGGTGCGCCGGATCCAGATCGACGGCGAACTCGCCCCCGGCGTCACGGCCAAGGACGTCATCCTGCACGTGATCCACGAGCTCGGCGTCGTCGGCGGCGTGGGCTACGCCTACGAGTTCGCGGGCTCCGTCATCGAGAACATGTCGATGGACGAGCGGATGACGGTCTGCAACATGGCCGTCGAGGGCGGCGCCCGCTGCGGCTACGTCAACCCCGACGACACGACCTTCGCCTACCTCAAGGGCCGCCCCGCCGCCCCCACCGGCGAGGCGTGGGACCGCGCCGTGGCCTGGTGGCGCTCCATCGCCTCCGACCCGGACGCCGGCTACGACGACGTCGTGGTGATGGACGGGGCCGACATCCGGCCCATGGTGACCTGGGGCATCAACCCGGGCCAGTCCGTCCCGGTGGACGGGCTGCTGCCCTCCCTGGAGGGCGCCTCGCAGGACGTCGCCGACTCCTACGCCGAGGCCTACGACTACATGGGCATGAAGCCCGGCGACAAGCTCGGCGACTACCCCATCGACGTCGCCTTCATCGGGTCCTGCACCAACGGCCGGGTCTCCGACTTCCTGGAGGTGTCCGAGGCGCTCAAGCGCAGCGGCGCCCGGGTCTCGCCCGGCGTGCGCGCGCTCGCCGTGCCCGGTTCCAACGCCGTGCGCGAGGAACTCCTCCGCCTGGGCGTGGACAAGGTGCTGGAGGAGGCCGGCTTCGAGTTCCGGCTGGCGGGCTGCTCGATGTGCCTGGCCATGAACATGGACAAGCTGGTGGGCCGCGAGCTCGCGGCGTCCTCCTCCAACCGCAACTTCAAGGGCCGTCAGGGTTCGCCCACCGGCCGGACGATGATCATGTCCCCGCTGGCGGTGGCCGCGGCCGCCGTCAACGGTTCGGTCTGCGACCCGGCGACCGTGTTCGGCCCCGCGACCGTCGTCTCTTCCTCCTAAGGAGCCCCAGCAGTGACCAGCGCCACCGATCCGCGGATCAGCACCGTCACCGGCACGACGGTCGTGCTCAGCGGCAACGACATCGACACCGACCGGATCATCCCGGCCCGGTTCCTCAAGCACCTGACCTTCGACGCGCTCGGCGAGCACGTCTTCGAGGACGACCGCAAGCAGGAGCACGCCCGCGGCGTCACCCACCCGTTCGACCAGCAGGAGCGCTCCGCCGGCAGCGTCCTGCTGGTCGCCAAGAACTTCGGCTGCGGCTCCTCCCGCGAGCACGCCGCGCAGGCCCTGCACCGCTGGGGCATCCGCGCCGTCGTCGGGGAGAGCTTCGGAGAGATCTTCCGCGGCAACTGCGGCACCATCGGGCTGCCCTGCGTGACCCTCGCCCCCGAGCACGCGGAGGAGGCCCGCGCCATCGGCCTGGCCGACGCCGACGCCGTGGCCGACGTGGACCTCGGCAAGGGCGTCCTGCGGATCGCCGGCCGCGAGTTCCCCGTGCAGATCCAGGCGTCGCTGCGGGACTCCTTCCTGGAGGGCACCTGGGACACGCTCGCCGAACTCCTCAAGAACGCCGACCAGGTGAGCGGGACGGCCGCCCGGCTCCCCTACCTGACCGGGTTCTAGTCGGATGCCGTCCATAGTTCCGCCGTCCGGCCACCGGGTCTTCGTCGGCACCGACCGGGTCCTCGACGAGCTGCTCGACGAGATCGCCGGGCGGCTCGCCGCCCTGGGCCACCAGGTGGTCCGGGCGGCGGATCCGCGGGCCGTCACGGACGGCCCGCTGGACGCCCTCGTGCTCACCTCCCGCACCCCCGTCGGTCCCGAACTCATGGACGGGCACCCGGAGTTGAAGGGAGTTGTGTTCGCCTCCAGCGGCTTCAACTCCATCGACGTCCCCGACGCCACCCGGCGCGGCATCGTCATCGCCAACGGGGCGACCCCGGAGAACCACGGCAGCATGGCCGAGGCCACCATCATGCTCGCCCTGGCCCTGCGGCTGCGGCTCGCCGACCGCCTCGCCGCCGTCGCCGAACAGCGCCCCCGCCCCCGGCCCGCCGAGCTCGACAGCCGCTCGCTGCGCGGTGCCACCCTGGGCCTCGTCGGCTTCGGTCGGATCGCCCGGGAGGTGTGCACCCGCCTCGCGCCCTGGGGCACGGGCCCCGTCCTCTGCCACACCCGGACCCCCCGGCCCGAGGACTGGCCCGAGGTGGACTTCTGCTCCCTGGACCGCGTCCTGACGGAAGCCGACGTCGTCAGCATCCACCTGCCGCTCAACGCCGCGACCCGCGGCCTGATCGGCGAACCCGAACTGCGCCGCATGCGCGACAGCGCCGTCCTCATCAACACCGCCCGCGGCGGCATCGTCGACGAGGCGGCCCTGGCCGACGCCCTGCACGGGAACCGGATCGCCGGCGCCGCCATCGACACCTTCGACGTCGAACCCCTCCCCGCGGACAGCCCGTTGCGCAAGGCCCCGAACGTGCTGCTCACCGACCACGTGGTGGGCCACACCGTGGAGATGTACCGCTCACTGGTACCGGCCGCCGTCGAGAACACCGCGTGCATCCTGCGCGGGGAACGCCCCCCGTACCTGGTCAACCCGGACGCCCTCGCCCACCCCCAGGAAGGGACCGCATGAGCAGCAGCACCCCGCCGCCGTCCGCCGCACCGACCCGGCTGTACGGGCTGGTCGAGGCGACGGCCGCCCGCCACCCCGAGGCCGTCGCCCTGGAGACCCCCGGCGAGGACCCCCTGACGTACCGCGAACTGACGGACCAGGCGGAACGCCTGGCCCGCGGCATCGCGGCCGACCACGGCCCGGTACCGCCCCGGATCGGTCTGATCGGCACGAAGTGCGCCCGCACCTACGTGGCCTACCTCGCCGTCCTGAGGCTGGGCGCCACGATCGTCCCGATCAGCAACGCCGCCCCCGCCGAC
Organism: Kitasatospora sp. NPDC030952; assembly: GCF_055571335.1. Classification (NCBI taxonomy): domain Bacteria; kingdom Bacillati; phylum Actinomycetota; class Actinomycetes; order Kitasatosporales; family Streptomycetaceae; genus Kitasatospora; species Kitasatospora sp. NPDC030952. The sequence continues at coordinate 169,243 of NZ_JBVIFM010000018.1, forward strand.
CGCATCCGCGCGATCGCCGGGGCCGCCGACCTGACCCTGGTCCTGACCGACGACATCGGGGGGCCGGCCGCCGCCCTCGCACCGGACGCGGACGGCCCGTCGCAGACACTGCCGCGGCTCGTGGAGATCCCCGCCCTCGGGACCCCGGCGGACGCAGCCCCGTTCCGGGCCCCCGCGGCCCAGCCGACGGCGTACGTCCTCTTCACCTCGGGCAGCACCGGCCGGCCCAAGGGCGTGCCCGTGTCGCACGCCAACGCCCTCAGCTTCGTGAACCACAACCTGGCCCGGTACGGGGTGGGGCCCGGCGACCGGATGACGCAGAACTTCGACTTCGCGTTCGACGTCTCGGTCTTCGACCTGTTCGTGGCCTGGGGCTCGGGCGCCACCCTGGTCGCCCCCTCCGCCCGGGACCTGATGCATCCGGTCCGCTGGGTCAACGAACGCTCCCTCACCCACTGGACGTCAGTGCCGTCCGCCGTCTCCACCGCCCTCGGCCTGGGCGAACTCGCCCCCGGCGCCATGCCGTCGGTGCGGACGAGCCTCTTCCTCGGCGAGCAGCTCACCGTCGAACAGGCCGGGGCCTGGCACGCCGCCGCCCCGAACGGCGTCGTGGAGAACGTCTACGGTCCCACCGAACTGACCGTCTACGTCTCCGCCTACCGGCTGCCCGCCCGCACCGAGGACTGGCCCGCCACCTCCAACGGCACCGTCCCCATCGGCCACGTCTACCCGCACCTGGAGTCCGTCGTCGTCGCCGACGGGCGCCAGGCCGACGAGGGCGAACTCTGCGTCCGGGGCCCCCAGCGCTTCGACGGCTACCTCGCCGCGGAGGACAACGCCGGCCGCTTCCTCGCCGACGACGACTCCGTCGGCTTCGCCCCGGTCACCGGCCGTCCGCCGGTCCCCTCCGACTGGTACCGCACCGGTGACCTCGTCCGCCGCGCCGACGACGGCACCCTGACCCACCTCGGCCGGCTGGACTCCCAGGTCAAGATCCGCGGCCACCGGGTCGAGCTCGCCGAGATCGAAGGCGCGCTGCGACGGCACGAGAAGGTCACGGACGCCGTGGTCCTGGCCCTCCCCGGCCCGGTCGGCAGCCTCGACCTGATCGGCTTCCACACCGGTGGCGAGACCGACTCCCGCACTCTGCGCACCCACCTGGCGGCCGTTCTTCCCGCCTACATGATCCCCCGGCGCTACGTGCGCCTGGACGCGTTCCCCCTCACCGGCAACGGCAAGATCGACCGCCTCGCCCTCAGGGCCGCAGACGGCCGATAGGTACCGGTAACCCCATCCGTCCTTCCCAGGAGGCGATTCCCGATGACGGTGCTCTTCGAGTGCGACTACCAGGGGGCGTCGTACTTCGCCCTGGGCGCGGCCCCGAGCGGAGCCCCGCTGCGCCTGTACCCGCTGTCCGACGAGCGACTGGCCGTGCTCGTCCGGGAGTCCGGCGGGGACGCCGGTGCCCTGACGTCCGGCCGGACACCGGTGGACGTGCCGGCCGGGGAAGTGCACCAGGTGCGCACGCGCGTGCCGTGCCTCCCGCGCCAGGTGGGGGACGCCCTGGTCGGCGGCTTCATGATGACCCACAACGTGAAGGTCGACGAGACCACCCCGGACCAGCCCGCCTGGTTCTTCAAGGGCCTCGGCGACGCGCTGCGGCTGCCGGGCGAGCCCCTGGACGTGCCCGGCGGGGCGCTCGCCGTCTGCGAGGAGGCGGAGGTCGTCCTCGTCTACGTGGGTGACGAGGAAACCGGCCGGCCCCGCTACGTGGGCTACACCTTCGGCAACGACGTGACGGACATCGGCCGGTTCCGACGGCACAACGGCCACCTGTCGTACGCGAAGCTCTGCAGCGCGGGCATCTCGCCCGCCCTGCACCTTGGCCCGCCGCCCCGTCACGTCACCGGTGAGACGACGATCGAGCGGGACGGCGCCCTCGTCTGGAAGGGCACGTTCACCACCGGCACCGACGCCCTCCACTACGACCTCGACACCATCACGGCGGGGCTGTTCGCCCACGAGGCGCTGCACCGGCCCGGCCGCGTGCACTACGTGTACATCGGGGCCGACCGGAGCAGCTTCCACGGCGGGCACACCATGCTGGACGGCGACCGGGTCACCCTCGACTTCCGGAGCCACGGCGTCACGCTCGCCAATCCGCTCGTCTGGACGCCGCAGGCCGGCTGACCCGCCGGGAGGGTGCCGCCGGAGCGCCCGTCACTCGCGGTAGACCAGGAGGGTGCCCCCGGCCAGGAGGCCGGGGGACGAGGGTGTTCTTACGTGGTACTGGCACTGCAGGTGTCTCCTTGCGGGCCTGACCGGCTCCCGCGGGGTCTGCTAGCGTCCCGCGCATGGTCAAGATCGTGCCGTTCACCGGCGAAGAGAAGGAAAGCCTGCACGCGGCCCTGGACCGGCACCGCGACGCGGTGCTGTGGAAGGTCCGGGGCCTGGACGACGAGCAGTTGCGCCGGCCCCTGACCCCTTCGGGGACGAACCTGCTCGGCCTGGTCAAGCACCTCGGCGGCGCCGAACTCGGCTGGTTCCGCGAGACCTTCGGCCGGGAGACCGGCCCGCTGCCGTTCGACGTCGACGCCGACGACAGCTCCGACATGCGGATCGAGCCGCACGAGTCGACGGCGGACGTGCTGGCCTTCTACGCCCGCGCCCGGGCCGCCGCCGACGAGGTGATCGCGGAACTCGGCCTGGACGACACCGGCACCTCCTGGTCGGGCCGGACGGTCTCGCTGCGCTGGGTGCTCATCCACATGACCACCGAGACCGCCCGGCACGCCGGGCACCTGGACATCCTGCGCGAACTCACCGACGGCGCCACCGGGGACCACGACCGGAGCTGAGGTCCTACTCCGCCGGCGCCAACTCGGCCGCCAGCCGCCGCAGTTCGCTGCCGAACTCCGGGTTGGCGAGCGCCGCGGCGAACTGGGCGCGCAGGTAGGCGGCCGGGTTGCCGGTGTCGTACCAGGTGCCGGCGATGACCTGTCCGTAGACGGCGCGGCGGGCCGCGTAGGCGTTGATGGCGTCGGTCAGGTAGACCTCGTCCTCGGGCTTCTCGTGCCAGCGGCGGGTGAGTTCGCGCAGTTCGTCGACGATGCCGGGGGTGATGACGTACCCGCCGATGGCGGCGTACGCGGAGGGGGCGTCGACCGGCTTGGGCTTCTCGACCAGTCCGGTGATCCGCAGCGAGCCGCCGCCGAGGTCCTCCTTCACCACCGGCACGCCGTAGCGGTAGGAGTCCTCGGGGGCCATCGGCATCAGGGCCAGCACCGGCGCGTTGGTCTGCTCGAACGCCCGGATCAGCTGCTGCGCGCGGGGCACCTCGGCGACGAACACGTCGTCCGGCCACAGCACCAGGCAGGGCTCGTCCCCGAAGTGCCGGGCGGCGTTGAGCACCGGGGTGCCGTTGCCGTACGGGCCGTGCTGGTACAGGTAGCTGATGTGCCCCTTGCGGGACAGCTCCCCCACCTCCTCGACGGCGTCCGCGAACGCCGCCTTGCCGTCCCGGCGCAGCTGGTCGACCAGCACCGGGTTGGGGCGGAAGTGCTCCTGGATGAGGCCCTTGTCGCCGTTGACGACGATGGTGATGTCGGTGATGCCGCTCTCGATCAGCTCGCGCACGGTGTGCTCGATCACCGGCTTGTCACCGACCGGCAGCATCTCCTTCGGGGTGGCCTTGGTCAGCGGCAGCAGGCGGGAGCCGAGTCCGGCGGCGGGGATGACGGCTCGGCGGATGGTCCTGGGGGCCATGTGATGTTCTCTCATGTCGATGGCGCTGCATCGCAGTTGAGCGGCACCGTCACCGACGCTACCAAGGATGACTTCATGATCATCACCAGCCGCCGGGGGCCGGCGGTCGCCACCGCCGGCCCCCGCACCGGCCGTTCACTCAGGCCGTGTAACCGCCGTCCACCGCGAGGGCGGTGCCGGTGACGTAGCGCCCGCCGGGCCCGGCCAGGAAGGCCACGGCGGCGGCGATGTCCTCGGCCTCGCCGAAGCGGTCCAGGGCGGTGAGCGAGCGCTGGAAGTCGGCGGAGCCGCCGTCGGCCGGGTTCATGTCGGTGTCGATCGGGCCCGGGTCCACCACGGTGGCGGTGATCCCGCGCGGGCCGAGCTCCCGGGCCAGGCCCCTGGTCAGCCCGGTGAGCGCGGTCTTGGCGGTCGCCTGGAGGACGAAGTCCGCACCGGGGACCCGCCCGTTGAAGCAGGAGCCGATGCTGATGATCCGGCCGCCCTCACCCATGTGCCGGGCGGCGGCCTGGGCGGCCAGGAACACCGAGCGGATGTCCACGGCGAGCACCCGGTCGAGTTCCTCGACCGTCACCTCGGCGAGCGGGCCGTAGGTGAGGAAGCCCGCGTTGTTCACCAGGACGTCGATCCCGCCCAGTTGCCGGACCGTCTCCTCCACCGCCCGCGCGGCGGCGTCCGGTTCGACCAGGTCGGCACGGATCGCCACCGCCCGGCCGCCCGCCGCCTCGATCTCGCCGACGACCGCCCGGGCCTGCTCCTCGGCCCGCACGTAGGTCAGCGCCACCGCCGCCCCCTCGGCCGCCAGCCGCTTGGCCACCGCCGCGCCGATGCCCCGGCTACCGCCGGTCACCAGGGCCACCTTGCCGGTCAGGTCACTGCTCATCGTCGTTCCCCCTGTCAGTGGTTGCCACGTTCGTGGCTCACCCAAGGTAGGACCTGACACCGGTGTCAGGTTCAAGCCTTTTTGTACGCGGGCGCCTCCTCAGCCCTCGCCTCCTCAACCCTCGCCTCCTCAACCCTCGCCTCCTCCTCCCTCGACTCCTCCTCCCTCGACTCCTCCTCCCTCGGCGCCGCGGACCGCTCCGACGGCTCCGACCGCCCCGCCCGCACCGGCCGCACCGGCCGCACCGACCGCTCCGGCCGCACCGCCAGGGTCAGCACCGCCAGCCCGGCGAACAGCCCGGCCGCGATCAGCCCGTCGACGTGCAGCCCGGCGGTGAACGCCGAACGCGCGCCCCGCAGCAGCGCGTCGCCCGGCCCGCCGGGCAGCTGCCGGGCCGCTTCGACCGCGCCGGCCAGCGAGTCGGAGCCACCGCCCGTACGGCTGCGGTAGACCGCCGCGGCGACGGTCCCCAGCAGGGCGAAGCCGAGCGAGCCGCCGAAGTAGTTGCCGGTCTCCGACATCGCGGCCGCCGAACCCGCCCGCTCCGGCGGCACCGAGCCGAGCACCAGCCCGGTGCCCAGGGCGAACAGCGGCCCGGTGCCCAGCGCCAGCACCGCGATGCCGGTCATCACCAGCGGCAGCGAGCCGGCGTCCTCGTCCACGGCGACCAGCAGCAGGGCACCCAGCGCCGAGAGCGCCAGCCCGCCGGCGATCGCGGCGGTCCGGCCGATCCGGCCGGCCAGCCGCGGCGCGGCCATGGTGCCGGCCGCCACCGCCAGGCCCATCGGCGCGAACAGCACGGCCGAGGCGAACGGCGAGTGGCCCAGCACGCTCTGCAGGTACTGGGTCACCAGCAGCCCGGTGCCGGCCATCGCGACCCCGGCGAGCACCAGCGAGACCAGCACGGCCGCGAACGGGCGGCTGCACAGCAGCCGCAGGTCCAGCAGCGGCCGCTCCAGCCGCAGCTGCCGCCGGACGAAGAGGTGCCCGACGCCCGCGCCCACCAGCAGGGCGGCCACCGGTACCAGCGGCGCGTCCCCGGCCGGCAGCTGCTTGATCCCGTACAGCATCAGCAGCACCGCCACCAACGACAGTCCGACCCCGGCCGGGTCCGGCCGCCCGGCCGCCTCGCCGCGGAACTCCGGCAGCAGGAACGGCCCGGCCGCCAGCAGCACCGCCATCGCCGGGACGGCGGCCAGGAACACCGACCCCCACCAGAAGTGCTGGAGCAGCAACCCGGCCATCACCGGCCCCAGCGCGCCGCCCGCGAACTGGCAGGTCGCCCAGACGGCGACGGCCCGGCCGCGCTCCCGCTCCTCCCGGAACATGTTGGTGATCAGTGCGAGCGTGGACGGCGCCAGCGTCGCCCCGGCGACGCCCAGCAGGGCGCGGGCCACGATCAGCATCAGCGGGTCGACCGCGAGGGCGGCGACCACCGACAGCACCGCGAAGGCCGCCGCGCCGATCAGCAGCAGGCGACGACGGCCGATCCGGTCCCCCAGCGTGCCCATGGTGATGACCAGCCCGGCCACCATCAGCCCGTAGCCGTCGCTGATCCACAGCTGCTGGACGCCGGAGGCGCCCAGGTCCGCGCTCAGCCTCGGCAGGGCGAGCAGCAGCGCCGTCATGTCCATCGCGACCAGCAGGGTCGGCAGCATCAGGACGGCCAGTCCCAGCCTGGCCCGGGTGGCGTTCATCCCCGGTGGCTCCTCTCCTCGGAAACGTGTCACCGCCCGGTCGGAGCGGGCGGGCGCTTCTTGACGGCCCCGGCCGGGAAGTCGTGGCAGATTTCTCCGCCGGGGACGTCAAGACGGCGGCCCCGGCTCCGACCGACGGCCGAGGGGCCCGGACGGGGCCCGCCCACGACGAGGAGTACGCGATGAAGTTCCTGATCAGCCTGCACATCAACCCGGCCGTGCTGGACGCGCTGACCGACGAGGAGAAGGCGGCGATCGGCGCCGGCCACGGGAAGTTCATCGAGGAGCTGAAGTCCTCCGGCGAACTGATCGTCACCCAGGCCCTGGTCGACCCCTCCCAGGCCGCCGTGGTCACGGTGCGGGACGGCCGGCCGGTGGTGACCGACGGCCCGTTCCTGGAGGCCAAGGAGTTCCTCGGCGGCTTCTACCTGGTCGACTGCGACAGCAAGGAGCGGGCGGTCGAGCTGGCCGCGCGGATCCCGGACGCCGCGATCGAGGGGCTGGGCGTCGAGGTGCGCCAGGTGATGTTCTCCGACGGACACTTGGAGGCATGACAGCACCGGACTTCGAGGACCTGCTGCGCGACCTCACGCCGCAGGTCCTCGGCACGTTGGTACGGCGGTACGCGCGGTTCGAGGGGTGCGAGGACGCCGTGCAGGAGGCCGTCCTCGCTGCGGCCGTGCAGTGGCCCGACGAGGGTGTGCCGGACAACCCGCGCGGCTGGCTGGTGACGGTCGCCTCCCGGCGGCTGGTCGACCGGATCCGCAGCGACCGGGCCCGCCGCGAGCGCGAGCACGCGACCACGGCCGCCGAGGTGGTGCCCGAGGAGGTGCCGGACACCGACGACACCCTGCTGCTGCTCTTCCTGTGCTGCCACCCGGCGCTCACCGCCCCCTCGCAGACCGCGCTCACCCTGCGCGCGGTCGGCGGCCTGACCACCGCCGAGATCGCCCACGCCTTCCTCGTCCCGGAGGCCACCATGGCGGCCCGGATCAGCCGCGCCAAGCAGCGGATCCGGGCCGCCGGCAGCTCCTTCACCCTCCCCGAGGGCGCCGAGCGCGAGGAGCGGCTGCGGGTCGTGCTGCACGTGCTCTACCTGATCTTCAACGAGGGCTACACCGCCTCCTCCGGCAGCGAACTGCACCGCGCCGACCTCGCCCGCGAGGCGATCCGGCTGGCCCGGATGGTGCACGCCCAGCTGCCCGAGGACGACGAGGCGACCGGACTGCTCGCCCTGATGCTGCTCACCCACGCCCGCCGGGCGGCCCGGACCACCGCGGCCGGCGACCTGGTGCCGCTGGCCGAGCAGGACCGCACCACCTGGGAGCGCCCGCTGCTCGACGAGGGCACCGCACTGGCCAAGACCGCCCTGGCCGGCCCCCGGCTCGGCCCGTACCAGCTCCAGGCCGCCATCGCCGCCACCCATGCCGACGCCGCCACCGCCGAGGAGACCGACTGGGCGCAGGTGCACGCCCTCTACCTGATCCTGGAGCGGATCGCCCCCAACCCGGTGGTCACCCTCAACCGCGCCGTCGCCCTGGCCGAACTGGACGGACCGCGGGCCGGACTCGCCCTGCTCGCCGCCCTGGACCAGGACCACCGGATGGCCGGCCACCACCGGCTGCTCTCCGTCCGGGCCCACCTGCTGGAGCGGGCCGGCGACCTCCCCGGCGCCCACGACCACTACCGCCGCGCCGCGAAGGCCACCGCGAGCCTCGCCGAACAGCGCTTCCTGGAGGCCCGGGCCCGCCGACTACAGGCCTAGACGAGTAGTTCCGAAGTCGGTCAGTGGTCGTAGGCGATCAGCGAGCGGGTGATGGGTCGGCCGGTGGTCCGGTTGTGCCAGATCGCGCAGG
>NZ_JBVIFM010000019.1:0-174491 GCF_055571335.1 Kitasatospora sp. NPDC030952
AAGGGGGCGGCCCGCAGGAACAAGACGGGCAGGACGACCCGGGACGGGAAGAACGGCGACGCGTCCGACGCCGCCGCAGGCTCCGTTTGAAAGCCGCCCTGCTCGGACGCTCCAGAGGCGGGCAGACCAGCAAGGTCCACGTCGCCGGGGAGCGCAGGTGCCGCCCCGTGGCGTTCGTCCTGACCGAGGGCCAGGCCGCCGACAGCCCGCAGTTCATCACCGTGCTGCGGAAAGTCCGGGTCCCCGGACCGGTCGGACGCCCTCGCACCCGGCCCGACGCGGTCGCCGGGGACAAAGCCTACTCATCCCGGGGCAACCGCAACCACCTGCGCAAACGCCACATCAAGGCCGTCATTCCAGAGAAGATCGACCAGGCCGCCAACCGCAGGAAGAAGGGCAGCAAGGGCGGCAGGCCCGTCAGCCACGACGCCGAACTCTACAAAGACCGGAACACCGTCGAGCGCCTGATCAACAAGCTGAAGGCCTGGCGAGGCATCGCCACACGCTATGACAAGACCCCGGAGAGCTACCTCGCCGGCCTCCACCTTCGTGGCGCGATGATCTGGATCAAGGACCTCACCAGAGCCGCTTGATCACGACCAAATACGCACCCTAGTCCCCGTAGCGCTCCCAGAGCTTGGGGAAGCGTTTCGCCATGACGTCCGGGTCGTCGAAGTCCAGCGTCGCCCCGGCCGGCCGCCCCGCCTGCCGCCCGCCCACGTCGGGCAGCGGCAGGCCGGTCAGCTGCTCGTACGCCTCGTCGGCGGCGTAGCCGAGGTCCTCGGCCTCGCCGTCCTCCTCCTCGTCGAACTCGGGCAAGAGGTCCGCCAGGTCGTCCGGCTCGACCAGCCCGCCCTCGAAGATCTCCCGGCCCTGGCCGATCAGCCAGCAGCGGAAGTAGTCGAAGGTGTCCTCGGAGGCGCCGTCCAGCAGCAGGTGGGCGGCGCCCCACAGGTCGTAGCGGTAGGCGCGCTGGAACCGGGCCTCGAACAGCCGGGCGAAGTCGATCACGTCGTCGGGGGTCAGCTGGACGAGGCGCTCCACCAGCCGCTCGGCCTGTTCGTCGGGATCGCCGTCGGCGGCCTCCCAGGTGTCGTCGATGATCTGCCAGAAGTCGGTCTCGTCCATCACGGCTCAAGCATCCCTGTTCCGTCGTCTCCACGCATGCCATGACCCGGCGGATTCCGCATCCCGGGAATACGCCGGAGCCCCGCGCCGTCCGGGAACGACACGGGGCTCCGTACGACCGCGGTGCGGCCGTGCGCCTTACAGGCCGAGCTCGACCTCGAACTCGCCGGCCTCCAGGATCTCCTTGACCGCGACCAGGTAGCGGGCGGCGTCGGCGCCGTCCACCAGGCGGTGGTCGTAGGAGAGCGAGAGGTAGGTCATGTCACGGATGCCGATGGCGGTGCCGCCGTCGGCCTCGATGACGACCGGGCGCTTGACGGTGGCGCCGATGCCCAGGATGGCGGCCTGGTTCGGCGGCACGATCACGGTGTCGAACAGCGCACCGCGCGAGCCGGTGTTGCTGATGGTGAAGGTGGCGCCGGACAGCTCGTCCGGGGTGATCTTGCTGTCGCGGACCTTGGCGGCCAGCTCGGCGGTCTTCTTCGAGATGCCGGCGATGTTGAGGTCGCCCGCACCCTTGATGACCGGGGTCATCAGACCCTTCTCGGAGTCCACCGCGATACCGATGTTCTCGGTGTCGAAGTAGGTGATGGTGCCCTCGGCGTCGTTGATCCGCGCGTTGACGACCGCGTGGACCTTCAGGGCCTGGGCGGCGGCCTTCACGAAGAACGGCATCGGGGAGAGCTTGACGCCCTCGCGGGCGAGGAAGCCCTCCTTGGCCTTGGCGCGCAGCGACATGATCTTGGTGACGTCCACCTCGACCACGCTGGTCAGCTGGGCCTGCTCGTGCAGCGCCTTCATCATGTTGTCGCCGATGACCTTGCGCATGCGGGTCATCTTGACCGTCTGGCCACGCAGGGCGGACGGCGCGACGGCGGCGGCCTTCGGCGCAGCGGCCGGGGCGGCGGCGACCGGGGCCGGAGCGGCCTTGGCGGCCTCCGCGGCGGCGATGACGTCCTGCTTGCGGATGCGGCCGCCGACGCCGGTGCCGGCGACGGAGGCCAGCTCCACGCCGTGCTCGGCGGCGAGCTTGCGCACCAGCGGGGTGACGTAGGCGTCACCGGCGTCGGCCACCGGAGCGGCCGGGGCCGGAGCCGCAACCGGAGCCGGGGCGGCAGCCGGAGCCGGAGCAGCGGCGGGGGCCGGGGCGGCAACGGGCGCCGGGGCGGCAACCGGAGCCGGAGCAGCGGCGGCCGGGGCCGGAGCCGGGGCAACCGGAGCGGCCGGGGCCGGGGCGGCGGCCGGGGCCGGGGCAGCGACGGGAGCCGGGGCGGCAGCCGGAGCCGGAGCGGCAGCGGCGGCACCCGGGGCACCGATCAGCGCGAGCTGGGCGCCGACCTCGGCGGTCTCGTCCTCGCCGACCAGGATCTTGACGACGACGCCGGCGACCGGCGACGGGATCTCGGTGTCGACCTTGTCGGTGGAGACCTCGAGCAGCGGCTCGTCGACCTCGACCGTCTCACCCTCGGCCTTCAGCCAGCGGGTGACGGTGCCCTCGGTGACCGACTCGCCCAGGGCGGGCAGCAGCACCGGGGTGGCGTCGGCGGCCGGAGCGGCGGCCGGGGCGGCAGCCGGAGCAGCCGGGGCCTCGGCGGCCGGAGCCGGAGCGGCGACCGGGGCCGGAGCGGCGACCGGGGCGCCGGTGCCGTCGTCGATGATCGCCAGCTCGGCGCCGACCTCGACGGTCTCGTCCTCGCCGACCTTGATCGAGGAGAGGATGCCGGAAGCCGGGGCCGGGATCTCGGTGTCGACCTTGTCGGTCGACACCTCGAGCAGCGGCTCGTCGACCTCGACACGCTCACCCTCGGCCTTCAGCCAACGGGTGACGGTGCCCTCGGAAACGCTCTCGCCCAGCGCGGGCAGTGTTACTGAGACCGCCATGGTTTCAGCGACTCCTATCAAGTCTTGCGTACGGGAAGTACTGGAAACGGGGGGTGGTGGGCGCGATCAGTCGTGCGCGTGCAGCGGCTTGCCGGCCAGCGCCAGGTGCGCCTCGCCCAGGGCCTCGGACTGGGTCGGGTGCGCGTGGATGAGCTGCGCGACCTCGGCCGGCAGGGCCTCCCAGTTGTAGATCAGCTGGGCTTCGCCGACCTGCTCGCCCATGCGGGCGCCGACCATGTGGACGCCGACCACGGCGCCGTCCTTGACCTGGACGAGCTTGATCTCGCCGGCGGTCTTCAGGATCTTGCTCTTGCCGTTGCCGGCCAGGTTGTACTTCAGGGTGACGACCTTCTCCTTGCCGTACAGCTCGACGGCCTTGGCCTCGGAGATGCCGACGGAGGCGACCTCCGGGTTGGAGTAGGTCACGCGCGGGACGCCGTCGTAGTCGATCGGCATCGGCTTGAGGCCGGCCAGGCGCTCGGCGACCAGGATGCCCTCGGCGAAGCCGACGTGGGCGAGCTGCAGGGTCGGGGCGAGGTCGCCGACGGCCGAGATGGTGGGCACGTTGGTGCGCATGTACTCGTCGACCAGGACGTAGCCGCGGTCCATCGCGACGCCGTTCTCCTCGTAGCCGAGGCCGGCCGAGACCGGGCCGCGGCCGATGGCGACGAGCAGCAGGTCGGCGTCGATCTGCTTGCCGTTCTCGGTGGAGACGCGGACACCGGACTCGGTGTACTCGACGCCCGAGAAGCGGGCCTTCAGCTCGAACTTGATGCCGCGCTTGCGGAAGGCGCGCTCCAGCAGCTTGGAGGAGTTCTCGTCCTCCAGCGGGACGAGGTGCGGCAGCGCCTCGACGATGGTGACCTCGACGCCGAAGGACTTCCAGACCGAGGCGAACTCGACGCCGATGACGCCGCCGCCGAGGATGACGACCGACTTCGGGATCCGGTCGAGCTTGAGGGCGTGGTCGGAGGAGATCACGCGGTTGCCGTCGATCTCCAGGCCCGGGATCGAGCGCGGCACCGAACCGGTGGCGAGGACGATGTGGCGGCCCTCGATGCGCTGGCCGTTCACGTCCACGGAGGTCTGCGAGGAGAGCTTGCCCGCGCCCTGGATGAAGGTGACCTTGCGGGACGCCACCAGGCCCTGCAGGCCCTTGTACAGGCCGGCGATGACGTCGTCCTTGTACTTGTGGACGCCGTTGATGTCGATGCCCTGGAAGGTGGCCAGAACGCCGAACTCGGCGGCCTCCTTCGTCTCGTCCGCGATCTCGGCGGCGTGCAGCAGAGCCTTGGTCGGGATGCAGCCGCGGTGCAGGCAGGTGCCGCCCAGCTCACCCTTCTCGACCAGGGCAACGCTCAGACCCAGCTGAGCGGCGCGGAGCGCCGCGGCGTAACCGCCGCTTCCGCCTCCGAGAATGACTACGTCGAAAACGGTGCTGGCGTCGTTCGCCACGTCACGTCCTCCATGCAATGGGGTGGGTCGCCGGGCCGGTCGCGGTCCGGTGGGTCGGAAGCCTTTGTGGGGCGCCCAGTCGTGCCGGAAATACATCTTCGCACTTGTTCGCGGTGGCTGATGTCCGGGTCCACCCCAGGGGAGTCCCACGGAGTGGTCACCGGGGCGGGAATGCCCCCGACGGAAGGGCATCATCGCAGCTCAAGGCCTTGTTGACAGCCGCCGGACGGGCGTCTTCCGCGCGCTTCGCAGCCACCTCTTCCGCAGTGCGGAACAAAGTTTCGCCCGTGGCGAACAAGGGTGCGGTGGGGCGTCCCGGGCTACTCGCAGGTAACCCGTGCGGAAACGCCGACGGGGGCCCGGCGCACTCGCGCCGGGCCCCCGTCGAGGCCGGGACCTGGAGGATCAGGCCTTGCCGTTGGCCGCGGTCTGCTCCGCGAAGCGGACCAGGGTGCGCACCGCGCTCGCGGTGCCGCCCTTCGGGGTGTAGCCGAACGGCGCGCTCTCGTGGAACGCCGGACCGGCGATGTCCAGGTGCGCCCAGTCGATGCCCTCGGCCACGAACTCCTGCAGGAACAGGCCGGCCACCAGGCCGCCGCCCATCCGCTCGCCCATGTTCGCCAGGTCGGCGATGGTCGAGTCGGTCATGCCCTTCTTCAGGTCGGCCGGCAGCGGCATCGGCCAGGACTGCTCGCCGACCTCGCCCGCGAGGGCGTGCAGGTTGGAGCGCAGCTCGTCGTTGTTGGCCATCACACCGAAGGTGCGGGTGCCCAGGGCCAGCACCATGGCGCCGGTCAGGGTGGCCACGTCGACGATGACGTCCGGGTTGTCCTCGCCGGCCTTGACGATCGCGTCGGCCAGCACCAGACGGCCCTCGGCGTCGGTGTTCAGGACCTCGACGGTCTTGCCGCCGTACATGCGCAGCACGTCGCCCGGGCGGGTGGCGGTGCCGGAGGGCATGTTCTCGGCCAGCGCGAGCCAGGCGGTCACGTTGACGGCCAGGCCCAGGCGCTTGGCGGCCACCACGGCGGCGAACACGGCGGCGGCGCCGGCCATGTCGCACTTCATGGTCTCGTTGTGGCCGGCCGGCTTCAGCGAGATGCCGCCCGAGTCGTAGGTGATGCCCTTGCCGATGAAGGCCAGCGAGGCCTTCGCCTTCGGGTGGGTGTAGGCCACCTTCACCAGCCGCGGCGGGTTGGTCGAGCCGTTGCCGACGCCCAGCAGGCCGCCGTAGCCGCCCTTGGTCAGCGCCTTCTCGTCCAGCACCTCGACCTTGAGGCCGTGCTCCTTGCCGGCCGCCTGGGCGATCGCGGCGAAGCTCTTCGGGTTCAGGTCGTTCGGCGCGGTGTTGACCAGGTCGCGGGCGCGGTTCATCTCCTCGCCGATCGCGGTGGCCCGCTCCACGGCGGCCTTGGCGTCCTTGCTGCCCTTGCGGGCGGTCAGCACGACCAGCTCGCCGACCGGCTCCTTGCCGTTGCCGTTGCCCTTGTAGGCGCCGAAGGCGTACGAGCCGAGCAGGCCGCCCAGCGCGACCGCCTCGACCTCCTCCGCGGACTCGGCCGGCAGGGCCAGCGCGGCCTTCTTGGTACCGGCCAGGGTGCGGGCGGCGACACCGGCGGCGCGGCGCAGCGCCTCCAGGCCGTAACCGCCCTCGGCCGCCTCGCCGAGGCCGACCGCGAGCACGAGCGCGGCCTTCAGGCCGGCGGGGGAGGCCACCTTGACGGCCTCGCCCTCGGCGCCGGTCGCGCCCAGGGTGCCGAGGATCTCGGCCAGCTTGCCCTCGAACGCCTCGTTCACGGCCTCGGCACCAGGGGTCAGCACGATCCCCTTGGGGCCCTTCGCGAGACCGACCACCAGGGCGTCCGCACGCAGCGAGGCGGCGGAGGAGGTGCTCACAGACAATGCAGTCACGTAATGCGTCCTGTTCTTTCGCGGTCCACGGCCGGTCGCGGCGTGACTGCCGAACCGGCGCAGCCCGACGTGCAGGGCCGTCCGCCGGCGGCCCCTGGATTCCGGGCCCCCTGGTGCGCGCGTCCGTCGGAGCGGCCGCGCACGCCAGAGGCCCCGGCTCCTCGGTGCGCGCCGGGCGGGCAGGACCTGCCACGGTGCAGGGCTGCGGTGCTCCACGCATGGTAGTCCGCATGGTGGGATCACGCGCCGCCCGGTGTCAGCCGAGCAACGCCAGGGCGAACAGCGTCCCGGTCGCGGCGGTCTCGGCCATCGCGCCGAGCACGTCCCCGGTGATTCCGCCGAACCGGCGGACACAGCGCCCCAGCAGCAGCCGGGCACCGGCCACCCCGAGCACAACGGCCAGCGGGAGACGGGCTGCTGACCATCCGTCGAACGATCCGGCAGCGGCCAGGAGCAGGACGGCGACGAGCGTCCCGGCGACGGCCCCGGCGGGTGCGACGGTGCCCGCCACCATCGCCCCCAGCCCGCCCGGCCGGGCGGCCGGCACCGACCGCAGACAGCCCCAGGCGAGCGCGCACCGCGCGGCCACCGCCGAGGCGAGTACGGCGAGCGCGCCGCGCGGCGTCGACTGCCCGAACTGCCCGGCCAGCGCGGCGACCTGGGCCAGCAGGACCAGCAGCAGGGTCAGTACGCCGAACGGGCCGATGTCGGACTGCTTCATGATCCGCAGCGCGTCCTCGGCCGGCTTGCCGCTGCCCAGCCCGTCGGCGACGTCAGCCAGGCCGTCCAGGTGCAGCCCCCGGGTCAGTGCGGCGAGCACCCCCACCGCCGCCACCGCCCCCAGCAGCCCGCCCGCCCGCCAGGCCACCAGCGCGCCCACCGCGGCGGCGATCCCGCCCAGCACCACCCCGACCACCGGAGCCGCCGTCATCGCCCGGCCCGCCGCTTCCCGGTCCCACCGCTCCACCCGCACCCGCAGCACGGACAGCGTCCCGAACGCGAACCGCAGCCCCTCGCCCCACGTCGCCCGCTCACCGCCGCCGGCCACCACGCACTCCTCCACCGCACTCGCCCTGCCCCGACCGAACCCTTGCGCCCCCGACAAACAGAATCCCCGCGCCCCGAAAAGGGACGCGGGGAACTGCGCGAGGCGGAAGGCCACTACTGGCCCGAAGCCCGATCGCCGACCGTCAGCTGACGGAGCGTCCGGACACCCGCCCCTGCTACAGCTTCCTGAGCAGATCCGCCGCCGACGGCAGCTTCGGCTGCTCCTTCGGCACCGACGGCACGAACGGCCTCGGCGCCTCCTCGGCGAGCGCGTCGCCCGCCGCCTGGAGCAGCGGCAGCGCGAGCACCGCGCCGACGCCCTCGCCCACGGTGACGCCCTGGTCCTGCAGCGGGGTCAGGGTGAGCCGGTCGTACGCCTTCGCCTGGGCCGGCTCGCCGCTGGACTGCCCGGCCCGCCACCACTCCGGCGCCCGGAAGGCGATCCGCTGGGCGACCAGCGCGCAGGCCGAGGAGACCACGCCGTCCAGCACCACCGGCAGCCGTCGGACGGCGGCCTGCAGCAGGAAGCCGGTGATCGCCGCGAAGTCGGCCCCGCCGGTGGCGCCGAGCAGCGCCAACTGGTCGCCGAGCACCGGCCGGGCGCGCCGCAGCGCGTCCCGGATGGTGGCGCACTTGACCATCCACACCCGGTCGTCGATGCCCGAGCCGCGCCCGCAGACCGCGGCCGCGTCCGTCCCGCACAGCGCGCCGACCAGGACGGCGGCCACCGTGGTGGAGCCGACCCCGAGGTCGCCGAGCAGCACCAGGTCGGTGCCGGCGTCGGCCTCCTCGTCGGCCACGGCCATGCCGGCCCGGAAGGCCCGGACGGCCTCCTCCGGGGTGAGGGCGTCCTCGACGTCGATCCGGCCGGAGCCGCGCCGGATCCGGTGGGCGACCACCTCGTCCGGGAAGTTCGCGGGGTCGGTGTCCACCGCGACGTCGACGACCCGCAGTTCGGCGCCGTAGCGGGCGGCCAGCCGGGCCACCGGGGCGCTGCCGTCGAGCACGGCCCGCACCCGGGCCGCGGTGCCGCCGTCGGCGGGCAGCCGGGAGACGCCGAGCGCGGCCACACCGTGGTCGGCGGCGAACAGCAGCACCTTGGGCGCCGAGACCGGCCGCACCGGGGAGCGCCCCTGTACGGACGACAGCCAGCTGCCCAGCTCCTCCAGCTTGCCGAGGCCGCCACGCGGCCGCCCGGCCTCCTGCCAGCGTTCCTCGGCGGCCCGCCGGGCGCTGTCGTCGGGGCGCTCGACGAGCGAGGAGAACGTATCGAGATCCACGGTCGTGTCCATCGTCCGGAAGGCTACACGCCGCGGGTGTGCGGGCTCGGCTTGACCGTCAGAACCTGTCCCGCGACCACCAGCAGGACCCGCTCCGAGGCGTCGGCGACGGCCATGTTGAGCCGGCCGAGGGTGTCGCGGAAGCGCCGCCCGGCGGCGGTCGCCGGGACGACGCCCATGCCGACCTCGTTGCTCACCGCCACGACCGTGCGCGGGGTGCCGGCCCAGGCCGCGGCCAGGGCTTCGCAGCGGTGCTGCACCGCGGCCTCGCCGCCGTCCGCCCAGGTCGCGTCGTCCCAGGCGTCGCTCTCGTCCATCACGGCGGTCAGCCAGAGCGCCAGACAGTCGATCAGCACCGGCGCCGGGTCCTCGGCGTCGGTCAGCACGGCCTCCAGCTCGCAGGTCTCGGCGGTGCGCCAGCTCGCCGGCCGGCGGTCCCGGTGCAGGGCGACCCGCTGGGCCCACTCGGCGTCGCCGTCCCGGGTGCCGCCGGTGGCCACGTACAGGACGTCCGGGTGGCCGGCGAGCAGCTGCTCGGCACGGGTGGACTTGCCGGAGCGCGCGCCGCCGAGCAGCAGCGTGCGGGGGAGCGGGGGGTGGGTCGCCATGCCGCCCATCCTGCCCGACAGGCATACGGAAGATCGGGCCGGGCAGGCTATGGTGCGCAGCACACAGCAGGCAGCACAGCAGGCAGCGTCAGTGGGAGGAGCCGGGCATGGTCTGGACGTGGCGGTACGAGAAGGCGGACGGCAGCGCGGTGACGTCGAGCCTCGGCCAGGAGGAGTTCGCCGGTCAGGGCGACGCCGAGACCTGGATCGGGGAGAGCTGGAAGCAGCTCGCCGAGGAGGGCGTGGACACCGCGGTCCTGCTGGAGGACGGCGCCAAGGTCTACGGGATGAGCCTGCACGAGGGCTGAGCCCCTACTTCGCCCCGATCACGTGCAGCAGCGCCGCGACCTGCCGGTACGGGTCGGTGCGGGCGGCCCGGTCCTCGGCCTCGAGCAACTGCGCCAGCTGCCGCCCGTCCACCGGCGGGGCCGCGTCGTCGGGCGCGTTGTCGGTGAAGACCCGGACGCCGTACCAGTGCCGCAGCGGCACGGACACCTCGGAGAGGGTGACGGTCAGGTCGGCGAGCCGGTCGGCGCGGGCGGCCAGCCCGAGCCGGTTGTAGTACCGGTCGCTCTCGAAGGCGTGCAGGGCGGCCCGCCAGTCCCCGGCGGCGGCGGGCCGCAGCGCGAGCGCGTCGCGGTTGCGGACCAGCAGTGAGAGCAGCCCGCCGGGCGCCAGCAGCCGGGCCAGCGAGGCGATCATCGGGTCCGGGTCGGGCAGGTACATCAGGACGCCGTGGCAGAGCACCACGTCGAAGCTGCGCGGGCCGAACCAGCGCCCGCACTGGTGGCCGTCGCCGCTGAGCAGCTGCAGTCGGCCGCGCACCTCGGGCGGCTCCTCGGCGAGCGCCCCCTGGGCGACGCCGAGGGCGACCGGATCCGAGTCGATCCCGGTGACGTAGTGGCCGGCCCGGGCCAGCCGCAGGGCCTGGGTGCCCTGGCCGCAGCCGATGTCCAGGACGCGCTGGGCGCTCCGGCCGGTCAGCTGCTCGGCGAGCTGCCGGGAGACCAGCTCCTGCCGGACGAAGTTGCGCAGTCCGCCGAGCCGGTCCAGCCAGGCGGCGGTGCCGCCGGCGAAGGAACCGCTGCGCGAGGGCAGCCGGCGCTCCAGGCCGAGCCGGTCATGGCCGCCGTCGCCCTGCCCGGGCAGGGCGCCCCCCTGTCCGGGCAGGGCGTAGAGGCCGGGCCCCTCCCAGGACGGCGGGGCCCAGCCGGAGTCCACCGGTTCGGCGGTCAGGGCTTCTCCCCGCGCCGCACCTGCGGCTTGGGCAGGCGCAGCCGGCGCATCTGCAGGGTGCGCATGATGCCGTAGGCGACGGTGCCGCGGGTGTTCTGCCCGGCGAAGCGCTCGGCGAGCTGCTTGCGCAGGCCGAAGCCGAGGCGGACGAAGTCCAGGACGACGAGCACGAAGAACAGCAGGAACAGCAGCGTGGACAGCAGCTGCAGGGCGGGCACCTTGACGATGCTCAGCACCAGGATGACCACGGCGGCCGGCAGGAAGAACTCGGCCAGCGACCAGCGGGAGTCCACGTAGTCGCGGGCGAACTTGCGCACCGGGCCCTTGTCACGGGTGGGCAGGTGGCGCTCGTCGCCGTCGATCAGCGCCTGGCGCTGCTTCTCGCGCTCGGTGCGCATCCGGTCGCGCGCCTGGCGGGAGGCCTCCTTGCGGTCCTTGGGCACCGTGACCCGGGTGCGCCGGTTGGCCTCGGCCTCGTTGCGCTTGGGGGTGGGGCGGCCCTTCTTGGCCTGCGGGTGGCGGGCCTGGGGCGTCTCGTCCTGCTTCTCCAGCACGGTGGCGGAGGCGGCGGCATCATCTGAACGGCGTCGGAACACACCACCAGCGTACGGGGTGCGGCGGCGCGACCACGGGTCCCCTCGGACCCAAACGCATATCGATCCGTCCGGCCGCGATCCGACCCGGATCTCCCGGGCTCTTCCCGTAGGGGATCAATCGGATGGAGTATGGGGAGGATGAGAGGCGGATCCACCCGGGGGATGAGGATCTGGCACCGGTCGCTGTAGCAGTCTTGTTGCAGGCAGGTGCACTGCGGCGACGGGCTCGCTGCACATACACTCGTCGTGTCTGGTAACGAGATTTAAAACCGCAGGCCGGAGAAGGGGGCACCCGAGGCCCATGAGCGACGGAATCATGAAGCGTATGGGGCTGATCTTCCGCTCCAAGGCGAACAAAGCCTTGGACCGGGCGGAGGATCCCCGTGAGACGCTCGACTACTCCTACCAGAAGCAGCTCGAACTGCTGCAGAAGGTACGGCGTGGCGTCGCGGACGTCGCGACCTCGCGCAAGCGCCTGGAACTCCAGCTGACCCAGCTCCAGCAGCAGTCCGCCAAGTACGAGGACCAGGGCCGCAAGGCGCTGTCCCTCGGCCGGGAGGACCTCGCCCGCGAGGCGCTGACCCGCAAGGCCAACATGCAGTCCCAGATCACCGACCTGGAGACGCAGTACCAGGCCCTGCAGGCCGAGGAGGAGAAGCTCACGCTCGCCTCCCAGCGGCTCCAGGCCAAGGTGGACGCCTTCCGCACCAAGAAGGAGACCATCAAGGCCACCTACACCGCGGCGCAGGCGCAGACCCGCATCGCCGAGTCCTTCTCCGGCATCTCGGAGGAGATGGGCGACGTCGGCCTGGCGATCCAGCGTGCCGAGGACAAGACGGCGCAGATGCAGGCCCGGGCCGGTGCGATCGACGAGCTGCTGGCCTCCGGCGCGCTCGACGACGCCAGCGGTCTCGGCCGCAAGGACGACATCGAGGCCGAGCTGGAGCGGGTGGCCGGCGGTTCCGACGTCGAGCTGGAGCTGGCCCGGATGAAGGCCGAGCTGTCCGGTGGCCCCGCCGCCGGTCCGGCCGCGATCGAGCAGGGCAAGCCGGCCCAGCAGCCGCAGGAGTCGCACCCGCAGGACACCCCGCGCATCAACTACAACAAGTGAGCTGACCGCACCCACGAACCAGGAGAAGCGCAGCATGATCATGAGGGTCATGGGTGAGGGGCAGTTCGAGGTGGGCGAGAACCACCTGAACCTGCTCAACCAGCTCGACGACGAGCTGCTCACCGCGGTGGAGTCGGGCGACGAGGACACCTTCCGCCAGGCCTACGGCAAGCTGCTGGACGCCGTGAAGCAGTACGGCAGCCGGCTGCCGGACGACTCGTTGGAGCCGTCCGAGCTGATCCTGCCGAGCGCCGAGGCGACCCTCGACGAGGTCCGGGCCCTGCTCCTGTCCGAGGGCGAGGGCGTGATCCCGGGGTTCCCCGAGTACGAGTAGCCGCGCGGCCGCTGCCAGACGAAAGGGCGGGCCCCCTCCGATCGGAGGGGGCCCGCCCTTCGCCGTTGTTCGCCCGCTCGCCTCCGGGGCGCTCGGACCCGGTGCCGACGGTCGGCGCTCCCTCGCTCCTGCGTCGCTCCCTCGCGCTTTCCCTTTCGGCACCGGCGCGCCCCTTCGGCTCGGGGCGGGATTCGCCCGCTCGCCCGTCCGCCCGCTCGGGGCGGGATTCGCCCGCTCGCCTCCGGGGCGCCCCGGAGGCGAGCGCTTCGGGTTACGGCAGCGCCAGCATCCGGTCGAGCGCGGCCTTGGCGTACTTCTCGGTCTCCGGGTCGACGCTGATCACGTTCGGCACCCGGCCCTCGACCAGCGACTCCAGTGCCCAGACCAGGTGCGGCAGGTCGATCCGGTTCATGGTCGAGCAGAAGCAGACCGCGCGGTCCAGGAAGACGATCTCCTTGTCCGGGTGCGCCTTGGCCAGGCGGCGGACCAGGTTCAGCTCGGTGCCGATAGCCCACTTGGAGCCGGGCTCGGCGGCGTCCAGGGCCTTGATGATGTACTCGGTCGAGCCGACCATGTCGGCGGCGCTGACGACCTCGTGCTTGCACTCGGGGTGCACCAGGACGGTCACGCCGGGGATCCGCTCGCGGACGTCGTTCACCGAGTCCAGGCTGAACCGGCCGTGCACCGAGCAGTGGCCGCGCCAGAGGATCATCTTGGCGTCCCGCAGCTGCTCGGCGGTCAGGCCGCCGTTCGGCTTGTGCGGGTTGTACAGGACGCAGTCGTCCAGCGAGAGGCCCATGTCCCGCACCGCGGTGTTGCGGCCGAGGTGCTGGTCGGGCAGGAAGAGCACCTTCTGGCCCTGCTCGAAGGCCCACTCCAGGGCGCGCTGGGCGTTGGAGGAGGTGCAGATGGTGCCGCCGTGCTTGCCGGTGAAGGCCTTGATGTCGGCGGAGGAGTTCATGTACGAGACCGGGACGGTCACGTCGGCTATGCCGGCGTCGGTCAGCACGTCCCAGCACTCGGCGACCTGCTCGGCGGTGGCCATGTCGGCCATCGAGCAGCCGGCCGCGAGGTCGGGCAGGACGACCTGCTGGCGGTCGCTGGTGAGGATGTCCGCCGACTCGGCCATGAAGTGCACGCCGCAGAAGACGATGAACTCGGCCTCCGGGCGGGCCGCGGCGTCGCGGGCGAGCTTGAAGGAGTCGCCGGTGACGTCGGCGAACTCGATGACCTCGTCGCGCTGGTAGTGGTGGCCGAGGATGAAGACGCGGTCGCCGAGGGCGGCCTTGGCCGCGCGGGCGCGCTCGACGAGGTCCGGGTCGGAGGCCGGCGGGAGGTCGCCGGGACACTCGACGCCGCGCTCGCTGTTCGGGTCGGCCTCTCGGCCGAGCAGCAGCAGAGCGAGCGGCGTCGGAGTGGGGTCGACGCCGTAGGTCTCGGTGATGGTGGTGGTCACGGGCGGGTGCCCTTCTGTGCGGCCGACCGAGCGGTGGGGCCTTTTCGTCTATCTGACGCTATCTATTCTAACCGGTTAGCGTCAGAGTGACGATGGCCATCCTGTCGATGTGACGAGAACCGCTCGTCGGATCGGGCCCACGGCGGAGCCGGATAGCCGGTTTGGGGCAGTCCGGCCGTGGCCGAATCGATACTTCGAAGCCGCCGGGTATGGCTGAGCCCATGAAAGCAATCGCGATCAACCGCTACGGCGGCCCCGACGTGGTCGAGTACACCGACCTGCCCGACCCCAAGGTCGGGCCCGACTCCGTACTGGTGCAGGTCCGGGCGGCCGGGGTGAACCCGGTGGACTGGAAGGTCCGGGACGGCGCCCTGGACGGCCTGCTGGACGTGCACTTCCCCCTGGTCATGGGCTGGGACGTGGCGGGCGTGGTCCGCGCGGTCGGCGGAGGGGTGACGGAGTTCGCCCCCGGCGACGAGGTGTACGGCTACGTCCGCAAGGACGCCGTCGAGCACGGTACCTACGCCGAACTGGTCTCCGCCCCGGTCCGCACCCTGGCCCGCCGGCCCGCCGCGCTGGACTGGGCGCAGTCCGGCGGCCTGCCGCTGGCCGGGCTCACCGCGCTGCAGAGCCTGAACGCGCTGCGGCTCGCCGAGGGGGAGACCCTGCTGGTGCACGCCGCGGCCGGCGGGGTCGGCCACCTGGCCGTCCAGATCGCCCGGGCCCGCGGCGCCCGGGTGATCGGCACCGCGGGCGAGCGCAACCACGACTACCTGCGCGGCCTCGGCGCCGAACCGGTCACGTACGGCGAGGGTCTGACCGAACGGGTGCGCGAACTCGCCCCGGCGGGCGTGGACGCCGCCCTGGACCTGGTCGGCCACGGCGCCGTCCAGGTCTCGGCGGGCCTGGTGGCCGACCCGGGCCGGATCGCCTCGGTCACCGACTTCGGGGTCAAGGCCCTCGGCGGCCACTACGTCTGGGCCCGTCCGGACGCGGCGGACCTCGCGGAGCTCGCCGCGCTCGCCGACGACGGCCGGCTCACCGTCACCGTCGCCTCGACCTTCCCGCTGGCCCAGGCGGCCTCCGCCCAGGCCCTCAGCGCCGAGGGCCGCACCCGGGGGAAGATCGTGCTGCTCGTGGACTGATGGCCGCCCGCCGGTCATCCGTCGGCGGTGGACTCGTTCAGGTCATCCGCCAGAATGGGTGGCGAACCGTTTCGGCAACGGCAACGGCAACCGGCCACAGCAACCGGCCACAGCAACCGGCCACAGCAACCGGCAACGGCGGCAGCGACCGCGACAGCACCGCCCACCGCCCGGAACGCCCCCTCACCCCCACCGCACGACCCGTGGAGCCCCGCACCGATGACCAGCAGCCGAGCACCCGAGGTGATCGGGGCGGACCTGGACGAGACCGACCGACAGCTCCTCGCCCGCCTCGGCAGCGACGGCCGCGCCTCCTACGCCGAGATCGGTCTCCAGGTGAACCTCTCCGCCACCGCCGTGCGCCGCCGGATCGACCGGCTCCGGGCGCGCGGCGTGGTGCGGGGCTTCACCGTGGTGCTCGACCCGGCCGTGCTCGGCTGGCAGACCGAGGCCTTCGTCGAGGTCTACTGCCGCGAACGCACCGCCCCCGAGGAGATCCTGGCCAGCCTGCGCCAGTTCCCCGAGGTGGTCGCCGCCTGGACGGTCACCGGGGACCCGGACGCCCTGGTGCACCTGCGGGCCGCCGACATGCGCCACCTGGAGGCCGTCATCGAGCGCATCCGGCGCGAGCCCGGCGTCCAGCGCAGCCGCTCCTCGGTGGTGCTTTCCCAGCTGATCGGCTGAGCCCGCGGCGGGCACGCAGGAATCCTGCGCGGACCCGTCCGAAGACGCCCGAAACCTGCCTGACCAGCCGCGTTCCGACGCGCGGCGAAGCACCCGCGCTGCCTACGCTGATCACGTCCGGTCAGCGCGGTGAGGCGTCCTGCCGACCGGATCCCCCCGACACCCACAGCCGAGAGGGACAGCCGTGTCCGCAGCACCCGACCGCATGCACCGGCCCGACAACGAACTGGTCGACCTGGTTTTCGACTACATGCGGGAGCGGCTGCAGTACGACCCCGTCCCGCTCGACCACCCCGGTGACGGCGAGCACCTGCGCGTCCAGCTGGCCGGCCTGCTCAACCAGGACGGCAACGAAGCGGCCGACGTGCTCAAGCTGTACGACCACGAGCTGTCCCGCGCGGTCATCTCCGCCGACAGCCCCCGCTACCTGTCCTTCATCCCGTGCGCCCCGACCAAGGCCGCGCTGCTGTTCGACATGGTCGTCTCCTGCGCCTCACTGCAGGGCATCTCCTGGCTGGAGGCGGCCGGCGCCATCGCCGCCGAGAACCAGGTGCTGCGGCTGATCGCCGACCGGGCCGGACTGCCCGCCTCGGCCGGCGGCTGCTTCGTCTCCGGCGGCTCGGCGGGCAACCTGTCCGCCCTGGTGGTCGCCCGCGACACCGCGCGCCGCAAGCTCGGCGTCGGCCCGGAGGCCCGGCTGCGGATAGCCGTCGCCGACCAGGTGCACTCCTCGGTCAAGAACACCTTCAACATCATCGGCGTCGAGGCCTTCAAGGTCCCGACCGTGAACCGCCGGTTCACCGGCGAGGCGCTGCGCGCCGCCCTGGCCGCCGATCCCGACCCCGGGACGGTGATCGCCGTCGTCGGCACCGCCGGCACCACCAACGAGGGCATCGTCGACGACCTGGCCGGCCTGGCCGAGGTCGCCCGCGAGCGCGACCTGTGGTTCCACGTGGACGGCGCCTACGGGGGCGCGGGCCTGTTCGCCCCCTCGGTGCGCGAGCGCTACAACGGCATCGAGCACGCCGACTCCTTCGTGGTCGACCCGCACAAGTGGCTGTTCGCCCCCTTCGACTGCGCCGCGCTGATCTACCGCAACCCGCAGCTCGCCCGCGCCGTGCACACCCAGGACGCCTCCTACCTGGACGTCCTGCACACCGAGGGCGACGAGTGGAACCCCACCGACTACGCCTACCACCTGACCCGGCGCGCCCGCGGCCTGCCGCTCTGGTTCTCGCTGGCCGTCCACGGCGTCCAGGCCTACACCGACGCCATCGAGACCGGCCTCCAGCTGGCCCGGGACACCGCCCAGCTGATCCGCGACACCGACCACCTGGAGCTGCTGTTCGACCCGCAGCTCTCCGCCGTCTGCTTCAAGCGCACCGGCTGGACCAACGACGACTACTACCGCTGGTCGCAGCAGCTGCTCGCGGACCAGATCGGCTTCGTCACCCCGACCGGCTGGGACGGCGAGACGGTCGCCCGCTTCGCCTTCCTGCACCCGGGCACGACCATGGAGATGGTCAGGGAGATCCTGGACACCATGGCCTGATCCAGGCCCGCAGTCCGTCCGTACGGCCCCGCCGGCCCGCCCGGTGGGGCCGTACGCGCGTCCAGGTCTAGAGGAACGCCCCGCTCGGCAGGTACGGCGTCGGCGGCCGCATCCCGCGCACCCCGACGAAGCCGGCGGTCTCCGGCGTCAGCCCGACCTCCAGCCCGACGTCCAGCGCCCACTCCTGCTCGGCGGTCAGGTACTCCACCCGCGCCTCGACGCCGTCCGGCACCCGGGCCAGCGCCTCGCGCAGCAGCCGGGCGGCGATCCGCTTGCTGGTGGCCGCCAGCAGCCGCACCACCCCGCCGTCCCGGTAGCAGTAGCCGCTGCCGGCCAGCGCGTCGGCGACCAGCAGCTCCTCGAAGTGCCCGAGCATCAGCTCGTGATCCGGGCCGTGTGCCGACCCGCGCAGCCGGCGGTCCACCGAGTCCAGCAGGTGCAGGTGGGTGGGGTTGCCGCGGTGCACCGGTATGTCGCCCGGGTCGATCAGCCCCTCCCGGTCCACCCGGCCGGTCAGCCGCATCGCCGGGTGCAGGGTGAACCCGGCCAGCCGGTAGCGGCGGGCCGCCGCCGGGGAACCGCCGGCGCAGACCATCCCGCGCAGGCAGCCCCGGGCGTGCGCCAGGGCCCGTTCGAACAGCAGCCGCCCGACCCCCTGGTTCTGCGCGGACGGCCGGACGGCGAACAGCGAGGGCATCCACAGCCCCTCCCGGCGCATCGACAGCACCACCCCGACCGCCTGCCCGCCGCTCTCCGCCAGCCAGCAGCCCCCGGCGTCGGTGCGCGCCAGGTGTCTGGTCCGGGCCAGCTGCAGTGGCGTCGGTGCGGGCGCCTGCGCGGGGTCGTCGGACGGGGCGGCGAACGCGGCGAAGGACAGCTCCCGGACGACCTCCGCGTCCGCTGCGGTGTCCCTGACCTGGCGAAGGATCATGCCGCCCATCCTGGCGTCCGAGCGGCGGCCGTGGGGTCCGTTCACCCGGATCCATGACGCGGGCGGTGCCCCGTCCTCCCCGGTTGTGCGAGCATGGGGAGCGTACGGGCCCGGGTGACACATCCGGTCCAGGGAAAACCAGCCGTCGAACAAGCCGCAGAAATCCGTCGCCGTCCGGGAAATGAAACCGGGTGGTCATTGGTTGGCACTGGCGGTAGACCGTCGTCAAGACCGGGAGAAAGCAGATGACCGTCCAGGACGAGACCACTGTCGAGAGTGGCATCCTCCTCACCGATGCCGCCGCGGCAAAGGTCAAGGCCCTGCTGGAGCAGGAAGGCCGCGAGGACCTCGCGCTGCGCGTCGCCGTCCAGCCCGGTGGCTGCTCCGGCCTGCGTTACCAGCTGTTCTTCGACGAGCGCTCGCTCGACGGCGACGTGCTCAAGGACTTCGACGGCGTCAAGGTCGTCACCGACCGCATGAGCGCCCCGTACCTGGGTGGCGCCACCGTCGACTTCGTCGACACCATCGAGAAGCAGGGCTTCACCATCGACAACCCGAACGCCACCGGCTCCTGCGCCTGCGGCGACTCCTTCAGCTAAGTCTGAAGCGGGCCTCGAACGCCGAGGCGGCCCCGGGATCCTTCCCGGGGCCGCCTCTTCGCGTTCCAGCGCCGCGGCCGGCCTGCTACCGCGCCGGGCCGTCCGGGGTCACCGGGTCGGGGCCCATGTGCGAGTCGCCCTCCAGCGGGACGTCCTGGTTGCTCGACCGGTCGACCACCGTCCGCCCGGCCAGCGGCGAGCGCAGGTCGGCGGAGACGGACTGCCGCTTGGCCAGTGCGGTGCAGACCTGCCCCGGCTGGACGGCCGGCGGGCCCGGCACGACCTGGACGCCGACCTGGCCCTGCTGGGACTCGTCCGCCTTCAGCGCGTACTTGGTGCAGACCCCGCCGAAGAAGTAGACGGTCAGCTTGTTGCCGTCCACCCGGTAGCCGATCGGCGGGCGCCCCCCGGGGTTGGGCTTGCCGGTGCCGGCCGGGTCGGGCTCGCCGGGGGCGATCCCGTTGGTCGGGGGAGTGGCCGCTCCCGACGGCCGCCCCGGGGCGGGCTCGGCCGGGGTCGGGGACCAGCCGGTCGACGGGCCGGCCGCGGTGGCCCCCGCCGACGGCGAGCCGGAGTCCGTCGGGGCCTGCGGGGAGCCGCTCGCCGAGGGCGAGGCGCTCGCGGCGGCCGTCGCACTGCTCGCCGCGGAGTCCCCGGAGCTCTTGCCGTCGCCGTTGCAGCCGGCCAGGGTCACCACCGCCGCCAGCGCGGCCACCGCCAGGGCCACCGTCCGCCGACCACGCCTGGGCATCGTCTCCAGATCCATCTGCACATCCTCCCGAGGGCTCAGCGGCGCCGCCTGCTCGGCTGCTCCGCGCGGATGTGACGTGCCCCGGTCGGATCCGGTTCCGCCCCGGTCCGGGCGGATCACATGCCGTACTCGGCCATCCCGGCGACCAGCCGCTGCGCCCCGGACGGGACCCGCACACCGACGGAGGCGGGGGTGGCCGGCTCCGGACCGGCCGTCACCTGCGGCCAGAACCGGCGCAGCCGACGGGAGGAGCTGACCAGCGCGTCGAGGGTCTCGCCGTCCGCGTCGGACCGGAGGGCGGGCAGCGGGGAGTGGTTGGGCATCATCGGGCATCGCTCCGATCCAGTGCCGTGGCCGCACCGCCACGGTCGACGACGGGCCCGTCTCGTCCGACGGGGCCCCCGTGGCCGACCCTAGGCGCGGCTCCGGGCGCCCACCAGTGCTACCCGGAGGTAGTACACGTTCGAGGGCTTCGGGTGCCACCATGGCCGGGAGGGGCAAGCGGCAGCTTGCGGGACTCCTGCCGGCTCGCCGCCCCGGCACCGGTACCGTGGGTGGGTTCATCCGCCCCCGCTGGCCCTGTTGCCATCCTGAGGAGACCTCCGTGCGTATCGCCGTCGCCGGCTCGATCGCCACCGACCACCTGATGACGTTCCCCGGTCGGTTCGCCGACCAGCTCGTCGCCGAGCAGCTGCACACCGTGTCGCTGTCGTTCCTGGTCGACGCCCTGGACATCCGCCGCGGCGGGGTCGCGCCGAACATCGCGTTCGGCATGGGCGTGCTCGGACTTCGGCCGATCCTGGTCGGCGCCGCCGGTGCGGACTTCGCCGAGTACCGCAGCTGGCTGGAGCGGAACAACGTGGACTGCAACTCCGTCCACATCTCCGAGACCCGGCACACCGCCCGCTTCATGTGCACCACGGACGAGGACCACAACCAGATCGCCTCGTTCTACACCGGTGCCATGGCGGAGGCCCGCAACATCGAGCTCAAGCCGATCGCCGACCGCGTCGGCGGCCTCGACCTCGTCCTGGTCGGCGCCGACGACCCGCAGGGCATGGTCCGCCACACCCAGGAGTGCCGCACCCGCGGCTACGCCTTCGCCGCGGACCCCTCCCAGCAGCTGGCCCGCCTGGACGGCGAGGACATCCGCGAGCTGGTGGACGGCGCCGCCTACCTCTTCACCAACGAGTACGAGGCCGCGCTGATCGAGACCAAGACCGGCTGGGGCGCCGAGGAGCTGCTCACCCGCGTCGGCACCCGGGTCACCACCCTGGGCAGCAAGGGCGTCCGGATCGAGCGCAAGGGCGAGGCCCCGATCCTGGTCGGCTGCCCGGTCGAGGACGCCAAGGTCGACCCGACCGGCGTCGGCGACGCCTTCCGGGCCGGCTTCCTGTCCGGCCTGTCCTGGGGCCTCGAGCTGGAGCGCGCCGCCCAGCTCGGCTGCATGCTCGCCACCCTGGTGATCGAGACCGTCGGCACCCAGGAGTACGAGCTGCGCCCGGCCACCTTCCTGAAGCGCTTCGAGGCCGCCTACGGTGCCGAGGCCGCCGCGGAGATCCGCGCGAACCTGGTCAAGTAGCCGCCCGGTCAGGAGCGGCGCACCACCAGGTAGGCCGAGCCCCGGTCGCCGCCGTAGTCGGCGGCCGGGGCCTCGCCCGTGTACTCCTGCCCGCGCATCCCGCACCAGGCCGGGATGTCCAGCCGGGCCGCCTCGTCATCCGCGAGGACGGCGACCGCCCCGCCCACCGGCACCTCACCGATCCGCTTCGCCAGCTCGATCACCGGCAGCGGGCAGCGCTTGCCAAGCGCGTCGATCACTGTGACCTGCCCGCTCACCTCCGGGCGCTCGGACCCGGCGCCGACACTCTTCGCTCCGGCACTCCCTCCTGCGTCGGTCGCTTGTCGCTCATCGCTTTCGGCACCGGCGCGCCCTTCGGCTCGCGGGGTGACCTGCCCGCTCACCTCCGAAGGGGCCTCCGGGGTGCTGACCGACGCGGGCGCGGGCAGGTCCAGCCCGAGCGGCGCCCTCACCCCGGCGACCAGCTCCGGCAGCACGGCGAGGAAGCGCTCCACGTCCGCCTCGGCCGTCCCGTACGGCAGCGAGACCCGGACGTTGCCCTCGGTGAGCACCCCCATCGCGGCCAGCACATGGCTCGGCGTCAGGGTGGAGGAGGTGCAGGAGGAGCCGGAGGAGACCGCGAAGCCCGCCCGGTCCAGCTCGGTCAGCAGCACCTCGCCGTCCACGTACAGGCAGGAGAAGGTGACGATGTGCGGCAGCCGCCGCACCGGGTCGCCGACCACCTCGACCTCGGGCACCAGTTGCGGCACCCGGGTGCGGATCCGCTCCACCAGCGCGTGCAGCCGGGCGTTCTCCCGTTCCGCCTCGGCCCGTACGGCGCGCAGCGAGGCGGCCGCGGCCACGATCGCCGGGACGTTGACGTAGCCCGGCACCCGCCCGCCCTCGCGTTCGTCGGCCGGCAGCGGTGAGACGTAGCGGACGCCCTTGCGCACCGCGAGGATCCCGACCCCGGCCGGCCCGCCCCACTTGTGGGCGCTGGCGGTCAGCAGCGACCAGCCCGCCGGGACGTCCGTCCGCCCGGCGCTCTGCGCGGCGTCGACCAGCAGCGGTACGCCGGCCGCGGCGCACAGTGCGGCGACCTCGCCGACCGGTTGGACCGTTCCCACCTCGTGGTTGGCGCTCTGCAGGGCGGCCAGCGCGGTGTCCGGCCGCAGCAGGGCGCCGAAGGCCTCCGGGTCCACCCGTCCGGTGCCGTCCACCGGGGCGACCGAGACCTCGGCGCCGTCCGCCTCCCGGCGCTCGGCGACGTGCAGCACGCTGGAGTGCTCCACCGCGGAGTGCACCAGGTGCCCGCCCCGCCGCCGGTTCCCGGCCAGGCCGCCCAGCAGGCCGAGTTGGACGGCCTGGGTGCCGCTCGCGGTGAAGGCGATCTCGTCGGCGCGCGCGCCCAGGACGTCGGCGACCGTCTCGCGGGCGGCGTCCAGCAGCATCCGGGCCTGTCGGCCGGAGCGGTACAGCCGGGCCGGATCGGCCCAGCCCTCGTCCAGGGCGGCGGTCAGGGCCTGCCGCGCGACGGGGTGCAGAGGGGCCGTCGAAGCCACGTCGAAGTACACGGTCACATTTAACGACACACCCAGAAGCTTTCCGCTCGCCCGGAATTGCTCACCAGCCGTCAGTCGATCACCCCGAATGTCCGCTTCGTCCGGTCCCGACGGGTCGTCACCCACGTTGTTCGAGGTCATCCCCCGATCGGGCGTAAGGACCTCGAATGCCTACGATGACCTGGGGCGCAGCCCCTGCCGGGCCTGATCGGGCGACCGGGCGGCGCGTTACCGGGGGCTGCCCGTCAGGAGCGCATAAGGCTGGAGTAGGGTTTGGCCCGCATAAGCATTCAAACCGTGCCCGTGGACGGGTCGCCGGAGGGGCTCACAATCTCCTCCCGGTGCGACGCGAAGGCGGGCGAGACTTCGGGAAGGCGCTACGTGAGTCCCAACGGCTCCGACCGCTCGCCGCGGCGCACGATGCGGCGGAAGCTGCCTCAGGCGCTGGCACTGGGCCTCGTCATCGCGACCGCCACCGGCTGCTCGGCCAACGACCTCCCCAGGCTTGGCCTCCCGAGTCCGGTCACGAAGGAAGGACCCATGGTCCTCCAGATGTGGCAGGGCTCCTGGATCGCGGCGCTGGTGGTCGGCGTACTGATGTGGGGTCTGATCATCTGGAGCGTGATCTTCCACCGGCGCAAGCGCACTGGCGTGGAGATCCCTCCGCAGACCCGGTACAACGTGCCCATCGAGGCGCTCTACACCGCGGTCCCCATCATCATCGTCTCGGTCCTCTTCTACTTCGTCGCCCGCGACGAGTCGAAGCTGACCGCCGTCTCCGCCAAGCCGCAGCACTACGTCAACGTGGTGGGCTTCCAGTGGAGCTGGGCGTTCAACTACGAGAACACCGAGACCCCCGACCCGGCCAACAAGGACGCCGCGTACGACGTCGGTACGCCCAAGGACGTTCCGACGCTCTGGCTGCCGGTCAACGAGACGGTGCAGTTCCGGCTCACCTCTCGTGACGTCATCCACGACTTCTGGCCCGTCAACTTCATGATGAAGATGGACGTCGTGCCGGGCGTGGTGAACAAGTTCGAGGTCACCCCGACCGTCAAGGGTGAGTACATGGGCAAGTGTGCCGAGCTCTGCGGCGTCGACCACTCGCGCATGCTGTTCAACGTCAAGGTCGTCGACCGCGCCGACTACGACAAGCACCTGGCCGACCTCCGTGCCAAGGGCCAGAACGGTGCGGTGCCCTCCGGCGTCATCACCATGGGAAGTGAAGCGAAGTGACCATCCTCAACGAGCCCGCCGCGGCCGGCGGGGGCGCCGAGGCCGTCACGGTCGGGGCGCAGCGGACCCGGAAGCCGGGTTCGACCATCATCAAGTGGCTCACCACCACTGACCACAAGACGATCGGCACCCTGTACCTGGGCACGTCGTTCGCCTTCTTCCTGATCGGCGGCATCCTCGCCCTGGTCATGCGTGCCGAGCTGGCTCGTCCCGGGACCCAGATCCTGTCGAACGAGCAGTTCAACCAGGCGTTCACGATGCACGGCACGATCATGCTGCTGATGTTCGCGACGCCGCTGTTCGCGGGCTTCGCGAACTGGATCATGCCGCTGCAGATCGGCTCCCCGGACGTGGCCTTCCCGCGTCTGAACATGTTCGCGTACTGGCTGTACCTCTTCGGTTCGTCCATCGCGGTCTGCGGCTTCCTGACCCCGAACGGCGCCGCCGACTTCGGCTGGTTCGCCTACTCCCCGCTCTCCGACGCGGTGCACTCGCCCGGCGTCGGCGGCGACATGTGGATCATGGGTCTGGCCTTCTCCGGCTTCGGCACGATCCTCGGTGCGGTCAACTTCATCACCACGATCATCTGCATGCGCGCTCCGGGCATGACGATGTTCCGGATGTCGATCTTCGTCTGGAACGTCCTGCTGACCTCGGTGCTGGTCCTGCTGGCCTTCCCGGTGCTCGCCGCCGCGCTGTTCGCCCTGGAGGCGGACCGCAAGTTCGGGGCCCATGTCTTCGATCCCGCCAACGGCGGGGCGATGTTGTGGCAACACCTGTTCTGGTTCTTCGGCCACCCCGAGGTGTACATCATCGCGCTGCCGTTCTTCGGCATCGTGTCGGAGATCATCCCGGTCTTCAGCCGCAAGCCGATGTTCGGCTACTCCGGCCTGATCGCGGCCACCATCGCGATCGCCGGTCTGTCCGTGACGGTGTGGGCGCACCACATGTACGTCACCGGGCAGGTGCTGCTGCCGTTCTTCTCCTTCATGACCTTCCTGATCGCGGTCCCGACCGGTGTGAAGTTCTTCAACTGGGTCGGCACCATGTGGAAGGGCTCGCTGAGCTTCGAGACCCCGATGCTCTGGACGGTCGGCTTCCTGGTCACCTTCCTCTTCGGTGGTCTGACCGGTGTCCTGCTGGCCTCGCCGCCGATCGACTTCCACGTCTCGGACTCGTACTTCGTCGTCGCCCACTTCCACTACGTGGTCTTCGGCACCGTCGTGTTCGCGATGTTCGCCGGCTTCCACTTCTGGTGGCCGAAGATGACCGGCAAGATGCTGGACGAGCGCCTCGGCAAGATCACCTTCTGGACGCTGTTCTTCGGCTTCCACACCACCTTCCTGGTGCAGCACTGGCTCGGCGCGGAGGGCATGCCCCGCCGCTACGCCGACTACCTGGCCTCGGACGGCTTCACCACGCTGAACACCGTCTCGACCATCGGCTCCTTCGTGCTCGGCCTGTCGATCCTGCCGTTCCTCTACAACGTCTGGAAGACCGCCAAGTACGGCGAGAAGGTCACCGTGGACGACCCGTGGGGCTTCGGCCGCTCCCTGGAGTGGGCGACCTCCTGCCCGCCGCCGCGGCACAACTTCCTCACCCTGCCCCGGATCCGCTCCGAATCCCCGGCCTTCGACCTCCACCACCCGGAGATCGCCGCGCTGGACTACCTGGAGAACCACGGCGAGCCGGCGAAGCACCTCGCCGGTGTGACCCCGGCGAAGTACGACGCCCCGAAGCTGGGCAAGGGCAAGCAGGAGGGTGACGCCTGATGAAGGAACAGGGAAAGATCTTCCTGGGCCTGTCGGTCTTCGTGCTGGCGATGGCCATCACCTACGGCCTGTGGACCAACCACTCGGGCCCGGGCCTGGAGGCCGCCGGTACCACCGCGCTGTTCCTGGCCTTCGGTCTGTGCGCCTTCATCGGGTACTACCTCGCCTTCACCGCCCGTCGGGTGGACAGTGGCGCGGGTGACAACCCCGAGGCCGAGGTCGCGGACGACGCCGGCGAGCTGGGCTTCTTCGCCCCGCACAGCTGGCAGCCGCTGTCGCTGGCGCTCGGTGGCGCGCTCGCCTTCCTGGGCGTGATCTTCGGCTGGTGGCTGATGTTCTGGGCCGCCCCGATCATCCTGATCGGCATCTTCGGATGGGTCTTCGAGTTCTACCGGGGCGAGAACCAGAACCAGTAGGTTCCACCTCCGACAGCAGGGCCGGTCCTCCCGCAAGGGAGGAGCGGCCCTGCTGCGTCCCGGGGGTGACCGCTTCACTCAGCCGGGTGAACGGAGGGTCGCTCGGATGTCGCTTGATCCGAGCCGTTCCTACGATCTGATCAATCGTGCGAAATGTGCGAACACCCCGGAGGCGGTCATGGCCGACAGGCGCGGAATCGCAGGCATCGGCAGCATCTCGCTGGCCCTCGCAGTACTGGCGCCGCTGGCCGCCTGCTCGTCCGGTGACGATCAGCCCGCCGGGCCGCACCGGATCGACGCTGCCCCGCTCGTCCACCTCTCGGCCGAGGGCAAGGTCGACCCCTCCAAGCCGGTCACCGTGACCGCCGTGGCGGGCAGCCGGCTCACCGACGTCACCGTGATCGGCCCGGACGGCCGGGTGGTGGCCGGCCGGCTCGCCGACGACCAGCACAGCTGGCAGACCACCGGCCGACTGAAGGCCGACACCGCCTACGCCGTCCGGATCTCCGCCGACGACGGCCGGAACGGCCGGGGCGACACCACCCAGAACTTCAGCACGATGGCCGCCCAGCGCCTGCTCGGCGTCAAGCTCGGCCCGGACTCCTCCGGCAGCGGCGTCTACGGGGTGGGCCAGCCGCTCACCGCGCAGCTCTCCGAGGCGGTGAAGGACCCCCAGGCCCGGCAGGAGGTCGAGCGCGCCCTGACGGTGGCCTCCCAGCCGGCCGTCACCGGCGCCTGGTACTGGGTGGACGACAAGAACCTGCACTTCCGCCCGGAGGAGTACTGGCCGGCCGGGACGACCGTGTCGCTGGCCTTCGACGGCACCGGCAGCCGGATCGCGGACGGCCTCTACGGCGGCGACCGCAGCTCGCTGCGGCTGCGGATCGGCGACCGGGTCGAGTCGGTGGTCGACGCGGCCGCCCACGCACTCACCCTCAAGCGTGACGGCGAGGTGGTCCGGACCATCCCGGTCACCACCGGCAAGCCCGGCTTCGACACCCGCAACGGCATCAAGGTGGTGCTCGGCCAGGAGCGCTCGGTCCGGATGAACGGCGAGACGATCGGCATAGCGGCGGGCAGCTCCGAGGCGTACGACCTCGACGTGCTGTGGGCCACCCGGGTGACGTGGAGCGGCGAGTACGTCCACGCGGCGCCCTGGTCGGTCGGCTCGCAGGGCTACGAGAACGTCAGCCACGGCTGCACCGGGATGAGCACCGACAACGCCAAGTGGTTCTACGACAACACCCGGATCGGTGACCTGGTGACGGTGGTGAACAGCCGCGGCGCCACCATGGAGCCCTTCGGCAACGGCTTCGGGGACTGGAACGTCTCCTGGACGGACTGGGTCAAGCACAGCGCCCTCGGACAGCCCCTCAGCACCACCGTCCCGGCCGGCCAGGCCCCCGCCGCGGGGATGACGCGCCCCGAGCTCTGAGGGGCGGTGGCCGCCCCTTCGGAGCGGGGCCAGGCCTCGGGCCAGGCCCCGGGCTAGGCCTCGGGGTAGGCCACCTGCAGGGCGGTCAGCACGGCGGCCAGGGCGTCCGGGTGGGACAGGCCCAGCCGGCCCACCCGTTCGGCGTACTCGGCGGCGGCTTCGGCGGCCAGCCGGTGGGCGGTGTCCCCGGTGGCCGCGATCAGGGTGCCGCGCCGCCCGTGGGTCTCCACCACGCCGTCCGCCTCCAGCTCCTTGTAGGCCCGGGCGATCGTCCCGGCGGCCAGCCCCAGCTCCTCGGCGAGGGCCCGTACGGTGGGCAGCCGCTGACCGGTCGGCAGCGCGCCGGAGCGGGCCTGCTCGGCGATCTGGGCGCGGATCTGCTCGTACGGGGGAGTGGCGGCGGCGGGGTCGACGGACAGCTGCACGGAGGGCTCCTGGGGGCGGTGCGGGGGCGGGGCTGGCAGATCGGCAATGGCCGAGGGCCGCTGACCAGATGAACTCTGGTCAGCGGCCCTCGGGGTGAAGCGGGAGTGCGTACGGGATCAGTGGTGGCCGTGGCCGCTGGTGATCTCGTGGTGCTCCTCGGCGGTGGGCTTGGGGATCTGGCTGCCCTCGCCGTAGAAGCCGCGGGAGAGCTTGGCCCGGGTGCGGGTGAGGGCGCCGGCCTTGCGGGCCACGCCGTTCTCGTCCGTCTGGGCCGGCAGCTCGACCGGCTGGTTCTGCTCGTGCGCCGTGAGCTTGTGCAGGTCCTTCTGCGGCAGCTGGGCGTGCACCTCGACGAACTCACCGTGCGGCAGGCGCTTGATGACGCCGGTCTCGCGACCGTGCAGCACCTTCTCCTTGTCACGGCGCTGGAGGCCGAGGCACCAGCGCTTGGTGATGATGAAGGTGATGACCGGCACCAGGAAGAAGCCGGCGCGCACGAAGTAGGTGATCGAGTTGAGCGACAGGTGGAAGTGGGTGGCGAACAGGTCGTTGCCACCACCGACCAGCAGGACCAGGTAGAGGCTGATCCAGGCGGCACCCAGGGCGGTGCGGACCGGGGCGTTGCGCGGGCGGTCCAGGATGTGGTGCTCGCGCTTGTCGCCGGTGATCCAGCCCTCGATGAACGGGTAGACCGCGATGGCGACCAGGACCAGCGGGAAGATCATCAGCGGGATGAACACGCCCAGGTTCAGGGTGTGGCCCCACAGGCTGATCTCCCAGCCCGGCATGACGCGGATCAGACCCTCGGAGAAGCCCATGTACCAGTCGGGCTGGGCGTCGGTCGACACCTGGTCCGGACGGTACGGGCCGTAGGCCCAGATCGGGTTGATCGTGGCGATCGCCGAGATGGCGGCGATGATGCCGAAGACCAGGAAGAAGAAGCCACCGGCCTTGGCCATGTAGACCGGCATCAGCGGCATGCCGACGACGTTCTTCTCGGTCTTGCCCGGGCCCGCCCACTGGGTGTGCTTGTGGTAGAAGACCAGGATCAGGTGCGCCACCAGCAGGCCGAGCATGATGCCCGGGATCAGCAGCACGTGGATGGTGAAGAACCGCGGCACGATGTCGTGGCCGGGGAACTCGCCCCCGAACAGGAACATCTGGATGTAGGTGCCGACCAGCGGGACCGCGAGGATCGCGCCTTCCATGAAGCGGATGCCGGTGCCCGACAGCAGGTCGTCCGGCAGCGAGTAGCCGAAGAAGCCGTCGAACATGCCGAGGACCAGCAGCAGGAAGCCGAAGACCCAGTTGATCTCACGCGGCTTGCGGAACGCGCCGGTGAAGAACACGCGCATCATGTGCACGAGCATCGCGGCCACGAAGACCAGCGCGGCCCAGTGGTGGATCTGGCGGATCAGCAGACCGCCGCGGATCTCGAAGCTGATGTCCACCGTCGAGGCGTACGCCTCGGACATCCCGATGCCCTTGAGCGGCACGTACGAGCCGTTGTAGACGACCTCGGCCATCGACGGCTTGAAGAACAGCGTCAGGTAGACACCGGTCAGGATGATGATGACGAAGGTGTAGAGGCAGATCTCGCCCAGCATGAAGGACCAGTGGTCCGGGAAGATCTTGCGCAGGTTGGCCTTGGCGAGGGAGTAGATCCCCACCCGGCCGTCCGTCCAGTCAGCCGCGGCCTCCCACTTGTTGGCGGGATTGGCGCGCGTGCTGGAGGGCTTGGCGGCACCGGTCTTGGTGCTGCTCGCGCTACTCATCGAGCACGCTCCCAGAAGCTCGGGCCGACAGGCTTCTCGAAGTCGCCGGTGGCGATCAGGTTGCCCTTGTCATCAGTGGTGATCTTCAGCTGCGGCAGCGGGTGGCCGGCCGGGCCGAAGATGACGCGCGCGCCGTCCGCCAGGTCGAAGGTCGACTGGTGGCAGGGGCAGAGCGCGTGGTGGGTCTGCTGCTCGTACAGGCTGATCGGGCAGCCGACGTGGGTGCAGATCTTGGAGTAGGCGAGGATGCCCTCGAAGCCCAGCTCCTTGGACTTGTCGTCCTTGATGTCATCCGGCGCGATGCGCACCAGCATCAGGGCGTCCTTGGCGATCCGCTGCTGGAAGTCCTCGTCGTGGGTGGTCAGACCCTCCGGCATCGCGAAGGTCAGCGAGCCGATCACGAGGTCCTCGGGCTTCATCGGCTGCATGGTGCTCATGTTGACGAGCTGCAGCGGCTTGGCCGGAGTGGCTTCCTTCCAGCCCGTCTCCTGGAGCTTCTTCTCCGGCAGCGGGCCCAGGTCGCGGAGCAGGACCACGCCGGAGAGCGGGACCAGCGCCATCGACCCGATGAGGGTGTTGCGGATCATCTTGCGGCGACCGAAGCCGGACTCGGCGGCACCGGTCTTGAACTGCTCGATGACGTCGTTGCGGACCTCGTCGGAGGCCTCGATCGGGTGACGCTCGGCCGGCAGCTCGACGTCCGACATCAGGGTGCGGGCCCAGTGGACCGCGCCCGCGCCGATCATGAACAGCGCGACGCCCAGGGTCAGGCCCAGCGCGAAGTTCAGCGCGCTGACGTGACCCAGCGGGAAGATGTAGACGATCTTGTCCGGGTCGATGGCCACGTACGAGGCGATGAAGCCGACGGTGGCGAGCATCGAGACCACGAACATCAGCGAGACCTGACGCTCGGCCCGCTGGGCGGCCCGCTCGTCGATGTCGGTGCGACGGGGCTCGTGGGCCGGCAGGCCCGGGTCGGCGAACGGGTTGCCGTGGTCGGCCACCTCGCCGGCGGAGCCGTGCGGCTCCGGGAGCTTCTCTTCTGACATGTCGTGGCTCATGACTTCTTGGCCTTGGTGGTGTGGGCGGCGACCCAGATCGCGACCGCGATGAGCGTGCCGAGGCCGAAGATCCAGCCGAACAGGCCCTCGGTCACCGGACCGAGGCTGCCGAGGGTGAGACCGCCGGGGTTGGGCTCATCGTTGGTGGTGTGGCGAACGAAGGCCACGATCTGCTTCTTCTGCTCCTCGGGCATGGTGCTGTCCGGGAACGACGGCATGTTCTGCGGGCCGGTCTGCATGGCCTCGTAGATGTGCTTGGCGTCCACGCCCTCCAGCGACGGGGCGTACTTGCCCTTGGTCAGGGCACCGCCCTGACCGGCGAAGTTGTGGCACTGGGCACAGTTGGTGCGGAACAGCTCGCCACCCTTGGAGATGTCGTCAGGGTCGGTCGAGGTGTACTGCTTCGCGTCCGGGGCGATCGGGCCGGGGCCGAGCGACTGGACGAACGCGGCGAGCTGGTCGATCTCGCCCTGGGTGTAGATGGCCTTCTTGCGCGGCACCTGGGCACCGGGCTGCTGGGCCGGCATGCGGCCGGTGCCGACCTGGAAGTCGACGGCGGCGGAGCCCACGCCGACCAGGCTCGGCCCGTCACTGCTGCCCTGGCCGTTCAGGCCGTGGCAGGAGGAGCAGCCGACGGCGAAGAGCTTCTTGCCCTCATCGATCGCGAGCGACTGCGCGGCGACGTCGGCCTGCGCCTTGTCGGCGGGCGCGAACATGCCGTACAGCCCCCCGGTTGCCGCCAGGGCGAGAAGTAGGACGACCAGCGCCGCCAATGGGTGGCGCCGTCGTGCGGAGAGCTTTTTCACGGAATAACCCCGGTGTCAGGATCTGGTCGACTGGTGGGTGCACCCGGCTGCCGGTCTGGCCGGCACGAGGCTGCCTGTCCAAGGCTGCGCGCGCGGTCGGTCGGTGGGAGCGTCGGCACCGGCAGAAGCGGCCCGTCGCCGGTGAGGGCGGGGGCCGCAGCCGGTGGCCAGCGACCTGATCAGCTGGTTACTTGATCAGGTAGATGGTCGCGAACAGGCCGATCCACACGACGTCGACGAAGTGCCAGTAGTAGGACACGACGATCGCGGCGGTGGCCTGCTCGTGCGTGAAGCGCTTGGCTGCGTACGTCCGTCCGAGGACCAGCAGGAAGGCGATCAGACCACCCGTCACGTGCAGACCGTGGAAGCCGGTGGTCAGGTAGAACACCGTGCCGTACGGGTCGGAGGACAGCGAGAGGCCGTCGTTCTTGACCAGCTCGGTGTACTCGTAGACCTGGCCGCCGATGAAGATCGCGCCCATGAAGAACGTGAGGATGAACCAACCGCGGAGCTTCTTCACGTCACCGCGCTCGGCGGCGAACACGCCGAGCTGGCAGGTGAGCGAGGAGAGCACCAGGACGGTGGTGTTGATCGAGGAGAACGTCACGTTGAGGGCGTGCGCCTTCTCGGCCCAGAACTCGGCTCCCTTGACGGAGCGGAGCGTGAAGTACATCGCGAAGAGGGCCGCGAAGAACATCAGCTCGGAACTGAGCCAGACGATCGTTCCGACGCTGACCATGTTCGGTCGATTGACCGATCCGTGCGCGTGCCCGGTTTCTGTTGCTGTTGCTGTCGCCACGACGGACATTATGTCGGTCCCTTATTCCGTCTTCACGTCGGGGGGTGTCCCTCGGAGTGTCCGGTGCGTGCGGTATGCCCGCTTGGGGGCCGACGGGGTGTCCGGACGGGGGCCGAGCAGCGGCGTGTCCCTTTTCTGACGGTTCCTCGGAACGGCCCGCTACCCCGTTGCCCGGCGCGTCGTTGCCCGGTCGGCGCAGCGTCGGATTGTAGGGGAGAGAGAGGCGGCATCGGCCGTCCGGGTGGACCTGGCCGACCCGGGTGACGGGCCGTCCTCCGGGCGGGTGAGTCGTGGGCGCGGCGGCTTGAGGGGGAACGTGCGCGAGGGGGACCGGCGACGGGTGAAACGGGGGTAGCATCCGGATCAGGTGAACGTGGTCCGGATCACACTTGAGGGAGCAGGGCCCATGGCGTACACGACCGACGAGACGCTCACCGTCCTCGTCTACAGCGACGACCGCAACACCCGCGAGCAGGTGCTGACGGCACTCGGCCGTCGGCCCGCCGAGGATCTTCCGGAGCTGTCCTACCTCGAGTGCGCGACCACCCCCGCGGTGATCAAGGCGCTGGAGAAGGGCGGCATCGACCTCTGCGTGCTGGACGGCGAGGCGGTGCCGGCCGGCGGCCTCGGCCTCGGGCGCCAGCTCAAGGACGAGATCTACGGCTGCCCGCCGGTGCTGGTGCTGATCGGCCGGCCGCAGGACTCCTGGCTCGCGGCCTGGAGCCGGGCCGACGCCGCGATCTCCCACCCGGTGGACCCGGTGGCGCTGGCCGAGGCGGTCGCCACCCTGCTGCGGGCGCGGGTGGCTAAGCGGGCCCCGGCCACGCGTTGAACAGTGCCGTCTCAGTACTAGAGAAGACGGGGCCGTAGGGACCCCGCCGCTCGATAGGCTGGCCCCATCCGTACGGACGTCCCCCGAGCGGGGAACCGACAACAGCTGGAGTCAGCCATGGTGAACGTGAACCCTGCGAACGGTGGTACCGACCCCGCGCAGGTGGTCCGCACCTGGCCGGACCTCCTGGCGGCGCTGTTGAAGGGGGAGGACCTCGACCGCTCGTCCACCGCGTGGGCGATGGACCGGATCATGAGCGGCGAGGCGTCCCCCGTCCAGGTGGCCGGGTTCATGGTGGCGCTTCGGGCCAAGGGCGAGACGGTCGACGAGGTCGCCGGCCTGGTGGACGCGATGTACGAGCACGCCGAGCCGCTGGAGATCCCCGGCCCGGCGGTCGACATCGTCGGCACCGGCGGGGACCGGGCGAAGACCGTCAACATCTCGACCATGTCGGCGATCGTCGCGGCGGCGGCCGGGGCCAAGGTGGTCAAGCACGGCAACCGGGCCGCCTCCTCGTCCAGCGGGTCCTCGGACGTGCTGGAGAAGCTCGGGGTGGCGCTGGACCTCTCCTCCCGGCGGGTGGCCGAGGTGGCCGAGGAGGTCGGGCTCACCTTCTGCTTCGCGGCGAAGTTCCACCCCTCGATG
Organism: Kitasatospora sp. NPDC030952; assembly: GCF_055571335.1. Lineage (NCBI taxonomy): Bacteria > Bacillati > Actinomycetota > Actinomycetes > Kitasatosporales > Streptomycetaceae > Kitasatospora > Kitasatospora sp. NPDC030952. Next base: position 34,032 of record NZ_JBVIFM010000019.1, read on the forward strand.
CGGCACGCCGCCACCGCGCGGCGCGACCTCGGGGTGCCCACCGCGTTCAACATCCTCGGCCCGCTGACCAACCCGGCGAAGGTCACCTCGCACGCCATCGGCTGCTTCGACACCCGGCTGTCCGGGCTGATCGCCGGGGTGCTCGCCCGGCGCGGGGCGACGGCGCTGGTGTTCCGCGGCGACGACGGGCTGGACGAACTGACCATCACCACCACCTCGCGGGTCTGGGTGGTGCGCGACGGGGGGGTCACCGAGACCACCTTCGACCCGCGGGACGTCGGCATCGAACTGGTCGGCATCGAGGCGCTGCGCGGGGCTGACGCCGCGTACAACGCCGAGGTGGCGCGCCGGCTGCTGGCCGGGGAGCGCGGGCCGGTGCGGGACGCCGTCCTGCTGAACACCGCGGCGGCGCTGGTCGCGCTCGACCTGGGCGACGCGCCGCTGGCCGAGCAGCTCGCGGCGGGCATGGCGCGGGCGGCCGAGGCGATCGACTCGGGCCGGGCGCAGGACCTGCTGCGGCGTTGGTCGGAGGCCACCAGCCGGATCTGAGGCGGCAGTTGAGGGCCCGTGCCGGTTCGTCGGCACGGGCCCTTCGCATGCGCCCGAGCCGATGCGCCCGAGTCGATGCGCCCCGAGCCGATGTGCCCGAGTCGATGCGCCCCGAGCCGAAGGGGCGCGCCGGTGCCGAAAGTCGAGGAGCGACAAGCGAGGTACGAGCGCCGGAGCGACGAGCGTCGGCGCCGGGTCGGAGCGCCCCGGAGGCGAGCGGGCGAGAGCACTGTCCGGATGGTGGATGGCCGTTTGACCGTCCGACGTACCCGACCTAGAGTCTTCGCCAGGTCATGAGTGACAGCGTCAAGCCCCAGCTTGCTGTCCGGCAACCCTCCGTCCGTGGCGGGGTGCCCTGGGTGAGGACCGGGTCGCCGGGCACGCCGTCCGCGCGACAAGCGCGGACACCGGACGACGAGTACTCCCGGGGTCCCTTACCCCGTGAAGGAGTGCATCCTCATGTCCCTCGCTCTCGAAACCGCCGCCCCGCTCGCCGTCCTCGGCCACGACGTCCAGGTGCCGCTGGCCAGCGGTGCGAAGGTCGGCTACGCGGCGCTCGACTACGCGGCCAGCGCGCCGGCGCTCCAGCGGGTGTGGGACGACGTCGCCGCCTACGCGCCGTACTACGGCAGCGTGCACCGCGGGGCCGGGTACCTCTCGCAGCTGTCCACCGACCTGTTCGAGCAGAGCCGACGGACCGTCGCCGAGTTCCTCGACCTGCGCGAGGGCGACCAGGTGGTCTTCACCCGCGCCACCACCGACTCGCTCAACCTGCTGGCCGCCGCCGTGCCGGCCGGCACCCGGGTGTTCGCCTTCGAGACCGAGCACCACGCCTCGCTGCTGCCCTGGGCGCACGCCGGGCTGGAGGTCGGTTACCTGCGGGCGCCGCGCTCGCGGGCCGAGGCGGTGGAGGCGCTGGAGGCCGCGCTGGCCGCCGCGCCCGAGGGCCCCAAGCTGCTGTGCGTCACCGGCGCCTCCAATGTGACCGGCGAGCTGTGGCCGGTCGCCGAGCTGACCGCGACCGCGCACCGGTACGGCGCCCGGGTGGTGCTGGACGCCGCCCAACTGGCCCCGCACCACCGGGTCTCGGTGCGCGAGCTGGGCGTCGACTGGATCGCCTTCTCCGGCCACAAGCTGTACGCGCCGTTCGGCGCCGGGGTGCTGGCCGGGCGGGCCGACTGGCTGGACGCGGCCGAGCCGTACCTGGCCGGCGGCGGGGCGACCCGGACGGTGGCCCGGGAGCTGGACGGCTCGGTGGCGGTCCAGTGGCACACCGGCCCGGCCCGGCACGAGGCCGGCTCGCCCAACGTGATCGGTGCCTACGCGATCGCCTCGGCCTGTCGGGCGCTCACCGAGGCCGGCTTCGACGCGTTGGAGGCCCGGGAGCGGCAGCTGGTCGACCGGCTGACGGCCGGGCTGGCGGAGATCCCGGAGGTCCGGGTGCTGAACCTGTTCGGCGTCGGCTCGGCCCGGGTGGGCGTGCTGTCCTTCGTCGTCCGGGGCTGGAACAGCTCGCACTTCTCGGCCGCGCTGTCCGCCGAGTACGGCATCGGGGTGCGCGACGGGCTGTTCTGCGCCCACCCGCTGGTGCGGACCCTCCTCGGGGACGAGGACGTCGCTCCGTCCGAGTGCGGGGCGCCCGAGCCCTCGCTGCCGGGCGAGCGCAGCCTGAACGCGATCCGGGTGAGCTTCGGGGCGGGCACGCCGGACGAGCACGTGGAGCGCTTCCTGACCGCCGTCCGCGAGCTGGTCACCGACGGCGCGGCGTGGAACTACCGCAACGAGGGCGGCCGTTGCGTCGCCGACAGCCGACGCGAGGGCTGAGGGGTACGGGCGGACCGCTACTCGTCCAGGCCGAGGGCGAAGGCCGCTTCCAGGTCGTGCTGGGAGTAGGTGCGGAAGGCGATCTGGGTCTCGGTGTGGGCCACACCCGGGACCTTGTTGAGCCGGCCCGGGATGACCTCGGCCAGGTCGTCGTGACGGCGCACCCGGACCATCGCCACCAGGTCGTAGCCACCGGTCACCGAGTACACCTCGCTGACCCCCTCGATCGCGGCGATGGCCTCGGCGATCTCCGGGATGCGGTCGACACTGGTCTTGATCAGGACGATGGCAGTGATCACTGTGCGGGCTCCTTCATGGGGTGCGGCCAGCGTATCGGGCCTCAGCCGGGCCGTCTCGGGGGGTGTCCGACCACGGTGCAGGCGTACAGGAAGCCGGCCGAGAAGCCGATCACGTGCACCAGGTAGGCCACCCCGGGCCCGGCCGAGTGCACCGACCACCACTGCAGGGCGAACCACAGGCCGAGCACCAGCCAGGCCGGGAAGCGCAGCGGGAGGAAGAGGAGCAGCGGGACCAGGGTGGTCACCCGGGCCCGCGGGTGGAAGCGCAGGTAGGCGCCGAGGACGGCGGAGATCGCGCCCGAGGCGCCGATCAGGACCCGGGTGGAGTCCGGCGAGTGGGCCTCGGCGAGCGCGAAGCCGTACGCGGCCAGGCTGCCGGCGGCCAGGTAGAAGAGGAGGTACCTGGCCCGTCCGACCCGGCGTTCGACGGTGGGGCCGAAGACGTGGAGGAAGAGCAGGTTGCCCAGCAGGTGCAGCCAGCCGGCGTGCAGGAAGAGGCCGGTGAGGGCGGACACGGCGGGGTGCTTGCCCGGGGTGGGGGCGGCGGGGCAGCCGGGGACCGGGTCGGGGGCCTCGGCCAGCTGCTCGGCGGTGAGCGGGTGACCGGTCAGCAGTTCGGCGGGGACGGCTCCCCAGCGCTGCTCGTAGCGCTGCTCGGCGCAGATCCGGGCCTGGCTGGTGCCGTACAGCGGGTTGACGCCGGCCGCCGGGCCGAGCAGGAAGACCAGGGTGTTGACCGCGATCAGGGCGTAGGTGACCGCCGGGGCGGCCACCGCCGGGCGGCCGTCCCGGGCGTCGGTGTGGCCGGGGGTCGCGAGCGCCATGCGGCCAAGCATCCCTCCGGGCGCGGCAGGTGACACGGCGGTTTACGGCAGGTGGACTACCGGTCCGTCCGGTGGGCCGGAACGGGCTCCGGTCGTCTCGGCTGACCGGTGGTCCTGATGGTTGCCCCAGGCAATAGGCTTGGGCCGGGCAATCCCGCCTCCCGCCGCCGACGCCGGGGCTCCGGGGGGAGCGCCTAGCCCACCCAGGGAACCAGCCGAGAGGATCCCCGATGACCGTCCCCGCCCTGACCGCCGAGACGCGCTGGCGCTGCACGCTGTGCGGCAACCTCACCCGCTTCGACGTGACCCGCACCGCGCGGGTGACCGAGTTCCTGCACTTCGACCTGGCCGGCGAGTCCAAGGTCGAGGAGACCGAGGTGCACAGCGAGGCGATCGAGTCGGTGCGCTGCCGCTGGTGCAACGCGGTGGACCAGGTCGAGCTGGTGGCCCGCCCGGGCGCCGAGGGTGCGGAGGCCCCCGCCGCGCAGGGCTGACCCCTCCGGTGCGGCGGGCGGTGCGCGACGCGGCCGTCCACCGCACGGGACAATACAGACAAGACGCACGGAGCGTGACGACAGGGGCGGCCGCGGCCGCACCCGCTGGACCAGGATCGGAGCCGAGGACGTGGTGGACGCAGCGAGGGAGCCCGGCGAACCGCAGGGGCTTCAGCCCGCTGCGCAGGCACCGCAGCCGGCCGCCGGGACGGTCCCGTCCGAGACCCCCGCCCCGGGTGCCGCGGCGGAGCGTACGGCTGAGAAGCTGGACCGGCCGCTGCCCGAGGGCGTGCGCCGGCGGGTGGTCGGGCTGGCCTCGGACGCGCTGGGCGGGCTGCCGCCCGGGGAACTGCCGCAGAGCCTGCGTCAGTACGCCAAGTTCACCCCCGCGCGGCGGGCCAAGTACGCGGCCACCGCGCTGGCGGCGGCGCTGGAGTCCGAGCCGGCCTTCCGGGTGCGGATAGCGGAGCGGCTGCGGCTGGGCCAGCCGGACCTGGTGAAGGCGCTGGAGTCGGGCACCGTCCCCGGCGCCGCCGATCCGATGGACGTCGCGGCCGCCGCCTACCTGGTGCGGTCGGCGGGCTGGAGCCGGCTGGTCGCCGAGGCCGGCGAGGAGGCCGAGCGGGCCGGCGCCGAGGACGCGGTGGCGGAGGCCTCCCGGCTGGTGGAGAAGCTGCAGGCCGAGCTGGCCGAGGTGCGGGCCGCCGCCCGGGCGGACCTGGACCGCCAGCGCGCGGAGTTCGAGGGCGTCCGGCGGGAGGCCGAGTCGCTGCGCAAGAAGGTGCGGTCGCTGGAGAGCGACACCCGCCGGGCGCAGGCCGAGACCCGGCGGGTGGCCGGCGAGCTGGAGGCCGCCAGGGCGCAGGCCGCGGGCGAGCGCAGTGCGGCCGAGAGCGAGGCGCGGCGGCTGCGGCACCGGGTGTCCGAGCTGGAGAACGCGGCCGAGCAGGGCCGCCGCTCGGCCCGGGAGGGGCGCAGCGTCGAGGACATGCGGCTGCGGCTGCTGCTGGACACCGTGCTGCAGTCGGCTCAGGGGCTGCAGCGCGAGCTGGCGCTGCCGGTCTCCCAGATCCGCCCGGCGGACCTGGTGGAGGCGGTGGTGCCGGGGGCGGCCTCGCCGCACGACGTGGCCCGGCGCGGCCTGGCCGACGACGACCCGGCGCTGCTGGACCAGCTGCTGGCGATCCCCCAGGTGCACCTGGTGGTGGACGGCTACAACGTGACCAAGACCGGGTACCCGACGTTGCCGCTGGAGCAGCAGCGGATCCGGCTGCTGGGCGGGCTGGCGATGCTGGCCCAGCGCACCCAGGCGGAGGTCACCTGTGTGTTCGACGGGCAGGACCTGGACGTCCCGGTCATCATGGCGCCACCGCGCGGGGTGCGGGTACGGTTCAGTCGGACCGGCGAGACCGCGGACGAGTTGATCCGCCGTCTGGTCCGGGCCGAGCCGCAGGGCCGTCCGGTGGTGGTGGTCTCCACCGACCGGGAGGTCGCGGACGGCGTGCGGAAGGCGGGCGCGCGCCCGGTGGCCTCGGTGCTGCTGCTGAACCGGCTGGCCCGGCCCTGACCAGCGGCCCGGGCGGCGTGACAGCAGGTCAGTGCCGTCGTCGGGCAGGTGTGCGGATCCGGTGAAGTCAGTGCGAGAACCGGAGTTCACGCCTTCGGGGGAGTGGCAAAACGGGTAGATCTTCACTAGGGTCTGGCGTCAAACCTATTTTCCGGTATCTCACCCGAACAGGTGAGTCCGTTGGAAGAAGGAGCGGGTCCCTTGGCCTCCCACCGCCGTCCCAAGCAGCCGAGCCGCGCGCGGGTCTCCGTGCTCACCGCGGCCGCTGCGACCGCGGTCGCCCTCTCCGCCCAGGTGGCCGCGCACGCCGCGCCGCAGCCGAACACCAGCGACGTCAAGGCGCAGATCGACCAGCTCCAGCAGGAGCAGGAGCAGGCGGCGGAGAAGTACAACGGCGCCAAGGAGCGCGCGGACCAGCTCCGCAAGCAGGCCGACCAGCTGCAGGACCAGGTGGCCCGCAGCCAGGACCAGATGAGCCAGCTGCAGACCGGCCTGGCCCAGGTCGCCGGCGAGCAGTACCGCACCGGCGGGATCGACCCGTCCGTCCAGCTGATGCTCTCCTCGGACCCGTCGGGCTACCTGGAGAAGGCGTCGAGCGTCCAGCAGGCCAGCACCACCCAGACCGAGGCGCTCAAGGGCCTGCTTGACCAGCAGCGCCGGCTGGACCAGGAGAAGAGCGAGGCGGCCGCCGTGCTGGCCTCGCTGGACTCCACCACCAAGGACCTGAACCAGGCCAAGACGGACGTCAACACCAAGCTGAAGACCGCCCAGGACCTGCTGAACTCGCTCAGCGCCGCCGACCGTGCCGCGCTGAAGGCCCAGCAGCAGCAGGACGACCGCGCCTCGCGCGGCGCCGACCGGGTCGACCTCAGCAGTCTTCCGCCGGCCAGCGGCTACGCGGCCGTGGCCGTCGCCAAGGCGATGAGCAAGCAGGGTTCGCCGTACGTGTGGGGCGCCACCGGGCCGAGCACCTTCGACTGCTCGGGTCTGATGGTCTGGGCGTACGGCCAGGCCGGCGTCTCGCTGCCGCGCACCTCGCAGGAGCAGGGCCACATCGGGACCGCCGTGACGCTGTCCACCGCCCAGCCCGGGGACCTGGTGATCTACGGCGGCGACATGCACCACGTCGCGATGTACATCGGCAACGGCATGGTGGTCCACGCGCCGCACACCGGTGACGTGGTGAAGGTGATGAAGGCCGACGCGATGCCGATCAACACGATCCGCCGGATCTGACGAGCCGACACGCCCGAAGGGCCGGCTCCGGCCCTGTGATCCGCGCCACCTCCCGAGGGGGGTGGCGCTTCGGGTTCGCCCGCCTCAGTGCCGATCGGTGAGAGTCGATCAGCTTTGCGTGCGGCGGCGATCACCATCAGTCATTTTCACAAAAGAACATGGGTGATCTTCCGTCTTTTTTCTGACAAGGATTTGAACGGATCACGGTTCAGTTACTAGGGTCGTGCCTCGAACCACCGCACTGTCGATCACCCAGCCTGGGTGGCGGCGGTGGTTACCGTCGAGTTCGCGAAACAGCGGGGCAGGTCGAAGCGACTGCCCGACAGGGGAGCCCAGTAGTCGGGGGCGCTGCGGAGCGGAGCCGGGGAACCACGTTCCTCCGGGGTGAATCGGCGCCAGGTCGGCCGCAGGTGAGGCCGGTGAGGCGCCGTAGGGCATGCTTCCGGCCCGAACCCGTCAGCTCACCCGGTAGGCGGATGTAGGAAGAAGGAGTCCGCCTTCGTGGCGTCCCATCGTCGTCCCAAGCCCGCCAGTCGCGCCCGTGTCTCGATCCTGACCGGTTTCGCCGCCGCCGCCGTCGCGCTCTCCGCGCAGACCGGCGCGCACGCCGACCCGCAGCCGACCAAGGACCAGGTCAAGGAGCAGGTCGACCAGCTCAACGAGCAGGCCGAGCAGGCGACCGAGAAGTACAACGCCGCCCAGGAGAAGCAGCAGGAGCTGGAGAAGCAGGTCTCCGGCATGCAGGACCAGGTGGCCCGGCAGCAGGCTCAGGTGACCGACCTGCAGGGCGGCCTCGCCGAGATCGCGGGCGAGCAGTACCGCAACGGTGGGATATCCCCGACCGTCCAGCTGATGCTCTCCTCCAGCCCGGACAACTTCCTGAACCAGGCCGGTGCGCTCAACCAGGCCGGCAGCACCCAGAAGAACCAGCTGAAGCAGCTCCAGGACCAGCAGCGCAAGCTGGACCAGGACCGCACCGAGGCCCAGAGCAAGCTCGGCGAGCTGGAAGCCACCACCACGCAGCTGAAGGCCTCCAAGGACGAGGTCCAGAACAAGCTGAAGGCCGCCCAGGACCTGCTCAACACGCTGACCGAGCAGGAGCGCCAGGCGCTCAAGGCGGCCGAGGACAAGGCCGCCGCCGACGCCAAGGCCAAGGCGGACGCCGCCGCGAAGGCCAGCCAGCCGGCCGATCGCGCCTCGCGCGACAGCAGCCGCAGCGACCTCGGCTCGGGCGCCGCGGCCGCGCCGGTCAAGGTCGCCCCGGGCAGCTCGCACGGCGCGGCCGCGCTGGCCGCCGCCGCCACCAAGGTCGGCAGCCCGTACGTCTGGGGCGCCACCGGCCCCGGCTCCTTCGACTGCTCCGGCCTGATGGTCTGGGCGTTCAACCAGGCCGGTGTGTCGCTGCCGCGCACCTCCCAGGAGCAGGCCGGCGCCGGCACCCGGATCGGCTCGGACATCTCCCAGGCCCAGCCCGGCGACATGCTGATCTTCTACGGCGACGCCCACCACGTCGGCATCTACGCGGGCAACGGCCAGGTGCTGCACGCGCCCAAGCCGGGTGCGTCGGTCCGCTACGAGGCCGTCTCCAACATGCCGCTGGCCTCCATCGTCCGGGTCTGATCCCCGCTCGAAGGTTCACGGGCCCGGTCCTCCGTCACGGAGGGCCGGGCCTGCGGCTTTTCCGGCTGCTCGGCCTGGTGTCCGAATAGGGGTCAAATATTCGGGTCGGTAGGGGTTTGGACTCACTTGCCCGGACTCGCTAACGTCTGCCACCGGACTCCCGCTCGACGGCCGCCCAGCAGGGCGCGGCCGCGGGGCCGCGCCGCAGGAATGGAGCCGCTGCCGCCATGCCCGTGCACCGTCGTTCCCAACTGCTCGCCCGTGCGCTGGTACTGACCGCGGCCGCCACCACGGCCCTGGGCGTGGCGACCGCCGGCAGCGCCCAGGCCACCCCCGGCGCGCCGGACGCGCCCGACCGCAAGGACGTCAAGGCTCAGGTCGATCAGCTGTACGACGAGGCCGAGCAGGCGTCGGAGAAGTACAACGCCGCCCAGGAGGCGCAGAAGCGGCTGCTCGGCGAGACCACGATCCTCCAGGGCGAGGTCGCCGCCGCCCAGGACCAGCTCAACCAGCTGCGCGGGGACCTCGCCACCGTGGCCGGGGCCGAGTACCGCGGCGGAGGGATGGCCCAGACCGCCCAGCTGATGCTCTCCACCGACCCCGAGGGCTACCTGGCCCGCGCCCGGACCCTGGGCCAGGCCGCCGAACGGCAGCAGGAGACCCTGCACGAGCTGGTCACCCGTCAGCGCCGGCTCGACCAGCGCCGCACCGAGACCGCGGCCAAGCTCGCCGAGCTGGACCAGGCCCGCCGCTCGCTGGCCGAGAACAAGCAGCAGATCCAGCAGCGGCTGGCCAAGGCCCAGAAGCTGCTCAACAGCCTGGGCGCCGCCGAGCGGACCCGGATGATCGCCCAGGACGCCCGGGACGCCGAGTCGCGCGCCACCCGCGGCACCGACCGGCTGGACCTCGGCAGCGCCCCGGCCGCCTCAGAGCGCGGGGCCGCCGCGCTGGCCGCCGCGGTGCGGATGATCGGCTCGCCCTACGTCTACGGGTCCACCGGGCCCCGTGCCTTCGACTGCTCCGGTCTGATGTACTACAGCTGGCGGCAGGCCGGAGTGACCCTGCCGCGGACCTCGCAGGCCCAGGCGTACGCCGGGCAGCGGATCAGCCTCTCCGAAGCACGGCCGGGAGACCTGGTGATCTTCTACCGGGACATGCACCACGTCGGGATGTACGCCGGCGGCGGGGTGATGGTGCACGCGCCGTACCCGGGGGCCAAGGTCCGGTACGAGAGCGTCAACGCGATGCCGGTCTCGGGAGTGGTCCGGCTCTGAGCGCGACGCCCGGCGGGCCGGACGGCCCCCACCCGATAGACCCGGCCCGCTGCGTGGTGTCCCGGCGCGGTGCGCTGCTGCTGGCGGCCGGCGGGCTGGCCCAGCTGTCGCTGCCGCCGGCCGCCCCGGCGACGGTCCCCGACGGGCGGGACGCCGACCTGCGGGCCGAGGTCGCCGGGCTGCTGGCGGCGCGGGCGAGCTCGCTGCCCGTCTGGTCGGGGCTGACCGGGGCCGAGGCGGCGTACCGCGACCTGGTGCTGTCGCCGGCCGACGGGCCGGACCGGCTGACGGCCTCCGTCGAACTGGCCGTGCGGATCACCGGCTACGACGAGTACCCCGTGGTGTACCCGCGCCGGATCGAGCTGGTCCGGGACCGGGGCGGCCGGCGGGTCGAGCGGGAGGAGGGCACCGGCGGGCCCCCGGCGCTGTGGGACCTCGGCCCCGTCCGTACCGCCCCCGGCGCCCACTGCCTGGTGCTCGGCCTGGCCGGCGGGCCCGACCCGGCCGGTCTGGTCGCGGTGGGGGACACCGCGGTGCCCGCCGTCAGTGCGGTCTGGGGCAGTGCCTGGCCCGGTCGGCTGCTGCTCGAACTGCCCGCCACCGAGCCGCAGTTCGCCCGGCTGCTGGAGGCCGACCCGGCCGGCTGGACGGGCATGGCGGCGGTCACCGTGGCCGCCCCCGGCGCGCCCTGGCACACCCCGGCGGACCGGGTGGTGATCAACCCCGAGGCGTTCGGGCGGCTCAGCGACTTCGGCCGGCAGGTGGTGGTCACCCACGAGGCCACCCACGTCGCGACCCGGGCCGACACCCGGGCCTGGACCCCGCTGTGGCTCTCCGAGGGCGTCGCCGACTGGACCGCCTACCGGGAGTCCGGCCGCCGCCCGCAGCAGATCGCCCCCGAGCTGACCCGGGACGTCGCGGCCGGGAAGCTGCCCACCGCGCTGCCCGCCGACGGGGACTTCGCCGCGGGCGCCACCGGCATCGCCCAGGCCTACGAGCAGTCCTGGCTGGCCTGCGACCTGATCGCCCGCCGGTACGGCACCGGGCGGCTGGTCGCCTTCTACCGGGCGGTCGGCGCGGGCGACGGCCAGGGCGAGGACCGCGAGCACCGCACCGACCGGCTGCTGCGCAGCGAACTGGGTGTCGGGCTGGCCGAGTTCACCGGGCTCTGGCTGGCCGAGGTGGCGGCTCTGAAGGGCTAACGGCCGTTGGAGGGCCGCGCGCCCGCCGGCTGGTCGATGCCGTCCAGGAGGTCCTGCTCGTAGGCGATGCCCGGGCGCACCGGGTAGGCGGAGGCGGGCGGCAGGGCGGGGGGCTCGGCGAGCACCACGGTGGGCGGCAGCGGGGCGGGGGCGCGGGTGGAGCGCCAGAGCCGGACGCAGGCGAGCACGGTGGCGGTCAGCAGCAGCAGGTTGCGCAGGCCCAGTACGGTGACCGCGAGCGGCTCGCTGTTGAGGACCTGGGTGAACATCGTCGGGAACTCGAGCAGGGTGAGCGGGCAGGCCAGCAGGATCAGCAGGGCCACCGGCCGCTGGCTGGTGCCGCGCACGGTCAGGCAGACCGCGGCGACGCCGACCAGCCAGACCAGGTACTGCGGGCTGATCACCCGGCTGGTCACCACGAAGATCAGCAGCGCGCACAGCGCCGCGTCGTACATGGTGGCGGCGTTGCGGCGGCGGGCGGTGAAGCGCCACAGCAGCAGCCAGAGGAAGCCCAGCACGGTGCCGGCCATCATCACCTTGCTGATCACGCTGACCCACGGCCCGAGCATCTCGGGGGAGCCGTAGTTCATGGTGACCTTGCCGTCCCAGCCGCCGGCCAGCCGGGCCAGGTGCAGCGGCAGCGCGCCGACCGACTCGACCTCGATGCCGCGGGCCCCCTGGAAGGCCAGGAAGCCGAAGGCGCCGTTCATGCCGGCCGCGAGCAGGAAGCCCACCGAGACGGCGGTGGCGGCGGCCAGCGTCCAGGAGCGGCGGGTGCGGCGGCCGGACGGGGTGCCGATCAGGCCGAGCAGCGGCCAGACCTTGACGATGCCGCCCAGGCCCAGCAGCAGGCCGCCGATCGCCGGGCGGCGGATCATCGCGAGCAGGCCGGCCAGGGCGAGCGCGGTGACCAGGAGGTCGAAGCGGTTGTAGATCATCGGGCCGAGCAGCGGCACCGCGACGACCCACAGCCAGGCGCCGGTCAGCGTCCGGCCCTTGCGCAGCCCGGTGCGGACCAGCAGCGCGGCCGCGGCGGCGTCGGCGATCCCGCAGATCACCCAGAACGAGGTCAGGTACGACCAGGGCAGCAGGCCCGGCAGCAGGATCACCAGGGCGGCGCCCGGCGGGTACTGCCAGGTGACGTCGTCGAACGGGAAGGTGCCGGTCTGCAGCACGCCGTACCAGGCGTGGTAGATCATCCAGACGTCCGCGGTGACGTCGCCGCCGGGCGACTTCAGCACGCCGGTCACCAGCAGCACCAGCACGGTGCGGGTGGCCACCCAGGTCGCCCCGAGGGCGGCGAGCGCCCCGAGCGGGCGGCCGAGGCGGCCGCGTGAAGAACCGGACTCGGTGGCCGGGGCCAACTCCACTGCGCTCCCTCGTTCGTCTCGACGTCCTCACCGGAGGCGTCGTACTGACGGACGCCCGGGCCGCCGTGTCCGCGGCCTAGGTACTAGGACTGACCCGGTGGGCAAACGGTTGCCGTGGGCGGATCCGTTCCCGGCGGGTCATGGTGTTGACCTATCGTACGGATCACCCAGCGGTACACCGAGCACCCCCCGACCGAGCGAGCCGTGGCCTGATGCACAGAACCTTGATCGTCACCAATGACTTCCCGCCCCGTCCGGGGGGCATCCAGGCCTTCGTGCACAACATGGCCGTCCGTCAGCCCGCCGGGAGCGTCGTGGTGTACGCCTCGACCTGGCGGGACGGCGCCGAGGTGCGGGCCTTCGACGCCGAGCAGCCGTTCCCGGTGATCCGGGACCGCACGAAGGTGATGGTTCCCACACCCCGGGTCACCCGGCGGGCCGCCGAGATCCTGCGCGCGGAGAAGTGCGACTCGGTCTGGTTCGGCGCCGCCGCCCCGCTCGGCCTGATGGCGCCGACGCTGCGCCGGGCCGGGGCCGGGCGGCTGCTCGGCATGACCCACGGGCACGAGGCCGCCTGGGCCCAGCTGCCGGGCTCCCGGCAGCTGCTGCGGCGGATCGGCGCGGGCACCGACGTGCTGACCTACCTGGGCGAGTACACCCGCTCGCGGATCGCCGCCGCGGTCGGGCCGCAGGCCGCGGCCCGGATGGTGCAGCTGCCGCCGGGCGTGGACGAGACGACCTTCCACCCCGGTTCCGGCGGTGCCGAGGTGCGCCGGCGGCTGGGGCTGGCGGACCGGCCGGTGGTGGTCTGCGTCTCCCGACTGGTGCCGCGCAAGGGCCAGGACACCTTGATCGAGGCGATGCCGCAGATCCTGGCGGACGTGCCGGACGCGGTGCTGCTGATCGTCGGCGGCGGCCCGTACCGGGCGGACCTGGAGAAGCTCGCGGACGCCACGGGCGTCCGGGCCTCGGTCCGGTTCACCGGCTCGGTGCCCTGGGAGGAGCTGCCCGCCCACTACGGCGCCGGGGACGTCTTCGCGATGCCCTGCCGGACCAGGCGCGGCGGGCTGGACGTGGAGGGCCTGGGGATCGTCTACCTGGAGGCCTCGGCGACCGGCCTGCCGGTGGTCGCGGGGGACTCCGGCGGGGCGCCGGACGCGGTGCTGGAGGGCGAGACCGGGTACGTGGTGCCGGGCGGCTCGGCCTCGGCGGCGGCGGAGCGGATCGTCCGGCTGCTGCGGGACGAGGAGCTGCGCCGGCGGATGGGCGAGGCCGGGCGGCGCTGGGTGGAGCGCTCCTGGCGCTGGGACCTGCTGGCCGGGCGGCTGACCGCGCTGCTGGCGGGCTGACGCCGAGCAGGCCGAAGGGCCCCGGGGTACGCCCCGGGGCCCTTCGGCGTGCGGTCCTACTTCTGGTACAGGGCCTCGATCTCGGCCGCGTAGTCCTTGAGCACGACGTTGCGCTTGAGCTTGAGCGAGGGCGTCAGGTGGCCGCTCTCCTCGGAGAACTCGGTGTCCAGCAGGCGGAACTTCTTGACCGCCTCGGCGTGCGAGACCGCCGCGTTGCCGTCGTCCACCGCGGCCTGGAGGGCGGCCAGCAGGTCCGGGTCGGCGGCCAGCTCGGCGACGGTGGCGGTGGCGGGCTTGCCGTTGAGCTCCTTCCACTTCGGGAAGAAGTCCGGGTCGACGGTGATCAGGCAGGCGATGAAGGGCTTGCGGTCGCCGACCACCATGACCTCGCCGACCAGGGCGTGGGCCCGGATCCGGTCCTCGATCACGGCCGGGGCGACGTTCTTGCCGCCCGCGGTGACGATGATCTCCTTCTTGCGGCCGGTGATGGTCAGGTAGCCCTCGGAGTCCAGCGAGCCGAGGTCGCCGGTGGCGATCCAGCCGTCCTTGAGGGTGTCGGCGGTGGCCTGCGGGTTGTTCCAGTAGCCGGTGAAGACGTGCGGGCCCTTGAAGTAGACCTCGCCGTCCTCGGCGATCCGGACGGAGGCGCCGGGGACGGGCTGGCCGACCGTACCGATCTTCGGCTTGTCCCACGGGTTGAAGGCGGTGGCCGCACAGGTCTCCGTCAGGCCGTAGCCCTCCAGGACGGTGAAGCCGATGCCCCGGTAGAAGTGCCCGAGGCGCTCGCCGAGCGGGGCGCCGCCGGAGATCGCGTGGGTGGCCCGGCCGCCGAGGGCGGCGCGCAGCTTGCTGTAGACCAGCTTGTCGAAGACGGCGTGCTTGAGCCGCAGGACCAGGCCCGCGCCCCCGGCGTCCAGCGCCCGGCTGTAGGCGATCGCGGTGTCCGCGGCCTTGTCGAAGATCTTGCCCTTGCCGTCGGCCTGGGCCTTGGCGCGGGCGGTGTTGTAGACCTTCTCGAACACTCTGGGCACGCCCAGGATCAGGGTCGGCCTGAAGGAGGCCAGCTCGGCGGTGACGTCCCTGATGTCGGAGACGTGGCCGAGCTTGATCGGGGCCATCACCGGGGCGATCTCGGCGATCCGGGCGAGCACGTGGGCCAGCGGCAGGAAGAGCAGTACGGAGCTCTCGCCGGTGCGGAACAGCGGGGCCAGGCGCTCGACCACGTTGCCGCACTCGGCGAGGAAGTTGCCGTGGGTCAGCTGGCAGCCCTTGGGGCGGCCGGTGGTGCCCGAGGTGTAGACGATGGTGGCGATGTCGTCGGGGCCGGCGATCGAGCGGCGCTGCCGGACCGTCGCGTCCGGGACGTCCCGGCCGGCCTCGGCCAGTGCGGCGAGCGCGCCGCCGTCGATCTGCCAGGTGTGCTTCAGCTCCGGCAGCCGGTCACGGACGCCGGCGACCACCTTGACGTGCTGGTCGGTCTCGGTGAGGACGGCGACCGCGCCCGAGTCGCCGAGGATCCACTCGACCTGCTCGGCGGAGGAGGTCTCGTAGACCGGCACGGTGATCGCGCCGGCCGTCCAGATCGCGAAGTCCAGCAGCGTCCACTCGTACCGCGTGCGGGACATGACGCCCACCCGGTCGCCGGGCTCGATGCCCGCGGCGATCAGGCCCTTCGCGGCGGCGTGCACCTCGGCGAGGAACTGGACCGAGGTCAACTCCTGCCAGTGGCCGTCCACCTTCCGGCTGAGCACCGCGACGTCCGGGTGCTCCTCGGCGTTCCGGTGCACAGGGTCGGAGAGGTTACCGCCGCTCGGTACCTGATAGAGGGCCGGAAGGCTGAAGTCGAGCAAGACTGCTCCTCGTTCGCGACGCTGCGGGACGGCAGGACGTTACTGCCCGGTAGGCAGCTTCGACCAGGGGGGTCGGCCCCGGTGTTCGAAGTGTCACACCCGGCCGGATCCGACCAGGCCGTGACCGGGTCGTTCGACTGGCACCCTACGGCAGCCCGCTGGTACCGGCCGGTAGCATGCCCTGCCGGCCGCCCGCAGCGCCCACCGCCGCGGGCCCCGCCCGCCGACGCCGGTGCCCGCGCGGCCGAGTCGATCTCCGGTCGCGATAGCCTGCTCCGGGCGGATCGGGTCGAGCGCGCCTCGACCGGACCGGCCGGCGGCAGAGGGACGAGGCGGAGGGCCATTCCATGGCGGAGCACACCAGGTCGAGCATCACCATCGACGCGACCCCGGCCACGGTCATGGCCGTGATCGCCGACTTCGCCGCCTACCCGGCCTGGACCGGCGAGGTCAAGGAGATCGAGGTCCTGGAACCCGGCGAGGACGGCCGCGCCGCCCAGGTCCGGCTGCTGCTCGACGCCGGCGCCATCCGCGACGAGCACACCCTCGCCTACACCTGGGACGGCGACCGCGAGGTCAGCTGGACCCTCGTCCGCAGCCAGATGCTGCGCTCGCTGGACGGCTCCTACACCCTCGCCCCGCTGGCCGGCGGCCGTACCGAGGTCACCTACCAGCTCGCCGTGGACGTCAAGATCCCGATGCTCGGCATGATCAAGCGCAAGGCCGAGAAGGTCATCATCGACCGGGCGCTGGCCGGTCTGAAGAAGCGCGTCGAGGGCTGACGGGACCGGCACGGCGGAACGGGGGCTGACGGCATGACGGCGACGCGCACCATCCTGGTCAGCGGCGACGCGGGCGCGCCCGCCGTGGCCGCCGCCACCGCCCTGCACGCCGCCCGGCGCGGCCACCGCACCTGGCTGCTGGCCGCCGACGACCCCCACCGCACCCTGGACTCCGCGCTCGGCACCCGCCTGGAGCCGGTACCGCTCGGCTACGCGCCGGGCCTGACGGTCTCCCGGATCGACGAGCAGGCCGCCTTCCGCTACGCCGTCGGCGAGCTGACCGGCCGGCTCAAGCCCGCCCTCGACCTGCTCGGCGCCGAACAGCTCGACCCCGAGGAGCTGACCGCCCTCCCCGGCATCGCCCGGCTCGCCCTGCTGCGCGCCCTGCCCGCCGCCGACCAGGACGTCCTGGTGGTGCTCGCCCCGCCACCCGCCGAACTGATCTCCACCCTCGCCCTGCCCGAGCAGCTCGCCCGCTACCTGGAGCGGCTCGTCCCCGAGCAGCGGCAGGCCGCCCGGGCGCTGCGCCCGCTGCTGGCCGGGCTGGCCGGCGTCCCGATGCCCGCCGAGTGGCTGTACGAGGGGCGCACCAGGGCCGCCACCGTCCTGGCCGAGTCCCGCGCCGCGATCGGCGACCCGGGCACCAGCGTGCGCCTGGTCGTCCCGGCCGACGGCCACCCGTACGAGGAACTGCGCCGGATCCGGGCCGGGCTCGCGCTGTACGGGCACCGGCCGGACGCCGTCGTGGTGCACGGCGCGCTGCCGCCCGCCGCCCTCGCCTCGCCCGACCCCTGGCTGGCCGGGCTGGCCCGCCGCCGCCAGGAGGAACTGGACCGGCTCATCGCCGAAACCGACGCCCCGGTGCTGGTCACCGGCCTGGCCGAGGGCACCCTGGAGGCCGTCGCCGACCGGCTGTACGGGGACGGACCCGGCCCGGAGCGGCTCGAAGCGCAGCCCTGGACGGTCGAGGACCGGCTCGCCGAGGAGGGCCTGCTGGTCTGGCACCTCGACCTGCCCGGCGCCGACCGCGCCGGACTGGACCTGGTCCGCCGGGGCGACGACCTGGTGGTCGGCCTCGGCGCCCACCGCCGGGTGCTGCCGCTGCCGTCCGCGCTGCGCCGCTGCACGGTCGCCGGGGCGGGGCTGCACGAGGGCGTGCTCTCGGTGCGGTTCGCACCCGACCCTTCGCTCTGGCCGCAGGGCTGACGGCCTTTCCGGCCTTTCCGGGTGGTACGGCCGGTCGGGTAGCGTCGGGCCGAAGGGCCGCGCGGTGCGGCCACGGCTGAGGAGGCGCCCGCGATGACCAGCACCGACGACCGTACCGAGCCCGGCACCGAGCAGGCGGGCGGACCGTCCCACCCGTTCGGGCCGGAGCTGGGCCCGCTGGTGGACGAGGTGCGCCGGCTCGCCACCGCCGTCGGCGAGAAGGCGCAGGAGACCAGCGCCACCACCCTGATCACCCTCTCCGGGCTGGCCGACCGCCTGCGCACCCAGCAGCCGGAGGTCTACGCCCACCTCGCCGCGGCCGGCTCCGGGCTGGCCGCCGCCGGCGCCGAGCTGCTGGCCGCCTACCGTTCCGCGGTGGCCGGGCACGAGCGGCGCTGGACCTCGGGGGAGGGGGCGCCGGTGGAGAAGATCGACCTCGACGCACCCGGCCGGGCCGAGGGCTCCGGCGAGGCTGACGGGCCGTCCGCCAAGCAGTGAATCCGTAACCTCCGCAGCGTGATCGGGCTGCTCTCGTACGTCACGAAGATGGAGATTAGATACGACTTTTGAAGCATCGCGGCCCGGCTGTCCCAGAATTGTCTTCGGATAATGTATGCGAGGCTGTGTACGGGGGCTGGGTTGGGCGGTACCGTTCCGTCCAGCGGGAACGAGTGAATAGCTGAGGGACACATGGCTCTGACCATCGGCGTCGATGTCGGCGGAACCAAGATCGCGGCAGGCGTGGTCGACGAAGCGGGTGCGATCCTGGCTCGGACCCGGGTCCCCACCCCGGCCGACCCCCAGTGGGCGGTCGACGCCATCGCGCAGGCCGTGCGCGAGCTCAAGGAACAGCACCCCGGCGTCACCGCCGTCGGCGTCGGCGCCCCCGGCTTCGTCGACAGCAACCGCTCCACGGTGATCTTCGCGCCCAACATCGACTGGGAGAACGAGCCGCTGCGCGGCCGGATCGAGGAACTCACCGGCCTGACCACGGTCGTCGAGAACGACGCCAACTGCGCCGCCTGGGCCGAGTTCCGCTTCGGCGCGGCCGCCGACCACCAGGACATGGTGCTGATCACCGTCGGCACCGGCATCGGCGGCGGCATCGTGCTCGACGGGCGGCTGCACCGCGGCCGCTTCGGCGTCGCCGGCGAGATCGGCCACCTCAACATGGTCCCGGACGGCCTGCAGTGCGGCTGCGGCGGCAAGGGCTGCTGGGAGCAGTACGGCTCCGGGCGCGCGCTGCGCCGCTACGGCCGGGAGAAGGCCGCGGCTGACCCGGTGCGCGGCCGGCGGATGCTGGAGCTCAACGACGGCGTCGCCGAGACCATCCGCGGCATCCACATCACCGAGGCGGCCGAGGCGGGCGACCCGCTCGCCCTGGAGTGCTACGCCGAACTGGCCGACTGGCTGGGCCGCGGCATGGCCGACCTCGCCGCGCTGTTCGACCCGGGCGTGTTCGTCCTCGGCGGCGGCGTCTCCGACTCCGGCCGACTGCTGCTCGACCCGGTCGCCAAGGCCTTCGAGCACTACCTGACCGGCGGGGTGCACCGCCCCCGCGCGGAGGTCGTCCTCGCCTCCATGGGCTCCGCGGCCGGCATCGTCGGCGCGGCGGACCTCGCCCGCACCTGAAGGTGACACCCCCTGCGCCGGTCCTGCGGCCCACGGGGGAGCTGAAGACCCGCCGGCGGCGGTGTGACCGGGCCCCGACCAATCCCGGCCGCGCCGTCGCCGTCGCACGCGCGGTCGCCGTCGCACGCGCGCTGATCCGACGAGATCCGCCGGACAGGCCCTACCGTCCTCCCTGGTGACACCGCGAAGGGGAGGACCACGGATGACCGCCACGCCCATCGAACCGCCGCCCGGCGGCCCGCGCCGACTGCGCCTGCTCAGCTACAACATCCGCTCGCTGCGCGACGACCGGCGGGCGCTCACACGGGTGATCCGGGCCTGCGCGCCCGACCTCGTCTGCATCCAGGAGTCCCCGCGCTACTGGCGCCCCGAGGGCCAGGCCGCCTGGCTGGCCCGGTCCACCGGGACGGTCGTCCTGTCCGGGGGCGGCCGGACCGCCGCCGGACCGCTGCTGCTCGGCCGGCCCGGCGCGGTGGAGGTGCTGGGCGTGCACGACCGGCTGCTGCCCAAGACCCGCGGGCTGCACGCGCGCGGTTTCGCCACCGCCCTGCTGCGGCTGCCCGGCGCCGCGCCGTTCACCGTCACCAGCTGCCACCTCAGCCTGGACCCGGCGGAGCGGTACGGGCAGTTCGAGCTGCTGCTCGACCAGCTGACGATCGCCGAACAGGGCATCGTGGCAGGGGACTTCAACGAACACCCGGACGGGCCGGGCTGGCAGCTGCTGGCCTCGCGGATGTGGGACGGGTACCCGACCGCGCCCTGGGGCGGCGAGTTCACCTCCGTACCGGAGAACCCCTACCAGCGGATCGACGCCGTGTTCGCCACGCCCGGGATCACCGTCCTCGGCTGCGGGGTGCCGCACGGGCTGCCCGGCGTCACCGAGGCCGACCTGCGGGCCGCGACCGACCACCTGCCGGTGCTGGCGGTGCTGGAGCTGCCGGAGCTGCCGGAGGTCTAGGGGACCTGACAAGACCCGCCGGGCCGGACCTAGACGACGGCGCCGTGGTCCGGGTCCTCGGGCTCGTCCTCGTCGCGGTCCTTCATCCGGGCGACCAGGGTGACGAAGCCGCCGAGGAAGGCGGTGACCCCGACCCAGGCGGGCCAGCCGGAGATCTCCCGCCACACCACGGCGTCGATCAGCAGCAGGGCCGGGCCACCGAGCACCGCGAGCCAGGCGAACTTGGCGGTGGTGTCGGCGGGCGGCAGCGGCGGGGGCTCCGGCGGGACGTAGTGGCCCTCGTCGGGGTCCTCGGCCAGCTCGAAGTCACGCGGGCCGGGGCCCGCGGCCGGGAGCACGGGGCCGTTCGCGCGGGGGCGGGGCTGCGGGGCGAGGTCGGCGAGGTCGTCCGGACCGCTCCGGCCGGCCCCGGGGCCGCTGCCGTCCTTGAAGCCGCCCTTGAGCTCGTTCTGCGCCCGGAGGTTCTCGACGTCCGGCCAGTTGGGGTTGGTGAGGTCGACCGGGTCGTCGAACTGGGCGACCAGGGCGGCGAAGATCGCGTCCTGTTCGGCCTGGCTGCGCTCGGGGGTGCTGCGGCGTGGGCGGGGCTCCACGGGGGCCGGGGCGTCCGCCGCGGGGGCGGTCCCGGTGGCGGGCGCGGTCGGCGCGGCGCCGTCGGGCCCCGGGCCGGAGGCCGTCGGGCCGCTCTGGACGGTGCCGTCCCCGTGGACGGTGGCGTTGCCGGGGACGGTCGGCGTCCCCTCGGCGGCGTCCCCCCGGGCGGTGGCGTCCTGCGCCGCCCCGTCGGTCCGCGCCCCGTCGGTCCGCGCGCCGTCCTCACGGGGCTTGTCGTCCCCGCTGCCCGCAGTGCTGCTCTCGTGCACTTCCGGCCCTTCAGCCATGGTGATCGTCGGATTCGGCCCTGTCGGCACCCGCCGCGTGCGCGGGAGCCAGCCGTCGGATGAAGTCCAGGCTCGCCGCGAATATTTCCTCCGCGTCGTGGTCCAGCGTCGCGACGTGGAAGCTGCGTTGGCACAGCCGCTCCGTCACGTCGGTCGAGGATATCCGGGCCAGCACCAGTTCCGAGTTGGCCGGCGAGACCACGTGGTCCTGCGGGCTGTGGAACAGCAGCACCGGCTGGGTCACCTCGGGCAGCCGCCGCTGGACCTCCTGCCACAGCCGCCCCAGCGACCAGGCGGCGTGCAGCGGCGTCCGGTCGTAGCCGACCTCGTGGGCGCCCGGCTTCCGGATGTCGTTCGCGATCCCGGGGATGCTCGGGACGAGGTGCCGGAGCACCGGGAGCAGCACCCCCGCGGGGTTGTCCGAGCGCACCGACGGGTTGACCAGCACCAGCCCGGACACCGTCGGGCCCTGCAGCGCGGCCAGTCGCAGTGCCAGCGCGCCGCCCATCGACAGCGCGCAGACGAAGACCTGCTCGCACTCCTCGGCGAGGGTCAGCAGTTCGCGCTCGACCTCCGCGTACCAGTCCTCCCAGCGGGTGACCTGCATGTCCTGCCAACGGGTGCCGTGCCCCGGCAACAACGGGAGCGAGACGGTGAACCCGGCCGCCGCCAGCTCGTCGGCCCACGGCCGCAGCGACTGCGGCGACCCGGTGAAGCCGTGGCACAGCAGTACCCCGACCGGTCCGCCGTGGTGGCGGTACGGTTCGGCACCGGGCAGCAGCGACATGGCGGACTCCTTCGCGGGCGGGTGGCGCTGGGGGAGGGACGCTGGGAGGGGAGCTGCGGGAATCCGCATCGTCCCACGCCCCGCGCCGGGCCGTACACCCCCTACGGCGGGGCCGGGCACAGCCGACGGTCGCGGGGCATTAGGATCGACCGGTCCGCATAACAGGAGGCCCGGGTTGTTCTACCGACTGATGAAGATGATCGTCGCGCCACTGCTTCGGATCTTCTTCCGGCCGTGGATCGAGGGTGAGGAGAACATCCCCACCGAAGGTGCGGCGATCATCGCGAGCAACCACCTTTCCTTCTCGGACTCGTTCTTCTTCCCCGCGCTGATCAAGCGCCGGGTGACCTTCATCGCGAAGGCCGAGTACTTCAACACCCCCGGTCTCAAGGGCCGGTTGACCGCCGCCTTCTTCAAGGGCGTCGGCCAGCTGCCGGTGGACCGCTCGGGCGTGCGCGGCGCCGGCGAGGCCGCGATCCGCAGCGCCATCGCGGTGCTGGACCGCGGCGAGCTGTTCGGTGTCTACCCGGAGGGCACCCGCTCGCCCGACGGCAAGCTGTACCGCGGCAAGGTCGGCGGCCTGGCGCGGGTCGCGCTGGCCACCGGCGCCCCGGTCATCCCGGTGGCCATGATCGACACCGAGAAGGTGCAGCCGCCCGGCCAGGTGGTCCCGAACTTCGGCATCCGCCCCGGCATCCGGATCGGCCGCCCGCTGGACTTCTCCCGCTACCACGGCATGGAGAACGACCGCTTCATCCTCCGTTCGGTGACGGACGAGGTGATGTACGAGATCATGCGGCTCTCCGGCCAGGAGTACGTGGACATCTACGCGACCGCCGCCAAGCGGCAGATCGCCGACGAGAAGAAGAAGGCCGACGCCGAGCGCCGGGCCGCCGCCAAGGCGGAGAAGGCCGAGGCCGAGAAGGCGGCCGAGGCGGAGAAGGCGGCCGAGGCCGAGAAGGCCGACCAGGCCGCATCGCAGGACAAGCAGGACAAGCAGGACCAGCAGGAGCAGAAGGACACCGGGTCGGCCTGACCGACCCGGTCGGGTCCAGGGGAGGGGCCGAGGCATGGCGGAGGGCGCGAGAACGGCCGGCCCGGCGGTGGGCGGCGCGGTGGCGGCCGGCGGCATGTCCGTCGAGCTCCCGCTGTGGAAGGCCATCTCCTACTTCCGGATGCTGGCGCTCTGCTACGCCCTGCTCCGGTACTTCAACTCGTACCTGCACTTCCTGCACCCGGTCGCGGGCTGGATCTACTTCGGCGCGCTGATCCTCTGGACGCTCGCCAGCACCCGGGCCTTCTCCAACCCGCAGCGCTGCACCTGGTACGTCCTCGGCTTCGACCTGTCGCTGGCCGTGACCGGCATCGTGATGAGCGGGATGACCGACGCCCCGGCCCGGATCAGCCACGGCGCGCCGACCCTGCCGACCATCTGGGCCGCCGGCACGGTGCTCGGTTTCGCCGCCAAGGGCGGCTGGCGCCCGGCGGCGGCGTCCGGCGCGGTGATCGGGGTCGCCAACATCCTCGGCCACGGCGGCCCGACCGGCGACAACGTGCACAACATCGTGCTGCTGCTGGTGGCCGGCTGCGCGATCGGGTATGTGATCGAGCTGGCCCGCGCGAGCGAGGCCACCCTGACCCGGGCGCTGCAGGTCGAGGCCGCCACCCGGGAGCGCGAGCGGCTCTCCCGGGACATCCACGACGGCGTGCTCCAGGTGCTGGCGCTGGTCCAGCGCCGGGGCGCGGAGCTGGGCGGCGGCAGCGGGAACGGTACAGACTTCGCCGAGCTGGGCAGGCTGGCCGGTGAGCAGGAGCGGGCGCTGCGGGCGCTGATGACCGGCGGTCCGCTGCCGGCCCAGCGGCTGCCGGAGGCGGACCGCGCCGAGGATCCCGACCCCGCCGGGCCGCAGGACCTCACCACCCTGCTGCGCCCGTACGCCGGCGAGCGGATCACGCTCTCCGCCCCCGGTACCCCGGTGCCGCTGCCCGGTCCGGCGGCGCGCGAACTGGCCGCGGCGGTCGGTGCGGCCGTGGACAACGTCCGCCGACACGCCGGGGAGTCGGCCCGGGCCTGGATCCTGGTGGAGGACGAGCCGGAGGCCGTCACGGTCAGCATCCGCGACGACGGTCCGGGCTTCGCCCCGGGCCGGCTCGGCGAGGCGGAGCGGGCCGGGCGGCTGGGCGTCTCCCAGTCGATCCGCGGCCGGGTGCTGGACCTCGGCGGCACGGCCGAGCTGTACTCGGCGCCCGGGGAGGGCGTCGAGGTCGAACTGCGCGTTCCGAGGAAGGCCGCCTGATGACCGACCAGCCGATGACCGACCAGCCGATGACCGATCAGTCGGAGACCGACCGGCCGGTGCGGGTGATGGTGGTGGACGACCACCCGATGTGGCGGGACGCCGTCTCCCGCGACCTGGCCGAGGCGGGCCTGGACGTGGTGGCCACGGCGGGCGACGGCGAGGAGGCGGTGCGCCGCGCCCGGGCCTGCACCCCGCAGGTGGTCGTGCTGGACCTCAACCTGCCCGGCCTGTCCGGCGCCGAGGTGTGCCGCCAGGTGGTCGCGGCCGACCCGGCGGTGCGGGTGCTGGTGCTGTCGGCCAGCGGCGAGCACCAGGACGTGCTGGAGGCGGTGAAGTCCGGCGCGACCGGATACCTGGTGAAGTCGGCCGGGCGGGAGGAGCTGCTGGACGCGGTGCGCCGTACGGCCGTGGGTGACGCGGTGTTCACCCCGGGCCTGGCCGGGCTGGTGCTCGGCGAGTTCCGCCGGCTGGCCGCCGAGCCGGCCCCGGCGTCGGCGCCGGCCGTCCCGCAGCTGACCACTCGGGAGACCGAGGTGCTGCGGCTGGTGGCCAAGGGCCTGTCGTACCGACAGATCGCCGATCGGCTGGTGCTGTCGCACCGGACGGTGCAGAACCACGTGCAGAACACCCTGGGCAAGCTGCAGTTGCACAACCGGGTGGAGCTGGTCCGGTACGCGATCGAGCAGGGGCTGGACGAGGAGCTGTGAGCCGGTCCCGGGCGGCAGCGCCCGGGACCGGCTCGACCGCTCAGCCCCGGACGGCCGTCGCCTCCCGCAGCAGGGCCGCGACGATGTCCACGCCGTCCCGGGTGAGCACCGACTCGGGGTGGAACTGCAGGCCCGCGAAGCCGGGGCCGCGCAGTGCGTGGACGTCGCCGGTGGCGGCGTCCCGGGCGACCTCGACGCCCGCGGCGGCGAGCCGGGCCGCGTCGGCGTCCGAGCAGCGGGCGGTGAAGGTGTTGTAGAAGCCGACCGTGCGCTTGCGGCCGAACAGGTCGATGCTCTCCTGGGCGCCCTGGTACGGGACGGCCTTGCGGCCCAGGGCGAGCCCGAGTTCGGCGGCGAGCAGCTGATGGCTGAGGCAGACGGCGAGCAGCGGGGCCGTCCGGGCGCCGGAGCGGACGGCGGCCAGCGCGTCCGCGACGACCGGGCGCAGCACCGCCATCTTGGGGTCGTCGGCGAGCGCCGGGTCGCCGGGGCCGGGGCCGAGCACCAGCGGGCCGCGGTGGGCGGCGACCAGTCGGCGCAGGCCGGGCTCGTCGAAGCGGACCACGGTGACCTGGTGGCCGAGCGAGGTCAGCAGGTGGGAGAGCATCGAGGTGAAGGTGTCCTCGCCGTCCACGACCAGGGTCGGCTCGGGCTCGGTGACCGGGGACGGCGCCTGCATCCGCAGCCAGAACGGGGCGAGGTCGGCCCGGCGGGCGTCCAGCGCGGCCTGCACCCGGTGGTCGTCGGCGAGCCGGGGCCCGCCGGGGTGGGGCAGCCGGGCGGGCGCGGGCCGGGCGCCGATCGCGGTGAGCACCCCGGCGGCCTTGGCGTGGGTCTCGGCGACCTCGGACTCCGGGACGGAGTGGCGCACCAGGGTGGCGCCGACCCGGACGACCAGTCGCCCGGTGGCCGGGTCGATGTCGGCGGTGCGGATGCAGATCGGCGAGTCCAGCAGCTGCCCGCCGCTCGCGGAGCGCCCGATCAGGGCGAGCGCGCCGGAGTAGTAGCCGCGCCCGCCGGGCTCGTAGCGGCGGATCACCCGGGTGGCGTTCTGCACCGGGCTGCCGGTGACGGTGGCGGCGAACATCGTCTCGCGCAGCACCTCGCGGACGTCCATCGAGGTGCGTCCGCGCAGCTCGTACTCGGTGTGGGCGAGGTGGGACATCTCCTTGAGCCGGGGGCCGAGCACCTGGCCGCCGAGGTCGCCGACGGTGCACATCATCTTCAGCTCCTCGTCGACCACCATGGTCAGCTCCTCCAGCTCCTTGGGGTCGTGGAGGAACTGGAGCAGCGAGTCGAGGTCGGAGCCGCCGGCCGGGTAGCGGTAGGTGCCGGAGATCGGGTTCATCACGACGGTGCCGCCGCTCTGCCGGACGTGCACCTCGGGGGAGGCGCCGACCAGCACCCTCTCCCCGGTGTGCACCAGGAAGGTCCAGTACGCGCCGCGCTCCTGCTCCAGCAGTCGGCGGAACAGGGTGAGGGCGAGCGCGGGGGAGCAGTCCTCGAGCGTGGCGTGGAAGTCGCGCCGGATCACGAAGTTGGCGCCCTCGCCGTTGCCGATCTCGTCGTCGATCACCCGGCGGACGATCGCCGCGTACGCCTCGTCGTCCACGTCGAACGCACCGCCGGACAGGGTGACCGGCAACTGGGGCAGGGCGGCGGTGAGTTCGGCCAGCGGCAGCGCGTACTGCTCGGTCACCGCGAGGGCCTGCAGCGGGGTGCCGTCGTCGTGCGCCTCGAAGCCGCGCTCGCGGATCTGCCGGTACGGGACCAGCGCGAGCAGGTCGTGGACCGGCCCGGCGGCCGGGATGCCGGCCCGGACCGGGAGGTCGGCGAGGTGCTGGTAGCTGTCGACGGTGCCGAGCAGCACCTCGACGGTGTCCGGGGCGTGCCGGGGGGTGCGGCGGTGCAGCAGGGCGAAGGCGGGGGCGCCGGGGGCGGTGAGGCGGGCGAGCAGCTCACTGGAGGCGGGGGTGGTCACGAGTACGGCTTCCTTCCGGGGTGGATGGCGAGGCGGTGCTGGTTCCGCTCCCGGAGGGCCGTCTGCTCGGACGCACGACGGCCGCCCCGAGGGGCGGCCGTCGTGTTCGTCTAGGAACGCGCGATCTGTGGGCCACCCAGGGGGGAGGCCCACCACCAGGAGTGGGTGTGGGGCGCGTGCATGGGGTCGAGCCTATCGGATGGGGCCGTGCGGGTGAGGCCGCTCACGTGCGATGTCCGAGACGTGTCTCATCCCTCGGGCAATGGTCACGAATCGCTCGCGCCACCCCGTAGCCTTGCCGTGTGACCGCAACGACTGAGACCACGAGGACTGGCCACTCCTGGCAGTCCCTGCCCGCGGCGCAGCAGCCTGAATGGCCGGACCAAGAGGCTCTGCGCAAGACCCTTGCCGAGCTCGCCTCGTATCCGCCGCTCGTCTTCGCCGGTGAGTGCGACCAGCTGCGCGCCCGGCTCGGCGCCGTGGCGCGGGGGGAGGCGTTCCTCCTCCAGGGCGGCGACTGCGCCGAGGCCTTCGACGGCGTGTCCGCGGAGCACATCCGCAACAAGCTGAAGACCCTGCTGCAGATGGCCGCCGTGCTCACGTACGCGGCCTCGGTGCCGGTCGTGAAGGTCGGCCGCATCGCCGGCCAGTACTCCAAGCCGCGCTCGAAGTCGACCGAGACCCGGGACGGCGTGACCCTGCCGGTCTACCGCGGCGACTCGGTGAACGGCTTCGAGTTCACCCCCGAGTCCCGGATCCCGGACCCGGAGCGCCTGAAGCGGATGTACAACGCGTCCGCCGCGACGCTGAACCTGGTGCGCGCCTTCACCACCGGTGGTTACGCCGACCTGCGCCAGGTGCACGCCTGGAACCAGGACTTCGTGCGCAACTCGCCGGCCGGTCAGCGCTACGAGCAGCTCGCCCGGGAGATCGACAACGCCCTGGCCTTCATGAACGCCTGCGGGGTGGCCCCGGAGGAGTTCAAGACCGTCGAGTTCTTCTCCTCGCACGAGGCGCTGGTCCTCGACTACGAGACCGCGCTGACCCGCGTGGACTCGCGCACCGGCGAGCTGTACGACGTCTCCGGCCACATGGTGTGGATCGGTGAGCGCACCCGCCAGCTGGACCACGCGCACATCGAGTTCGCCTCCAGGATCCGCAACCCGATCGGGGTCAAGCTCGGCCCGACCACCTCGGTGGACGAGGCGCTCAC
Source organism: Kitasatospora sp. NPDC030952 (assembly GCF_055571335.1). NCBI lineage: Bacteria > Bacillati > Actinomycetota > Actinomycetes > Kitasatosporales > Streptomycetaceae > Kitasatospora > Kitasatospora sp. NPDC030952. Next base: position 61,937 of record NZ_JBVIFM010000019.1, read on the forward strand.
CCTGATCGAGAAGCTGGACCCGGAGCGCGAGCCCGGCCGGCTGACCTTCATCACCCGGATGGGCGCGGGCAAGGTCCGCGACCACCTGCCCACCCTGGTGGAGAAGGTCACCGCCTCCGGCGCCAAGCCGGTGTGGATCTGCGACCCGATGCACGGCAACACCTTCGAGGCCTCCAGCGGCCACAAGACCCGCCGCTTCGACGACGTCCTGGACGAGGTCAAGGGCTTCTTCGAGGTGCACCGGGCGCTCGGCACCCACCCGGGCGGCATCCACGTGGAGCTGACCGGCGACGACGTCACCGAGTGCGTCGGCGGCGGCGACGAGGTGCTAGTCGACGACCTGCACCAGCGCTACGAGACGGCCTGCGACCCGCGGCTCAACCGCAGCCAGTCGCTGGACCTGGCGTTCCTGGTGGCGGAGATGTACCGCGGCCAGTGATCCGCCGGCCCTGACCACCGCCCCGAGCCGAAGGGCCGCGCCGGTGCCGAAAGCGACGAGCGACCAGCGACGAAGGAGCGCCGGAGCGAGGAACGTCGGCACAGGGTCGGAGCGGCCCGGAGGCGAGTGGGCGAGTGACTGTGACGAAGGCCCCTCCGGATTCGGGACTCCCGAAGCCGGAGGGGCTTTTTCGTGCCCGGATCGCCGGGTAAGGTGAGGCTTAGTGAACTAAGGCAAGCCTTAGTCAAGATCCACTCCGCGCTTCACCTGCGCTTCACCCCGGGAGAGACCGCGATGTACGTGTGCATGTGCCATGCGGTCACCGAGGACCAGGTGAAGAAGGCGATCGACGGGGGCGCCAACAGTCCGCGGCAGATAGCCAAGGGCTGCAAGGCCGGTACGGACTGCGGCTCCTGCGTCCGCCGGATCCAGGCGCTGCTCGGCGAGCACGGCGCCCGGCCCTGCCCGACCGCCCGGCTGGCCGCCAAGCTCGGACTCGCCGACCCGGAGGTCCAGGACGAGCTCGGGCCGGCCGCGCCGAAGCCGGCGCCGGTGGCGCCGATCGCCCCGGTGGTCCCGCTGCGGGTGGCCTGAGCCTGGGCGCCGGGCCTCAGGACTCCGGCTGCTCGATCAGCTGGGCGAGGTAGAGGGCCTCGCCGAGCTTCTCCAGGAGTTCCAGCTGGGTGTCGAGGTAGTCGATGTGGTGCTCCTCGTCGGCCAGGATGGACTCGAAGATGTTCGCCGAGGTGACGTCGTTCTTGGCCCGCATCACCACGATCCCGCGCTTGAGCCGGTCGATCGCCTCGACCTCGACCTGCCGGTCGGCCTCGAACATCTCCTTGACCGTCTGGCCGATCCGGACGTGGAACAGCCGCTGGTAGTTGGGCAGCCCGTCCAGGAACAGGATCCGGTCGGTGAGCGTCTCGGCGTGCTTCATCTCGTCGAACGACTCGTGCCGGGTGTACTTGGCGAGCTTCGTCCAGCCGAAGTTCTCCTGCATCTTGGCGTGCAGGAAGTACTGGTTGATCGCGGTGAGTTCGGCCGTGAGTTGCTCATTGAGGAACTCGATGACCTCCGGGTCGCCCTGCATGGTGCTGCCTCCCTGCGTCACGTCCTGCGGTGAGTACTGCGCTGGGCATCCTGGCACCGTATTGGGAGGAAATTCCAGTAAGTTCACACTCACTAGGACATGTGTCGGAATATCCGATTTGGGCGATAGCCGGGGGTATGCGATCGACCATTGGCCCGTACGGGCGGGGCGTGAACGGGAGCCCAAGGGGCGCGCGCCGGGGCCCGTCCGCCGTCTGTCACCATGGAGCCATGGGTCAGTCCGAACGAGAACCGCTTCCGCCGTCTGACCCGAGCCTCCCCCCGGGTCAGCGCGCGCAGCGCGGCTGGCCCGCCCTGCACTACGGGCCGGTGCCCCGCTTCAAGCCGCTGAGCTGGGACCTCCAGGTGTTCGGAGCCACCGCCTCGGCCGAGAAGCACAGCTGGGACCTCGCGGCCTTCGACGCCCTGCCGCGCACCACCGTGGTCGCCGACCTGCACTGCGTCACCAAGTTCTCCCTCCTCGGCAACGAGTGGACGGGCGTGCCCGCGGCCCTCCTGCTCGACCTGGTGCCTCCGGCGCCCGGCGTCACCCACGTCATGGTCTGGGCCGAGTACGGCTACAGCGCCAACCTGCGGCTGGCCGACTTCGCCGACCCCCGCACCCTGCTCGCCACCCACCGCAACGGCGAGGCGCTGACCGCCGAACACGGCTTCCCGGTGCGGCTGGTGGTGCCCCGGCTGTACGCCTGGAAGGGCCCCAAGTGGGTGCGCGCGGTGGAGTACATGCGGGCCGACCGGCGCGGCTTCTGGGAGGAGCGCGGCTACCACAACCTGGCCGACCCGTGGCGCGAGCAGCGCTACTCCTACCAGGAGGAACCGGGCGACGGGCCGCTCCGCTGAGCCCCGGATCCGCCTAGAACAGCGAGAAGTTGACCGTCACCACGGACTTCTGCGGGCGCCGCTCGCCGGCCGCCGGGGACTGGCTGCTCACCTTGCCCATGCCGAGCGTCCAGTCGGTGGAGGCCTTCATGGTGAAGCCCGCCGCCTGCAGCGCCCGCTGGGCGTCGTCCCGGCCCATCCCGCTGACGTCCGGGACCGGCACCATGCCCTTGCTGACCACCAGCGAGACCGCGGCGTTCTCCTGCAGCATCTGCCCGGCGGCCGGCGAGCTGCTGATCACCGAGCCCTCCGGCACCGAGTCGTTGTAGGTCTGGGTCACGCCGCCCCTGGTCAGCTGGGCGCCGGCCAGCGCGGCGGCCGCGTCGTCCGCGCTCTTGCCGGTGAGGTCCGGCACCGCGATCCGCTTGGGGCCCTTGGAGAGGGTGACCGTCACCGCGTCGCTCTTGCGGGTGCGCGCCCCCACCCCGGGGTCGGTGGAGATCACCTGCCCGGCCGGGACGGACTCGCTGAACACCTCGACGAACCGGCCGTGCATGCCCTCCCGGTCCAGCACCCGCTGCGCCTCGGACCGGTCCTTGCCGAGCACGCCCGGCACCGAGCCGTACAGCCCCTCGGAGATCCCGTACGTGACACCGCCCACCGCCAGCACCAGGGCGGTCAGCGCGGCCGTCCAGATCAGCGGCTTGCGCGGGAGGCGGCGCAGCCGGCTCGGCCGGCGGGGCCGGACCGGGGTCGGCTCGTCGTACGGGCGGGGCTCGACCAGTAGCTGCTCCATCAGCTCCGCCGGGACCTCCAGCACGCTGGTGGGCTCCGGCGCCGGGGCGTCGGCGGGCCGGGGGAGCGGCTGGATCACCGAGGTCGGTTCGCTGGTGGGGTAGCGCGGGCTGGTCCGGGTGGAGGCCGGCGGCTCGGCGTCCAGCTCGGCCGGGGTGAGCGTGCGGCGGACCCGCTGGAGGGCGGCGAGCAGCTCCACCGCGTCGTACGGCCGGGCGTCGGCGGCCCGGGCGCAGGCGCCGGCCACTATGGCGTCCAGTGCCGGGGGGACGGTCGGGGCGGTCAGCGAGGGGGCGGGGACGTCCTCGTGCAGGTGCTTGTACATGACCTGGACGGGGTTGTCGCCGGTGTGCGGGCGGCGGCCGGTGAGCATCTCGTAGAGCAGGATGCCGGCCGCGTAGACGTCGACCCGCTGGTCGGTGGGGGCGTCCGGGAGGATCTGCTCGGGGGCCAGGTAGGAGACCGTGCCCATGACGGTGCCCCCGGTGGCGGTGCTGGTCGAGGTGGGCGCGCCGTCGGCGGTGCCGAGCACCCGGACCAGGCCGAAGTCGGCGACCTTGACCAGGCCGCTCTCGGTGATCAGCACGTTCTCCGGCTTGACGTCCCGGTGGACCAGCCCGGCCCGGTGGGCGGCGCCGAGGGCGGCGAGCACCGGCTCCAGCACGTCCAGCGCGGCCCGTACGGACAGTGCGCCGCGGTCGCGCAGCAGGTCGCGCAGGGTGCGGCCGGGGACGTACTCCATGGCGAGGAAAACGTTTCCGCCGTCCGCGCCCTGGTCGAAGACGTTGACCACGTTGGGGTGGGTGAGCTTGGCGATCGCCTTGGCCTCGCGGATGAAGCGGGCGGTGAAGCCCTCGTCCCCGGCCAGTTGGGGGTGCATCACCTTGAGGGCGACCACCCGGTCCAGCCGGGTGTCGGTGCCCTTGTAGACGGTGGACATCCCGCCGGTGGCGATGCGCTGCTCGACCCGGTACCGGTTGTCGAGCAGGGCGCCGATCAGGGGGTCGTGCAATGCCATGTCCACCCGGGGGAGTCTAGTGGGGCGGGCGGAGACCGGTCCCGGCGGACACCGCCACCGGGACCGGCTTGTGACATGCGCGACGGGTTCAGAAGGCCGGCCGCTCCCGGGAGTCCAGGTCGGCCCGGCCGGCCATCGCGGAGGAGGCCTCGGCGTGGAAGCGGCGCGGGATGCGGCCGGCCCGGTGGGCGAGCCGGCCCGCCTCGGCGGCGTGCCGCATCGCCTCGGCCATCAGCACCGGGTCCTGAGCCCGGGTCACCGCGGAGGCGAGCATCACCGCCGAGCAGCCCAGCTCCATCGCCAGTGCCACGTCGGAGGCCGTCCCGGCGCCGGCGTCCAGGACCACCGGGACGCCGGCGCCCTCCACGATCAGCTGGAAGTTGTGCGGGTTGCGGATGCCCAGGCCGGAGCCGATCGGCGAGCCCAGCGGCATGATCGCCGCACAGCCGACGTCCTCCAGCTTGCGGGCCAGCACCGGGTCGTCATTGGTGTACGGGAGCACCGTGAAGCCGTCGTCGACGAGCGTCTCGGCGGCGTCCAGCAGCTCGATCGGATCGGGCAGCAGGGTGCGCTCGTCGGCGATCACCTCCAGCTTCACCCAGTCGGTGCCGAGCGCCTCGCGGGCCAGCCGGGCGGTCAGCACGGCCTCGCCGGCGGTGAAGCAGCCGGCCGTGTTGGGCAGCACCCGGATGCCGTTGCGGGTCAGCACGTCCAGGACGGAGCCCTGGGTGGTGGCGTCCACCCGGCGCATGGCCACGGTGGTCAGCTCGGTGCCGGAGGCGAGCAGGGCGCGCTCCAGGACCTCCAGGCTCGGCGCGCCGCCGGTGCCCATGATCAGCCGGGAGGAGAAGGTCGCCCCGGCGATGGTGAGAAGGTCGTCGGCCATGGCTCAGCCTCCCTGGACGGCGGTGAGGATCTCGACCCGGTCGCCGCTGTCCAGCGTCGTGCCGGACCACGAACTGCGCGGTACCACGGCCTCGTTGAGGGCGGCGGCGACACCGGTGTTGGCGGCGCTGACGGTGGCCACCAGCTCGGCGAGGGTGGTCGTGGCGGGCACCTCGCGGGGCTCGCCGTTGACGGTCAGAGCGATCTCGGTCATGCGGAGGCCTTCATCAGGGGGGATGCGGAGGAGAACCGGGTGGGCGTGAACGGCCTTGCCAGGTCGGGGACTTCGCCGGTCGCCAGATAGTCGGCGAGCAGGTCGGCGGTGACCGGGGTGAGCAGTACGCCGTTGCGGTAGTGGCCGGTGGCGGCGACCAGTCCGGGCAGCGAGGTCGGACCCAGCAGCGGGGCGTTGTCCGGCGAGCCGGGGCGCAGCCCGGCGGAGGTCTCCACCAGCGGGAGTTCGGTGATGCCCGGGACCAACTCATGGGCGTCACGCAGGAGTTCGTATACCCCGCCGGCGGTCACCGTGGTGTCGTAGCCCTGTTCCTCGGTGGTCGCGCCGATCACCAGCTCGCCGTTCTCCCGCGGCACCAGGTACAGGTGCTGACCGCGCACCACCGCGCGGACGTTGCGGGACAGGAACGGCCGGTAGGCGTCCGGGACGTGCAGCCGGACGATCTGCCCCTTCACCGGGCGCACCGCGGGCAGCACCCCCTCGGGCAGTCCGGGGAGCCGGTGGCTGTGCGGGCCGGCGGCGAGGACGACCTGCTCGGCGCGCAGGGCCTCCCCGGAGCCCAGCCGGGCGCCGACCGCGCGGCCGCCCTCCACCAGCAGCTCGACGGCCTCGCCCCGGTGCAGCCGGACCCCGGCCCGCTCGTCGGCGGCGACCAGGGCGGTGAGCAGCCGGCGCGGGTCCACCTGGTGGTCGTCCGCGGCGTGCAGTCCGCCGCGCACGCCGGGCGCGAGCATCGGCTCCAGCCGGCGGGCCTCCCGGCCGGTCAGCCAGCTGGAGTCCAGGCCCAGCCGCTGGTGGAAGGCGTGCAGTTCGCGCAGTTCCTCGCGGTCGTCGGAGTCCAGCGCGACCGCGATGGTGCCGCACCGCCGGTAGCCGGTGTCGAGGCCGCCGCTGGCCTCGGTGAGCTCGGCGGCGAAGCCCTCGTACCGCTGGTTGGAGGCCGTCCCGAGGCGCAGCAGCGGCTCCTCGCCGTACTGCACCTCGGTGACCGGGGCGAGCATCCCGGCGGCCACCCCGGCCGCGCCCCCGCCGTGGTCGGGGTCGACCACGACCACGTTCCGCAGCCCGCGCTGGGCGGCGCGCCAGGCCACGGCGAGGCCGATGATGCCCCCGCCGATCACCAGCACGTCCGCGCGGCTGCCTGCTGGCATGCGTGACAAAGCTGCTCTTCTCCCTTCGCCGGTATGACCCGGATCAGGTTCGGACGGTCGCGGGCCGTGCCAGCCCGCCTCTCAGCCCGGTACGCCGGGCTCCCGTGTGGTGCGTCCACCATAGACCGCCCGGCGGCCCGGCCGAAGGGCTGTACGAAGGGTGGGGACGGCCCCGGGCGCCCGTACGGCGCTGAGTACAGTGACGGGCGTGGCAGAGCTGAGCGGAACGGATCAGGTGGTTGTCGTCGTCGGGGCCGGGCTGGCCGGGGCCCAGTGCGCCCTGAAGCTGCGGGAGGGCGGCTGGCGCGGGCGGATCCTGCTGGTCGGCGAGGAGCCGCACGCGCCGTACGACCGGCCGCCGCTCTCCAAGGACGTGCTGCTCGGCAAGGCCGACGCCACCACCCTGGACATCGACTACGACGGGCTCGGCATCGAGCTGCTCACCGGCCGCCGGGCCACCGGCCTCACCCCGGGCGTGCTGCGCACCGACGGCGGTGACCTCCGGTACGACTCGCTGGTGATCGCCACCGGCGCCGTCCCGCGCGCCCTGCCCGGCGCCGAGCGCGCCCACCTGCTGCACACCCTGGACGACGCGCTGGCGCTGCACGCGCTGCTGCGCCCGGGGCTGCGGCTGGTGCTGGTCGGCGCGGGCTGGATCGGCGCCGAGGTGGCCACCGCGGCCCGGCAGGCCGGCTGCGAGGTCACCGTGGTCGAGGCCGGTCCGGCGCCGGTGCCGGGCGCCCTGCCGACCGAGGTCGGCTCGGCGATGGCCGCCTGGTACGCCGAGGCCGGGGTGGAGCTGCGCTGCGGGGTCGGTGTGGCCGCCGTGGAGCCCGGGGCGGTGCTGCTGGCGGACGGCTCCCACCTGCCCGCCGACGAGGTGGTGGTCGGTGTCGGCGCCCGACCCGCGACCGGCTGGCTGGCCGGCTCGGACGTCGAGCTGGACGCCTCCGGCGCGGTCGTGGTGGACGGGCGGCTGCGCACCGGCCTGCCCGGCGTGTACGCGGCCGGGGACTGCGTCAGCTACCCGTCGACCCGCTCCGGCGCCCGGCTGGCCGTCCAGCACTGGGACCACGCGCTGCAGTCCGGCGGGGCGGCGGCCGCCGCCGTGCTCGGGGCGGAGGAGCCGTACGACCCGGTGCCGTACTTCTGGTCCGAGCAGTTCGGGCGGATGGTCCAGTACGCCGGCCGGCACACCGGGGGCGACGAACTGCTCTGGCGCGGCGGCCCGCAGGACGCCGGCTGGACGGTGCTGTGGCTGCGCGACGGGGTGCCGAGCGCGCTGCTGGCGGTGGACCGGCCGCGCGACCTCACCCAGGGCCGGAAGCTGATCGAGCGCGGCGCGGTACTGGACCGCGCCCTCGCCGCGGACCCCTCGGTACCGCTGAAGTCGGCGGTCGCGGGGTAGCGGCTGGTGCGCGGCGGGCCGCGGAGGTGGCAGTCTGGTGGCGTGAGTGAGATCGAAAGCAAGATTGAAGCCCTGGTCACCGAGTGGGTGTACCTGCCCGACATCTCGGAGCAGTGGGGGGTCCGGGTCACCGAAGTGCGTGACCTGGTCAAGAACGGCGGCCTGATCGCCGTCCGGCGCGGCCCGAACAAGTCGCTGCAGGTCCCGGCGGCGTTCATCGACGGCCAGGGGCTGGTCAAGCACCTGTCCGGCACGCTGACCGTCCTGCGGGACTGCGGGTACAACGACGTGGAGATCCTGGAGTGGCTCTTCACCGAGGACCCGTCGCTGCCCGGCAGCCCGATCCAGGCGCTGCGGGAGAACCGCGGCACCGAGGTCAAGCGCCGCGCCCAGGCGATGCTGATCTGATGGCGGCGGACACGCTGCGCGCCCGCCTGGCCGACGCCCGGCTCTACCTGTGCACCGACGCCCGGCGCGAGCAGGGCGACCTGGCCGAGTTCCTGGACGCGGCCCTGGCCGGCGGGGTGGACATCGTCCAGCTCCGCGACAAGGGCCTGGAGGCCAAGCAGGAGCTGGCGGCCCTGGAGGTCTTCGCCGACGCCTGCCGCCGCCACGGCAAGCTGCTGGCCGTCAACGACCGCGCCGACGTCGCCCACGCGGCCCGGCCGGACGTGCTGCACCTCGGCCAGGACGACCTGCCGGTGCCGGCCGCCCGGGCGATCCTCGGCGAGGACGTGCTGATCGGGCGGTCCTGCCACGCCGAGTCCGAGGTGGACGCGGCGGTCGCCGAGCCGGGCGTGGACTACTTCTGCACCGGGCCGGTCTGGCCGACCCCGACCAAGCCGGGCCGGTACGCGCCGGGCCTGGGCCTGGTCTCGTACGCGGCCGAGCGGGCCACCGACCGGCCGTGGTTCGCGATCGGCGGGATCGACCTCGGCAACCTGGACGAGGTGCTGGCCGCCGGCGCCCGCCGGATCGTCGTGGTCCGGGCCATCACCGCGGCCGAGGACCCGCGGGCGGCCGCCGCCGAGCTCGCCCGCCGGGTGCGCCTGGCAGCGTGACCGCCGGGCCGCCGCCGTCCCTCAGTACTTGCGGACGGTGGCGGCCTCGGCCAGCGCCAGCAGCACTGTACGGGCCCGCTCGTCGGCCAGCGGCGCCGCGGCCAGCGCGGCCAGCGACTGCCCCATCAGCTCCTCGATCCGGGCCTCCACCAGCTCGGGCGCGCCGCTGCGGGCGACCAGCCCGCTCAGCTCGGCGACCTCCTCGGCGGCCAGGTCCGGCGCGCCCAGTCGGGCGTCCAGGTGCCGGGCGTCCTCCGGCGGCAGGGCGCGCATCGCGTGGGCGACCAGCAGGGTGCGCTTGCCCTCGCGCAGGTCGTCCCCGGCGGGCTTGCCGGTGACGGCCGGATCCCCGAAGACGCCGAGCAGGTCGTCCCGCAGCTGGAAGGCCTCGCCCAGCGGCAGCCCGAACGCGCCGAGCGCCTCGACCAGCTCCGGCCCGGCCCCGGCCAGCAGCGCGCCGACCTGCAGCGGCCGCTCGATGGTGTACTTCGCCGACTTGTAGTGCAGGACGGTCCGCGCCCGCTCCAGCGCGCCCTCGTCGGTGGAGTCGCCGGCCACCGGCTCCAGCACGTCCAGGTACTGGCCGAGCATGACCTCGGTGCGCATCAGGTCGAACCTCGGCTTGGCGGCCAGCACGGCGGCCGGGTCCAGGCCCGAGCGCAGGAACAGTTCGTCGCACCAGATCAGCAGCAGGTCGCCGAGCAGCACCGCGGCCGAGGCGCCGTACTGCTCGCGGTCGCCGCGCCAGCCGCTCTCCCGGTGCAGCGCCTCGAAGCGGCGGTGCACCGAGGGCAGGCCGCGGCGGGTGTCGCTGCGGTCCATCAGGTCGTCGTGCACCAGGGCGCTGGCCTGCAGCAGCTCCAGGGCGGCCGCCGCGTTGGCGATCCCCTCGCCGGCGGCGGGCCCGCCCGCGGCGCGCCAGCCCCAGTAGCAGAAGGCCGGGCGCAGCCGCTTGCCGCCGTCCAGCAGGAAGTCGCGCAGGGCGTCGGCGGCGGGCACCAGCTGCGGCGAGATCGTGCCGAGCAGTGCGGACTGGCCGTCCATGAACGCGGCGAGGGCCGCGTTGACGCGGGTGCGGACGTCCTCCACGTCCATGGGGTTGGCCGGCCGGTTGCTGGACGAGGTCACGATGAGGCTCCGCTGGTTCGCTGGGGTGCAGCAAGCGTAGCGGGGCGGCGGGGAACGGCCGTGCGAGCGGGGTGCGGCCGGGGTGTGCGGGGTGGTCGGGAGGGAAGCGGAGGCCCGTCCACTACTTGTCCCGAATCGTGGAATCGAGTTGTCCGGCCCCGTCGGGGGCCCGATAACCTGCCAACATGGCACTCGGCATCGCTTCCACGAGACCGGACCGCGCGCTCACGGTCCGCGAACTCCTGGCGGCCGGAAAGCGCTCCTTCTCCTTCGAGTTCATGCCGCCGCGCACCGAGGCCGGTGAGCAGAAGCTCTGGGACGCCATCCGGCGGCTCGAACCGCTGGACCCGAACTTCGTCTGCATGACGTACGGCGCCGGCGGCTCCTCGCGCGAGCGCACCGTCAACATCGTCGGCCGGATCGCCACCGAGACCACGCTCACCCCGGTCGCCCACCTGACCGCGGTGGACCACTCGATCGCCGAACTGCGCAACATCATCGGCCAGTACGCCGACCAGGGCGTGCGCAACGTCCTCGCCGTCCGGGGCGACCCGCCAGGGGACCCGATGGGCGAGTGGGTCCGTCACCCGGACGGCGTCACCTACGCGTACGAGCTGGTGGAGCTGATCAAGGGCATCGGTGACTTCTGCGTCGGCGTCGCGGCCTCGCCGAACATGCACCCGCGCTCGACCGACTGGGACGAGGACATCCGGCACTTCATCGCCAAGGTCCGCTCCGGCGCCGACTACGCGATCACCCAGATGTTCTTCGAGGTGGACGACTACCTGCGGTTCCGCGACCGGGTCACCGCCGCGGGCTGCGAGACGCCGATCATCCCGGAGATCATGCCGGTCACCAACGCCAAGCAACTGGAGCGCTTCCCCCAGCTCAGCGGCTCGGCCTTCCCGGTCGACCTGGAGGACCGGCTGCGGGCGGTCATCGACGACCCGGCGGCGCTGCGCGCGGTCGGCATGGAGCACGCCACCGCGATGGCCGAGCGGCTGCTCGCCGAGGGCGCGCCCGGCCTGCACTTCATCACGCTCAACCACTCGCCGGCGACCCTGGAGATCTACCAGAACCTGGGGCTGCACCAGCGCTGACCACGACTGTTCACGAGCCCGTCACCGGTCCCCGGTGGCGGGCCCGGTCGTGTGCGGCCGGTGCCGCCGACGGCGGGAACGCGATGCGGTACCCCGGCCGTTGAACCGGTACAGTCGCCGCACACGCGCGGCGCGCGCGGGCACGCGACTGGAGGTAGCGGGCGGATGGGCATCGGATACCTGCTGCTGTACGTCGCGTTGGCGGTGGTGGCGCTCTGGCTGGTCGCCGAGGTGCTGCTGCAGAACCGGGCGCCGGTGCACTGGCGGGCGCTGGCCCTGGCCGGGTTCCTCGGCGTGGCCGTCGGGATGAGCCTCGGCTCGGTCCTGGTGATCGGCGCCGGAGCGGGCCTGTTCGCGGTCGGCCAGGTCTTCGTCACCCTCTCGGTCAAGCGCGGCTACCAGAACGGCTGGTCCCTGCGGAAGGCCGACGGCAGCCTGCCCGGTCCGCTCGCCAAGGTGCCGCTGCTCGGCGCCCTGACCGGCGGTGCGGCGGTCGCGGCCGTCGCGGCGGCGGAGCGGAAGCGGGTCGGCGAGGTCAGCGCGGTCGAGGAGACCCCGGCCCCGGCCCCGTCCCCGGACACGGCCCGGGACAACGCCCCGGTGCCGGTCGCCGAGGAGCTCCCGGAGGTCGAGCAGACCGCTGCCTTCGAGATGCGGGAACTGGCCCAGGACGGCGTCTACGCCCCCTCGTACTACGAGCAGCCGCAGGCCCAGCAGCAGCCGCAGGACCCGTACGCCCCGGCCTACCAGCCCGGCTACGACCAGCAGCAGTGGCAGACCCAGCAGCAGCCCGCCTACGCCTACGACCAGCAGTCCTACGGCGGCTACCCGCAACAGCAGCCGGACCCGTACGGCGGCTACCAGCAGCCCCAGGACCCGTACCAGGGCTACCCGCCGCAGCACCAGCAGGCCTGGGACCCGAACGCCCAGCAGCACCAGCAGCACCAGCAGCACGACCAGCAGCAGTGGCAGCCCCAGCCGGACCAGCACGGCCAGGGCATCCCGCAGCAGCCGGCGTACGACCAGAACTACGGCTACCAGCAGCAGAACACCTGGCACCAGGGCTGACCGGCCGGCCCCGCCCTCACGCCGGACCGATGAGGTCGGCGGCGATGCAGGCGGACATGCCGACGCGGGAGAGGCCGCCGCCGGGGTGGGCGTTGCCGCCGATCAGGTAGAGCCCGGGCACGGGGGACTCGTTGGCGGCCTTCAGCCACCGGCCCGCGGACCCGGCCAGGACCGGGAGGGCGACCGCGCCGCCGAGGGCGCCGGTCTCCCGGCGGGTGTCCTCCGGGGTGCGCACGACCCGCCACCGGAGCCGCTCGCGCAGGCCCAGGCCGGCCGCGTCGACATGGGCGAGCAGCTGGTCGGCGTAGTGGTCGGCGACGCCGGGGGCGGTCCAGTCGAACTCGCCCTGGGCCGGGACGGTCGCGGTCAGCACCACGCTCTCGTGGGCGTCATCGGGGCGCAGTGCCGGGTCGTCCGGGCGGAGCACCTGGACGGTGGGGCGCGCGCAGGGCGGCCCCGAGAGGGTCAGGGCGTTCTCCTCGGCGGCCGGGTCCGCCGCGTGCACCACCGTCCGGTGCGCGGTGCCCTCCGGACGGCGGCCGCGCAGGGCCAGCAGCACGCTGAACCGGCCGGGCACTCCCTGGGGCTCCCAGCGCTCGGCCGGCAGTCCCGGCCACTCGGCGAGGCCCTGGCGGTACAGGGCGCCGGCGTCCATCGCGGAGACCACCAGATCGGCGCCGACCCGGCCGTCCGCCGTCTCCACCCCGCACGCCCGGCCGTCCGCCACGACCACCCGGGTGACCGGGGTGTCGAAGCGGAACTCGACCCCGCGCAGCTCGCAGCGCCGGTACACGGCCTCGGCCAGGGCCCGCAGGCCGCCCCGGACGTACCAGACGCCGAAGGACTGCTCCATGTACGGCAGCACGGTGGCCCCGGCCGGTGCCTGGCCGGGGACGAAGCCGTACCGGAGGGCGGCCTCGGCCAGCAGGGCGGTCAGCCCGGGGTGGCCGCCGAGCTCGCGCGCGGCCACGTCCCGGAGGGTCCACGGCCGGGGGCGGCGCAGCCGGGCCAGCCCGGTGGGCGCCGGGGCCGGGTACGGGTCGGTGCCCAGGAAGGCCCGGTCGGCCGGGAGCGGCTCCTCCAGCAGTGGGCGGCGGGTGGCCTCCCAGACCGTCCGGCCGTGGTTCATCACCGCACTCCAGCGGGCGCCGGAGCCCGCGCCGAAGGCGGCGTCCAGGGCCTGGCTGACCCCGCCGCGCGAGGCGTTGGGCAGGGTGACGGCGGTGCCGTCGGGGAACAGGTGCCGGCTCTCCGGGTCCACCGGCGCCAGCTCCACCAGCTGCTCCAGCGGCTCCTTGCCGGTCTTCAGCGCGAGGTCGCGGTAGACGGCCGGCAACGGGAGCAGGCCGGGCCCGGTGTCGAAGGCGAAGCCGTCGCGCTCGTACCGGCCGACCATGCCGCCGTACGTGCCGCCCGCCTCGCAGACCGTCACCCGGTGGCCGATGGTCGCCAGCCGGGAGGCCGCCGCGAGCCCGCTCATTCCTGCGCCGATGATGACGATCCGTGCCATGGCACCAGATCCTAGGGCTGACCTGCGTACGCTCCGGCCGCGGCCCTGGTGGCCCTGCGTTCGCGGCGGCGGGCCCGGAAGGCGCGGATCCTGCTCACCGCCAGCCGGACCAGCAGCAGGCCGGTCAGCAGCAGGACGGCGGCGATCGAGGCGGCCAGCCAGGGGTGGAAGATCGCCAGGGTGACCAGGCCGGCCACCGAGAGGTCCTCCACCAGGCTGACCACGATGTTGCTGAACGGTTCGGGCGAGGTGTTGACGGCCATCCGCAGCGAGGCCTTCACCAGGTGGGTGACCAGCGCCGTGGTGCCGCCCATCGCCCCGGCCGCGACCTCGCTCAGCGAGCCCGGGTCGTTGCTCGCGATCAGCACCCCGACGACGGCGCCGGCGATCGGCCGGATCACGGTGTGCACGGCGTCCCAGACGGTGTCCACGTACGGGATCTTGTCGGCCACCGCCTCCAGCAGGAACAGCACGGCCGCCGCGATCAGCACATCGGTGCGCTCCAGCGTGTGCGGCACCGACTCCGCCCCGGCGAACCGGCCCAGCAGACCGAGCAGCAGCACCACCGCGTACGCGTTGATGCCGCTGGCCAGACCGCTGGTGAAGATCAGCGGCAGGACCGTCATCGCGTCCCCCTCCTCGCCATCCCGGGTCTCCCGACCCGGGCCGGGACCGCCCCGGTCCCGCCGTACCGTACCCGGAGCCGGGACGCCACGGGCCACCGCCGTGGTTCCGGGCCCGGCCGGCCGGGCCGACTGAGTACGGGTACTCAGATCCCCGGTTGAGTACGTCAGCGGATGGCCTCCGACCTGCCGGGACGGGAGAGTAGTGGCACCCGGGAGGACGGCGCGTCGGGCGTCGGCCGCCCGGGTGGCGGATCCGTCCGCTCCCCGGCCGGGAGGGCCAGGGGGCGGTGGTTCGGGATCCGCGTCGGGCGCCGGTCACGGGCCCCGCACCGCCGACACGGGGCGGCGGAGCGGGCCGGGGGGAGACCGGTCTCCGAACGGGGGAAACGGGGGAACGGGGGAGTTCGCACCGCCGCCCGGTGGGGGGTGGGCGGAGCGACGGCAGACGGCGGCGGCGCGGATCGGGGGACCGCGTCCGCCGCCGGTACGCCCGTTCCCGGGCCCGATTGTCAGTGGCGCCGTTCACGATGGAGGAGCACGGACCACCCGGTCCGCGCGCTGCCTCGGAACGGGGGAGACCATGACCATCAGCCACCCTGAGCCCGTCACCGCCCGCCTCCACCCCGCCGCCCTGCCGCACGCCCCCGGCCCCGCCGGGCGGGACGTGCACCCCGTGCCGCGCCGGACGGCCGCGCCGCCCGCCGCCCTCGACCTGCTCGCTGACGCCCACCGCACGCTGGCCCGCGCCCGCGCGCTGGAGGACCCGCTGGAGCGCTACGCCACCGCCCACCTCGCCGCGCTGCGCACGGTGGCGGCCGTGCTGGCCGTCCGCGGCCGGCCGGAGAAGAACCCGCGCCGGCGCAAGGCCATCCGCAGCGCCTGGGAGGTGCTGCCCGAGGTGGCCCCCGAACTGGCCGAATGGGCGCTCTACTACGGGGCCGGCGCCCGCCGCCGGGCCGCCGCCGAGGCGGGGATCCGGGGCGCCGCCTCGGCCCGCGACGCCGACGACCTGATCCGCAACTCCGCCCTGTTCCTGCGCCTGGTCCAGCGGCTGCTCGGCCTGCGCCCGGCGCCGCCCGCCCCCCGGCTGCCGCTCGACGCCGACGAGCCCGGGGACAGGCCCTGAGACCGACCGGCACATGGTGGGCGGCGTCGCGACGCCCGGGCTGTCGCCTGGACTGCGTTGTCGTCGGTCGCCGCAGCTCCGCTGCTCCTCCCTCCTCCGCCTCGCCAGGCTCGGGCCGGACGCCGCTCCTTGCTCCACCCACCATGTGCCGGTCGGTCTAAGGTGGAGGCATCCTGATCGATCTGCACGTGCCGAGGAGTCCCGCCTTGTACCCGACGCGTCCCCGCAGCGCCCTGCGTACCGCCGTGGTCTGGGAGGTGGTGCGGGCCGCCCTGGAGAAGCGGGCGGCCGAGCTGGACCAGCCGGTGCTCGACGTGGTCGACACCGGTGGCGGCACCGGCAACTTCGCCGTGCCGGTGGCCAAGCTCGGCCACCGGGTCACCGTGGTCGACCCGAGCCCCGACGCGCTGTTCGCGCTGGAGCGCCGGGCCGCCGAGGCCGGGGTGACGGACCTGGTCCGGGCCGTCCAGGGGGACACCCAGACGCTGCCCGAGCTGGTCGCCCCCGGCACCGTGGACGCGGTGCTCTGCCACGGCGTGCTGGAGGTCGTGGACGACCCGGCCGAGTCGCTCGGCAGCCTGGCCGCCACCCTGCGCAAGGGCGGCCTGGTCAGCCTGCTGGCCGCCAACCGCAACGGCGCCGTGCTGGCCCGTGCGCTGGCCGGCCACTTCAACGAGGCCCGTACGGTGCTCTCCGCCGAGGACGGCCGCTGGGGCGAGCAGGACCCGATGCCGCGCCGCTTCACCGGCGAGGAGCTGGGCCGGCTGGCCGAGGGCGCGGGCCTGCGGGTGGAGTCGGTGCACGGCGTACGGGTCTTCGCCGACCTGGTGCCCGGGGTGCTGGTGGACGCCGAGCCGGGCGCGATGGAGGCGCTGCTGAAGCTGGAGGAGGCCGCCGCCGAGCAGCCCGCCTTCCACGCCGTCGCCACCCAGCTGCACCTGCTGGCCACCCTGGCCTAATCCCCCCGCCGGACCGCCCGCCCGCCCGCGGTACGGTTCGCGCACCGTCCGGCGGCGGTTCGCGTGCCGGACGCCCGCCGGACGCCCTCCCCTCACCGGGGTGGGATCGGGAAGCTCCCCAGGTCCGGACCGATTCCACCGGGTCGGGCACTAGTCCGATCCGCCCGGCGTTGACCCGGGTGCGGCCCCACCCGGTCCACGTGGCCCGTACCACGCGGCGCAGACCACTCCGCAACGGGTCCACGGACCGTATGATCTGGGTAAAGCCGGAAAGCATGACAGCCGGATGCGTGGGGCATATGGACGACACGGGCCGGGTCCCCCGCACGGGCGTCCGACCGTGTGCCCAAGGCTGATTGGACTGGCCTCCCCGACCGGGGTGGCGGACCGGTCGCACCCGCGACCGACGAGTAGGAGGACTCCGTGCCGCTCTCGGAGCACGAGCAGCAACTGCTCGACCAGATGGAGCGAGCGCTGTATGCCGAAGATCCCAAATTCGCGTCGGCGCTTGAGGGAACCGGGCTGCGCACCTACACCCGTCGGCGGGTCTACCTGGCCGTCGCCGGCTTCGTGGTGGGGATCGGCCTGCTGATGGGCGGCATGGTCGTTCCGGACCAGATCTGGGTCAGCGTCGTCGGTTTCCTGGTGATGCTCGGGTGTGCGGTGTTCGCGGTCACCGGCTGGCGCCGCGGGCCCGCGAGCCAGGGCGCGGGCCCCCGCCAGGCCGCCGCCCCGCGCCGCAAGGCCGGGATGATGGACCGGGTGGAGCAGCGCTGGCAGCGCCGCCGGGACGAGCAGACCGGCGGCTTCTGAGTCGCAGCGGCGCACCGGCCGCGCCGAGGAACCGAGAACGGGAGCCGGGGCGGGCAGTCGATGGACTGCCCGCCCCGGCTCCCGTGTGTGTCAGGACTCCGGGGTGGACCGCTTGCCGCGGGTGACCACCCGCCGCACCGGGCCGGAGACCGCCTCGGCGGCCCGGCCGGTCCGGGTGGCGGCGCCCGCCCGGGCCGCCCGCAGCGCCTCGGAGATCCGCCACCACAGCTGCGCCGAGGACGGCGGCAGCAGCAGCGCCCGGACCCGGCCGGCCCGGCGGGTGTGGGCCCACAGGGCACGCCGGGCGGTGCGCACGTCGGCGGCCAGCGGGGCGGTGGTGACCTGCCCGGGAGGGGCGTAGAGCACCCGCTCGGTGGCCAGGGCCAGGCGCCCGGTGGCGGCCGCCGCATCCGCGTCCAGGTCCGCCGTCTCGGTGATCCGGCGGGCGGCCGAGCGCGGCGTGCGTGACTCGTCCGGGGGAATTCCGACGTCCCAGGCGGAGTCGACCAGCTCGTCCCAGGCGGCCAGCACCTGGGCGTCGGTGAGCTCGGCAGGACCGTCCCCGCCCGGCCGGCGGCGCCCGCCGCCGCCGAGCCGGCGACGGCGTACGGCCGTCCGCCAGAACATCGGTACGAGCAGCAGGGCGATCAGTCCGACCACCACGGCCAGGGTGCCGAGCACCTGCCCGGAGAGCAGCCAGGACTCCTCGGCAGCGGTGCTGACGGCCTTGCCCTTGGGGCCGCAGTCGCCCAGCTGGTGCTGCTTGGCGGTGCAGTCGGAGCTGTTGGTCGGCGCCGGGACGGCCGCCGCGCTGGTCGCGGCGGCGGTCGCCTGCTGGGTGGGAGCCGTGGTCGGGGTGCTGGACCCCTCGGTGTAGTGGGTCGGCACGCCCCGGCTCGGGGTCGGCTCGAAGCGCGTCCAGCCGTAGCCGGAGAAGTACAGCTCGGGCCAGGCGTGGTACATCCGGCCGCTGACCGAATAGACGTTGCCGCCCTTGCTGTCACCGGGGGTGAAACCGACCGCGACCCGGGCCGGGATCTTCAGCACCCGGGCCATCGCGGCCATGGTGGAGGCGAAGTGCACGCAGAAGCCCCGGTGGTCGCGCAGGAAGACCGCGATGGCGTCGCTGCCGGTGCCGCCGTCGACCGAGGTGTCGTACTTGAACTGCGGGCCGGTGAACCAGTTCACCAGGGCCGTCGCCCGGTCGTAGTCGTTGCGGGCGCCGGCGGTGACCGCCTTGGCCTGCTCGGCCACCACGGACGGCAGGTCGGAGGGGACGGCGGTGTAGTGCTCCCGGATGTCCTGCGGGGCGAGCGGCGCGGTGCGCAGCTCGTCGGCGGTGGGGCGCAGGTCCAGCGCGCTGACGGTGTAGTGCAGGCCGCGGATCGGGTTCGCCTTGTCGTTGGCCGGCAGGACGGTGCGGGTCATCGGGTCGAGCTTCCAGTCACCGCGCTTGGGGACCTGGACGGAGGCGGCCGGGTACGGCATCGGCAGCCAGCTCTTCTCCAGCTTGTCGCTGACCTGGAAGTCGCCCTGGATCCGGGGGACGTCGGTGACCCGCAGGCCCTCGGGGGTGGGCATGGTGGCCGGCAGGTCGCTGACCACCGTGCTGCCGAGCTTCCAGTTGGTGCCGTCGAACTGGTCCAGCGAGCCGGTGCGCAGATAGATCTGGTCGGCGAGGTCGCTGTCCAGGGTGTAGGTGAGCAGCTCGGTGTCGGAGGGCTTGGTGATCGCCGCCTCCAGGCTGACCAGCGGGTCGAGGCTGGTGGTCACGCTCCCGGCGGTGCCCTTGCCGGACGACCCGCCGGAGCCGGAGTCGAACAGCCCGAGGTCCCAGCGCGGCAGGAAGACCGGCAGCAGCAGCGCCAGGGCCAGCGCCAGCACGCCGACCTGCTGGCCGCCCAGGCTGACCTGGGTGGAGGTCACCGTGCCGCGCGCGCCGCCGCGGAAGACCCGGCCCCAGCGGGAGACCCGGTCCTGGCCCTCGGCGAACAGCAGCACCAGGTAGCCGGCCGCGGCGCAGCCGAACCAGACCCAGCTGCTGTGCTCCCCGGCCAGGCCGTTGCCGATCGAGTAGAGCGCCAGCAGCGGCAGCCCGGCCAGTGCCGAGCGCCGGTACGTCACCGCGACGGCGTCCACCAGCACGGCGATCAGGCCGACCGAGGAGACCAGGATCAGCCGCAGGCCGGCGGTCGGCGGCGCCGGGATGGCGTACTGGGTGATGTCGTCGAGGCCGGCCGAGAAGACCCGGCTCAGCACCCGCATCGCGGACGGCCCGGGCAGCACGCCGGCGGTCATCCCGGAGCCGGCGAAGCCGATCAGCATCAGCAGGAGCAGCACCAGCACCTGGGCCACCGGCACCGTCCAGCGGAACAGCGGGGACCGGCGCAGGCCCGCGCCGACCGCAGAGATCACCGCGATCACCAGGAAGGCGTGGGTGAGCCAGCTGCGGGTGGTCAGCAGCGGCAGCATGCACAGCGAGGCGAGGGCGGTGGCCAGCGCCGAGTAGACGGTCAGTTTGGCCCGGGGGGTCACGCGCCGGCCTCTTCTCGGTAGGGGGCGGTGGTCTTGGCGCCGTCGGCGGCCCGCCACAGGTCCGGTACGGAGTCGCCGGCCCGGGCCGGCAGGACCGTCCAGCCCGCCTGGCGCAGCTCCCGGACCCGCTCGCGGAACTCCTCCCCGCCGGTGTCGGGGGCGAGCATCCGCAGACCGGCCCAGGTGCCGGTGTCGAGCAGGAAGGCGACGGCCCCGCCGGTACGGCCGCGCAGTCGGGCCAGCCGGGCGGTCTGCGCCTTGTCCAGGTCGCCGAGGACGGCGACCAGCAGGCCCTCGCCGCCGGCCCGCAGCGGCTCCTCGGCGCGGGAGAGCCCGGCGCCGTCGGACAGGTCGGCGACCGCGAGGGCGTCCAGGATCAGCCCGGAGGTGTCGGCGGCGACGTTGTGCCCGCCGCTGCCGGGCCCGGGCACCCAGTGGCCGGTGTCGGTGAGCAGCTGGGTCTGGTAGCCGCGCTCCAGCAGGTGCACGGCGACGGAGGCGGCGCAGCTGACCGCCCACTCGAAGGAGGACGCGGGGCCCATGCCCCGGTGGCCCACCTCGCGGGTGTCCAGCAGGACGGTGGCGCGGGCCTTCTGCGGCTGCTCCTCGCGGCGCACCATCAGCTCGCCGTACCGGGCGGTGGAACGCCAGTGCACCCGGCGCAGGTCGTCGCCGGGCCGGTACTCGCGCAGGATCACGTCGTCGTCGCCGGCCAGTGCCAGCGTGCGGGTGTGGCTCTCGCCCTGGCCGATCCACTCGCCGGTGAGCCGCACCTGCGGCAGCGCCTGCACCTGGGGGACGACGGTGAGCACGTCGGAGGCGGTGAAGGCGCGGTTGACCTCGCACATCCCGAACGGGTCGGACAGCCGCAGCTGCAGTGGCCCCAGCGGGTAGCGGCCGCGCAGGTCGGAGCGGACCCGGTAGGACACCTCGCGGTAGCCGCGCGGCTCGACCCGGTCCAGCACGAAGCGCGGGCGCGGCCCGAGTACGTACGGGACCTGGTCCTCCAGGAGCAGCAGCCCGGTGGGCACCCGGGAGACGTTGTCCACCCGCAGGTGGACCCGGGCCTCCTGGCCGGCGATCGCCCGGTGCGGGCTGAGCCGGCGTCCGCTGGCCACCCGGTAGCGGGTGTTGGCGACCACCACGGCGGCGGCCAGCGGCAGTGCGGCGAGCAGCACGCCGACCCGCAGCAGCGCGTCCTGGTCGAGCAGGTAGGAGCAGACCACCGCGGTCAGACCGGCGGCGAGGAAGGAGCGGCCCCGGGTGGTGAGGCCGCGCAGCCCGGCCCGCAGTCCGCCCGTCGGGTCGGATGAGGCCACCTCAGCCCCTCCGGACGGCCGGGCCGCCCTGCGGACGCGGCAGCGGCAGCCGGGCGACCAGGTCGGTCACGATCTGCTCGGCGGTGCGGCGGCCGAGCTGGGTCTCGGCGGTCGGCATCAGGCGGTGCGCGAGGACCGGGACGGCCAGGCGCTGGATGTCGTCCGGGGTGACGTAGTCGCGCCCGTCCAGCGCGGCGGCGGCGCGGGCGGCCCGGACCAGGTGCAGGGTGGCGCGCGGCGAGGCGCCCAGCCGCAGCTCGGGGCTGGTGCGGGTGGCGCCGACCAGGTCGACGGCGTAGCGGCGGACCGGGTCGGCGATGTGCACGGTGCGGACCAGCTCGACCAGCTTGAGGATGTCGGCGGCGTGCGCGACCGCCTGGAGGTCGTCCAGCGGGTTGGCGCCGGAGTGCACGTCGAGCATCGCGAACTCGGCCTCGGGGCTGGGGTAGCCGATCGAGATCCGGGCCATGAAGCGGTCCCGCTGGGCCTCCGGGAGGGGGTAGGTGCCCTCCATCTCGACCGGGTTCTGGGTGGCCACGACCATGAACGGCGAGGGCAGCTCGTAGCTGGTGCCGTCGATGGTGACCTGACGCTCCTCCATGGACTCCAGCAGCGCGGACTGGGTCTTGGGCGAGGCGCGGTTGATCTCGTCGCCGACCACGATCTGGGCGAAGATCGCGCCCGGGCGGAACTCGAAGTCGTGCCGCTGCTGGTCGTAGATGTTGGTGCCGGTGACGTCCGAGGGCAGCAGGTCCGGGGTGAACTGGATGCGGCGCACGGTGCAGTCGACGGACTTGGCGAGCGCCTTGGCCAGCATGGTCTTGCCGACGCCGGGCACGTCCTCCAGCAGCAGGTGGCCCTCGGCGAGCAGGACGGTCAGGGCGATCCGGATGGCCTCCGGCTTGCCCTCGATCACGCTCTCGATGTTGGTGCGGACCCGGTCCACGACCGCGGCTAGCTCCGGGAGCCCGACCGGACGGTACCCGTTCGCCCGCTGCTCGCCCCCCGCAGGACTGCCGAGACCGGCCTGATCGTTGTAGCTCGTCACCCGTTTACGCTCCCTGGCACGCTGCGCCCGCCCCACCCGAGGCCGGACCCCACCCCATGCTTGACGCGGCCGTCCCGGGGGCGGTTCCGAAGGAGGAGCCGGCGCCGGTGGGCGGCCTGCGGCCCGGCCGCCCCAGGTGGTTCGGGGTCCGACCGGCAGGCGCATTCTCCCCCGTTCGGCGGCCAGAAGTCACCATTCGGCCGCCCCCGAATGCGCGGGCGGGGGAGCGGGCGGGCCTCCGGGCGGGCGGGCGCCCGCGCTACCGGATCTCGCGAAGCAGCCCGGTGTGGACGTCGAAGACGAAGCCGCGGACGTCGTCGGTGTGCAGCAGGAACGGGGACGTGCGCACCCGCTGCATGGACTGGCGGACGTCGCTGTCCAGGTCGACGAAGGCCTCCACCGCCCACTGCGGGCGCTGTCCGACCTCCAGCTCCAGCTCGCGGCGGAAGTCCTCGGTGAGGCCGAGCAGGCCGCAGCCGGTGTGGTGGATCAGGGCGATCGAGCGGGTGCCCAGGGCGCGCTGGCTGATCGTCAGGGACCGGATGGTGTCGTCGGTGACGACGCCGCCGGCGTTGCGGATGACGTGTGCGTCGCCCAGTTCGAGGCCGAGCGCCGCGAACAGGTCGAGCCGGGCGTCCATGCAGGCCACCACGGCGATCTTCTGGACCGGGCGGGCGTCCATGCCGCCGTCGCGGAAGGTCACCGCGTACTCGCGGTTGGAGGTGACGAAGCGGTCGATGATGGTGGGTCCGGCGGAGTCGGCAGCGGCGTTCGGCCTGGGCCGGTCGGGAGTCACTGTCATGGGGGCGACGTTAGTGCGATCCGGGGCTCCGCGGTGGGGCGGAGAGCTACAGAACGCACCGCTGTGATCGAGCGCATAGCGACAACGGGGGGGTTTGTCCGGGCTGGTCCCGGAGTCGTCCCGGCGCGGGTTCCGGAGCCGGCCCCGGCGTCGGTTCGCGCCCGGTCGCTCGACGGGGGCGCGCGGCGCTCGCCGGAGACCCCCGGCCGGTGCCCCCGCCGAGCTGCCCGGACGGCCGCGACCTGCGGTGATCCGTACCGCCGCCCGGGTGGTGCGCCGGAGCGGACCATTGACTGGAGGGGTCCGCGCGATAGAGTTGCGCCGCGTTGGAGCACACCCGCCGCAGCCCGTCAACCGGGCCGTTCCGGCCGGTGTGCGGCCCGGTCGATGCGGCCCGTGGCCTCCACCCGCTCCGTGTTCACCTGGCGCACCTTCCCCGGCGCCGGGCGTCCACGACCTTCCCCCAGAGCGGGCGGGGACCACGGGCCGCGTCGTCGCGCCGGCAGGCGGTGGGCGAGAATGGTCGGAGCTCCCGGTCGTCGGGCTGCTCCGCACCGAGGAAGGGCGCCACCGCGCATGACCACCAACGAACCGGGTCCCAAGCACGTTCCGGTGATGCTGCAGCGGTGCATGGACGCGCTGGCCCCGGCGATCTCGCGCCCCGGCGCCGTGGTGGTGGACGCCACCCTCGGCCTCGGCGGGCACAGCGAGGCGCTGCTGACCCAGTTCCCCGAGGTGCGGCTGATCGCGGTGGACCGCGACCCGCAGGCGCTGAAGCTGTCCGGCGAGCGGCTGGCCCGCTTCGGCGACCGGGCCACCCTGGTGCACGCGGTGTACGACGAGATCCCCGAGGTGCTGGAGCGCCTGGGCATCGACGAGGTGGACGGCATCCTGTTCGACCTCGGCGTCTCCTCGATGCAGCTGGACGAGGCCGACCGCGGCTTCGCCTACGCCCAGGACGCGCCGCTGGACATGCGGATGGACCAGACCCGGGGGATCAGCGCGGCGGAGGTGCTGAACACCTACGGCCACGGCGACCTGGCCCGGATCCTCAAGGTGTACGGCGAGGAGCGGTTCGCCGGGAAGATCGCCTCGGTCATCCTGCGGGAGCGGGAGAAGGAACCGTTCACCAACAGCGCGCGTCTGGTCGAGTTGGTGCGCAACGCCATCCCGGCGGCGACCCGCCGGACCGGGGGCAACCCCGCCAAGCGGACGTTCCAGGCGCTGCGGATCGAGGTCAACGGCGAGCTGGAGGTCCTGGAGCGGGCGATCCCGGGGGCGCTGGACGTCCTCGCGCTCGGCGGCCGGATGGTCGTGATGTCGTACCAGTCGCTGGAGGACCGGCTGGTGAAGCAGTGCTTCGCCGCCGGCTCGACCAGCACCGCCCCGCCGGGGCTCCCGTTCATCCCGGAGGAGCACCAGCCCTGGCTCAAACTGATCACCCGCGGCGCCGAGCTGGCCACCGAGGCGGAGATCGAGGAGAACCGGCGCGCCGCGCCCGTACGGCTGCGGGTGGCGGAGAGGATCAGGGACCGAAGCAAGCGGGGCTGAGGAACGGCTCCGGCGGGGTCCGAAGGGCGGAGGAGAGCGGTGGGGCCGGTGGCCGGTGAGGTCCGGGCGGGGCGGGGAGGACTGCCCGGGCAGGGCAGGGCGCGGATCACGGTCCGGCCGGGGCGGCGCCCCGTGCGGGGGCGCACCCCGTTCGCGGTGCTCGTGGTGGTGCTGCTGGCGGCGGGGCTGCTCGGGCTGCTGGCGCTGAACACGGCGCTCAACGAGGGCTCCTTCGAGCTGTCCCGGCTGCAGAAGCAGACCACCAAGGCGACTGACGAGCAGCAGAGCCTCCAGCACGAGATCGACCAGAGCTCGGCCCCGGACGCGCTGGCCAAGCGGGCCGCCGAGCTGGGCATGGTCCCGGCCGGCGGGATGGCCTTCCTGGACGTGCCGAACGGCGGCAAGGTGATCGGCACGCCCGGCCCGGCGCAGGACAGCCCGCCGGTGAAGAAGTCGACGGTCGAGCCGTGGCCGATGAAGGCCTCGCCGGGCGCGCCGTCCCCGGCCCCGGCGCAGCAGAGCGCCGCGCCGACCACCTCGCCCGGTGCCCAGCCGCCGGCGCAGCCGAGCCCCCAGGCGCCGCCGCCGACCCCGGCGGCCTCGGCCGGTGACTCGGTGATCCAGCTCAACCCGGTGACGTCCTCGCCGGCCCAGCACGGGGGTGGTACCCGATGACGACGCCTCGTCAGCCGTCAGGCTCCGGTTCGGGCTCCGGTCGGCGCCAGCCGCCGCGGGCCGGGACGGCCCGGCCCGCCACCGGGCGCAGCCAGCCCGCGAAGGGGCAGCCGGCCAACGGCCAGAGCGCCCGCGGCCAGTCCGGGAAGGTCCAGCCGGCCAAGCCCCAGCCGCCGAAGGCGCAGCCGGCGAAGGGCTCGACCGCGCGCGGCCAGTCGGCCAAGGCGCAGCCCGCCAAGGCCGCCGCCGCCCGTACCCCGCGGGCGCCGCAGCAGCGCCGTCCGGAGGGCCGTCCGCCGGCCCGCAGCCAGGCGGCGGTGCGGCCGCGTCCGAAGTCCCGGCTGCCCCAGCGCGCCAGGGCGCTGCGGCTGGCCGAGCCGAAGCGCCGGCTGCGGGTGATCACCGTGGCGCTGTCGCTGGTGTTCTCGGTGTTCGCCGGGCGCCTGGTGCAGCTCCAGTTGGTGGACGCCGACGCGCTGGCCGCCGACGCCAACACCAACCGCTACCTGAACATCCCGATCACCGCCGAGCGCGGCTCGATAACGTCCTCCGACGGCGTCGCGCTGGCCGCCACCGTGGACGCGTACGACATCACCGCCGACCCGGCGATGTTCACCCCCGAGGCCACCGGCATCCCGGACGCGCCGGAGCAGGCGGCCGCCCTGCTGTCGCCGATCGTCGGCGTCGCCAAGGAGAAGATCGCCGCCGACCTGCACACCCCCAAGACCCGCTACAAGCGGCTCGCCGCGCAGCAGACCCCGGCCGCCAAGAACCAGATCAGCGACCTCAAGGCGGGCCTGGAGAAGAAGGCCGGCTCGCGCACCTGCCAGGCCCAGAAGAAGCTGCTCGGCAAGCCCGCCGACCAGGGCGGGCGCACCCGGATGGACAACGAGTGCGTCAACCCGCTGGCCGGGGTGTTCAACCGGGAGACCCAGAAGCGGATCTACCCGGCCGAGGGCCTGGCCGCCAACCTGGTCGGCTTCGTCAACGGCGAGGGCGAGGGCGCCGGCGGGCTGGAGCTGCAGTACCAGAAGCAGCTGGCCGGCAAGGACGGCCACAGCAGCTACGCCCAGTCGGGCGGGCGGCTGGTGCCCACCGCCGGGGGCTCGATGGACCCGGCGGTGCCGGGCAGCGACATCAAGCTGACCATCAACCGGGACGTCCAGTGGGCCGCCCAGCGGGCGATCACCGACCAGGTGGCCAACTCCGGCGCGGAGAAGGGCTACGTCGTGGTCCAGGACGTGAAGACCGGCCAGGTCATCGCGATGGCCAGCGCGCCCGGCTTCAACCCGAACGACCTGAGCCTCGCCAAGCAGTCCCAGATGGGCAACCCGGCCCTGGTCGACGCCTACGAGCCGGGCAGCACCGCCAAGCTGATGAGCCTGGCCGCCGTCCTCGACTCCGGCAAGGCCAACTGGGACACCAGGGTCACCGTGCCCAACCGGCTGGTCCGCGCCGGGCAGCAGTTCAAGGACGACGTCGAGCACGGCGACTGGTACCTGACCCTGGCCGGGGTGCTCGCCAAGTCCTCCAACATCGGCACCATCGAGGCGGTCGAGACCCTCGGCGACGGCGACCAGCAGAAGGCCAACCAGATCCTGGACGGCTACATGCGCAAATTCGGCGTGGCCAAGCCGACCGGCCTGAACTTCCCCGGGGAGACACCCGGGATGCTCAAGAAGCCGGAGGACCTGGTCGCCTCGGAGAAGTACAACATCGCCTTCGGCCAGGGCCCGCTGCAGATGAACGCGCTGCAGGCCACCTCGGTGTACTCGACCATCGCCAACGGCGGGGTGCGGGTGGCGCCGAGCATCGTCCAGGGCGTCACCGGGCCGGACGGCAAGTACACCGCGACCCCTCCGGGCGAGCAGAGCCGGGTGGTCAGCGAGCAGACCGCCAAGACCCTCACCTCGATGCTGGAGTCGGTCGTCGACGACGAGCAGGGCACCGGCGGCAAGGCCGCCATCCCCGGCTACCGGGTCGCCGGCAAGACCGGCACCGCCAACCGGGGCGCCGCCGACGGCAAGGGCTATGACGGCTACACCGCCTCCTTCATCGGCTTCGCCCCCGCCGACGCCCCCCGCTACACCGTCTCCTGTACCCTCCAGGGCCCGGTCAACGGGCACTTCGGCGGCCAGCTGTGCGGCCCGGTGTTCAAGCAGGTGATGGAGTTCACCCTGAAGACCATGCAGGTCCCGCCGAGCGGAAGCCAGGCGCCGAACCTGCCCGTCGAGTGGAAGCCGTGAACGAGGATGAGCAACCAGCGGGCCGGTGCGGACGGCGGCGCGGCGAAGGCCCGGTTTGGCCCTGGGCACCCTTCGGCGGATAGCCTTCCCGCCGTGCCGAAACCCGATCAAACCACCGTGAGTCCGCCCCGCCCGACCGGGGCCGCCGCCCTGCCGCTCGCCGAGCTGGCCGCCCGGCTGGGCCTGCCGCCCGTCGAGGGCGGTGCCGTCACCGGTGTCACCCACGACTCCCGCGCGGTGCGCCCGGGTGATGTGTACGTGGCCTTCCCGGGCGCCAACCACCACGGCGCTGCGTTCGCCGCCAAGGCCGCGGACGCCGGTGCGGTGGCCGTGCTGACCGACCCGGCGGGCGCCGAGCTGGCCGCCCCCACCGGGCTGCCGCTGCTGGTCGTGGACCGGCCGCGGGGCCGGATGGGCGAGCTGGCCGCGATCGTCTACGGCCACCCGTCCGAGCGGCTGCTGATGATCGGGCTGACCGGCACCAACGGCAAGACCACCACCTCGTACCTGGTCGAGGGCGGGCTGCGCGGCGCCGGGCGCAGCCCGGGCGTGATCGGCACCGTCGAGATGCGGGTCGGGGACGAGCGGATCAAGAGCGAGCGCACCACCCCCGAGGCCACCGACCTGCACGCGATCCTCGGCGTGATGGCCGAGCGCGGCGCGGACGCGGTGACCATGGAGGTCTCCAGCCACGCCCTGGTCTTCGGCCGTACCGACGGGGTGACGTACGACGTCGCGCTGTTCAACAACCTCACCCCCGAGCACCTCGACTTCCACCCGGACATGGAGGACTACTTCCAGGCGAAGGCCCGGCTGTTCCAGGCCGGCAAGTCCCGCCACGGGGTGGTCAACCTGGACGACGAGTACGGCCGCCGGCTCGCCGCCGAGGCCGAGATCCCGGTGACCTCCTTCTCCGCGACCGGTGACGCCGGGGCGGACTGGCGGGCCGTGGACGTCCAGCTCGGACCGGTCGGCTCCACCTTCCGGGTGGTCGGTCCGGACGGCGCCGAGGCCGACGCCTCCGTCCCGCTGCCCGGCCCGTTCAACGTGGCCAACGCGCTCGCCGCGATCACCGTGCTGGTCGCCGCCGGGCTGCCGCTGGAGCGGGCGGTGGCCGGAGTGGCCGCCGTCCCCGGCGTGCCGGGCCGGCTGGAGCGGGTGGACGGCGGACAGCCGTTCGTCGCCGTGGTCGACTACGCCCACAAGCCGGACGCCCTGCAGGCCGTCCTCGCCTCGCTGCGCGAGGTCACCAAGGGCCGGCTGCACGTCGTCGTCGGCTGCGGCGGCGACCGCGACCCGCACAAGCGCGGCCCGATGGGCGCCATCGCCGCCCGGCTCGCCGACACCGCCCTGCTGACCAGTGACAACCCGCGCAGCGAGGACCCGCTGGCGATCCTCGCCAGCATGCTGACCGGCGCCGCCGCGGTGCCCGAGGCCGAGCGCGGGGCCGTCCTGGTCGTCCCCGACCGGGCGGAGGCGATCCAACTCGCGGTCGCCCGCGCCCGGGCGGGGGACACCGTGTTGGTGGCCGGCAAGGGCCACGAGCTCGGCCAGTACGTACGAGACGAGATCCGCCCCTTCGACGACCGGGAGGTGCTGCGCGAATCCATCGCGCGGACCACGGCCGAGCGGGGCGACCGAGGAGTAGAGCAGCAGTGATCGCACTGACCCTCGCCGAGGTGGCGGCCGCCGTCGGAGGCACCCTGGACGGCGCCGACCCGGACACCCTGGTCACCGGCCCGGTCGAGGTCGACTCGCGGAAGGTGCGCCCCGGCGGCCTGTTCGCGGCCTTCGTCGGCGAGCACGTGGACGGCCACGACTACGCGACCACGGCGGTCGAGGCCGGCGCCGTCGCGGTGCTGGCCTCCCGCCCGGTCGGCGTGCCCGCCGTCCTGGTCGACAGTGTGGTGGAGGCGCTCGGCCGGCTGGCCCGGACCGTGGTCGCCCGGGCCGAGGGCACCACGGTGGTCGCGCTGACCGGCTCGGCCGGCAAGACCAGCACCAAGGACCTGATCGCCCAGCTGCTCCAGCGCCACGGCGAGACCGTCTTCCCGCCCGGCTCGCTGAACAACGAGATCGGCCACCCGATGACCGCGCTGCGGGTCGAGGACGGCACCCGGCACCTGGTGATGGAGATGGGCGCCCGGCACAAGGGCGACATCGAGTACCTCACCTCGATCACCCCGCCGCGGATCGGCCTGGTGCTCAACGTCGGCACCGCCCACGTCGGCGAGTTCGGCTCCCAGGAGGCGATCGCCGAGGCCAAGGGCGAGCTGGTGGAGGCGCTGCCCGCCGAGGGCGCCGCGATCCTCAACGCGGACGACCGGCTGGTGCGCGCGATGGCCTCCCGCACCAAGGCCAAGGTCGTCCTGTTCGGGGAGTCCCCGGACGCCGACGTCCGGGCGACCGACGTTCGCCTGGACGCCACCGGGCGGCCATCGTTCACGCTCACCACCCCGGCCGGTTCCGCTCCCGTGCAGCTGCGCCTGTACGGTGAGCACCACGTCTCGAACGCCCTCGCCGCCGCCGCGGTGGCGACGGAGCTCGGGATGACCGTCGACGACACCGCGGCAGCTCTGGGCGAGGCGGGTGCGCTGTCCCGCTGGCGCATGGAGGTCGTCGACCGGGCCGATGGTGTCACCGTCGTCAACGACGCCTACAACGCGAACCCCGACTCGATGCGGGCCGCGCTGCGGGCGCTGGTCTCGATGGGCGGCCGCGGTCCGGAGCGCCGCCGTACCTGGGCGGTGCTCGGCGAGATGCGGGAGCTCGGCGAGGACAGCCTGGCCGAGCACGACGCCATCGGACGGCTCGCCGTCCGGCTGGACGTCACCAAGCTGGTGGCGGTCGGCGGACGCGAGGCGGCCTGCATGGAACTCGGCGCGAGGAACGAAGGTTCGTGGGGTGAGGAGTCGGTGCTGGTGTCCGACGCGGACGCGGCGGTCGAGCTGCTGCGCAGTCAGCTGCGGCCGGGGGATGTGGTCCTGGTGAAGGCGTCCCGTTCGGTGGGGCTGGAGAAGGTGGCCGAGGCCCTCCTGACGGACGGTGTTGCCCGATGATGAAGCAGATCCTCTTCTCCGGGATGATCGGCCTGATCCTCTCGCTGGTCGGCACGCCCGCCCTGATCAAGCTGCTCGCCCGGCAGGGCTACGGCCAGTACATCCGTGACGACGGCCCCAAGGCGCACCACAGCAAGAAGGGCACGCCCACCATGGGCGGCATCGCCTTCATCCTGGCGACCCTGATCGCGTACTTCGGCACCAAGGCGATAACGGGCGAGAGCCCGACCGCCTCCGGGCTGTTGGTGCTCTTCCTGACCACCGGTCTCGGCCTGGTGGGCTTCCTGGACGACTACATCAAGGTCGTCAAGCGCCGCTCGCTGGGTCTGCGGGCCAAGGCGAAGCTGGCCGGCCAGTCGATCGTCGGCCTGGTGTTCGCCATCCTGGCGCTGCAGTTCCACGACGACCGCGGGCTCAGCCCGGCCTCCCAGTCGCTGTCCTTCGTGCGCGACTTCAAGTGGGCGATCGGCCCGGTGCTGTTCGTCATCTTCGCGTACTTCATGATCGCGGCGACCTCCAACGGCGTGAACCTGACGGACGGTCTGGACGGTCTCGCCACCGGTGCCTCGGTGATGGCCTTCGGTGCCTACACCTTCATCGGCGTCTGGGAGTACACCCAGAGCTGCGCCTACGCCATCACGGCGACCGGCAGCTGCTACGACGTCCGCGACCCGCTGGACCTCGCGGTGGTCGCCGCCGCCCTGATGGGCTCCTGCTTCGGCTTCCTGTGGTGGAACACCTCGCCCGCCAAGATCTTCATGGGTGACACCGGCTCGCTCGCCCTCGGCGGCGCCCTGGCCGGCCTCGCGATCTGCTCGCGCACCGAGCTGCTGCTGATCCTGCTCGGCGGCCTCTTCCTGATCATCACCCTGTCGGTGATCATCCAGGTCGGCTCCTTTCGGATGACCGGCAAGCGCGTCTTCAAGATGGCGCCACTGCAGCACCACTTCGAACTCAAGGGCTGGAGCGAAGTCCTGGTCGTGGTCCGCTTCTGGATCATCCAGGGCCTGTGCGTGGCCGTCGGCCTCGGCCTCTTCTACGCGGGATACCGGACCGGATGACGAACCCTGACTTCTCTGACCTGCCCGTCGTCGTCGCCGGACTCGGCGTCTCGGGCATCAGCGCCGCGCGCGTCCTGAACGGGCTCGGCGCGAGCGTCACCGTGGTCGACGGCGGCGGCGGCGAGGGCCTCCGGGCCCGCGCCGCCGAGCTGGAGGCGATCGGCGTCGCGGTGCGCCTGGGCGACGGCGCGAGCCTGCCCGAGGGCACCGAACTGATCGTCACCTCGCCCGGCTGGGCCCCCGACAGCGCGCTGTTCGCCGCCGCCGAGGCGGCCGGGGTGCCCGTCTGGGGCGACGTCGAGCTGGCCTGGCGGCTGCGCAAGCCGCTGCCGGGCACCGGTGAGCCCGCCCCCTGGCTGGCCGTCACCGGCACCAACGGCAAGACCACCACCGTCCAGATGCTCGCCTCGATCCTCACCGCGGCCGGCAAGCGCACCGCCGCCGTCGGCAACGTCGGGGTCTCGGTGCTGGACGCGGTGCTCGCCGAGGAGCCGTACGACGTGCTCGCCGTCGAGCTCTCCAGCTACCAGCTGCACTGGGCGCCCTCGCTGCGCCCGTACTCGGCGGCCGTGCTCAACCTGGCCCCGGACCACCTCGACTGGCACGGCTCGATGGAGGCGTACGCCGCCGACAAGGGCCGGATCTACGAGGGCAACGTGGTGGCCTGCGTGTACAACCTGGCCGACCCGGCCACCGAGGCGCTGGTCCGTGAGGCCGATGTCGAGGAGGGCTGCCGGGCGGTCGGCTTCGGGCTCGGCGCGCCCGGGCTGTCGAACTTCGGCGTCGTGGACGGCCTGCTGGTCGACCGCGCCTTCGTCGCGGACCGGGCCAAGAACGCGGCCGAGCTGGGCTCCGTCGAGGACGTCAACCCGCCGGCCCCGCACAACATCGCCAACGCGCTCGCCGCGGCGGCGCTGGCCCGGGCGTACGGGGTCGAGCCGAAGGCCGTCCGGGAGGGCCTGCGGGCCTTCCGCCCGGACGCCCACCGGATCGCCGAGGTCGGTACCGTCCGCGAGGTCACGTACATCGACGACTCCAAGGCCACCAACACCCACGCCGCCGCGGCCTCGCTGGCCGCCTACCGGCCGATCGTCTGGGTCGCCGGGGGACTGGCCAAGGGCGCGACCTTCGACGACCTCGTCCAGGGCGCGGCCGAGCGGCTGCGCGCGGTCGTGCTGATCGGGCAGGACCGGGCGCTGATCCGGGAGGCACTGGAGCGACACGCTCCGGATGTGCCGGTGATCGAGGCGGCCGAGGGCCAGACTGGCGCGGTGGCGATGACCGAGATCGTTCGAACGGCCGCATCGCTCGCCCGATCGGGTGACACGGTGCTGCTGGCCCCGGCCTGCGCCTCGATGGACATGTTCACCAACTACGGCGAGCGCGGCGACCTGTTCGCGGCGGCCGTCCGGGAGCTGGCGGGCGAGTAGTCGGGCCCCGGAGAGTGAGCCGAAGGGCCGCGCCGACGCCGAAAGGGAGAAGCGAGGAGGCCCCGAGGAACGAGGGGCATTGGAGCGACGACCGTCGGCGTCGGCGCGGAGCGGCCCGGAGGCGAACGAGCCGCGGAAAAGGGGAGCGGTGGCGGGGCAGGGCAGGGCGGATTCCGGTGCGACCGAGCAGGACGCCGCCGAGCCGTGGCGAGTGATCTCCGCCACCACGACCAAGTACAAGTCGGCCGGTCCGCTGGGGCGGTTGCAGGCCTTCCGGGCCCGCGTCCGGTACTGGCTGGACCGGCCGCTCACGCCGTACCTGCTGATCGTCGGCACCACTCTGCTGCTGGTCGTGCTCGGCCTGATGATGGTCTTCTCGGCCTCGCAGATCCTGGCGCTGAACCAGCACCACACCGCGCAGTACTACTTCCTCAAGCAGCTGATCGCCGGCATCCTCGGCCTGGTCCTGCTGGCCGGCTTCGCCTCCGT
Source organism: Kitasatospora sp. NPDC030952 (assembly GCF_055571335.1). Classification (NCBI taxonomy): domain Bacteria; kingdom Bacillati; phylum Actinomycetota; class Actinomycetes; order Kitasatosporales; family Streptomycetaceae; genus Kitasatospora; species Kitasatospora sp. NPDC030952. The sequence goes on from NZ_JBVIFM010000019.1 coordinate 95,403, forward strand.
CCCGGTGGCGGTGCTGCGGGTGATCGTCTACCCGGTGATGTTCGGGGTGATCGGCGCGCTCGCGCTGGTCGCCGTGCCCGGCATCGGGGTGCGGATCAACGGCAACCAGAACTGGCTGGACTTCGGGTTCTTCCAGTTCCAGCCCTCCGAGTTCGCCAAGCTCGCGCTGGTGCTCTGGGGCGCCGACCTGCTCGCCCGCAAGCAGAAGGCCGGCACCCTCACCTCCTGGAAGCACCTGCTGGTGCCGCTGGTGCCGGGCGCCCTGCTGCTGCTCGCGCTGATCATGATCGGCGGTGACATGGGCACCTCGATGATCCTGGTGGCCATGGTGTTCGCGCTGCTCTGGATGGTCGGCGCACCGCTGCGGCTGTTCGTGGCCACCCTCGGCGTGGCGGTCGTGGTCTGCACCGCCCTGGTGATCACCGTCCCGCACCGGGCCGAGCGCCTGGGCTGCATCGGCGTCACCAAGCTCGACCCGGAGGGCGCCTGCTTCCAGGCCCTGCACGGCGTGTACTCGTTCGCCCTCGGCGGCGGCTTCGGCACCGGCCTCGGCGCCGGCGTGGAGAAGTGGGGCCAGCTGCCCGAGGCGCACACCGACTTCATCTTCGCCGCGACCGGCGAGGAACTCGGTCTGGTGGGGACGCTGTCGGTGATCGGTCTCTTCGCGGCACTAGGCTACGCGGGTATCCGTGTGGCCATCGGTACGAAGGATCCCTTCGTCAGGTACGCCGCGGGAGCCGCCACCACCTGGATCATGGCGCAGGCCATGATCAACCTGGGGTCGGCGCTGGGACTGCTGCCCATCGCGGGCGTCCCGCTCCCGCTGTTCTCCTACGGCGGTTCCGCCATGCTGTCGGCCATGTCCGCGATCGGAGTGCTGCTGTGCCTGGCGCGCAGCTCCTCGGGCGCGAAGGCGGCCCTGGCCGCCCGGAGCAAGAACTCCCGGATCAGGAAGCGACTGGCCCGGGTGCTGCCACGACGACGAACCACAGCGCGCCCGGTCCCCGGGCCGGCACGCAGGGAGCGGTGAATTTCGGTGCATGTCGTACTCGCCGGCGGGGGGACCGCCGGTCACATCGAGCCGGCCATGGCCCTCGCGGACGCACTCCGCAGGCACGACCCGTCCATCGGGATCACCGCCCTGGGCACCGAGAAGGGCCTGGAGACCCGGCTGGTACCCGAGCGCGGTTACCAGCTGGAGCTCATCCCGGCCGTCCCGCTGCCCCGCAAGCCCACCCCCGAGCTGATCACCGTCCCCGGCCGGCTGCGCGGCACCGTGCGGGCCGCCCAGGAGATCATCGAGCGGGTCAACGCGGACGCCGTGGTCGGCTTCGGCGGTTACGTCGCGATGCCCGCCTACCTGGCCGCCAAGCGGGCCGGCGTGCCGATCGTGGTGCACGAGGCCAACGCCCGCCCGGGCCTGGCCAACAAGATCGGCGCCCGCTACACCGACTTCGTCGCGGTCTCCACCCCGGACAGCAAGCTGCGCGACTCCCGGTACATCGGCATCCCGCTGCGCCGGACCATCGCCACCCTGGACCGCAACGCCACCCGGCCGGAGGCCCGCCAGCACTTCGGCCTCGACCAGCGGCTGCCCACCCTGCTGGTCTCCGGCGGCTCCCAGGGCGCGCGCCGGCTCAACGAGACGGTCACCGCGATCGCCCCGCGGCTGCAGCAGTACGGCGTGCAGATCCTGCACGCGGTCGGCCCGAAGAACGAGCTGCCGCAGGTCGCGGACGTCCCCGGGATGCCGCCGTACCGCCCGGTGCCGTACATCGACCGGATGGACCTCGCCTACGCCGCGGCCGACCTGATGCTCTGCCGGGCCGGCGCCATGACCGTCGCCGAGCTGGCCGCCGTCGGCCTGCCCGCCGCCTTCGTGCCGCTGCCGATCGGCAACGGCGAGCAGCGGCTGAACGCCCAGCCGATGGTCAAGGCCGGCGGCGGCCTGCTGGTGGACGACGCCGAGCTGACCCCGGACTGGGTACTGCAGAACGTGCTGCCGGTGCTCACCGACCCCCAGCGGCTGTGGGACATGAGCCGGGCCGCCGCCGAGTTCGGCCGCCGGGACGCCGACGACCTGCTGGTCGGCATGGTGTACGAGGCGATCCAGGCCCACCGGGGCGGTCGCCGACGTGGCTGACGGCCGGCTCGCCGACCCTCTGGACGAGGAGCTGGAGGAGGAGTCCGCTCCTCGCCTCCGGCTCTCCCGGCGGGGCATCGCGGTGCTGAGCGTGCTCGGCGCCGCGGTGCTGGGCGGGCTGGCCTGGATGGTGTTCTTCTCCTCGGTGCTGGACGTGCGCGACGTCGCTGTCCAGGGCGCGACGGACGACAAGCTGACGTCGGACCAGGTCCGCCAGGCGGTCGGCGGACTGGCCGACGGTCCGCTGGCCCGGGTCGACCTGGACGGCGTCCGGCACCGGGTGGAGGCGATCCCCCGGGTGGCGAAGGCCGAGGTGTGGCGGGGCTGGCCGCACACCCTGCAGGTCAAGGTGGTCCAGCGGACGGCGGCCGCCGCCGTCAAGGGGGATGACGGACAGTTCACCCAGGTGGATGCCTCCGGCGTGAGCTTCGCCACCGAGGCGGCACCCCCGCAGGGCGTGCCGGTGGTGGAACTGCGGCTCAGTCAGTCCGCGAAGGACGTGGACGGGGTGATCTCCCGGGGCCAGTTGGTGCAGGGTGCGGTGGCGGTGGCCGCCGGGCTCCCGCCGGAGATCGCCAAGCGGGCCGGATCCGTCCTGGTGCACTCCTACGACGACATCGAACTGCAGCTCAGCGGGGGTGCGACGGTGCGTTGGGGGAGTCCGGAGGAGACCGATCGGAAGGCCCGGGTGCTGCTGGCGCTGATGAAGCAGAAGGGCACTGCCTTCGACGTGACGGCGCCTGAGGCGCCGGCGGTGTCCGGCTGATCCGCTAGATTCTGTGCCCGAGGGAGGGGTTGACGCCTCGAAGTGTCGGCCCGACCCTTGGTGGTCACCCCGGTTTCCATTGCCGACCGATGATCACATAGGCTCAAAAGAAAAAGGGAAGCTCGGCGTGTTCGTTGAAACGCGTGCCCAGAGCCACCTAGTGTCCTGTGTCACCAGACTCTGTCCATTGGTGATGTGACGGAGGCACAGGACTAACCCTAAAGGTCAAGTTTAGGGTTGGGGTCGGCGGTCGGCATTTCGGACATTCAGTCAGAAACCAGGCTCCCTACCCATCGACATCCGTCGGTACGGCCCCCGTCGGGCCGGGCCGACCCGGAAATTCGAGGCGAGAGGCCTTCGACGTGGCAGCACCGCAGAACTACCTCGCAGTCATCAAGGTCGTCGGAATCGGCGGCGGTGGTGTCAACGCCATCAACCGGATGATCGAGGTCGGTCTCAAGGGCGTCGAGTTCATCGCGATCAACACCGATGCGCAGGCCCTCCTCATGAGCGACGCCGACGTCAAGCTCGATGTGGGCCGTGAACTCACCCGGGGCCTCGGCGCCGGCGCCAACCCCGAGGTCGGCCGCAAGGCCGCCGAGGACCACCGCGAGGAGATCGAGGAGGTCCTCAAGGGGGCCGACATGGTCTTCGTGACCGCCGGCGAGGGCGGTGGCACGGGCACGGGCGGCGCGCCCGTCGTCGCCAACATCGCCCGCTCGCTGGGCGCCCTGACCATCGGCGTGGTCACCCGCCCCTTCACCTTCGAGGGCCGCCGCCGGGCCAACCAGGCCGAGGACGGCATCGCCTCCCTGCGCGAAGAGGTCGACACCCTCATCGTGATCCCCAACGACCGCCTGCTGTCCATCTCGGACCGCCAGGTCAGCGTCCTCGACGCGTTCCGCTCGGCGGACCAGGTCCTGCTCTCCGGTGTCCAGGGCATCACCGACCTGATCACCACCCCGGGTCTGATCAACCTCGACTTCGCCGACGTCAAGTCCGTCATGTCGGACGCCGGTTCGGCGCTCATGGGCATCGGTTCGGCCCGCGGCGAGGACCGCGCCAAGGCGGCCGCCGTGATGGCGATCTCCTCGCCGCTGCTGGAGGCCTCGATCGACGGCGCCCGCGGCGTGCTGCTGTCCATCTCGGGCGGCTCCGACCTCGGTCTGTTCGAGATCAACGAGTCGGCCCAGCTGGTCAGCGAGGCGGCCCACCCCGAGGCCAACATCATCTTCGGTGCGGTCATCGACGACGCGCTCGGCGACGAGGTGCGGGTCACCGTCATCGCGGCCGGCTTCGACGGCGGCCAGCCGCCGGCGATCGTCCGCGACCCGGTGGTGAAGTCCACCACCCCCGCCGCCCCGGCCACCCCGCCGGCCGCCCCGGAGCGTCCGGCCGGCCGTCCGTCCTACGGGAGCATCGGCTCGGTGACGTCCCGTTCGGACGGGGAGGCCCCGGCCGCCCCGTCGCGTTCGACCGAGACCCCGGCCACCACGACCGCCGCCGCCCCGGTGCCGCCGCAGGTGCAGCCGGTCCGGCAGCCGTTCGTGGAGAGCCCGGCCGAGGAACTCGACGTCCCGGACTTCCTTAAGTGATCGATCACGCCGTACGCGCGGGTGCTCACTTCGCCTTCACCGACAGGTGGGGCGGGGTGAGCACTTCGCCGTACGGGGAGCTCAACCTCGGCGGTGCGGTGGGGGACGACCCCGGGGCCGTCCGGGAGAACCGGGCCGTCGCGGCCCGGGAGCTGGGGCTCGACCCGGCCGACGTGGTCTGGATGAACCAGGTGCACGGTGCCGAGGTGGCCGTGGTGACCGAGCGCCAGCCGCTCGGGGCCGCCCCGACGGTGGACGCGGTGGTCACCGACCGGCCGCTCGCCCTCGCGGTGCTGACCGCGGACTGCACCCCGGTGCTGCTGGCCGACCCGGTGACGGGCGTGGTGGGCGCGGCCCACGCGGGGCGGCCCGGACTCGCGGCCGGAGTGGTGCCCGCGGTCGTCCGGGCGATGGTCGCCCTGGGGGCCGAGCCGGCGCGGATCACCGCCGCCACCGGCCCCGCGGTCTGCGGACGCTGCTACGAGGTGCCGGCCCAACTGCGCGCCGAGGTCGCCGAGGTCGTCCCGGCGGCTTTCGCCGAGACCTCGTGGGGGACCCCGGCGCTGGACGTGCCGGAGGGCGTCGCGGCCCAGCTGGCCGCGGCCGGAGTCACCGAACTGGTGCGCTCACCGGTCTGCACCCTCGAATCCGCCGATCACTTCTCCTATCGCCGCGAGCAGCGCACCGGCCGGCTCGCGAGCTACGTCTGGTTGGGCTCTGATCACTGATGACGAACGACATCTACGGACCGTTCCCGGGAAGCGCGGAGTTCCTCCAGGTGCTGACCGAGGGCCAGCGGGCCCGGTACGAGGAGCTCGGGACCAACCTGGACGTGGTGGAGCGCCGGATCGTGGACGCCTGTGCGGCCGCCGGGCGCCCGCGCGAGGACGTCACCCTGATCGTCGTCACCAAGACCTACCCGGCCGAGGACACCGCGCTGCTGGCCGGACTGGGTGTGACGGATGTCGCGGAGAACCGGGACCAGGACGCCGCGCCCAAGGCGGAACAGTGCAGAAACCTTCCTCTTGACTGGCACTTCGTCGGGCAGCTGCAGACCAACAAAGTCCGCTCGGTGGTCCGGTACGCGAACCACGTGCACTCGGTCGACCGGCTGCGGCTGGTCGAATCGCTCTCCGCGGCCGTACTCAAGTCCGAGCGCCCGGAGCTGGGTTGCCTGGTGCAGGTGGCGCTCGACAAGGAGCACGGGGAGGGCGGGCACCGGGCCGGGGTCGCCCCCGAGGACGTCGCGGAACTCACCGACGCGATCGCCGACACGCCCGGCCTGCGCCTGGACGGTGTGATGACGGTCGCTCCGCTGGCCGGTCCGCTGGCCGGCGACCCGGCTCGCGCCTTCGACCGGCTGACGGAAATCGCAACCGCCGTACGGGCGGCCCATCCGGCTGCCACCATGGTCTCCGCAGGCATGAGCGGTGACCTTGAGCAGGCGATTGCCGCCGGAGCGACACATGTACGCGTCGGAACGGCGGTACTCGGAGTGAGGTCACCCCTCGGGTAACGTCACCGGGTAGTAGATCAGACTGCAGGACAAAATAGGACAGAAGCTAGCAGCTTTCCGAAGTGCTGGCCAACCGTGGATCGCAGCTCCGCGGCCCCCACTCCACGTACTCTGACAGGTTGTCGACCTGACGCGCCGTCGTGGGGGGATCGCGGAATCCGCAGGCGGGGCCCTTGGTCGCCCGCCGTCGGGACGGTCCTCAGGAGCGAGCGAAGCGAGCGACCACCGGAAGGTGCGCGCTTCGCGAAGCAACCACCGAGCGTGAGCGAGGTGGTCATGAGCGGAGGAGACAGGAGCATGGCCGGCGCAATGCGCAAGATGGCGGTCTACCTCGGCCTCGTGGAGGACGAGACGTACGACGGCCAGGGGTACGACCCCGACGACGACTACGACGCGGACCCCGAGCCGATCCGCACCGGGCAGCGGACCGAGGACATTCCCCGGCCGGCCGCCGCCCCCGCGCCCGCCCCGGTCTCCTCGATCACCCCGCAGCCGGTCCCGGCGGCGGTGCCGATCCGGCAGGAGACCCCGAGGATGGCCCCCGTGTCGTCCATCACACCCGAACGACGCCACAACCTGGAGAAGAGCGCCCCGGTGATCATGCCCAAGGTAGTGAACGAACGAGAGCCCTACCGCATCACCACGCTGCACCCCCGGACCTACAACGAGGCCCGTACCATCGGGGAACAGTTCCGCGGCGGGACCCCCGTGATCATGAATCTGACCGAGATGGACGACACGGACGCGAAGCGGCTCGTAGACTTCGCCGCTGGACTCGTCTTCGGTCTGCACGGCAGTATCGAGCGCGTGACACAGAAGGTGTTCCTGCTGTCGCCTGCTAACGTCGATGTCACGGCGGAGGACAAGGCTCGGATCGCCGAGGGTGGGTTCTTCAACCAGAGCTGACCCGGCCACGACTTTACGTGTGGATCTGATCAACAGTGGTTGGCGACAGGTGATGAGCGGCAGGCCCTAGGGCCCGTGACCGGGGAGAGGGAAACGCGATGGACATCGTGTGGGCGGTGCTCTACTACGCCCTGACCGTCTTCCTGGTGTTCCTGCTCGTACGACTGGTCATGGACTGGGTCTTCCAGTTCGCGCGTTCGTGGCGGCCCGGCAAGGCCATGGTCCTGGTCCTGGAGGCCACGTACACTGTCACGGATCCGCCGCTCAAGCTTCTTCGGCGGTTCATTCCGCCGTTGCGTTTCGGGGGCGTGGCGCTCGACCTGTCCTTCTTCGTACTGATGATCATTGTGTATGTCCTGATCTCGCTTGTGCACCCCTAGTCGTAGGTGAGCGATGCGACAGGATGCCGGTGTGCCGACGATCACGTTGAGGTGAAGAGATGCCATTGACCCCCGAGGACGTTCGGAACAAGCAGTTCACGACCGTCCGCCTGCGTGAAGGCTATGACGAGGACGAGGTCGATGCCTTCCTCGACGAGGTCGAGGCGGAGCTGACCCGCCTCCTCCGGGAGAACGAGGACCTGCGGGCCAAGCTGGCCGCCGCGACTCGCGCCGCCGCGCAGAACCAGGCCAACATGCGGAAGGAACCGCCGCAGGACGCCCAGCGTCCGGCCGCGCCCGTCCCGGCCGCCATATCCGGCCCGCCGGTCCCCGGCCAGCAGGGCCCGGGTGGCCCGCAGCAGATGGGCCCCGGCGGCCCGCAGCAGATGGGTCCGGGCGGTCCCCAGCAGATGGGTCCGGGTGGCCCGCAGCAGATGGGCCCCGGCGGTCCGCAGCAGCAGATGGGCAACCAGCCGCTCGGCCTGCCCTCCGGCGCGCCGCAGCTCCCGGCCGGCCCGGGCGGCCAGATGGGCCCCGGTGGCCAGCAGCAGCAGATGGGCCAGACCATGGGCGGCCAGCAGCAGCTGGTCCAGCCGATGGGCGGTCAGATGCTCCAGCCCATGGGCGGTCCCGGTGGCCCGCAGCAGATGGGCAACCCGATGGGCCAGGGCATGGGCCAGCAGCAGATGCAGCCGATGGGTGGCCCCATGGGCGGCCAGCAGCAGCAGATGGGCGGCCCGCTCGGCGGCCCGATGCAGCAGCAGGGCCCCGGTGGCGACAGCGCCGCCCGCGTGCTGGCGCTCGCTCAGCAGACCGCCGACCAGGCGATCTCCGAGGCCCGTTCCGAGGCCAACAAGATCGTCGGCGAGGCGCGCAGCCGGGCCGAGGGCCTGGAGCGCGACGCCCGTGCCAAGGCCGACGCCCTGGAGCGGGACGCGCAGGAGAAGCACCGCGTCGCGATGGGGTCGCTGGAGTCCGCGCGGGCCACGCTGGAGCGCAAGGTCGAGGACCTGCGGGCGTTCGAGCGTGAGTACCGCACGCGCCTGAAGTCCTACCTGGAGACCCAGCTGCGCCAGCTGGAGTCGCAGGCGGACGACTCGCTCGCGCCGCCGCGGATCCCCGCCACCGCGTCGCTGCCCCCGGCGGCTTCGTCGATGGCGCCAGCCGGTGCCGGGTCGATGGGCTCTGCGCCGTCGTTCGGTGGGAACCAGCCGTCGTTCGGGGGCAGCTCGCCGTCCTTCGGGGGGCAGAGCTCCTTCGGCGGGAACGCGCCGGCGCCGAGCTTCGGTGGGCAGGGCGGCGGTGGCAACAGCGGTGCGCCGCAGATGCAGCCGGCCGGGATGACCCAGCCGATGGCGGCCGTCCGGCCGCAGCCGCCGCAGCCGATGCAGCAGGCTCCTGCGCCGATGCGGGGCTTTCTGATCGACGAGGATGGCGACAACTGAGGTTGTAGCAGGGTTTTTTGAGGGCGTCTCCTTTCTGGCCTTTGGGTTGGGGAGGGGGCGCTCTCTTTGTTTGGGGGGCGGGGGTGGGGGGCGCTGCGCGGGGCTGTGGTTGGGGGTGGGCTTTCGGGAGGGTGGGTGGCCGGGGGCGGTTCCGGGGGTGGGTGCTCCGGGGGCTGGGTGATTTTCCGACTGCCGATTCTGTGGGTGGGGGGTTGAGACCGTTGGCAGTCTGAAAATCACCCGTCACGCCCCTCTCCGCACCCACCCCCTCCACCGCCCCCTCCCGCAGCGCGTCCCTCTCGCCTGGGTCGGGTGGGGAGGGGGAGGTGGGGGTGGAGGGGGTGGGTGGGTGCGGGTTGGGGGGTGGGGTGTGGGTTGGGGGTGGGGTGTTGGGGGTGGGTGTGGCGAAGCCGCCGGCACCCTGGGGGTGACGGCGGCTTCGGGGTGGGTCAGGCCTTGCGGAGTTGGAAGGCGAGGCCGAGGGATTCGTCGGTGAAGGTGGTGGACTCCCAGTCGGCTGCGCCGGCGGCGAAGTCGGTGGCGAGGACCTCCTCGGCGACCAGGGGGCCGTGTTCGGCGATGGCCTCGGCGGTGTCCTCCGAGGTGGCGCGCCAGCGGAGGACGATGCGGTCGGCGACGTCCAGGCCGGAGTTCTTGCGGGCCTCCTGGATCTGGCGGATGGCGTCGCGGGCGATGCCGAGGCGCTTCAGCTCCGGGGTGATGGCCAGATCGAGGGCGACGGTGGCGCCGGACTCGTTGGCGACGGCCCAGCCCTCGCGCGGGGTCTCGGTGATGATCACCTCGTCGGGGGAGAGGGTGATCGTCTCGCCGTTGAGTTCGACGCCGGTCTCGCCGGAGGCGCGCAGGTCGGCGGCGAGCTGGGCGGCGTCCGCGGCGGCGACCGCCTTGGCGACGTCCTGCACGCCCTTGCCGAAACGCTTGCCCAGCGCGCGGAAGTTGGCCTTGGCGGTGGTGTCGACGAGGGAGCCGCCGACCTCGGCGAGGGATTCGAGGGTGGCGACGTTGAGCTCCTCGGCGATCTGCGCGCGCAGGTCGGCGGGCAGCTCCTCCCAGCCCTGGGCCGCGACCAGGGCGCGGGACAGCGGCTGACGGGTCTTCACGCCGGACTCGGCGCGGGTGGCCCGGCCCAGCTCGACCAGGCGGCGGACCAGCGCCATGTGCCGGGAGAGTTCGGTGTCGATCAGCGTCTCGTCGGCCTCGGGCCAGGTGGCCAGGTGCACGGAGGCCGGGGCCTGGGGGTCGGTGGGGACGATGAGGTCCTGCCAGACCCGTTCGGTGATGAACGGGGTGAGCGGGGCCATCAGGCGGGTGACGGTCTCCAGCGCCTCGTGCAGGGTGGCGAGCGCGGCGGCGTCGCCCTGCCAGAAGCGGCGGCGGCCGCGGCGGACGTACCAGTTGGAGAGGTCGTCGACGAAACCGGAGAGCAGCTTGCCGGCGCGCTGGGTGTCGTAGGCCTCGAAGGCCGCGTCGACCTCGCGGACCAGGGTGTTCAGCTCGGAGAGCACCCAGCGGTCCAGCTGCGGGCGGTCGGCCGGGGCCGGGTCGGTCGCGGAGGGCGCCCAGTTCGAGGTGCGGGCGTACAGGGCCTGGAAGGCGACGGTGTTCCAGTAGGTGAGGAGGGTCTTGCGGACCACCTCCTGGATGGTGCCGTGGCCGACCCGGCGGGCCGACCAGGGCGAGCCGCCGGCCGCCATGAACCAGCGGACGGCGTCCGCGCCGTGCTGGTCCATCAGCGGGATCGGCTGCAGGATGTTGCCCAGGTGCTTGGACATCTTGCGGCCGTCCTCGGCCAGGATGTGGCCCAGGCAGACGACGTTCTCGTAGCTGTTCTTGTCGAACACCAGGGTGCCGACGGCCATCAGCGTGTAGAACCAGCCGCGGGTCTGGTCGATCGCCTCGGAGATGAACTGCGCCGGGTAGCGCTTCTCGAACAGCTCCTTGTTCTGGTACGGGTAGCCGTACTGGGCGAAAGGCATCGAGCCCGAGTCGTACCAGGCGTCGATGACCTCGGGCACGCGGGTGGCGGTGCCGCCGCAGTCACGGCAGGCGAAGGTGACCGCGTCGATGTACGGGCGGTGCGGGTCCAGGCCGCTCTGGTCGGTGCCGGTGAGTTCGCTGAGTTCGGCCAGCGAGCCGACGCAGGTGAGGTGGCCCTCCTCGCAGCGCCAGATCGGCAGCGGGGTGCCCCAGTAGCGGTTGCGGCTGAGCGCCCAGTCGATGTTGTTGTTCAGCCAGTCGCCGAAGCGGCCGTGCTTGACCGTCTCCGGGAACCAGTTGGTGGCCTCGTTCTCGCGGATCAGCGCGTCCTTGACGGCGGTGGTCCGGATGTACCAGGACGGCTGCGCGTAGTAGAGCAGCGCGGTGTGGCAGCGCCAGCAGTGCGGGTAGCTGTGCTCGTACGGCAGGTGGCGGAAGAGCAGGCCGCGCTCCTTGAGGTCCGCGACCAGGGCCTCGTCGGCCTTCTTGAAGAACTGGCCGCCGACCAGCGGGACCTCGGGGGCGAAGGTGCCGTCGGCGAGCACCGGGTTGACCACCGGGAGGCCGTACTTGCGGCAGGTCGCGAGGTCGTCCGCGCCGAAGGCGGGGGACTGGTGGACGATGCCGGTGCCGTCCTCGGTGGTGACGTAGTCGGCGTTGAGGACGTAGTGGGCGTTCTCGATCTCGACCAGGTCGAAGGGGCGGCGGTAGGCCCAGCGCTCCATCTCGGCACCGGTGAAGGACTCGCCGGTGCTCTCCCAGCCCTCGCCGAGCGCCTTGGCCAGCAGCGGCTCGGCCACGACCAGTTGCTCGTTGCCGTCGGTGGCCACCACGTAGGTGACCTCCGGGTGGACGGCGGCGGCGGTGTTGGAGACCAGCGTCCACGGGGTGGTGGTCCAGACCAGCAGGGCGGCTCGGCCGGCCAGCGGGCCGCTGGTCAGCGGGAAGCGGACGAACACCGAGGGGTCGACCACGGTCTCGTAGCCCTGGGCCAGCTCGTGGTCGGACAGGCCGGTGCCGCAGCGCGGGCACCAGGGGGCGACCCGGTGGTCCTGGACCAGCAGGCCCTTGTCGAAGATCTGCTTGAGCGACCACCAGACGGACTGGACGTACGACGGGTCCATCGTGCGGTAGGCCTCGTCGAGGTCGACCCAGTAGCCCATGCGGGTGGTCAGCTCGGCGAAGGCGTCGGTGTGGCGGGTCACCGAGTCGCGGCACTTGGCGTTGAACTCGGCGATGCCGTACGCCTCGATGTCCTGCTTGCCGGAGAAGCCCAGCTCCTTCTCGACGGCCAGCTCGACCGGGAGGCCGTGGCAGTCCCAGCCGGCCTTGCGGGCGACGTGGTAGCCCTTCATCGTCCGGTACCGGGGGAAGACGTCCTTGAAGACGCGGGCCTCGATGTGGTGGGCACCGGGCATGCCGTTGGCGGTCGGCGGGCCCTCGTAGAACACCCACTCGGGGCGGCCCTCGGACTGCTCCAGGCTGCGCTGGAACACCTTGTTGTCCTGCCAGAAGGAGAGGATCTGGTGTTCGAGGGCGGGGAGATCGACCTGTGCGGGGACGGGGTGATAGGTGTTCATCGCGGGCGTCTACCTCCGGCGGATGCTGGGACTGGATCCTCCGGAGGGACGAGACGGCCTGGCCGCCCCGCGGTACCACCCTCCTTGGCCGCCGTACTGCGCTGCGGCCCTCTTGTTTGGGCTTGCTGCCGGGTCTAGTGGGCCGCCGCGGGCTGCGCGGTGGCCGTTCTTCCGGCGGCTCCGGGGTGATCTTCCCGTCGTGCACACCCCCGGGCTCGCACCGTCCCCGGGTCGCTGGTGGCTGCGTACGTCGGTACTCGTCCCATCTGCGCCTTGCAGGGCAAGTGTATCGGCCGGGCGAGACGGTTTGTCCAAACGGTTTCGGGGGAGGCCGGTCCGGGGGCGATCCGGGCTGGTCGGCGGGGGCGGTTAGGCAGGGGTGAGGTGGGCACAAGTCTGTCAGCGCGTGGGGCGTGGCGCTTGGGGCGGCTGCCTGGGTGGGATCATCGTGAGGCGCCGGTATGTCATGTTGTGACCGGTTTTGATCGGGATTATCGTTCCGGCACTGGAAGCCGCCGGGAACCGGCGGCTCGATTCGTTCGTAGATGGGGTCGAAGCCATGGCTGAGAAGGCAACCAGCGCGGGTACCGCCACCAAGCGGGCACGCAAGGCCGTGGCGGCCGATCCAGGGGAGGGGACCGTGACCACTACCGCACCTCAGAACACCAGTACCGACACCGTCACCGTGCCGCGCGGAGCCGAGTCGGTCGACCCGGCCACGCTGCCGGTCCGGCCAGGCGAGGACGCCTGGACCTCGGAAGAGGTCCACGAACTGCACGACGAGCTGATCGCCGACCTGGAACGGCTGCGCGGCGAGATCGACGCCGCCGACGCCGCCATCGCCGGCCTGATGCGCGACTCCAACGACGGAGCCGGCGACGACCAGGTGGACGCCGGTACGAAGAACATCTCGCGGGAGAGCGAGCTGGCGCTCGCCAACAACGCCCGGGACAGCCTCGCCCAGACCGAGCGCGCCCTGGAGCGGCTGGAGGGCGTCGGCTTCGGCACCTGCGAGTCCTGCGGACAGGCCATCGGCAAGGCCCGGATGCAGGCCTTCCCCCGGGCCACGCTCTGTGTGCAGTGCAAGGCCAAGCAGGAACGCCGCTGACGCGGAGCGCTTGACCGGGCGGTTCAGTTGGGCGGTTCAGCTGGGCGGCTCGGCCGGGCGACCGGGGCGACGCGGGGGGTCGGGCTTGCCGTACGCTCGACCCCGTAACGTCGCCTGACTCGTCGGTACGGACGCGTTCAGGCCCTCACCGGCTCACATCGGCAGCGGAGCGGATCATCAGTACGCAAGGTTCCCCCCAGACCCGGGACGACGCCGTCCCGAACCCCGCCGATGGCGCGGAGGCGGTTGTGGCCGAACCCATCGAACCCACCGGGCCCTCCGGGGCGGGCTCCGTGGAGAACGGGAACGCGGACGAGGCGGTCGCCGGGGGCGGGGCCACGGCGCTGGACAAGCCGAAGGGCCGGCGGCGGGTCGGGGTGCTGCTGGTCGTCGCCGTCCTCGCGTTCCTGATCGACCTCGCCAGCAAGCTGCTCGTCGTCGCCCGGCTGGAGAACCACGCGGCGATCAAGGTGATCGGCGACATCGTCACCTTCCAGGTGATCCGCAACTCCGGCGCCGCCTTCGGCATGGGGCAGGCGCTGACCGTCGTCTTCACCATGATCGCCTCGGCCGTCATCGTGGTGATCTGGCGGATCGCCCGCCGGCTGTACAGCCTCCCGTGGGCGATCGCGCTCGGGCTGCTGCTCGGCGGCGCCCTCGGCAACCTCACCGACCGGCTGTTCCGCGCGCCCGGCGTCTTCCGCGGCCACGTGGTGGACTTCATCTCGGTCCAGCACTTCGCGGTGTTCAACCTCGCCGACTCGGCGATCGTCTGCGGCGGCATCCTCGTGGTGCTGCTCTCGTTCCGCGGCAGCAACCCGGACGGGACCGTGCACCAGCAGGCGGAGAAGGGCGACAAGTAGTGCGCTCCGTCCTCCGCCCGGAGCGGTGCGGCTCCCGGCGGGGGAAGGGGCACTGCGCGTTTCCGGCATACTCGTACGGGTGAGTACCGCAGCGCAGATCCGAAGCCTCCCCGTTCCCGACGGCCTGGAGGGCGAGCGCCTCGACGCCGCCCTCGCCCGGATGTTCGGCTTCTCCCGGACCAAGGCCGCCGAACTGGCCGCCGAGGGCAAGGTGACGCTCGACGGCGCCGTGGCCGGCAAGTCGGACCGGGTGACCGCCGGCTCCTGGCTGGAGGTCGAGATCCCCGCCCCCGCCGCCCCGGTGCAGATCGTGGCCGAGCCGGTCGAGGGCATGCGGATCGTCCACGACGACGACGACATCGTCCTGATCGACAAGCCGGTCGGCGTCGCCGCGCACCCGAGCCCCGGCTGGACCGGCACCACCGTGATCGGCGGGCTCGCCGCGGCCGGCTACCGGATCTCCACCTCCGGCGCGGCCGAGCGGCAGGGCATCGTGCACCGGCTGGACGTCGGCACCTCGGGCCTGATGGTCGTCGCCAAGTCCGAACGGGCCTACACCGACCTCAAGCGGCAGTTCCACGACCGGATCACCGACAAGCGCTACCACACGCTGGTCCAGGGCCACCCGGACCCGCTGAGCGGCACCGTCGACGCGCCGATCGGGCGGCACCCCAGCTCGGACTGGAAGTGGGCGGTGACCCGCGACGGCAAGCCGTCCGTCACCCACTACGACCTGATCGAGGCGTACCGGGCGGCCTCTCTGATGGCCATCAAGCTGGAGACCGGCCGCACCCACCAGATCCGCGTCCACATGTCCGCGCTGCGGCACCCCTGCGTCGGCGACCTGACGTACGGCGCCGACCCGACGCTCGCCAAGCGGCTCGGGCTCACCCGGCAGTGGCTGCACGCCGTCTCGCTCGGCTTCGAGCACCCGGCGGACGGGCAGTGGGTCGAGTTCAGCAGCGAGTACCCGGCGGACCTGCAGAAGGCGCTCGACATCATCGCCTCGGAGAGCTGAGATGACCGTCTCCGTGCGGGTCGCCGAGAGCGAAGCGGACCTGGAGCTGGCGCGGGCCGTCCGGCGTGAGGTGTTCGTCGTCGAGCAGAACGTGCCGGAGGAGCTGGAGTACGACGAGTACGACGCGACCTCGGTGCACGTGCTGGCCGTGGGCGCGGACGGTGCGGGGCTCGGGACCGGGCGGCTGATCTTCGGCGACCAGGCGCTGGAGCTGACCGGGGGTGTCGAGGGACGCGTGCTGCTCGGGCGGCTCGCGGTCGTCGCGGCGGCCCGGGGGACCGGGCTCGGGGTCGAGCTGGTTCGGGCGATCGAGGCGGCGGGGCGCGAGCGCGGGGGCGTCGAGGTCGAACTGCACGCACAGGTGCGGGCGCTCGGGTTCTACGAGCGGCTGGGGTACGTGGCGGAGGGGCCGGTGTATGACGATGCCGGGATTCCGCATCGGACGATGACGAGGGTTTTGTAGGGCTTCTTGGTGGCCGGGACGGGTGTGCGGGTCTCGGCCTTCCGCTTCGCGCAGTTCCCCGCGCCCCTTCCGGGGCGCGGGGATTTTTGTTGGGGGAGGGCGGGGGTGCGGGGTCAGGTGTCGGTGGTGCGGAGGCGGGGGAGGGCTTGGGGGTGCTCGTCGCGGAGGTGGGCGATGAGTTGTTCGCGGATGTCGAAGCGGAGTTGGGCGGCGTCGTCGGGGGTGCGGGCGGTCATGGTGGCGCGGACGACGATGGTGCTGGGGGTGGTGTCGGTGACGTTGAGGGCCCATTCGTCGCCGTCCCAGCGGGGGTGCTGCTCCAGCAGGGTGTGCAGGGTGGCGCGGAGGTCGTCGACCCGGGTGGTGGGGTCGAGGTGGAGCAGGACGGCGGCGAGCAGGCCGGGATCGCGGCGGGTCCAGTTCTCGAAGGGCTTGTTGACGAAGTAGGAGACCGGGACGATCAGCCGGCGGTGGTCCCAGAGCCGGACCACCAGGTAGGAGAGGGTGATCTCCTCGACGGTGCCCTGCTGGCCGTCCACCACCACGGTGTCGCCGATCCGGACGGTGTCGCCGAAGGCGATCTGAAGGCCGGCGAAGAAGTTGCCCAGGGTGCTCTGGGCGGCGATGCCGGCCACGATGCCGATCAGGCCGGCCGAGGCGAGCAGGCTGGCGCCGACGGTGCGCATCGCGGAGAAGGTCAGCAGCATCACGGCGGCGGTGACCACGACGATCACCGCGCCGACCACCCGGCGCAGCATGCTGACCTGGGTGCGGACCCGCTGCACCCGGGCCGGGTCGTCGGTGACCGTCTCGTAGCGGCGGAGCAGTGCCTCCAGGACGGCGGCCACCACGCGGACGGTGAGCCAGCCGAGGGAGGCGAGCAGGAGCAGTAGGAGCAGGTGGTGGGCGCCCTCGTCGTCGGCCAGGTGGAAGATCCGCTTGAGCGGGTCGACGGCGAGCAACAGGGCTGACGCGATGGCGAGTTGGAGCGGGATCCGGCAGCGGCGGAGCAGTGCCCAGACCGGTGCCCCGGGGTGGTCGGCGCTGATCCGCTGGAGGGCCTGGTCGACGATCCAGCCGATCGCGAGGGTGGCGGCGACGGTGGCGAGCAGGGTGATCAGCGGCCAGAGCACGGGGGACCTTCTCGGGGCGGGACAGGCTGGTGAGCCGTACGATACCGGCGCTTAGCGGCCTGAAACGGATGAAAAGGGGTGGCGGCTTTATCGGACACCTACTCGTGCGGCGGATACGATCTGCCCCCATGGAGTTCGGTGGGGCATGGCGTCGATGGCGCGGCCGGGGCACGTCGGTACGGCGCAGGCTGGTGGCCGGGGCGGTGGCCCTGGTGGCGGTGGCCGGGGTCGGCACGGTGGCGGTGGCGTCCGACGGTGAGCAGGCGGTCCATCAAGAGGATCGTTTCCTCAGCATGCCGGAGACGCCCGGCAGCACCCAGCAGGTCCAGCTGGACACCTCGTTCTTCACCACCGGCTCCGGCCCGCGCCCGGCCGTGCTGCTCGCGCACGGCTTCGGCGGCTCCAAGGAGGGCGAGCGGGACCGCGCTCAGCAGCTGGCCCGGCAGGGCTACGCGGTGCTGACCTGGTCGGCGCGCGGCTTCGGGCACTCGGGCGGGAAGATCGGGCTGAACGCGCCGGACCGGGAGGTCGAGGACGTCAAGCACCTGGTGGACTGGCTGGCCCAGCGGCCCGAGGTGCAGCTCGACGGCCCCGGCGACCCCCGGGTCGGCATCACCGGCGCCTCGTACGGCGGGGCGATCTCGCTGCTGGCCTCGGCGTACGACCACCGGATCGACGCGGTGGCCACCCAGATCACCTGGTGGAACCTGGCCGACGCGCTGTTCCCGCAGGGGGCACAGGGCTCGGGCGCGGCCGACGGCGTGTTCAAGAAGCTGTGGGCCGGGATCTTCTTCACCACCGGCTCGGCGGGGGACCTCGGGCCCTCGGGCGGTGCGCCGCGCAACGGGACCGAGCCGGACGGCGCCCCGACGGACGGGCAGGTCGGCTGCGGGCGGTTCCTGGACTCGCTCTGCCAGATGTACGACCGGGTCGCGACCGCCGGGCACGCCGACCCGGAGGCCGTCGCGCTGCTGGACAAGTCGAGCCCGTCCTCGGTGGCGGCGCAGCTCAAGGCGCCCACCCTGGTGGTGCAGGGGCAGCAGGACTCCCTGTTCCCGCTCGACCAGGGCGACCGGATCGCCCAGGCGGTCGCGGCCAACGGCGCGCCCGTCTCGGTGGACTGGTTCGCCGGCGGGCACGACGGCGGGACGGACACCAGCGCCCGGGTGGACGACCGGGTCACCGCCTGGTTCGACCACTACTTGAGGGGGCGCGGGAACGACACCGGGCCGCATTTCCGGGTGACCCGGACCGGCGGCGTGGACTCGACCGGCTTCCAGGCCGTGCTGCGCGGCGCCGACGCCGACCGCTACCCCGGGCTCGGGGGGACCGCGACCCGGTCCGTCGAGCTGACCGGCCGGGAGCAGGCCGTCGCCAATCCGCCCGGCGGGGCGCCGCCGGGGATCTCCACGCTGCCCGGGATCGGTGCGCTGAGCCAGGCGGCCTCGCTCGGGGCCGGGCTCTCGCTGGACTTCCCCGGGCAGAACGCCGCCTTCGAATCGGCGCCGCTGGACAAGCCGCTGCACCTCACCGGGCAGCCGACCGTACCGGTGCGGGTGACGGCGGACCGGCCGGACGCGGTGCTGTTCGCGAAGCTGTACGACGTCGGGCCGGACGGCAAGGCGGTGCTGCCGCAGCAGCTCGCGGCGCCGCTGCGGGTCACCGGCGCCGACGCGGGGCAGACGGTGACCGTCCGGCTGCCCGCCGTGGACCATGACTTCCCGGCCGGGCACCGGCTGCGGCTGGTGCTGGCCTCCACCGACCTGGCGTACGCCTCGCCGGCCGACCCGGCCACCTACCGGGTGGCGGTGGCCGGGGCGCTCACCGCGCCGACCGTCGAGGAGCTGGTCACGGAGGCGGCGCCGCTGCCCGCGCGGACCTGGATGCTGCCGGTGGGCGCCGTGCTGGTGGCCGCCGGGGTGGTGCTGCTGCCGCTGGTGCGGCGGCGGTGGTTGCGGCGGGGGGCCGCGGCGGGTGGGCCGGCGGGGCTCTCCGGGCCGTCGGGGCCCCCGGGGCCCGAGTTCGATCCGGCGCTGGCCGGGGTGCCGCTACGGATCAGCGGGCTGAGCAAGCGCTACAAGGGCTCTCAGGACCGTTATGCCGTACGGGAGTTGGGCTTCCGGGTGGAGCGGGGCCAGGTGCTCGGCCTGCTCGGGCCGAACGGGGCCGGCAAGACCACCACGCTGCGCATGCTGATGGGCCTGATCCGGCCGGACGCCGGGGAGATCCGGGTCTTCGGGCACCTGATCCGCCCCGGGGCGCCGGTGCTCTCGCGGGTCGGGGCGTTCGTCGAGGGCGCGGGCTTCCTGCCGCACCTCACCGGACGCGCCAACCTGCGGCTGTACTGGCAGGCCACCGGGCGTCCGGAGGCCGACGCGCGCTTCGACGAGGCGCTCGCGATCGCCGGGCTCGGCGAGGCGCTGGACCGCGCGGTGCGGACGTACTCGCAGGGCATGCGGCAGCGGCTCGCCATCGCCCAGGCGATGCTCGGGATGCCGGACCTGCTGATCCTGGACGAGCCGACCAACGGGCTGGACCCGCCGCAGATCCGCGAGATGCGCGAGGTGATGATCCGGTACGCGGCCGCCGGCCGGACCGTCATCGTCTCCAGCCACCTGCTGGCCGAGGTCGAGCAGAGCTGTACGGACCTGGTGGTGATGGACCGCGGGCAGCTGGTGACGGCCGGGCCGGTCGGCGAGATCGTCGGCGGTGGTGAGCTGCTGATGATCGGCGTGGCCGCGTCCTACGACCCGGAGCCGGTCGTCGAGAAGATCGGCGCGCTGGCCGGGGTCGGCTCGGCGGAGGCGGTCGAGGGCGGGCTGCTGGTCCGGCTGGACGGGCTGCCGGCGAGCGAACTGCTGGCGGAGCTGGTGCGGCTGGGGGTGCCGGTGGAGAGCGCCGGACCGCAGCGGCGCCTGGAGGACGCGTTCCTGTCGTTGATCGGAGGTGCGGCGTGAGCGCTGCCAGGGTGACGAGTGACAGCACGGACGCCGGCCAGGGCGACCGCGCCTCGGGGGACCACGCGGCGGGGTACCGGGCGAGCCGGACCCTGCCGCTACGGGTGGAGGCGATCCGGCAGCTGCGCCGGCGGCGCACCCTGGTGATCGGCGCGGTGCTGGCCGCCATGCCGTTCGTCATCCTGGCGGCGTTCCAGATCGGCGGCACCCCCGGGCGCCCGGACCGGACCACCTTCATCGACCTGGCCACCGCCTCGGGCGCCAACTTCGCCGTCACCATGCTGTTCGTGGGCACCGGCTTCATGCTGGTGATCCCCGTCGCGCTGTTCTGCGGGGACACCGTGGCCTCGGAGGCCAGCTGGTCCTCGCTGCGCTACCTGCTGGCCGCGCCGGTGCCGCGGGCCCGGCTGCTGGCCCGCAAGTTCGTGGTCGGGCTGGCGTTCTCGGCGGTCGCGGTCGTCATGCTGCCCGCGATCGGGCTGGTCGTGGGCACGGTGGCGTACGGCTGGGGGGACCTCAAGCTGCCCGCCGGGGCCAGCCTGCCGGCCGGGGAGGCGCTGCCCCGGATCGCGATCGCGGTGGCCTTCGTGTTCCTGAGCGAACTGGTGATCGCCGCGCTGGCGTTCTGGCTGTCGACGGCCACGGACGCGCCGCTGGGGGCGGTCGGCGGGGCGGTGTTCCTGTCGATCATCACCGGGGTGCTGGACGCCGTCACCGCGCTGGGGGACCTGCGGGAGTGGCTGCCGGCGCACTGGCAGTACGCCTGGGCGGACGCCCTGCAGCCGCAGCTGGAGTGGGGCGGCATGCTGCAGGGGGTCTCGTTGTCGCTGTCGTACGCGGTGGTGCTGTTGGCGCTGGCCTTCCGCGGGTTCGCGCGCAAGGACGTGGTGTCGTAGCGGGGTGGGGGCAGGCCCGGGGCATCGGGGCGGGGGCTCAGGGGTGGGCGGGGCCCGGGGCGGGGCAGCCGGCGGCGGTGGGGCTCGGGGCGGGGCCTCCGGTCGGGGCCGGGTCGCCGGGCAGGGCGGTGCTGCCGGACAGGGCCGTGAAGAGGAGCCGCCACAGCGGCTCCCCGCCGGGGGCGCGGGTGCCGCCGTCGCACTCGGTGCGGGTGTTCAGCAGCCCCCGGAGCACGATCAGCAGCAGTTCGGCGACCACGGGCGGGCAGTGGTCGGGGAAGCCGCTGTCGCGCTGGGCCCGGCGGACCAGGTCGGTCAGGGCGACGTGCATGTCGGCGAGGACGTCGGCGGGGGCCTGGGCCAGGTTGGGGCAGTCCGCCGCCAGCCGGAGGGCGGCCCGCAGCCGGACGTCCGACCGCAGCCGGTCGGCGAAGCCCACCACGACGCCCCGGAGCACCTCGGCGGCGTCCGCGCCCGGGGTGTCGTACTCGGCGTGCACGCTGGTCCAGACCGTCCGGGACTCGTCGATCAGGGCGCGGGCCAGGGAGCCCTTCGAGGGGAAGTGGCCGTAGAGCGCGCCCTTGGTCATGCCGATGCGATCGGCCACCGTGTTCAGGGTGGTGCTCTCGTAGCCCTGGGCGGCGAAGATCTCGGCCGCGGCCGTCAGGACCTTCTCCCGGGTGCGGCGCGCCCGCTCCTGCTTTGCCATGTTCCTGCCCTCCGTGATTGACGACAGCTCATACATACCATCGGGATGGAATGTTGTTGCAAGGCTTTCGTTCGGGGAGGGAGTGTGCTTGTTCTTGCCCGTCGGATCGAGGCCAAGAAACATTCCTAAAGGAAGGAATCTTACGAACATGTGAACGGCGCAGAACGGAGCGGAGCGGGCGCGGGAGGGTGTGGAACGGCGCGCGGGGGCGGCGCACCGGCATTCGCAGCACCACCGGTACCGCGCTCGCCGGTACCGCGCTCGCCAGGACCGCGGCCTCGACCGCGAAGACGGGGCCGGTCGGCACGGGCGCCAGCTCGGAGAGCGCCCCGGCGAGCAGCGGGCCGAGTCCGGCGCCGAAGGCCATCGCGCAGGAGGCCGCACTCCTGCGCGATGGCCTTCGGCGGGGGCTTCCGGGGCGGGTGCGGGATCATGGGTGGGTATCCCTGATCTCGTTTGCCGAAGGACCCCGAACCGTGGCCCAGATCGTCCTCTTCCACTCCGCCCACGGCCTGCACCCGGCCGTCCGGGCCGCCGCCGACCGGCTGCGCGCCGCCGGGCACACCGTGCACACCCCGGACCTCTTCGAGGGGCGCACCTTCGACGACAACGAGGCCTCGCAGGCCTACCAGGAGGAGATCGGCGGCGGGGACGAACTGCTGCGGCGCGCAGTGGTCGCCTCCGCCCCGCTCTCCGAGGGCGGGCTGGTGTACGCCGGGTTCTCGCTCGGCGGCGCCATCGCGCAGAACCTGGCGCTGGCCGACGAGAAGGCCCGCGGGCTGCTGCTCCTGCACGGCACCTCCGACCTGCGGGAGGACGCGGCAACCGCGATCCCGGTGCAGCTGCACATGGCGGAGCCGGACCCGTACGAGCCGGAGGACTGGCTGAACGCCTGGTACCTGCGGATGCGGCGGGCCGGTGCGGAGGTCGAGGTGCACCGCTACCCGGGCGCCGGGCACCTGTTCACCGACCCGGACCTGGACGACTACGACGCGGACGCCGCCGAGCAGGCCTGGGCGGCGGCGGTGGACTTCCTCGCGGACCTGGACGGCTAGGGACTGTCCTGGCCGGTCCGGCGGAGCTTGTCCCAGTCGGTCACCGGGAGCCCGGCCGGCCCGTCACGGGCGGGCCGGGCCGCGGCGGGGGAGGGTCTGGCTGTAGACGACGCTGGTGGTGGTGCTGCCGAAGCCGGCGAGCGAGTCCATCAGGGTCTCCAGGTGCTCCATGGAGGTCGCGGCCACCTTGAGGGTGTAGCAGTCGTCGCCGGTGGTGCGCAGGCACTCCAGGATCTCGCGGCGCTGGGCGAGCATCAGGTGCAGCGGCTGGTGGCGGTTGCCCGGGTACTTCAGGCGGACCACGGCGAGCACCGGGTAGCCGACCTTGGCCAGGTCCACGGTGGCGTGGTAGCCGGTGATGACGCCCAGCGACTCCAGGTTCCGCACCCGCTCGGTGGTGGCGGACGGGCTGAGGTTGACCCGGCGGCCCAGCTCGCTGAGCGAGATCCGGGCCTCCTGCTGGAGCTGATCGATGATCGCCCAGTCGGTGTCGTCGAGGTTCGCGGCCATCCGGCGATATTACCGGTGGATTCGCGGCTGGGGGAGGGTTCTGCCGGGAGCATTGGGTTCCGTGCGGAATCCGCCCGGGAATAGCCTCGTGGCATGCAATTTGGCGTCAACGTACCGAACTTCGGGCCCGGGACGGACCCCGGCATGCTGCGCGACTGGGCGCGGGTGGTGGAGGGTCTCGGGTTCGACCTGCTGATGGTGTCGGACCACGTCGCCGTGACGGCGGACGTCTCCGAGCGCTACCCCGAACCCTTCTACGACCCCTTCGCCACCCTCTCCTGGCTGGCCGGGGTGACCGAGGGCCGGCTGCGGCTGGGCACCACCGTGCTGGTGCTGCCGTACCGGAACCCGCTGCTGGTGGCCCGGATGGCCGGCACCCTGCACCGGCTCAGCGGCGGGCGGTTCGTGCTCGGCGTCGGGGCCGGCTGGGCGCGGCAGGAGTTCGAGGCGCTCGGAGTGCCGTTCGGCGCGCGGGGGCGGCTGACCGGCGAGTACCTGCGGGCGGTGCGGGAGGCGTGGGTGCAGCAGGGGGAGGGTGCTGCCGCCCCGGTGTGGGTCGGCGGCCACAGCGGGGCGGCGATCCGACGGGCGATCGAGCACGGCGACGCCTGGCACCCGCTGCGGCTGACCCTGGCGAAGATGCGGTCGGTGCTGGAGAGCCGTGTACTGCCCGGGTTCGCGCCGCGGATCGCGCTGCGGCTGACCGACCGGCCGCTGGACGACCCGGAACGGCTCGCCGGGGTCGGCAGTCTGGAACAGGTCATCGCCGACCTGCGGGAACTGCGCGGACTCGGCGCGGAGGCCGTCGTGCTGGACCCGTACCAGGCCGATCCGGAGGAGACCCGCCACCCCGAGACCGCGTGGCGAGCCCTGACGGCCGTGGCCGAGGAGTGGAGGAAGGCGTCATGATCACCCCTGCGGACGAGGCGCTGCTGCGGCAGGCGATCGGGATCGCGGCGCGGGCCGTGGAACTGGGCGACGCGCCGTACGGCTCGCTACTGGCCGGGCCGGACGGGACGGTGCTGGCCGAAGCGCACAACACCGTCCGGCGCGACGACGACATCACGGCCCACCCGGAACTGAAGCTCGCCCGCTGGGCGGCCCGGGCCCTGGACGAGGAGACCGCCGCGCTCACGACCATGTACACCAGCTGCCAGCCCTGCGGGATGTGCGCGGGGGCGCTGGTCCGGTCGGGGATCGGGCGGGTCGTGTACGCGCTCGCGACCGAGCAACTGGTCGAGCTCAACCCGGAGTCGGGGGCGTGGCCGGTGGTGGCGGAGGACGGGCCGGCGCTGTTCGACGAGGCGCGGGTGCCGATCGAGGTGTACTACCCCCGGAGTCGCGATGGGGGCGAATCCGATGGATCGTCAAAGTGACGATGGTGTGGGCGGGTTGGTTGACGACATCGATTGGCCGTGCTGCTGATCGGCCGGCGGTGGCGCCGGGGAGGAGCTGTGCTCGGACGTCCCCCGCCGGGTCCGCGCGCCGGGGGCTGGGGCACCATGGGCGCATGGCAGAGCGGCGACACGAGTACGCACCGGCGGGGACGCTGCCGGGGATGTTGCAGCGCGGGCGGGGGCTGGGCGCGCTGATGGCGGCGGAGGATCCCGCCTCGGCGGCCGAGCTGGTGTACGGCTGCATCCGGTGGGAGTGGCGCTGGGACTCGAACATCGACGAGCGGCACCTGTACCTGGCGCGGCTGGTCCGGGACCTGGAGCTGCCGCTCGGGCCGGTGATCGAGGTGCTGGCCGGGGGCGAGGAGGCGTGTGAGCGGGCCGCGGGGGTGCTGGAGCTGCTGGCGCTCAGCGGCTCGGTCGAGGCCCGGGAGGCGCTGCGGGCGTACCTCCGGGAGGGCGGCGAGCATTGGTCCGACGTCCTGGAGTCGGTGGCGGAGGCCTGGCCGCGGGAGTGGTGGGGCGACCTGGAGGAGGCCGTCCGGGACCGGGACCGTGGCTCGGACCAGAGCGAGCCGCCGGGACCGGCGCGGGAGGCCGAACGGCCCGACCCGATGGCCGAGGCGGCGAGCGGCGCGCTGCCGGGGCGGTCGGCCGAGCACGGGGCGGAGCGGGACGTCCCGGCGCTGGTCGCGGCGCTGGAGCGGGACTGGGTGGACCGGGCCTGGTGCGGGCCGATGCGGCTGGCGCGGGGGCTGGCGCGGTTCGGGTCGGAGGCGGCCGGCGCGGTCTCGTTGCTGCGACGGTTCTGGCTGTACACCCCGCACTCGTACGAGCGGGCCGCGTACCTGGAGGCGCTGGCGGCGGCCGGGTCGGCGGGCATGCCCGAGGCGTACACCGAGTCGCTCTGGGACTGCGAGGCGGACGTCCGGCTGCTGGGGGTCGAGCACGCCCCCGACGCACCGCACGTGCGGGCCCGGCTGGCGTACCTGCGGGCCGATCCGATCGAGGTGCCGGAGGTCAGGAACGCCGCCGAGGAGCGACTCGCCGGGCTGAGCTGAGGCCCTGCCGGAGACGTGGGGGAGCTGTTCGAAGGAGGCTAGAGTGGACGCGTGAACGCGTGAGTGATGGTCCGGACCCCGAGAGGTGTTCCGGGCCACATCCATTTCCGGGGCTCCTCCCCCTGTGACCCGCGCGTTCGCCGGCCCACCAGAACAGCACCAGAGCCTCCGGAGGCCCCGCCTTGAGCGACCAGCCGTTCGCGCATCTGCACGTCCACACCGAGTACTCGATGCTGGACGGTGCCGCCCGGCTGAAGCAGATGTTCAAGGAGGTCGAGCGGCTGGGGCAGACCCACGTCGCGATGACCGACCACGGGAACATGTACGGCGCCGCCGAGTTCCACCGGCAGGCGACCGATGCCGGGATCACCCCGGTGATCGGGATCGAGGCGTACGTCGCCCCCGAGTCCCGGTCGAACACCAAGCGCGTCCTGTGGGGCCAGCCGCACCAGAAGCGGGACGACGTCTCGGCGTCCGGCGCGTACACCCACAAGACCATCTGGGCCCGGAACAAGGAGGGCCTGCACAACCTCTTCAAGCTGACCTCGCGCTCGTACTCCGAGGGCTGGCTGGTGAAGTGGCCCCGGATGGACAAGGAGCTGATCTCCGAGCTGTCCGGCGGGCTGATGGCGACCACCGGCTGCCCCTCCGGTGAGGTGCAGACCCGGCTGCGGCTCGGCCAGTTCGACGAGGCGCTGAAGTCCGCCGCCGACTACCAGGAGATCTTCGGCAGGGAGAACTACTTCCTGGAGCTGATGGACCACGGCCTGGACATCGAGAAGCGGGTCCGGGACGGGCTGCTGGAGATCAGCAGGAAGCTGAACATCCCCCCGGTGGTCACCAACGACTCGCACTACACCACCGAGGCCGACGCCGGCGCCCACGACCTGCTGCTCTGCGTGCAGACCGGCAAGAACCTCTCGGACCCGGACCGCTTCCGCTTCGACGGCACCGGCTACTACATCAAGTCGGCCGCCGAGATGTACGCGCTGGACTCCTCGGACGCCTGGCAGGAGGGCTGCCGCAACAGCCAGCTGCTGGTCGCCTCCCGGGTCGACACCGAGGGCATGTTCAA
Organism: Kitasatospora sp. NPDC030952; assembly: GCF_055571335.1. NCBI lineage: Bacteria > Bacillati > Actinomycetota > Actinomycetes > Kitasatosporales > Streptomycetaceae > Kitasatospora > Kitasatospora sp. NPDC030952. The sequence continues at coordinate 121,974 of NZ_JBVIFM010000019.1, forward strand.
GTTCAAGAACCTGATGCCCCGGTTCCCGATCCCGGAGGGCTTCGAGTCCGAGGCGGACTTCTTCAAGTCCAAGGTCTGGGAGGGCATGGACTGGCGCTTCCCGGGCGGGTACGACGAGGAGCACAAGAAGCTCGCCGAGTACGAGATGGACACCATCATCCAGATGGGGTTCCCGGCGTACTTCCTGGTGGTCGCCGACTTCATCATGTGGGCGAAGAGCCAGGGCATCGCGGTGGGCCCGGGCCGTGGTTCGGCGGCCGGTTCGCTGGTCGCCTACGCGATGGGCATCACCGACCTCGACCCCATCCCGCACGGGCTGATCTTCGAGCGCTTCCTCAACCCCGAGCGCATCTCGATGCCCGATGTCGACATCGACTTCGACGAGCGCCGGCGCGGTGACGTGATCCGGTACGTGACGGAGAAGTGGGGATCCGACAAGGTCGCCATGATCGTCACCTACGGCACCATCAAGGCGAAGGCCGCCATCAAGGACTCCTCGCGCGTCCTCGGCTACCCGTACGCGATGGGCGACCGGATCACCAAGGCGATGCCGCCGGACGTCATGGGCAAGGGCATCCCGCTGTCCGGCATCACGGACAGCAGCCACCCGCGCTACGGCGAGGCGGGCGAGATCCGCGCGCTGTACGAGAACGACCCGGACGTGCGGAAGGTGATCGACACCGCGCGCGGCATCGAGGGCCTGATCCGCCAGCCCGGCGTGCACGCGGCCGGCGTCATCATGTCCTCCGAGCCGCTGACCGACCACATCCCGGTCTGGACCCGGCACACCGACGGCGTCACCATCACGCAGTTCGACTACCCCACTTGCGAGGGCCTCGGCCTCCTCAAGATGGACTTCCTCGGCCTGCGCAACCTGACGATCATGGACGACGCCGTCAAGGCGATCGAGAAGAACAAGGGCGTCAAGATCAACCTGCTTGATCTGCCGCTCGACGACAAGCCCACCTACGAACTCCTCGCCCGCGGCGACACGCTCGGCGTCTTCCAGCTCGACGGCGGGCCGATGCGCTCGCTGCTGCGCCTGATGAAGCCCGACAACTTCGAGGACATCTCCGCCGTCCTGGCGCTGTACCGGCCGGGCCCGATGGGCGTCAACTCGCACACCAACTACGCGCTGCGCAAGAACGGGCAGCAGGAGATCACCCCGATCCACCCGGAGCTGGAGGAGCCCCTGGAGGAGGTGCTCCGGCCCACCTACGGCCTGATCGTCTACCAGGAGCAGGTGCAGAAGGCCGCGCAGATCCTGGCCGGCTACTCGCTCGGCCAGGCCGACCTGCTGCGCCGCGCGATGGGCAAGAAGAAGAAGGAGATCCTGGACGCGGAGTTCGTGCCCTTCCAGAAGGGCTGCCGCGAGCGCGGCTACTCCGACGCGGCCATCCAGGCGGTGTGGGACGTCCTCGTCCCCTTCTCCGGCTACGCGTTCAACAAGGCGCACACCGCCGGGTACGGGCTGGTCTCGTACTGGACGGCGTACCTCAAGGCCAACTACCCGGCCGAGTACATGTCCGGCCTGCTGACCTCCGTCAAGGACGACAAGGACAAGTCGGCGGTCTACCTCAACGAGTGCCGCAAGATGGGCATCCAGGTGCTGCCGCCGGACGTCAACGAGTCGGACTCGGACTTCACGCCGCACGGCAGCGAGACCGTCCGGTTCGGCCTGACCGCCATCCGCAACGTCGGCGGGCCGGTGGTCGAGTCGATGATCCGCACCCGGAAGGCGAAGGGGAAGTTCGCCTCCTTCCCGGACTTCCTGGAGAAGGTGGAGTCGGTGGTCTGCAACAAGCGGACCGTCGAATCGCTGATCAAGGCAGGGGCGTTCGACTCGCTCGGGCACACCCGCAAGGGCCTGAGCGCGCAGTTCGAGCCGATGATCGACAACGTCGTCGGGGTGAAGCGCAAGGAGGCCGAGGGGCAGTTCGACCTCTTCGGCGGCGACGCCACCTCGGAGGAGCCCAGCTTCGGGCTGGACGTGGTGTTCTCCGAGGAGGAGTGGGAGAAGTCCTTCCTGCTCACCCAGGAGCGGGAGATGCTCGGCCTGTACGTCTCCTCCCACCCGCTGCACGGCATCGAGCACGTGCTCGCCGACAAGTCGGACTGCGCGGTGGCGGACCTCGCGGAGCGGCCGGACGGCACCATCGTCACCATCGGCGGCATCATCTCGGGCCTCCAGCGGAAGATGACCAAGCAGGGCAACGCCTGGGCGATCGCCACCGTCGAGGACCTGGCGGGCTCGATCGACTGCATGTTCTTCCCGGCGAGCTACCAGCTGGTCTCCTCCCAACTCGTCGAGGACGCCGTGGTGTTCGTGCGCGGCAAGCTGGACAAGCGGGAGGACGTGCCGCGGCTGATGGGCATGGAGCTGTCCATCCCGGACCTGTCGAACGCGCACGCCGAGGCGCCGATCGTGATCAACATCCCGACCGCCAAGGTCACCCCGCCGCTGATCGCCCGGCTCAGCGAGGTGCTGACCCACCACAAGGGCACCACCGAGGTGCGGGTGCGGCTGGAGGGCCGTACCAAGACCACGGTGCTGCGGCTGGACCGGCACCGGGTGAAGTCGGACCCGGCGCTGTTCGGGGACCTCAAGCAGCTGCTCGGGCCGAGCTGCCTGGCGGGTTAGCGGCACGCGGGCGGGTCCGGGGTGTGCACCCCGGGCCCGCCCGTGAGCTCGGGCCCCGCCTGCGTGGTCAGGCCCCGCCGCCCAGTCCCGGCGGGACGGCCGTGTGCAGGGCCGAGACGAAGGCCGAGATGGCCGGGTGGGAGCCCGCGCCGGCCCGGAACGCGGCGCGGGTGCGGCGGTACATCGGCAGCCGGGTGAGGACCACGCCGGGCGGCGGCCCGGCGGTGCCCAGGTGGGGGACCAGCGCCACGCCCTGGCCCGCGGCGACCAGCGAGAGCACCGTGGTGAAGTCGTCGATCTGGTGCCGGATCCGCGGCGCGAAGCCCGCCGCCTCGCAGGCGCGGACGGCCATGGTGTGGCAGAGCGTGCCGGGCGGGGACATGATCCACGGCGCGCCGCTCTGCTCGGCGACCGTCCCCGCGGTGCGGGCGGCCAGGTACATCGGCTCGGTGAAGACCGGGTGGGTGACCGCGAGCCCCGGCTCCGGCTCGGTCGGGACGAGGTCGTACTCGTGGACCAGCGCCACGTCCAGCTCGCCCGCGCGCAGCGCCGCACCGACGGCGGCCGGATCCACCTCGGTGACCATCGGCTCCAGCCCCGGGTGCCAGGCGGCGAGGCCGGCGAGCACCGCCGGGATAATCGCGCGGGCCGCCGAGGGGTAGGTGCCGATCCGCAGAGGGCCGGCCAACCCCCGCTTGGCGTGGGCGAGTTCGGCGCCCGCCTGCTCCAGCAGGGCGAGTACGGCCTCGGCGTGGCGGACCAGGCCCAGTCCGGCCGGGGTGAGGCTGACCCGCCGCCCGGTGCGCTCCAGCAGCGGGACGCCGGCCTCCTTCTCCAGGACGGACAGTTGCTGGGACACCGCCGAGGGGCTGAAGGACAGCGCCTCGGCGACGGCCGCGATGGTGCCGAGGTGGGCGAGTTCGCGCAGCAGGCGCAGGCGTCGTACGTCGAGCATCGGCTCAGCTTACGAGAAGCGTCGGAAATGTGAACTGGACCTGGGGTGTCGCCGGGCCGCAGGATCGTCGGTATGGAACTCAAGGGCATCCACGTCCCCCTGATCACCCCCTTCGCCGCCGACGGCTCCGTCGCCCTCGATGCGCTGGAGAAGCTCGCGCACGAGGTCCTGGACGCCGGGGCGGCCGGCCTGGTCGCGCTCGGCACCACCGGCGAGCCCGCCGCGCTGACCGCCGAGGAGCGGGACGCGGTGATCGACGTGACGGCGTCCGCCTGCGCCGCGCGCGGGGCGCAGCTGACGGTCGGGGCCTCCGGCGGCGACACCCGGGCCGTCGGCGAGGCACTCGCCGCGCTCGGCGCGCGGGTGCCGCGGGCGGCGGCGCTGGTCACCACCCCGGCCTTCGTCCGGGCCGGCGAGGCCGGGACGGTCGCGCACTTCCGGGCGCTGGCCGCGGCCAGCCCGCTGCCGCTGGTCGTCTACCACATCCCGTACCGCACCGGGCAGCAGCTCTCCACCGCCGCGCTGCGCGAACTGGCCGCGATCGAGGGCGTGGTGGGCGTCAAGTACGCGACCGGCGGGCTGGACCAGACGGCCGCCGAGCTGCTCGCCGACACCCCGGTCGGCTTCGCGGTGCTGACCGGGGAGGACGCCTTCCTGGCGCCGATGCTGGCGATCGGCGCGGCCGGCGGCATCCTCGCCTCCGCGCACCTGGCGACCGGCCGCTTCGTCGAGCTGTACGAGGCCTGGCGGGCCGGGGACGTCGAGCGGGCCCGAGGGCTCGGGCACCGGCTGACCGCGCTGGCGCTGTCCGCGTTCACCGCGCCGAACCCGACGGTGACCAAGGGCGTGCTGCACGCCCAGGGCCGGATCCCCACCCCGGACGTGCGGCTGCCGTTGCTGCCCGCCGGGGAGGCCGAGGTCGCGGCCGCGCTGGCCCTCGTCAATGGTCTGGACCACTAAGCGCTCTCATACCGTGGAATGCCAGGTCGTGCGATGCCCGTGACAAGGCATGATGGGCAGAGTGCGGCTGTAGACAGCACCATTCAGAGGAGTAGTCGGAATGAAGATCGGCATTGTCGGGGCCACCGGCCAGGTCGGCGGCGTGGTCCGCGAGATCCTGGCCGAGCGCGCTGGACTTCCCGGTGGAATCGGCCCGGTGGAGCAGCTGCGACTGTTCGCCTCGGCCCGCTCGGCCGGACGCACGCTGCCCTGGCAGGGCACCGAGATCACCGTCGAGGACGCGGCCACGGCCGACTACACCGGCCTGGACATCGTGATCTTCTCGGCCGGCGGCTCCACCTCCAAGGCCCTGGCCCCCAAGGTCGCCGCAGCCGGTGCCGTCGTCATCGACAACTCCTCCGCCTGGCGCCGCGACCCCGAGGTCCCGCTGGTCGTCTCCGAGGTCAACCCGGAGGCGATCGCCGACCGCCCCAAGGGCATCATCGCCAACCCCAACTGCACCACCATGGCGGCCATGCCCGTGCTGCGTCCGCTGCACGAGGAGGCGGGGCTCGCCGCCCTGGTCGTCTCCACCTACCAGGCCGTCTCCGGCAGCGGCGTGGCCGGCGTGGCCGAGCTGCGGGACCAGGCCGCCAAGGTCGTGGACGGCGCCGCCGCGCTCGCCCACGACGGCGCCGCCGTCGAGTTCCCCGAGCCCAAGGTCTACCAGCGGCCGATCGCCTTCAACGTGGTGCCGCTGGCGGGCTCCCTCGTCGACGACGGCTCCAACGAGACCGACGAGGAGCAGAAGCTCCGCCACGAGAGCCGCAAGATCCTCGGCATCCCGGAGCTCAAGGTCGCCGGCACCTGCGTGCGCGTCCCGGTCTTCTCCGGCCACTCGCTGCAGATCAACGCCCGCTTCGAGCGCCCGATCAGCCCCGAGCGGGCCGTCGAGCTGCTCACCGGCGCCCCCGGCGTCGAGCTGTCCGAGATCCCCACCCCGCTCCAGGCGGCCGGGCAGGACCCGAGCTACGTCGGCCGGATCCGGGCCGACGAGACGGTGGAGAACGGGCTGTCGCTGTTCATCTCCAACGACAACCTGCGCAAGGGCGCCGCGCTCAACGCCGTCCAGCTGGCCGAGCTGGTGGCCGCCGAGCTCAAGCGCTGACGCCCCGGCGCGCAATCGCCGACACCTCGGAGCGCACCCGCTGACACCCCGGGGCGCAAGCGCTGACCGAGCGCACGCGCTGACACCCCTGCCGAGCAGCCCGGCGCAACGTCACGTGACGTTTGGCGGGCCCCGTCGTTGAACGGGGCCCGCCTTCGTGTTTCTTTGCGACTCATTGGGGCGGCTGTTGCGGGACCGGGACATCCTCCGAGGTTCGGGCCGCGAACCAGGGGGAAAAGGTGACCCAACGATCGGGCGGACAAGGGGGCCCCTCACCCCACACGTCCGGCCGACGGGCGGACCGCCCACCCAGACCGACCTACGAGGGCGAGCGGAAAGAGGTGCGCGGATGGACCGATGTGTCGTCCTGGTGGACGCCGGATACCTGTTGGGCGCAGCCGCCAGCCTGCTCGCCGGCGACCCCTCCCGCTCCAAGGTCAGCGTCGACCACACCGCGCTGATCAGCGCCCTGCGCGAACGCGCCGAGGCCGAGACCGGGCTGCCGCTGCTGCGCATCTACTGGTTCGACGCGGCCCCCGACCGCCGCCCGATGCCCGAGCACCGCCGGCTGCGCGTGCTGCCCCGGGTCACCGTACGGCTGGGCGCCCTCACCCGGGCCGAGGGGCGATGGGTGCAGAAGGGCGTGGACGCCGCGATGCACGCCGAACTCTCCGAACTCGCCCGCAACCGGGCCTGCGCCGACGTCGTGCTGATCACCGGCGACGGGGACCTGCTGCCCGGCATGATGACCGCCAAGGAGCACGGCGTGGCCGTGCACCTGTGGGCGCTGCAGGCCGCCGACGGGGACTTCAACCAGTCCGAGGACCTGGTCGGCGAGGCCGACGAGCGCCGGGTGCTGGACCGCGAGTGGATCGAGGGGTCCTTCTCGCTGCGCGACCACAGCACCGTGTTCCCCGCCCCCGGCACGGGCGGCGCCCGGCAGGAGATCGCCAAGATCCTCGCCGCCCCGCCGGCCTCCCTGCCCAGCGTGGCGCCCCCGGCCGTCCGGCCGGCCGCCGCCGCGGCACCCGAAGAACCAGCCGCCGACGGACGTCCGCAGCCGGCCGCGGCGCTGCGGGTGGTGCCCACCCCCAAGGACCTCGCCGGGCGGGTCTCGGCCGTCACCCCGATCACCCCGGCGGCGGGCGTACCGGCCAACGGCCACGCCAACGGCCACGCCGTCAACGGCCACGCCGCCAACGGGAACGCGGCGGGCGGGCCGGTGCTGCGCTGGTCCTCCGACCGGGGCTGGGTCGACCGGCCCGCGCCCGAGCCCTCCGTCACCGCCGGGGACGGCCTGCCCACCCTGGCCCAACTGACCACCGCCGAACAGCGCTGGGCCGACCGCGAGGAGGACATCACCACCATCGGTGGCGACGCCCACGAGGTCGGGCAGGTCTTCGCCCGCCGCTGGAGCGACCGGCTCGGCGACCTCGAACGACTCACCCTGCTCTGGCCCGACTACCCGCGCATCCCGCACCGGGTCGACGGCGAGCTGCTGCGCTACGCGGCCCGCTTCGGGCTGCTCGCCCACAAGGACGACCAGATCGACGAGCACGACCGCTACGCCATCCGGGCGGGGTTCTGGAAGGAGCTGGCCGTCCGGGTGCCGGGCGGCTCGATGGTGGTGGACGACTGACGGCCTCCGGCGGGTTGCGGCGATCGGGCCCCGTTGTCCGGTTCGCCCGTGTGAGCGCGTAAAGTCTCCGGTCGTGGAAGAGACGGCCGGGCGAGCACCCCAGGACACCCCGCCGTGCGTCGCCGTACGCGACCTGGTCAGGACGTACCGCACCGGGCGCGGCGCCGCCGCCACCGAGGTCCGGGCCAATGACGGGATCAGCCTGACCGTCCGGCAGGGCGAGGTCTTCGGGCTGCTCGGGCCCAACGGCGCCGGGAAGTCCACCCTGGTCCGCCAGCTCACCGGACTGCTGCGGCCGGACTCCGGGACGGTCGAACTGCTCGGCCACGACATCGTGCGCCACCCGGAACGGGCCGCCCGACTGCTCGGCTACCTCGGGCAGGAATCCACCGCGCTGGACGAGCTGACCGTCGCCCTGGCCGCCGAGACCACCGGACGCCTGCGGGGGCTCTCGCGCGCAGCGGCCCGTAACGCGGCGGCGGACGTCCTCACCGAACTCGGGCTGGAGCCGATCGCCGCGCGGCCGCTCGCCAAACTGTCCGGCGGGCAGCGGCGGCTCGCCTGCTTCGCGGCCATCCTGGTGGGGGAGCGGCCGCTGCTCGTCCTGGACGAGCCCACCACCGGCATGGACCCGGTCGCCCGGCGGGCCGTCTGGTCGGCCCTCGACCGGCGGCGGGCCGAGCACGGCACCACGGTGCTGCTGGTCACCCACAACGTGATCGAGGCGGAGACCGTGCTCGACCGGGTCGCCGTGATCGACGAGGGCCGGGTGATCGCCTGCGACACGCCCGGCGGGCTCAAGGCGCTGGTCGACGGCGACGTCCGGCTCGACCTGGTCTGGCGGGACGAGGCGCCGATCGGCGTGCCCGCCGTCGCCGAACTGGCCGAACGCGCCGAACGCACCGGGCGCCGCTGGACCGTCCGCACCACCCCCGAGCAGGCCCGCGAGCTGGTCGCCGCCGTCACCACCGGCCCGGCCTTCGCCGCCCTCGACGACTTCACCCTCGCCACCCCCAGCCTTGAGGACGCCTACCTCAAGCTGGGCGGCCGCCACGGAGGACTGGCCAAGTGACGCTGCTCTCGGTGCCCCCGCAGACCCGCCGGTCCACGGCCGCCGCCGCCCCGCTCGCCCCCGCCGCCCGGCTGCTGCCCGCGCTGTCCGCGGTGTACCGGGCGCAGCTCGCCCGGGCGAAGGTGGCCCGGATCCCGCTGCTGTTCGTGGCGACCTTCCAGTCCGTCGGCATCCTGGTGATGATGCGGGGCGTCGTGGACGCCGGGCAGACCTCGGCCGCCCGCTCGGTGGTCGCCGGGTCCAGCGTGCTGGTGGTGGCCTTCGTCGCGCTCAACCTGCTGGCCCAGTACTTCGGGAAGCTGCGCGCCACCGGCGGCCTCGACCACTACGCGACGCTGCCCGTCCCGGCCGCCTCCGTGGTGCTCGGCGCGGCCGCCGCCTACGCCTCCTTCACCCTGCCCGGGACGCTCGTCACGGCCGGCGTCGGCGCGGTGATGTTCGGGCTGCCGCTCGGCCAGCTGTGGGTGCTGCTGGCCGTCGTGCCGCTCGCCGGGGCCGCCCTCTCCGGACTCGGCGCGGCCTGCGGGCTGCTCGCGCCGCGGCAGGAGATCGCGACCATGCTCGGGCAGCTCGGCATGTCGGCGGCCCTGCTGCTCGGTGTGCTGCCGGTGGACCACCTGCCGCAGCCGGTGCTGTGGCTGCGCGACCTGCTGCCCTCGACGTACGGGGTGGAGGCCTTCGCCCGGACCTTCGCACCCGACCCGGACTGGGGGATGGTGCTCGCCGACCTCGGGGTCTGCGCGGCGGTGGGCGTGGTGTCGCTGGCCCTGGCCACCTGGGCGTACCGGCGGGCCGTCGCGCGGTAGGGGCGGCCGTGCGGCCGTCCGTACGGGCGTCGTGAAACGATGGGGCCTGTGACCGTACCGAACACACCTCCGGAACCCGCCCGCGCCGATGTGCCGGCCGAGCCGGGAGCCGTACCCGACCCGTTCGCACCGCCGCCGGTCTCCGCCGAGGAGCCGCCCGCCGGGCTGCCGACGGCGCCGCCCGCGGGCGGGCGCCAGGTGCCGGCCGAGCTGCGGATCGGCTCCGGGGTCGTGCTCGTGTGCCTGCTCGCCGGACTGGTGATGGCCGGGCTGTGGGCCTGGCTGGCGCCCAAGGTGCCGCTGGTCGTGGACGGGGACCGGATCCTCTACGTGGACCCCGAGGGCGAGCAGCGGGCCGGCGCCGACGCGGTGTTCGTGCTGATCGGGCTGGGCGCCGGGATCCTCACCGCGCTCGGCGCCTTCCTGGTGACCCGCAAGCGCGGCGGCGGGATCTCGGTCGCGCTCGGGCTGGCGATCGGCGGACTGCTCGGCTCGTACGGGGCCTGGAAGCTCGGCCGGTGGCTCGGGCCGAGCGACAACCTGATCGCCGAGGCCCGGCGGGTCGGCAACGGCGGGCACTTCGACGCCAGCATCGACCTGGGCGCGCTGGGGGCGCTGCTGGTGTGGCCGATGACGGCGATGGTGGTGCTGCTGGCGCTGTCGGCGGCGTTCGGGAAGCGGGAGGAGGATCCGCCGCCGTACTGGGGGGTGCCGGCGGGGACGTACGGGCCTCCCGTGGAGGGGGCTCCTGCGGAGGGGGCTCCTGCGGAGGGGGCTCCTGCGGAGACGGTTTCGGAGGACCGGCGGCAGGGCTGAGGGAGAGCGGCCAGGTACAGGCCGGGGCCTTCCGTCTCGTGCGGTTCCCCGTGCGGTTCCCCGTGCAGTTCCCGCGCTCCTTTCGGGGCGCGGGGTTTTCGCCGGGTGGGCTCAGCGGGCGATGGGGGCGGTGTGGGCGCGGGTGAGGGTGATGAGGTCGGCGGGGGCCAGTTCCACCTCCAGGCCGCGGCGGCCCGCGGACACGAAGACGGTCGCGTGGGTCAGGGCGCTGGCGTCGATCACGGTGCGCAGGGGGCGACGCTGGCCCAGCGGGGAGATGCCGCCGAGGACGTAGCCGCTGCTGCGCTCGGCGGCGGCCGGGTCGGCCATGGCGGCGCGCTTGCCGCCGACGGTCGCGGCCAGGGCCTTGAGGTCGAGCTGGCCGGCGACCGGCACCACGCCGACGGTGAGGGCACCGTCCACGTCGGCGACCAGGGTCTTGAAGACGCGCTCGGCGGCCACGCCCAGGGCCTCGGCGGCCTCGCCGCCGTAGGAGGCGGCGGCCGGGTCGTGCTCGTAGGAGTGGACGGTGAAGGGGACGGCGGCGGTCTCCAGGGCGACGGTGGCGGGGGTGCCCTGGCCGCCCTTCTTCGGCTTCTTGGCCATGGGGGGCGTGCCTCGGCTCAGTTGGGGCTGAAGGACTGGCGGGTGAGGTCGACCGCGGGCAGCGAGGGCAGCCAGCTGAGCACGGCGCTCTCGCGGCGCAGCAGGTCGAGTTCGGTGCGCAGCCGCTGGGCGGTGTCCGGGCAGGCGAGCAGCCGCTGCTTGACCGGGGTCTCGAACACCGAGGCGGCGGCGACCAGGTAGGAGAGCACCTGGGGGTCGTCCGGGAGTTCCTGGCGGCCGTGGGTGCTGGCCTCGCGGGCGCCGGCCAGCCGCTTCTGGTAGACCCGGAAGGCCCGTTCGACCTCGGCGGCGAGCGCGCCGGAGCCGTCGCCGGGGCGCTCCTCCACCAGCTCGACCTCGCCGGTCAGGTACGGGCCGGTGACGTCCACCGAGTCGCGCCGGAGCCGGAACCGGGTGGTGCCGGTGACCAGCAGCTCGTAGCGGCCGTCGGGCTGGGCCTGGACGGAGGAGATGTCGGCGACGCAGCCGACGTGGTACACCGCCTCCAGCGGGTCCCCGGTGACGGTGCCCAGGCCGTCGAGCGGCCCGGCCGGGCCCTCCTCGGGCCGGACCGGGGAGGTCTCACGGCCGTCCTTGATGGCGAGCACGCCGAAGCGGCGCGGCTCGTCCTCGGACTGTTCGAGCAGATCGGCGACGAGACGGCGGTAACGCTCCTCGAAGACGTTCAGGGGCAGCACGAGGCCCGGGTAGAGCACAGTGTTCAGCGGGAAGAGCGGCAGCCGTTCTGTCACGGCGGACAGCGTAGTTCCCCGGAGGCACCCCTTGTCGCGCGGTTACCGGAGCGCCGACCCGTGGACACGCACCGTGTTCATGCGGTGGCGAGCATCCCGTGCCCGCGCAGCGCTGCGCGGGCACGGGCGATGCCGTCGGGTGTGGCGGTGGCGCCGGTGCCGATCGCGAGCGTTCTGGTGCCGCCGAGGCCCGCGCAGGGGCGGCAGATGCCGGGGTGGGGCACCGGGTCGTGGCACTTGGCGCACTCGGCGGGGGTGGCCTGTGGTGCTCGGGCGGGTGGCAGCTTGCGTTGGAGGCGGTCGCGCAGGATCGCCACCGGGGAGTGCAGTGGAGTGGGCAGGCCGGGGAGTAGGGCGTTGGCCAACTCGGCTGGGGTGCTGCCGCGTTCCAGCCACTGCGACACGAGGGGCGCGAGCTGCTGCGCCTCGGCCTCGCCGAGGCGCAGTCGGGGTTCGGGGCGGATCGCGCGGAAGAGTGCTGCCACCGCCCTGCGGGTCTGCTCGTTCGCTGGCGTCAACTGGGTGGGGAGGGTGGGTACTTCTCCCGGGTTCTTTACTACAGGGCTGTCAGGCGGACCGGTCTCGGGCTCACCGGGGTCCGAGAGGCGGTCACTCGGTGACGCCGCCCGCTGCGGAGTGTCGTACACGTGCACGCGGGTGTGGAGTGTGCCGTCGGGCATCCGGACCGTCTCGACCCGGTAGTACCCGGCGTCCTTCAACTCCTTGAGCGCCCGCCGGATTGCGCCGCGCCCCTGCGTGCTGGTGTCGGCCATGTGCCGCCCGTCCTCGCGCCAGCCGTCGGGGCGGGAGAGGAGATCGGCGAGAAGTCCTCGGGCGGTGTAGCTGAGGCGACGGTCCTGGAGGAGGCCGTTCGGAAGTACGGTGAAACAGCGCGCGTGGGCGCTACGATGAATCTGCATTGGGAGTGTCAGCTCCTGTGCCGGACCCCGGGGTGTTCCACCACCGCCGGGGTCTTCTATGTTCTGTTGATGATGCGGAAAGTAGCACAGTCACTACGCTGAGTGCTAACCGTTTGCGAAATCCGCCAACCACTGCCCGCGTCGCGGTACGCGCGCGTCGATCAGGCGGCGGCGCCGTACTGGCTGGTCAGCCGCCGGACTTCGGCATCCTTGAACGCCTGCACCTCTTCCACGATCCCGCTCTTCGCCAGCCCGGCCACGGGGACGCAGAGGTCCATGCGCTGGATGCAGACGCCGACCATGTACTCGCCCTGGTCGGTGAGGTACAGGCGGACGCCGTAGTAGCCCTCCTGGCAGTCCGTGTCGTTGTTGAACCGGCACGACGCGCAGGTGTCCGGGAGCCGTACCGGCAGCAGGCGCTTGACGTAGACCGCCCTGCTGCCGAGTGCCCGGTAGAGGGTGCGTTCGTCGGAGGTGCCAGCGGTGAACGTCCGGAGCACCGGTTCGGCGCCGACCCGGTCGAGCACGGCGGAGATCGCCGCGATCGACTCCGTTCCGTCCTGGATGCTGGTGAGCATCCGGACGTCCGAGAACTGGCCGTAGGACTCGACCAGGTTGACGACGCGGTCCACGTGGGCCATGCCGGGAACGACGATGTTCACGGAGGCCTTCACGCCGTTGGAGACGGCGGCCCGGATGGTCTGCTCGGCGGCACGGATCTTCGCTTCGGCCAGACCCGCCGACTTGAAGCGGTCGGACTGAACGGCCTTCAGTTCTTCGGGGGTGGTGCCGAAGACGGAGACATTGACCCGGTTGAGGCCGGAGGCCGAGCAGTCCGGCATCACCTGCCGGCCGCGCTCGCCGTTGCTGGTCATGCCGACGCTCAGGCCCATGCCGGTGAGCGCCGCTACCAGTGTGGAGACCTCCGGGTGGAGGGTGGGCTCCCCTCCGGTGAGGTGGACCTCGTCGGCGCCGAACGCCCTCGTCACGGTCCGCACCGCGCGCCGGAAGTGCAGGTCCGGGGTCATCTTCGCGGCGAGGAAGCCGACGCCGTTCGTCTCGCTGTAGATCGACACGCGCCCGGTCCGGCCCGGGCCAGCGACGAAGGGCAGTAGCGTACGGTCCCGGTTGTCGGCGGTGACCGGGGTGCCCTCGTTGTGGCAGAACGTGCAGGCCAGCCCGCAGTCGTCGATCACCTTGATGCGGATGGTCCTGTCCCGGACGACTCGGATCGCCGGGTGTTGGGTCATTGGCAAGGCATGTCTCCTGTTACTCGAAGGTGAGCCGGGGGATCGTCTCGATGTCGATCCCGTACCGGCGGTAGACCTTGGTGGTGTTCTCGCTCGTCAGCTCGGCCAGGGGGAGCCCGAGCGCGGTCGCCGTCGCGTGGACGTGGTCGGCGCTGTCCCCTTCGATCTCCAGGTACGGGGGGATCAGCGGCCACTCGTCGATCTCGATGGCCGCACCGCCCAGCGTCCAGGAGGACCGGCGGTTCTCCTGGTACGCCTTCGGCTGGTATCCGAGCTTGCCGAGGAGCGTGTTCGTGGCGTCGAAGTCGCCGACGGTCGTCTCCGTTTCGGTCACGCCGTCGATGGCGTCGGAGTGGATCTCCTTGACGCACAGCGTGATGTCGGTGCCGGTGTCGCGGAGGCGGACCCAGGTTCCAGGCCGGTCGGGGATGTCGTAGACGTAGCGGCGCTGGAAGCGGTCGGCCACGTGCTCGGCTCCCGCCTCGGCCAGCAACGCGCGGATCTTCTCCGGCTCGACGTTGAGGATCTTCGCCTCGAACTCAGTTGCGGTCATTGGCCGTTGCCTTTCTCGATGCTGTACGGGACACGCGAGCGAACGATATCGGCGATCGCGTGGGCCACCTCCTCCGGCGTGCGGCCGGTGCCGTCCACGCGAAGGAGGCCGAAGGCCCGGTATACGCGGGAGCTCTCGGCGGTGTTGGGCTCCTCCCGCTGGTGCCAGTAGCTGAGCCTCCCGCGCTCGGCGCGCCGACGGAGCCGCTCCTGGCGAGTGCGTTCGTTCACCTCCAGCAGGATCGGCACATCGGGGACGAGGGCCCCGTACGGGTACTCCGGGGTGCAGTCGTGCCCCATGGCCCTGTGCGTGGCGATGGTGCGGGGGAAGTAGGACTCGACCACCACGGTCCGCCCGCTTTCCGTGAGCGTTCTGGCGGCCTCCGACGTGATGTGGTTCGCCATCAGCCACCAGTGGAACCGGGCCGGCAGGACGCCGGTGGCATCCACCTCCGCGCGCATGCGGGGGAACGTGGGCAAGGCGTCGTGCGTGAGGTGAACGCCGTTGACGAAGGCGGCGACCAGCGGGGCGAGGGTGGTCTTCCCGCTCGCGCTGAGGCCGTCGAGGGTGACGAAGGATCCTCGGGGCGTATCCATGCGAACTCCGTTCCTCGGTCGTTTTGTGGGTTGTGGGTTGTGGGTTGTGGCGCCCCGCCCCGGCCGTCGGGGCCGGGGCGGGGCGCTCGGGGTCACGCCGGACGCGTTGGGCGGGCCGCGACCTGGTCGTTGGCGGCGTGCACGAGGACGGTCAGACGCCGATCGCCCGTGATCAACTGGTCAGCAGCGCACTCGAACCACACGGTCTTTCCCGGCCCGGTCGTGTGCCAGCCCCAGGAGTGTGCGAGCCCTTCGAGCAGGAGCAGCCCACGTCCACCCGTGACGGTGTCCTCTGCCGCCTCCCGATCCGGTAGATCCAGGCTCGAATCGGTGACCTCCACTCGAAGCCGTTCTCCGGTCCACCGCACCCTGACCCGGCACCGTGTGTGGGTGTGCTCGATGGCGTTGGCCAACAACTCACCGGCGCACAGCTCCACGTCTCGCAGAGCGGCGTCGGACATGGGCACCTGCCACTCTTCGGCGATCCTTCGGATCAAACGACGGGAGGGCGGCACGGCCGCCGTCTCCGGTTCGACGTCCCATTCCTGTGGCACCGGGAGCGAGGCGGTGTTGGCCCGGCTCATCAACGCGGCCGAGTGGTCGTCGACGGACATACGGTCTCCAGCCGTTGGGAGTTGCGAGGGTAGGGCCCGGTCTGACCCAGGGCGCGGGATCGATGCTGCACGGGCGTCGCCCGGGGGCCTTCCCGACAGCACCGGCGTAACCGGCTCGTCACCCCGGGCGACTGAGAACCATCAAACGCCTGCGGGCTGAGCAGAGACAGGGCGATCCTGTAGGCAGACGCTAGGCAGTTCACTAGGCTGTCTGGCCCTCACCGACGGCACCGCAGAGACGGGCCTCAGATGACCAACGATGCTCTACGAAGGCTTCGTCTCGGGCGAGAGTGGACCCAAGGCGAGGTCGCGAGCCGGGCGAACGCCCGGATCAAGGCCGTGACTGGCCGTGAGTCGGCGATTGACGCCAATGTGATCAGCCGATTAGAACGTGGCGTGATCCGCTGGCCTGATGCGGATGTCCGTGATGCCCTGCGCGGCGTCTTCGGCGTGGCCACGAACGCAGAGCTGGGACTGTTCCCGAAGCGGACCCGGCGGGACCGCGAGGAGGTGAGTGAGTCGAAGCGCCGTGACTTCTTGGCCGTCTCCCTGGCCTCGATCCTGCCCGACGTGGTGCCGTCCCCATCTTCCCTGGGGATGAAGGACGTTGACGACATCGC
Source organism: Kitasatospora sp. NPDC030952 (assembly GCF_055571335.1). NCBI lineage: Bacteria > Bacillati > Actinomycetota > Actinomycetes > Kitasatosporales > Streptomycetaceae > Kitasatospora > Kitasatospora sp. NPDC030952. The sequence continues at coordinate 137,921 of NZ_JBVIFM010000019.1, forward strand.
AGAGCGGACCTTCGCTCTGGAGGAGTGGGACCGGCGCAGCGGAGGTCTTGCCACTCGCCATCTGGCCTTCGGTGAACTGCGAAGCGCTGTCGACCTCACCAAGTCGTCCATGGGACCGCGTGTTCGAGACCGGCTGTGCAGCCAGATCGCCAATCTCGCTGATCTGGCGGCGTGGTCGGCGTTCGACGCGGGCCAGAGCGCTCCCGCGCGAAGCACGTTCGGACTGGGCATCAAAGCGGCCCAAGAAGCCGGTGACGACGGACTGCTGTGCCACGTGGCGACCGGCCTTGCCCGGCAGGAGATCGCCGAGCGTAGGTCCGGAGAGGCAGTTGCCCTGGCCGACAGGGCCATGGGCAACGTGCCCTTGTCGGCGCTCGCAATGATCGCAGCGGTCAAGGCGCAGGCGTACGCCATCCAGGGCGACGAGCCCGAGGTGATGCGGCAGATCGCTCTCGCGGAGTCGATCTACAGCCGCGTCAGTGATCTCCGTAGCGAGCCGCGTTGGATGTGGTACTTCACCGAGCACAAGCTGCACGGCGAGACCGGTCATGCGCTCTACCTGCTTGCGTCGGTCAAGGGGAGACCTGTGTCCGATCTGGTGTCCCGACTGCGCCGAGCAGTGGACTCCCAGACCTCCAACCGCGCCCGCTCGAAGGCGATTGATACCGCCCAACTGGCAACCGTGCTCTACCGTCAGGGCGCCCGGGAGGAAGCCGAGCACTATGCCCATGCAGCCACCGACCTTTCCACCGTGGTCCGCTCCGCGCGACTGGATGCCGCACTGGCCGAGATGAGGAGAGCCCAAGCATGACGATCGAAGACGTGATCAAGGAAGCCGCAGCTCGGGGTGTTACCGGGCTTCCGGAGCTTTCCCGACTCACCCACATCCGCGTATGGCCGGGGGCATCGCAGTGGGTCGGGGAGGTCGGCGAACCGCCCCACAACGAGACCGTGGGGGATGGCATGTTCGACACCAAGGGCGAGGCTCAGGAAGCCGCGTTGAAGGCCGTTGCTGACGGTCGGGCCTTGCTGGTTGCCCTGCTCCCGGCGGATCTCGCAGCGACGGCCGCAGAGTGGGCGGCGCCGACCGTGGTCTCCTGGGACGTTTGACCGCTGTAGGGCGGGTGGGGTGGCCAGTATTTGGGCGGGCCTACGCCCGAGGACACAGGCCCGCCTGTTCTCGACCCGGACTCACGAACCCTCCGGAGCTGCCCGAATGACGAGAAACACGACTCAGCAGGACGCCGCAGTTGCTGACAAGGCGATCCTCGTGAACAGCGCTTACGCCGACGGGCGCCACCTGGTCGCCCGGCAGTCGATCTACCGCTGGCAGCAACCGCAGTACGACCTGCCTGGGATCGTCGTCGAAGAGCTGGCCGGTACCAGCGGGATCGTCCTCGACATCGGCTGCGGCAATGGCAAGTTCGTCAGCCGCCTGCACAGGGATCGTCCGGGCTTCTCGGTCGTGGGAATGGACATCTCGGCGGGCATCCTTGCCGATGTCGAGAAGCCGGTCCTGGTGGCCGACGCCCAGGCCCTGCCCCTCGCCGACAATAGCTCCGACGCCGTACTGGCACTGCACATGCTGTACCACGTCAGTGATATCGAGGCCACGATCAATGAACTGGCCCGCGTCCTCCGGCCTGGCGGCGTGCTCATCGCCTCGACCAACAGCGACACCGACAAGCAGGAGCTGGACCAGCTCTGGGCCAAGGCTGCGGGAGACGTCCTCGGGATTCCTGAGGGGCCGGCGCGCGTCTCGCTCAGCTCCCGCTTCTCCTTGGAGAAGGCTCCCGGCTATCTCGGGACGGCGTTCAAGGACATCCGGGTTCGGAAGTTGCCCGGCACCATCGAGGTCACCGATCCCGCGCCGATCGTCGCCCATCTGGCCTCCTACGCAGCATGGGCCGACCAATGCGGTGTCCCGTTCCATGACACCGTCAGCCGGGCAGCCGAGATCGTCACTGCCACGATCGAGGCCGAGGGGTCATTCAAGATCACAAGCCTTGGCGGCATCCTGATCTGCCGTCATCTTCTCTAGATCTGCATAGGAAGTCGGTCTGGTCGACTTCCTATGCAGGGCAAGAAGCTTGGGAGGTGAGTGGGCAGAGCGAGGAAAGGATCGCGCGCTTATCGTTTCGGCGGCCCCGGTCAATTTGGCCGGGGCCGCCGCTGATTCTGCAGGAAAAACCGCTTGATCGGATTTCGCAAGTTCCGAAGAGTTCTGCGTATTCGGGCGGCCTGGCCGTTTCATGGCCAGGCCGCCCGCGCATTGGAGTGGGTGGGTGGGTGGGTTTTCTACTCTATTTTCAAGTCCCCGTGGTTCGATTTCGCCCCGCCGCGATTTTTATCGCGGCGGGGCGGGGAAATATCTGAAACTATTCTCGTGATTTTCTCGCACCCTGGGGTCTGCTGGTTGACTTCCTATGTGAGCGAGAGGTGTCGAATAATGCCGTCGCCGCTTCGGCTCTGCCGAAGCGGCGACGGGGGGAAATGGCGGCGTTTCGGCGGGCCCGGCCAGCCCTGGCCGGGCCCGCTCCGTTGCTTTGCGGTTTGTGGAAAGGGTGGGTGGGTGGGGCCGCTCTGTTTTTTGGGGGCGGGCTCGTGTCAGAAGACACGGGCCCGCCTAAAGAAAATCTCTTGACCGTGATTCTGGGGTGTGCGGCCGGGGTGGGGTCAGCCGCGTTGGAGGAGGCGGGTGGCGCCGGCCACGACGGTGGAGGCGAGGAGCCAGCCGACGACGACGAGGCCGGCCGAGATCCATTGGGTGATCCCGCCGGGGTTCCAGGCGCCCTGGTTGAGGTCGATGATCGGTAGCAGCTGGTTGAGGGTGTAGAGCACCGGGTTCCAGTGCGGCTTCTCGTCGGACTTGAGCGGTTCCAGCGGGTGGGTGGCGAACCAGATGCTGCCGAGCGCCCAGGCGAGCAGCAGCCAGAGGCCGGCCCGGCCGGGGCGGTAGCCGTAACCGACGGTGACGTCCTGGACCCTGCCCCAGATCCGGGCGGGCAGTGGCAGGGTCTCCTGGCGGCGGCGCTGTTTGGCGTACAGCACGTGCCGGGCGTCGTCGTCGGCCCCGTCGCGGCGCAGGGCGGTGGCGAGCTGCTCGTAGGACTCGGGCTGGAACTCCACCGCGGAGCCCTCCAGCCAGGCGATCCGCTGCTGGACGGTGAACTGGCCGACCGGCCGCAGGTTCTCGTAGACGAACCCGGTGAGCCGCAGGTGCCGGCCGAGCGGCCAGGCCTCGGGGGTGTCGACCAGGTTGCCGACCCGGGCGCGGGACAGCGAGACGGTGCCGGTGGGCCGGATCTTGCAGGTGAAGCGCAGTTCGGGGGTGTGGATGCGGCGCAGCGAGAGCTCGTCGTCACCCTCCAGGTGGAATTCGCCGGAGATCAGGCAGGCGGCCTCGAAGCGGGCGTCCGAGAGGCGCACCTGGCCGTAGGCGCGGAAGGGCGTGCTGGGGGCGTCGGGCGGGGGGCTCTGGCCGTAGCCGGAGCCGTAGTAGCTGCGGGAGCCGAACCAGCCGCCGTCGGCGGAGCTGGTCAGGTAGAGGGTGTGGCCGACGTTGAGCCGTACCGCGTTGAGGCAGACCCGGTTCTGCGGGTCGGCGTGCAGCTGGGCGCCGCGGAGCGAGAACCGGCCGCCTATGCGGGCCGTGCGTACGCTCAACTCGCCTCGGGTCTCCAGGCGTTCGGCCTCGAAGTCCTGGTGGACGGTCATCCCGTCGGCGGACACGGCGCGGCCGTAGCGGTCGCCGCCGATGACGGCCATGTTGAGCAGCAGGTCGGTGCCGATCTTGGCGTCGGTGAGCCGGATGCCGTCGGGGATCCGGCAGCGGGCCAGGTGGACGTCGCCGGTGGTGGAGAGCCGGGAGGCCTCCAGCCGGGGGAGCAGGCAGTCGACCAGGCGCAGGGTGGTGGCCGAGGCCTCCGAGATGAGGACCTTGTGCTCGAAGCGGCAGCCGCGCAGCTCGACGTACCGGTCGATGTGCCCGCCGGCCAGGTTGAGCGCGCCGGTGACGTACACCCCGCTCATCCGCAGCGAGGCGACCCGCCCGGCGGTGGGCCGCGGGCCGGCCAGCAGCAGGTGGGCGAGGACCTCGGCGCCGACCGTCCGCTCGGGCCCCCAGAGGGTGTCCCCGAAGGGGTCGTCGATGTCGTTCCGGCCACACCGGCGGTCGAAGACCTCGCCCTCCCGGAAGGCCTCCCAGAGCTCCCGTTCGGTGTCGGTCCAGCCTTCTGGAGCGCTCTCCGCCATGGTTTCCCCCGTCCCCCCGGTCGTCTCGCCTTTCGTATCACGGACTGAAATGTGGGACCAGCCGTTCCGGCCACTCCTTACACTGGGTGGCGTGATCTCTCGAATCGACCTCCGCGGCTCGCTGGACGACCCGCGTGACCTGCTGCCCCGTGCCGAGTTCGACGTGGCGGCCGCCCTGGAGAAGGTGCGGCCGATCGCCGAGGACGTACGCCATCGCGGGGTCGCGGCGCTGATCGAGATCACCGAGCGCTTCGACGGCGTCCGGCTGGAGTCCACCCGGGTGCCCGCCGAGCAGCTGGCCGAGGCCCTGGAGACGCTGGACCCGAAGGTGCGGGCCGCGCTGGAGGAGTCCATCCGCCGGGCCCGCGCCGTGCACGCCGACCAGCGCCGCACCGGGCACACCACCCAGGTGGTGCCGGGCGGCACGGTCACCCAGCGCTGGGTGCCGGTCGAGCGGGTCGGGCTGTACGTGCCGGGCGGGCTGGCGGTCTACCCGTCCTCCGTGGTGATGAACGTGGTGCCGGCCCAGGAGGCGGGCGTCCGGGGCATCGCGGTGACCTCGCCGCCGCAGAAGGAGTTCGGGGGGCGTGTCCACCCGACCATCCTGGCGGCCTGCGCGCTGCTCGGCGTGGACGAGGTCTACTCCGTCGGCGGCGCCCAGGCGGTGGCGATGTTCGCCCTCGGCACCGAGGAGTGCGCGCCGGTGAACATGGTCACCGGCCCCGGCAACATCTACGTGGCCGCCGCCAAGCGGCTGTTCGCCGGCCGGATCGGCATCGACTCCGAGGCCGGGCCGACCGAGATCGCCGTCCTCGCCGACGACAGCGCGCTGCCGTCCGACGTCGCCGCCGACCTGATCAGCCAGGCCGAGCACGGCCCCACCTCCGGCTCGGTGCTGGTCACCGACTCCCCGGCGCTGGCCGACGCGGTCGAGGGCGAGCTGGTCGCGCAGGTCGGCCGGACCAAGCACAGCGAGCGGGTCGCCGAGGCGCTCGGCGGCCGGCAGTCCGGCATCATCCTGGTCGACGACCTGACCCAGGGCCTCGCCGTGGTCAACGCCTACGCGGCCGAGCACCTGGAGATCCAGACCCGGGACCCGCACGCGGTGGCCGAGCGGGTGGTCAACGCCGGCGCGATCTTCATCGGCCGCTGGACCCCGGTCTCGCTGGGCGACTACGCGGCCGGCTCCAACCACGTGCTGCCGACCGGCGGCTGCGCCTGCCACTCCTCCGGGCTGTCGGTGCAGACCTTCCTGCGGAGCGTCCAGGTCGTCGAGTACGACCGGGAGGCGCTGGCGGACGTCGCCGCGCACGTGGTCAACCTGGCCGACGCCGAGGACCTCCCCGGACACGGGGACGCCATCAAGGCCCGTTTCGTCGGAGACGAACAGAACTGGCACAGCGATTGGACGGTTCCCCGCTCGTGACCACGCGTACGACTCGTATCGACGACCTGCCCATCCGCGACGAGCTGCGCGGCCAGTCCCCGTACGGCGCGCCGCAGCTGGACGTGCCCGTCCAGCTCAACACCAACGAGAACCCGTACCGGCTGCCCGAGGAGCTGGTGGCCCGGATCGCCGAGCGGGTCGCCGAGGCCGCCCGCAACCTCAACCGCTACCCGGACCGGGACGCGGTCGAGCTGCGCGAGGGCCTGGCGGCGTACCTCACCCGCACCACCGGCTTCCCGGTGGTGCGCGAGCAGGTGTGGGCCGCCAACGGCTCCAACGAGGTGCTCCAGCAGCTGCTGCAGACCTTCGGCGGCCCCGGCCGCAGCGCGCTCGGCTTCGAGCCCTCGTACTCGATGCACGCGCTGATCTCCCGGGGCACCGGCACCGCCTGGATCTCCGGCCCGCGGGGCGACGACTTCACCATCGACGTGGACGCCGCCCTCGCGGCCATCGCCGAGCACAAGCCGAACGTGGTGTTCATCTGCTCGCCGAACAACCCGACCGGGACGGCGGTGACGGCGGAGACCGTCCTGCGGCTGTACGAGGCCGCCCAGGCCGCTAGGCCCAGCCTGGTGGTGGTGGACGAGGCGTACGTCGAGTTCTCGCACCGCGCCTCGCTGCTGCCGCTGATCGAGGGCCGCCCCAACCTGGTGGTCAGCCGCACCATGTCCAAGGCCTTCGGCGCCGCCGGGCTGCGGCTGGGCTACCTGGCCGCCGACCCGGCCGTGGTGGACGCCGTCCAGCTGGTCCGGCTGCCGTACCACCTGTCGGCCGTCACCCAGGCCACCGCGCTGGCCTGCCTGGAGCACACCGACACCCTGCTCGGGTACGTCGGCCGGCTCAAGGCCGAGCGCGACCGGCTGGTCGACGCGCTGCGCGCGATGGGCCTGGAGGTGACCGACTCGGACGCCAACTTCGTCCAGTTCGGCCGGTTCGCCGACACCCACGCCGTCTGGCAGGCCATCCTCGACCAGGGTGTCCTGGTCCGTGACAACGGCGTCCCCGGGTGGCTGCGCGTCACCGCCGGCACGCCCGCCGAGAACGACGCCTTCCTGGACGCCGTCCGCACAGTGATCAAGGAGCTGTAACCCTTCATGTCCCGCATCGGACGCGTCGAGCGCACCACCAAGGAGACCTCCGTCCTGGTCGAGATAGACCTGGACGGCACCGGCCGCACCGACATCTCCACCGGCGTCGGCTTCTACGACCACATGCTCGACCAGCTCGGCCGCCACGGTCTGTTCGACCTCACCGTCAAGACCGACGGCGACCTGCACATCGACACCCACCACACCATCGAGGACACCGCCCTCGCGCTCGGCGCCGCCTTCAAGCAGGCGCTCGGCGACAAGGTCGGCATCTACCGCTTCGGCAACTGCACGGTGCCGCTGGACGAGTCGCTCGCCCAGGTCACCGTCGACCTCTCCGGCCGGCCCTACCTGGTGCACACCGAGCCCGAGAACATGGCGCCGATGATCGGCAGCTACGACACCACGATGACCCGGCACATCCTGGAGTCCTTCGTGGCCCAGGCCCAGATCGCGCTGCACGTGCACGTCCCGTACGGGCGCAACGCGCACCACATCGTGGAGTGCCAGTTCAAGGCGCTGGCCCGGGCGCTGCGCTACGCCGCCGAGCACGACCCGCGCGCGGCCGGCATCCTCCCCTCGACCAAGGGCGCGCTGTGAACAAGTCCGCGACGATCCTCCTGTTCGTCGGCCTCTTCCTGGCCGGCGGAGTGATCTCCTTCTGGAAGCAGAAGCTGCCGAAGGGCGTCATCCTGGTGCTGGCCATCGGTGCCGTGATGTGCCTGGGCTCCGGCCTCATGCGCCTCTAGACCCGCCTGGCCCCGTAGAGAGACTGGACACCTGAACATGGGCAAGAACGTCGTCGTCCTCGACTACGGCTCCGGCAACCTCCGCTCCGCGCAGCGCGCCCTGGAACGGACCGGGGCGAACGTCACGGTCAGCTCCGACTACGACACCGCGATGGCCGCCGACGGCCTGCTCGTCCCCGGCGTCGGCGCCTTCGAGGCCTGCATGCGCGGGCTGAAGTCCGTCCGCGGTGACTGGATCATCGGCCGCCGGCTCTCCGGGGGCCGCCCGGTCATGGGCATCTGCGTCGGCATGCAGATCCTCTTCGAGAAGGGCGTCGAGCACGGCGTCGAGACGTCCGGCTGCGACGAGTGGCCCGGCACCGTCGAGCCGCTGGACGCCCCGGTCATCCCCCACATGGGCTGGAACACGGTGGACGTGCCCGAGGGCAGCCGGATGTTCGCCGGCCTGGACCAGGACACCCGCTTCTACTTCGTCCACTCCTACGGCGTGCGGCACTGGGAGCTGGAGAGCCACAGCGCGCGGATCAACCCGCCGCTGGTCACCTGGGCCACCCACGGGCAGCCGTTCGTCGCCGCCGTCGAGAACGGCCCGCTCTGGGCCACCCAGTTCCACCCCGAGAAGTCCGGCGACGCCGGCGCCGCCCTCCTGACCAACTGGGTCAACACCCTCTGACCGTCTGAGAGTTGTTACTGATGAGCCTTGAGCTGCTGCCTGCCGTCGACGTCCGGGACGGCCAGGCCGTCCGCCTGGTCAAGGGTGCCTCCGGCACCGAGACCTCCTTCGGCGAGCCGCTGGCCGCCGCCCTCGCCTGGCAGAACGCCGGCGCCGAGTGGCTGCACCTGGTCGACCTCGACGCCGCCTTCGGGACCGGTAGCAACTACGACCTGCTGCGCGAGGTCACCGGTCAGCTGGACATCAAGGTCGAGCTGTCCGGCGGCATCCGCGACGACGAGTCGCTCGCCCGCGCCCTCGCCACCGGCTGCACCCGGGTCAACCTCGGCACCGCCGCCCTGGAGGCCCCCGAGTGGGTCGCCAAGGCCATCGCCGAGCACGGCGACAAGATCGCCGTCGGCCTGGACGTGGTCGGCACCACCCTGCGCGGCCGCGGCTGGACCCGCGACGGCGGCCAGCTCTTCGACGTCCTGGAGCGGCTCAACGCCGAGGGCTGCGCCCGCTACGTCGTCACCGACGTCAACCGCGACGGCACCCTGACCGGCCCCAACCTCCAGCTGCTGCGCGACGTCTGCGGCGCCACCGACCGCCCGGTGGTCGCCTCCGGCGGCGTCTCCTCGCTCGACGACCTGCGCGCCATCGCCTCGCTGGTCGGCGAGGGTGTCGAGGGCGCCATCGTGGGCAAGGCACTCTACGAGCAGAAGTTCACCCTCGAAGAGGCCCTGGAGGCGGTTTCCGGATGACGGAACGTCAGGTCGTGCGCGGTCGGGTGGCGGGATTCTCCCACTGGGAGGACACCATCGGCACGGCGCAGGCGGTCGCCGCCGGCGATCATGTGCACGTGTCGGGCGCCCGCCCGCTGGTGGGTGACGTCCTCTACGGCGAGGGCGACCCCTCCGAGCAGGCCCGCGTCGCGTTCGGCAACGCCCTGGAGGCGCTGGCCGCGTACGGACTGACGGCGGACGACGTGGTCCGCACCCGGATGTTCCTCACCCACGCCCGCGACGTCGAAGCGGTGGGCCGAATCCACCACGAACTCTTCGACGCCGTACGGCCTGTGGCCACCCTGGTGGTGGTCGACGGACTGATCGACTCCCGGATGATGGTCGAGGTCGAGATCGACGCGCACCGCACCGGGCTGGCAAAGACCCTGGAAGGCAAGCAGCCGTGACCCTCGCAGTACGTGTCATTCCCTGCCTGGACGTGGACGCCGGGCGGGTGGTCAAGGGCGTCAACTTCCAGAACCTGCGCGACGCCGGCGACCCGGTCGAGATGGCCAAGCTCTACGACGCCGAGGGCGCCGACGAGCTGACCTTCCTCGACATCACCGCCTCCTCCGGCGACCGCGAGACCACCTACGACGTGGTCCGCCGCACCGCCGAGCAGGTGTTCATCCCGCTCACCGTCGGCGGCGGCATCCGCGCCGTCGAGGACGTCAACAAGCTGCTGCGGGCCGGCGCCGACAAGGTCGGCGTCAACACCGCGGCCATCGCCCGGCCCGAGCTGATCCGCGAGATCGCCCAGCGGTTCGGCCGCCAGGTGCTGGTGCTGTCGGTCGACGCCCGGCGGTGCGCCGAAGGGACCGAGACGCCGTCCGGCTACGAGGTCACCACCCACGGCGGGCGCCGCGGCACCGGCCTCGACGCGGTCGAATGGGCGGGCCGCGCGGCCGAGTTGGGGGCGGGCGAGATCCTGCTCAACTCGATGGACGCGGACGGCACCAAGGACGGCTACGACCTGGAGATGATCCGCGCGGTGCGCAAGGCCGTCTCGGTGCCGGTGATCGCCTCCGGCGGGGCCGGGCGGCTCGGCGACTTCGCACCGGCCGTCGAGGCGGGGGCGGACGCGGTGCTCGCGGCCAGCGTCTTCCACTTCGGGGACCTGCGGATCGGCGAGGTCAAGAACGCGCTGCGGGAGGCCGGACACCCGGTGCGGTGACGGCCGGACGTGCAGGAGGGGCCCGCCTCGGCTTCCGGGGCGGGCCCTCCGCGCGTTTCGTGCCTTCGTCTCCGTGGCCGCGCGTTCCGCGGCCGCGCGTTTCGTGCCTTCGCGTTCCGCGGCCTTGCGTTCCGCGCTCAGGACTGCCGCGGCTCGCCCTTGATCAGGGCGAACGGCGCGCCGTTCGGGTCCGCCAGCCAGGCGATCCGGCCGACGTTCTCCACGTCCGCGGCCGGCATCAGCACCGTGCCGCCCGCCGCCGTCGCCTTGGTGACCAGCGCGTCCACGTCGCCGGCCGCGAAGTACGGCGTCCAGGCGGAGGGCTGGCCCTGCTGCATGGTCGGGGCGATGCCGCCGAAGCTGGTCTGCTGCTGGTCCCCGTCGGCCGTGGAGATCACCCGGTAGGTCATCCCCGGGGACGGCTCGAAGTTCTCCTCCCGCCAGCCGAACAGCCCGTGGTAGAAGGAGAATCCGCCGTCCTGGTCCTGGGTGTGCAGCTCCGACCAGACCAGCGTGTCGTCCTCGGAGACGGCGTCCAGCCCGACGGTGTTCCCGGCCTGCCAGACGGCGAACCGCGCGCCCTGCGGGTCGGCGAGCTGGGCCATCCGGCCCTCCTCCATCACGTCCATCGGCGGCACCAGCACCTTGCCGCCGGCCTGCTGGGCGGCGCCGACCGTCGCGTCCACGTCGGCGGTGCGGAAGTACGTCGTCCAGGACGACTGGTCGCCCGGATTGAGCGGGCCGATCGCGCCGACGGTCTTCCCGTTCAGCTGGAGGAAGCCGTAGCCCATCGCGTCCGGGAGCTCCTGGAACGTCCAGCCGAAGACCTTGCCGTAGAACGCGGCGGTCGCGGCGATGTCGGGGCTGCCCAGGTCGATCCAGCAAGGCGAGCCGATGGGAAAGTCAGTGGTGATCATGAGGCGGTGCCCCTTCGACGGAGAGTGACCCGGGCGCCCTGGTCGGACCCGGGCACCTGCGAGTCTGCACCCGGCCACTGACATCCGCAGCCGGGAGGCGGCCGTGCCGGGGGTCGGGCCCGGGCCCGCGGTTACAGCCAGCCGCGCTGCGCCGCCTTGAGACCGGCCTCGAAGCGGCTGGCGGCATCGAGCCGCTCCATGAGGGCGGACATCTGGCGGCGCACGGTGCGCACCGAGATGCCGAGCCGCTTGCCGGCGGCCTCGTCGGTCAGGCCCGTACCGAGCAGTCGCAGCAGGTCGCGTTCGGCCGGGGTGAGGCCGGTGTCGTGATGGGTGGGCTGGTCGGCGCCGAGCGGCACGGCGGTCGACCAGGCCTGTTCGAACAGGGCGACGAGCGAGGCGACCAGCCCGGGCTCGCTGGTGCACAGGGCCCCGAGCCTGGTCCGCGTCGGGTCGATCGGGACGACGGCGGTGTGCCGGTCGAAGACCAACAGTCGGGGCGGCAGGAGGGGCGCCGTCCGCACCTGGCCACCGAGCCCGGTGAGCCACTGGGCGTACGTGTGGGTGGCCTGGTCGTTGCGGACGCTGTCCTGGTAGAGCGTCCGCATGGCGACGCCGCGCTCCAGCGCCTGCTGGTCGAGCGGACGGGCGGCGTCCATGCTGGCCTGGGACTGCGCCCCGCCCGAGATCGCGGCGAGGAACTCCTCCTGGAGGCCACGCGCCAGCGTCTCCAGCCTGGCCTGGATCGCGTCCATCCCGACCAGCCGCTCGGTGGCGTCCGAGGTGGTGTTGGGCACCAGGTCCGCGTAGGCGGCGACGGCCTGGGCCACGGCGGCCTTGCTGGCGGCCAGCTCCTGCTGACGGCGGGCGAGGTCGTCCTCCTGGCGGCGGATGACGGCCTCCAGGCCGACCGCCGGGCTGACCGGGCGCAGCGCGCCGCAGACCTCCTGGGAGGGGCGCAGCAGCGTCAGGTCCGCGAGTTGGTCGAGGGCGTCCCTGACGACGCTCTCGGAGAGGCCGAGCCGGCGGCACAGGTCGGTGACCCCGCATCCGGGCTCGACCAGCAGGGCTGTGTAGACGGCCTCCGCTGTTGGGTCCAGTCCCAGTACTTCGAGCAACGATTCCCCCTGGTCACGGTGTTGCGGGCGGCCGGAGACGTCAAGGCCGCTTTCGTGATTCTCACAGTTCGAACACGTGTGTGCAAGGAAAACTGACGGTCCGTCGATGGGGCTGCGGAGGCGTCGAGGGAGGGCCGGGGGGGCGGGGGTGGCGCCATGCTGCCAGACCTGATGCTGCCTCGGGTAAGGCCTTCCGGAGCACCGGTCGGGGCTAGCAGGATATGGATCACCGAGCCGCAGGGGCCACCGAGCCCCGGGCCGGCGGGACGGACGACGGGAACCAGCTGTCGTCCTCCGACGAACCGACCGATCATCAACAACCAGGGGGTTGTTCTCCATGCGGATCTCCGCTCGCGTTCCCGGTGTCCTGGCGGCTGCGGCAGTGGTGGCCACGCTCGCTCTGCCCGCCGTCACCGCCGCCGTCGCACCGGTCACCGTGGCGGGCGTGTCCGCGGCGAGCGACCCCGGCACGAGCGACCCCGGCACGAGCGACCCCGGCGCGGGTGGGACCGGCGCTGGGGGGACCGGCGCGGGTGGGACCGACAAGCCCGGCCTGGGCGACCCGGGCAGCATCAGCTGGGACGACAAGAAGTGACCGCCGCCGTCGGTGTCGGCCGCCTGAACCGAGCCCGATGCACATTGTCCGTCTCACCCTGACGACCCCCGACCGGCGCCCGCCCACCGCGGCCGACGCCCATGTCCTGAAGGACGTGCTCTGGGCCCACGCCGATCCCTACGGCGGTCTGGAGCACGTCCAGTCGAGGGCCCGTCAGGACTCGATCGACCTCATCCTCTTCACCAGCGGCGGAAGTGGCGACAGCGCCCCCGCCCATTCGCTGGCCATCTGTTCCACCGCCCTCTCGCGGTCTCCGGCCTTCCGGTCCTGGCGCGTCATCGTCGCCGGCTGACGGCCGTCCACATCCTGCCGGAGTCCCTCCGGCGCTTCCTCTTCCGGTGATCGGGCGCTGACGCGCCGCACCGGTCCTCCGAATGCCATTTCCAGGAGTGTTCATGTCTCGCAAGGCCTATCTCCGTACGTCCGCGATCGCCCTCGGCCTGGCCGGCTCGCTGTCGCTCGGCCTGCTCGTCCAGGGCGGCACCGCGTTCGCCGCCCCCGCCTCCGCCGCCACGGCGGTCGCGGGCGGCGAGTACGGTGGCGCCGGCCAGCCGGTCGGGGTCGGCAAGTCGCCCCGGGTCGCCCAGGCGCCCGCCGCTGACGGCGTGTCGGCGTCCGACTCCGTCCTGGCCCCCGCGGTCAGCCGGAGCGAGGCGATCCAGCGCGCCAAGAGCTGGGTCGGCATCGGCCTCGACTACAGCTGGACCGGCTCGCACGACGGCTACCGCACCGACTGCTCGGGCTACGTCTCGATGGCCTGGAAGCTCGACGAATCGCTGACCACCGACACCTTCGGCCCGCGGGGCGTCACCGAGCAGATCGGCAAGGGCGACCTCAAGCCCGGCGACGCGCTGCTCAACGACAACAGCGGGGCCAACGGTCACGTGGTTCTGTTCGAGAAGTGGACCGACTCCGACCACTACATGGGCTACGAGTTCACCGGCAGCGGCGTCCACTACCGCGAGATCCCCTACCCGTACTTCTCCGGCTACGGCACCTACGTGCCGGTCCGCAACAAGTCCATCCGCGAGGACGGCCCGTCCGACCCGGGGATGACCAACCTGACGGCCGGTGACTTCAACGGTGACGGCAAGAAGGACCTGGTGGCGGTGGAGGTGTCGACGGGGAAGCTGTGGCTGTACCCGGGGACCGGTACGGGGACTCTGGGGAGTCGAGTGGAGATCGGTTCCGGTGGCTGGAACGGGATGAGCAACCTGGCCGTGGGCGATCTGAACGGTGACGGCAAGGACGACCTGGTGGCGACCGAGAAGTCGACCGGGAAGCTGTGGCTCTACCCGGGGACGGGCAACGGTGTGGGTGACCGGGTGGAGATCGGTTCCGGTGGCTGGAACGGCATGAACAACACCGCGGTCGGCGACTTCAACGGTGACGGCAAGGACGATGTCGTGGCGACCGAGACGTCCACGGGCAAGTTGTGGCTGTACCCGGGGACGGGTCACGGTCTGGGTGACCGGGTGGAGATCGGTTCCGGTGGCTGGAACGGGATGAACAAGATCGTCAGCCCTGGCGACATGAACAAGGACGGCAAGGACGACCTGGTGGCGACCGAGACGTCCACGGGCAAGCTGTGGCTGTACCCGGGCAACGGCCACGGCATCGACAGCCGGGTGGAGATCGGGTCCGGTGGCTGGAACGGGATCTCGGACTACGCCGGTGCGGACTTCAACGGTGACGGCATCGGCGACCTGGCGGCGGTCGAGTCCGCCCCGGGCGAGACCGGGAAGCTCTACCTCTACAAGGGCACCGGCAACGGCCTGAGCTCCCGCACCGAGATCGGCTCCGGCGGCTGGTAGACCGCGTACGGGCTCCGCCGACCGTTCCCGGTCGGCCGCCGAGCCCGGGGTGGGCCCGCGACCACCGTGCGGGCCCACCCCGCCCTCCCCGCTCACCTTCCCCCCGCTCGTCTCCCCCGGCTGCGCGCTTCCTTGCCCGGGTTCGTCCCCGGGCGGCTCCGCCCTGCCCGTCTCCTTGGAGAGATCCGTGAAACACCACCGTCTGAGGGGTGTCGCCTCGCTCGCCGTGGCGGCCGGCGCCCTCACCGCCGCCCTGCCGCTGGGCCCGGTCGCCCAGGCTGCCGAGCCGTCCGCCGCTACCGGTCAGAGCGTCAAGACCGTTACCTATCAAGGACTTTCGCTCCAGGTGCCGTCGAGCTGGTCGGTGGTCGACCTGGCCCAGGCGCCCGACACCTGCGTCCGGCTCGACCGGAACACCGTCTACCTCGGCCACCCCGGCGCGGACCAGAGCTGCCCGACCCACCTGATCGGGGAGAAGGCGGACGCGCTGGTCGTCGAGACCTTCGCCGGTGCTGCCGAGCGAGCCGACCTCGCCACCGTCGCGGTGCCCGCCGGGCACGGCGTCCCGGCCCTGCCGGACAGTGCCGGTCAGGAGGCGCGGGTGGCGTTCGAGGGCGCCGGCGTCTACGTGACGGCCAGTCATGTCGCCTCGTCCGCCGCTGCGGTGCAGCGCGTTCTCGCGTCCGCCTCGATCGGGGGCGGCGCCACCGCGGCCCCGACCCCGTCCCCGGCTCCGGTGCCGCAGTCGCCGAAGGGCGTTCCGGGCGCCCTGGCCGCGCCCGCCGCGTCCGCCGCGGTGTCGGAGGCCGCGTCGGCGACGCCGAGCACCGGCTACACCGGTAAGGCGTTCGACGCCTGCGCCGCCCCCTCCTCCGGCGCGATGGCGGACTGGGCCTCCTCTCCTTACCGGGGTGTGGGCATCTACCTCGGCGGTCCGACCCGGGTCTGCGCGCAGAACAACCTCACCGCGTCGTGGGTGGCGCAGCAGAGCAGCGCCGGCTGGCACCTGCTGCCGATCTACGCGGGCACCCAGGCCGCGGGGATCTCCTCCTCGGACGCCGGGGGCCAGGGCCGGGCCGCGGCGGATGATGCCGTCAAGCTGGCCCAGGGGCTGGGCTTCACCTCCGGCACGGTGCTCTATGTCGACATGGAGGCCTACTCGTCCGGCTACCGCACCAACGTGCTGAACTACCTGTCGGGCTGGACCAGTCGGCTGCACGAGCTCAACTTCCGCTCCGGCGTCTACAGTTCCTCGTCGAGCGGAATCAAGGACATGGTCGCCGCGTACAACTCGTCCGGCTTCGACCGCCCCGACGTGGCATGGGCCGCGAACTGGAACAACGCCGCCGACACCGACGACAGTTACATCCCGGCGGGGTACTGGTCCAACCACCAGCGCGTCCACCAGTACGCCGGCGACGTCACGGAGTCGTACGGCGGGACCACCATCAACATCGACCGGAACTACGTCGACGTCGCCGCCAAGGCCTCGGTGAACGACCCGGGGATGACCGACCTGACGGCCGGTGACTTCAACGGTGACGGCAAGAAGGACCTGGTGGCGGTGGAGGTGTCGACGGGGAAGCTGTGGCTGTACCCGGGGACCGGTACGGGGACGCTGGGGAGCCGGGTGGAGATCGGTTCCGGTGGCTGGAACGGGATGAGCAACCTGGCGGCCGGTGACCTGAACGGTGACGGCAAGGACGACCTGGTGGCGACCGAGAAGTCGACCGGGAAGCTGTGGCTCTACCCGGGGACGGGCAACGGTGTGGGTGACCGGGTGGAGATCGGGTCCGGTGGCTGGAACGGCATGAACAACACCGCGGTGGGCGACTTCAACGGTGACGGCAAGGACGATGTCGTGGCGAGTGAGAACTCGACGGGCAAGCTGTGGCTGTACCCGGGGACGGGTCACGGTCTGGGTGACCGGGTGGAGATCGGTTCCGGTGGCTGGAACGGGATGAACAAGATCGTCAGCCCTGGCGACATGAACAAGGACGGCAAGGACGACCTGGTGGCGACCGAGACGTCCACGGGCAAGTTGTGGCTGTACCCGGGGACGGGCAGCGGTCTGGGCGACCGGGTGGAGATCGGGTCCGGTGGTTGGAACGGGATCTCGGACTACGCCGGTGCGGACTTCAACGGTGACGGCATCGGCGACCTGGCGGCGGTGGAGTCCGCCCCGGGTGAGACCGGGAAGCTCTACCTCTACAAGGGCACCGGCAACGGCCTGAGCTCCCGCACCGAGATCGGCTCCGGTGGCTGGTGAGCCGCCGCGCGCAACGGCGCAGTTCTGAAACCACGTCAGTCAACATCAGCTCCAGGGGGAGAACACCCATGTCCGCACAGACCCGCATCCGCAAGAGCCTGGCCGTCTTCGCGCTGAGCCTCGCACCCCTCGGCCTCGCCGGTACGGCCGGCGCCGCGTCGGTCAGCACCTGGGACAAGGTGGCCGCCTGCGAGAGCAGCGGCGACTGGTCCATCAACACCGGGAACGGCTACTTCGGCGGCCTGCAGATATCCGAGGACAACTGGCAGCACTACGGCGGCACCCAGTACGCGGCCTATCCGCACCAGGCGACCAAGAAGGAACAGATCCTGATCGCCGAGAAGATCCTCGCCGACCAGGGGGCCGGCGCGTGGACCTGCAGCCCGGGCACCGGACTCTCGACCGATCACGCGGACCCGTACCCGGCGGGCCCGTCCGACCCGGGGATGACCAGCCTGACGGCCGGTGACTTCAACGGTGACGGCAAGAAGGACCTGGTGGCGGTGGAGGTGTCGACGGGGAAGCTGTGGCTGTACCCGGGGACCGGTACGGGCGCGCTGGGGAGCCGGGTGGAGATCGGTTCCGGTGGCTGGAACGGGATGAGCAACCTGGCCGTCGGCGATCTGAACGGTGACGGCAAGGACGACCTGGTGGCGACCGAGAAGTCGACCGGGAAGCTGTGGCTCTACCCGGGCAACGGCCACGGCATCGACGGTCGGGTGGAGATCGGTTCCGGTGGTTGGAACGGGATGAACAACACCGCGGTGGGCGACTTCAACGGTGACGGCAAGGACGATGTCGTGGCGAGTGAGAACTCGACGGGCAAGCTGTGGCTGTACCCGGGGACGGGTCACGGCCTGGGTGACCGGGTGGAGATCGGCTCCGGTGGCTGGAACGGGATGAACAAGATCGTCAGTCCTGGCGACATGAACAAGGACGGCAAGGACGACCTGGTGGCGACCGAGACGTCCACGGGCAAGCTGTGGCTGTACCCGGGCAACGGCCACGGCATCGACAGCCGGGTGGAGATCGGCTCCGGTGGCTGGAACGGGATCTCGGACTACGCGGGTGCGGACTTCAACGGTGACGGCATCGGCGACCTGGCGGCGGTGGAGTCCGCTCCCGGTGAGACCGGGAAGCTCTACCTCTACAAGGGCACCGGCAACGGCCTGGGCTCCCGCACCGAGATCGGCTCCGGCGGCTGGTAGTCGGAGGCGGACGGCGCCGACCCGGCAGCGGGGTTCAGCACGGAGGGCCCGCCGGTCAGGAGATCCCCTGACCGGCGGGCCCGCCGCCGTACCGGTGCGACAGTGGCGCGCGTACGTCGTCGTACCCGTCCAGCTTCCTCGTGTTCTGTCCTAAGGCAGCGGCAGGATGTGGCGCAGGGCCTCGACGGCGTCCGGGTCGCCGTCCACGGTGAGGTCGGTGCGGGCGCCGCGGCCGTAGACGAACAGGACCAGCTCACCCGGTTCGCCGGTGATCCGGACCGTCGGGGCGCCGGCCGGGCCGACCGTCAGCGACTGCCCGTCCGGGCGGTTCAGGTCGAGGCGCACGGGGGAGCGGCGGCCCGCCTCGAAGCGGGCGATCATCGGCAGCCGCCGCCACAGCGCCTCGGCCCGGCCGGGCGGCACCGGCCGGGCCGTCCAGTCCTCACCGGCCCGGGCGACGTCCTCGGCGTGCACGAAGTACTCCACGGTGTTCGCCACCTCGTCCGCGCCGGGCAGCGCGAACAGCGACAACACCGGCGGCCCGGCCCGGAACAGTCGCACCAGCTCCTCGTACGGCCGCTGGGCGTAGCCGTCCTGCACCCGCTGGGTGTGGCCGGCCAGGGGGCCGACCCGGATCCCCGCCGCCGCGTCGGCCCGGCGCTCCCGGATCACCAGGTGGGCGGCCAGGTCCCGGGTGCTCCACCCGGCGCACAGCGTGGGCGCGTCCGGCCCGGCGTCGGTGAGCAGCTGGGCGAGGCGGTGGCGTTCGGCGAGCGCGTGATTCGACATGCCGCCAGCCTAGGTCCTGTCCGGCCGATCTTGCCGGGCCCGCGACGCCGCGCATCCCGCCTGGACGCACGCCCGAATCGCCCAAGTACGCCCAGTACGAGGACGATCCGGGCGCACGCCCAGCCGGGCGCGACATGGGGGTACCTCCCGGCCGAAGGCTGGGGGAGCCGCGGGCTGATCCGCCAAGATCGGCCGGACAGGACCTAGGGGTGCGGTCGAACGGTTGCCCTCGTCCGTGGGGGATTCCCGATTGCGCGGCCGCCACGGGCTCCGTAATCTGCTGGGCAACGCGTCGACGGAGACGAGTAGCCAGGGATCACGTGAGCAGAGAGAGCCGCCGGAAGCTGGGAAGGCGGCCTCGCGCCCCGAGGCGAAGACCCTCCTGAGCGCGGGGAGGAACGACCCCCGTCCGGGTCCAATGCCCCGCCGGCCGGCCCCCGTCATCGGGCCCGAACGAGGCCGCCACCTTGTGGCGGCGAAAGTGCGGTGGTACCGCGAGTCACCCTTCTCGCCCGCACTCCCAAGGGATCATGACGATGTCCTCCGGAGGACCTCAATGATCCACAGCCGCGTCCGTGTCTCCGAGCTGCGAGAACACGTCGGTCGTACCGTCTCCGTCTGCGGGTGGGTGAACACCCTCCGCCTGCAGCGCACCATGCAGTTCGTCCTCGTCCGGGACGCCACCGGTCTGGTGCAGGTGACCCACAAGCGGGACGGCGGGCCGCTGGAGGCCCGCCTCGAAGCCCTCACCCCCGAGTCCGCCGTACGGATCACCGGGCGCGTCGTCGACGCGGCCCAGGTCAAGCTCGGCGGCCTGGAGATCGTCCCCGAGGCCGTCGAGGTCCTCAACCCGGCCGCCACGCCGCTGCCGATCGACGAGCGCACCGGCCTGGAACAGCGCCTCGACTGGCGCTTCCTGGACGTGCGCCGCCGCCCCGCCGCCCAACTGGTGTTCGCCGTGCAGACCACCCTGGAACAGGGCATGCGCGAGTACGCCCACGGGCAGGGCGCCACCGAGATGCACACCCCCAAACTCATGGGCACCGCCTCGGAGTCCGGCGCCGAGGTCTTCGAGCTCGGCTACTTCGGCCGCAGCGCCTACCTGGCGCAATCACCCCAGTTCTACAAGCAGATGGCGATCGCGGCCGGCATCGACAAGGTCTTCGAGATCGGCCCCGTGTTCCGCGCCGAACCGTCCTTCACCTCCCGGCACGCCACCGAATTCACCGGCGTCGACGTGGAGTTGGCCTGGATCGACGGCGTCGAGGACGTGATGGCCTTCGAGGAGCGGATGCTCGCCCACGCCATCGCCAAGGTCGCCGACACCCACGGCGAGGCGATCGCCGAACACTTCGGCGTCGAGGTCACCGTCCCCACCACGCCCTTCCCCCGCATCACCATGGCCGAGGCGCAACGGATCCTGCGCGAGGGAGGCTGGGACCCGGAGGGAGTCAAGGACGACCTCGACCCGGAGGGCGAACGGGCCATCTCCGCCCACCTCAAGAAGGCCACCGGGCACGAGTTCGCCTTCATCACCCACTACCCGGTCGGCATCCGGCCCTTCTACCACATGCGGCCCGCCGACGACCCGAGCGTCACCCTGAGCTTCGACCTGCTCTGGAACGGCCTGGAGGTCACCACCGGCGCCCAGCGCGAACACCGCTACGACGTACTGCTGGAGCAGGCCGCCGAGAAGGGCATGAGCCCGGAGCCGATGCGGGACTACCTCAACACCTTCCGCTACGGCTGCCCCCCGCACGGCGGCCTCGGCATGGGCCTCGGCCGGGTCCTGATGGTCCTGCTCGGCCTGCCCTCGATCCGCGAAGCCACCTTCCTCTTCCGCGGCCCCAACCGGCTCACCCCGTAGCGCGGTTGCGGCTACGCCCACGGCGCGCGCGGGGCGAGCCTGTGTCGAATGCCCGGCTGGGAAGGCGAGTTCACAGGCAGGCAACCATGATGTCGGCCAGTGCCCTCCTGTCCGTGATCCATTCGGTGCGGCCTTCGGAGACCGAGAGCCGCACCGCCCAGAGGGCGCTTTCTGCGGTCTCCGAAGGTCGGGTCAGGTACGCCCGGATGTAGTGCTTGAAGAGGGCCGGAAGCTGGTCCGGCCGGGTCGCGCTCTTGGTTCTGAGGGCGAGGAGGGGGAGGAACCACTGCTCGAAGCCGTCCTTGACCGTCGGGGTGGCCCGGTACGCCTCGTACAGCGGCTGGAGGCCTGCCAGACGGTCGTACGGGAGGTGTCCGTGCAGGGCGTACTGGAGGCGGGTGCCGTTGTGGTCTCGAAAGTGCTGTCCGTGAGCGGCGATGTGGTTGGCCGCGTTCTGGGTGATGGTCATGACGGCCGTATCGGCTTCGTGCCGTCGGGCTGCGGCGAGGACCGTGGCGTGCACTCCGGCGCGCGGGTCCAGGACGAGGCCGTTGAGGCCGAGGGACGAGAGGTCGATGCCGTGGTCGCGCGTTCGGGAGAGGAGCAGGCGCTGGGCGACGTTGCCGGCAGTGTGCTGGAGGTGCTTGGGCCGTCGGCGGTGGCTGGCGTGGATGTCCGAGCGGTCGAGGACGGGACGGTCCTTCGCCAGCTCGGCGACGAGGTGGAGGGTGGTTCGATCCTGGATGTCGGTGCCGCCGCAGGAGTTGCAGGGTTGACTGCCACCGCCGGTCATGTGGCCGCAGGTTCGGCAGGTGGGGACGGTCTCGCGGCTGATGCTCAGGGCGCCGGTGCGGAGGTTGGCGTCGATCATCTCCAGGGCGAGGTTGGCGACCTCGGCGTCGGTGTCGGTCATGATGCCGCCCGCCGGGGACTGTCCGGGGCCGTACTTGTCGGCTATCAGCTTGGCCTCGAACCGCTGGCGGGGGATCGTCGGGCCCCCGGCCCGGCGGTGGCGGAGGTCTCCGGCGAGGGTGACGGTGTTCCACAGGTGGGGTGCGGGCGGTAGGCCCAGGATAGTGTTGAGGGCGGCGGCGAGGCGGATGCCGACGGCCTTGCCGGGGTGGGTGCCGATGGTGAAGGGTCCGTTCTGGACGGGCCCGTTGAGGAACAGGTGTCGCACGGGCTCCTCCTAGATCGGCGGGGTGGTGGTTCCCGTCCGGGTGAACCGGCCGTCTCGTAGTTCGTAGTGGAGGATCGCGGCGTTGGGCATCCTGCCCTTCCGCTCCTCGGCGAGGATCTCGGGCAGGCTGCGGAGTTCGAGCAGGGAGCGCAGCGCCACCGCGGCGGTCTGGTGAGTGACGGCGACGACGGTGCGCGATTCCTGGAGTTCGGCCTGGGCGAGGGCGGCGAACCCGGCGGCCCGGTTCAGTACGCCCTCGGCGAGCGACTCGCCGCCGCCTGGCGCGGTCCAGACGTGCTTGCGCAGGCGGCGGTCTTCGGCGAGTGCGGGGTAGCTGTCGTTGAGCTCGTGCTTGGTCATGTAGGTGGCGTCGCCGTAGTGCTGCTCGTCCAGGAGCGTCGTCTGCTGGGGCCAGCCGTCGGGGAGGGCGGGCACGGCGATCGCCGCGGTGTCGATCGCCCTGCGGTAGGTCGAGGTGTAGACGTGCGGTTCGGGGCCCGCGAGCTGTGGGAGAACCTCGGCGAGCCACTGGGCCTGCCGGAAGCCGCGAGGGGTGAGGCCGACGATGGTGCGGGAGATGGCGTGCGCGGCGGCTCCGCTGTAGGGGCGGGGGTCCTGGTAGAAGCCGTTGCACTTGTCGGCGTTCTCGACGGACTCGGCGTGCCGGATGACGAACAGGGTCACGGTTCGGGTCCTATCCGGCGAGGTTGGCGACGTACGAGCCGCTGACGGTCCAGGGGGTGAGTTCGATGCCGAAGCCGCTGTGTTCGCCGTCCTGGGTGTGGACGAGCTTGCCGGACAGGTGCACGGTGTCGCCGGACCGGAAGGCACCGGTGTAGGCGCCGAGGTACGAGCGCATGTGGGTGATCCGGCGGGCGAAGGAGTCGGCCTCGTCGATGGTCGAGCTGAGGATGGTCCTGACCTTGATCCCGTAGACGGCAGGGGTGGTGAGACCCTCGGCGTGGTCGGTGATGCTCGCGAGGAGGGAGATCTCTCCGATCTCCTTGGAGGAGATGCGGGCGAAGGTCTTGTCGCGGTCGGAGCGGATGGGCTCGCAGTTGATGTGCGCGCCAGCGCCAGCGGTCAGCCCTTGGAGCTTGCGGCTTTCCTGCTTGATGAGGGCGTCGAAGGAACTGCCCTCCATGTACTTGGCCCTGCGGATGTACAGCCGGGTGAGGTCGTCCCCGCCGTACGGCCGGATCAGGTCGGTCTGCTGGAACAACTCCTGCGCGGCCTCGTATCCCTCCGGCCCGTAGCAGACGAGGTCGATGTCCGAGCGCTCGTTGAAGCAGCCGACCAGGAAAGAGCCGGTGACGCCGATCAGGCCCTGGGCGTCGTGCGCGGTGATCCACTCCGCGATCGCCAGGAGATCCTTTCCGGCTGGGTTGTCGGCGACCGCGCCGGGGTCCGCGTGAATGGCGGCGAGGGCATGGCGGCAGGAGTAGTGGACGGCCACGTCCTCGC
The DNA here is from genome assembly GCF_055571335.1 of Kitasatospora sp. NPDC030952. Lineage (NCBI taxonomy): Bacteria > Bacillati > Actinomycetota > Actinomycetes > Kitasatosporales > Streptomycetaceae > Kitasatospora > Kitasatospora sp. NPDC030952. Next base: position 161,312 of record NZ_JBVIFM010000019.1, read on the forward strand.
GCGGGATGCCGGTGATGACGCAGCCGAGGGTGTCGGAGTAGACGTAGCACTCCGGCCTGCCGGCCAGGATGCCGAAGGACTTCGACACGACGCTGTTCTGCCGGTAGGTCCGGCCGAACAGCCGTCGATCGCCCTTCTCGTCGGGGTGGTACTTGACGTAGCCCAGGTAGTGGCTGCCGGGGTGGCTGTCGCCGATGACCTTGAAGACGACTCCGTGGTGGTCCATCAGGTAGTCGCGGTCGCGAACGGCGGGCACCGGCCTACCGGTGTTCAGCGGCGAACCGTTCCAGAGCGGGGAAGGTGCCGGTGTCGATCGTGTTGCCCGACTCATACTGATCGAGTCCCATCGTGAAGAGGGCGCGGCGGTACTGCCACTTGATGTGCTTGTCGTGCCGCGTGGGGTCGGTGGGCCGCATGAGGGCGAGGAAGAAGAAGCACTTGACCAGCAGGAAATCGCCCAGGTGCTCGCTCACCCGCTGCCCGATCAGGGACGCGGTGGTCTCGTCGAGCGCGGCGGTGTAGGCGGCGCGCTGTTCCGGGGTGATGCTGTAGCCCTTGCCGCCACCCTTGAACGCCACGATGTCGAGCGCGGGGTAGACGTCGTAGCCGAGCGGGACCGGTCCGTGGTGCTGCCAGTCGATGACGCCGGCCTGGAGGACGTTGGGCAGGCCGTAGTCGAGATGTCCGTGCACCATCGGGAGCTGCGTCAGCCGGTCGAGGGCGTGCTTGACCGCTTCGTGGACGCGCGGGGTGTCGAGGTCCGGGTTCTCCTCGAAGACCTCTGCCGCGAAGGCCGCCTTCTCGAACCACGGCGTGGCGGGGAGGGGGTGCCTCGCCTGGGCCTGCAGGAGCTTCGATGAGACGGCCGCCGCCGTGCTGATCACCTGGTAGCTGACCTGACCGTCCTGCCTGGCGTCGGCCAGCGCCTCCTCGTGCAGCGAGGTGTCTCCGATAGCGCGCTCAACGACGAAATAGCCTCCGTCCTCGGACCCGCTGTCGACGATCTCCGGCACCGGGTAGCCGAGGCTGGCAGCCAGCCGCTGGAACTCGGCCTCTGCCCGCAGATCCTCGCCACCGGTGCGCTTGTAGAGCAGGCCATCGGCCGACCTCCACACCGCGCCTTGGGTGGCGGTTCTGTTCTTCACGAACTCCCAGTCACTCATCCATCCATCCTTCCTGCCGTGACGGCGAGTTGGTGCAAGTGCAGGTGCAGGTAAGCTCGCGTCGCCTCCGACGTGCTCCTCGTCACCGCATGAGGACACGTCCTGTTGGGTCACATCCCACGTACAGGGGTGGCCGAGAGGCGAGTGGGGGGTCGTCGGGGAGCGAACCTGTGATCAGGTCGCGTGATCCGCCCGTCCTTCGACCCGTGCCGCACACAGGGTTTGCAGATACGTCTCGGCGGTTGACCGGATGTAGAAGCGCCTGACCCGGTCTGAGGAGCCCGGGACGCGTACGTACTCGTGCTGCCTGCGGTCGTAGATCCCCCAGCACTCCAGCAGCCGGAAGTGGGGGCTTCGGGAATCGATCAGGCGAACCTCGTACCGAGGCGATGCCAATGGCGTGGCGTGAACCTGAGCCGCAAAAACCAGCGCGGCGAGCCGAGTGTCTCCCGTCACGGATTGTTCGGGCGCAACCTCGAACCACACCACCTTCCCCACGTCCCCCGGGTGCCAGCCCCAGGAATGGGCCAGCGCCTCCACCAGGACGAGACCGCGGCCCCTGATGGACAGGTCGTCGGCGATGTTCCTCTTCGGCGGCTGCGCACTCCGGTCCGCGATCTCGACGCGCAGGCGCTCACCGGTCCACCGGACCGTGACACGGCAGGGTTCCCGCACGTGGTCGACGGCGTTGGCCAGCAACTCATCGGCGCACAGCTCCACGTCCCGCAGTGCGTCGTCCGACAGCGGCAGACGCCAGGACTCGGCAGTGCGCCGGATCAGTTGGCGCGTGGATCGGACGGCCTCCAGGTTCGGTTCGACGTCCCAGGATCGCAGGGGCGGGATCGTGCCGCCGGACTGTTGCGTGACGGTACTGCTGGGCATGTGAACTCCCAGGAGAAACAGGCCGTTTCGGAAGCCCCACGGTGAAGTGGAACCAACGGCGAATCCGAGGGTGAGGAATGCCACCGCGACCGGAAGACCTGCTGGAAGCCGAGTGGCTGACCAAGAGTCAGGCAAGAGCGGATGTCGCCGCCATCACGCGGCGAGTGCCACCTGGGCACCCTTTCCGGTGACCGACGTGGTGTGGAGACGTCGCCCGGGTGTCACGTCGCCAGACAGGGTTGCGTCAGGCAATGCCGGGAAGGTCCCCTGCGGGTAAGGGAGTTGACCCAGCGCCCTGCGCCAGATGTTTCCGAGGAGCCGATATGCGCGAGACGCCCCAGACGCTGCTCAAGGTCCTCGTCGATCAACGGCGTTGGCGATACGTCGACTTCGAGCGCCACTTCCGGCGCTCGGCGAATGAACTCCTCGATGAGAGTGCCCGGAACCTCACGGTGTCCGAGTCGCAGTTCCGCCGTTGGACCGCCGGACGGGTCCAGACACTGCCGGGGCCGGATGCTTGCCGAGTCTTGGAGTACATGTTCGGCATCGATGCCGCGACGTTGTTCGGTCCGCCTCCCTCGGATCTACCCGCACCCGCGTTCAACCTGGAAGACGAGATCGACATGACTGCACGAGACGCCCAGAATGAAGCCGGCGCAGCCGCCGCAGCGTCTATTTCCGATATCGCGCTCGACCAACTCCGCGACGACGTTTCTGCCTTGGCCCGCGAGTACGTCACCACGCCGACCTACGTCGTCTTCCAGAAGGCGAAGGAGATGCGTGAGTCGGCCGAGGCGAACCGTGAACGTACGCAGGTCCCTGCCCAGCAGCAGGAGCTCCTCATCATTGCTGGACAGGCTTGTGCACTTCTGGCGACTGCTGCCTTCGACCTCGGTTCACTCGACGGGGCGAGGCGACTTTCCCGGTCGGCTGCACTGTACGGTGAGGTGGCCCGGTTCGATCCGCTGCGGGCGTTCGCGGGCGGCACGCTCGCCTACATCGCGTATTTCTCCGGCCGACCGGCCGAGGCCGCACGGCTCGCTCGTGCGGCGCAGGCATTCACTGGTCTGGGTGACGTGGCACAACGCAGGCTGGCGGCGATCGAGGCCCGCGCCTTCGGGCACCTGGGAGATGTCGCCTCCGCGCAGAGGGCCCTGAACGCCTCCACCACGGACGGAACCGGGAGGAGGGACGATCTCCACGACGAGGTGGGGGGCGAGTTCGGGTTCAGCCTGGAGCGACTGGCGATGTCGAATGCGTCGACCTGCCTGCTCATCGGGGACGGAGGCCGAGCGGAGCAGACCGCAGCCCAGGCGTTGGACCTGGCGCGTTCGAGGCCCTCGGCAGCCCGGTCCGTGCGCGTGGTCGGTGGCGCCGGTGCAGATCTGGCCGCGGCTCGACTTCTTCGGGACGACCTCGACGGTGCGGCGCAGGCCCTCGAAGCCATGTGGGCCGTACCGAAGGAGCAGCGCGCCACCGGCCTGCTGACGCGAGCGGCGCTTGTGCGACGCGGGCTCACCAATGGCCGGTACGCCCAGGTAGCGCTCGCTGCAGAGCTGGGCGAGCGGATCGAGGACTTCACCAGGCAGTCGGCCCCGCGCCAACTCGGCACGGGACCGCTTGCCCTCGAAGGCTGATCAGCTCAGCGAGGCCAGGATCTTCGCTTCCTTGACCGGGTCGATCCCGTGGTCGGCCCAACGCGGGTGGTCCACGGGGCGGCCGTCGGCCTCCCACCACGCCCACGTGTCCGCGATCGTCTCCCGCAGGGGCCGGCAGCGCAGGCCGGCCTCAACGGCGGTGCCTGCGTCCACCGCCCAGGCTCCGGCGTGGGTGCGCCACAGCGGCAGCTCCGTCCATTCCTTCACCCCGCGCTCCAGCAGTACTTCCGGTGTCACCCACACCGGGTGACCGGACCCCCCGGTCACCTCGAAGCATGCCTCGAGGAACTCGGCGAACGTGATGGCATTCGGGTGGGCCACGTTGTAGGTACCACCCACCCCGGTCTCGGCTTGGTCCAGCGCGAACATCGCGACATCTCGCACATCGACCGGCTGAATCGGTCGGCTACTGGGGGCGGGAGCCAGAGTCGGGCCACCGCGCTGCACGCGGGTCAGCCACCAGGGGAGACGGCCGACGTACTCGCCCGGCCCGAGGATCACGCCGGGCCGCAGCACACACGCTCGCTCTGCACCGAAGGCCGCCAGCACCGCTCGCTCGCAACCGGCCTTCTGCCGACCGTAGTGGAGGTTGGGCCCCTGCCAGCCCTCCGGGTTCCGTCCGTAGTCCTTGTCGGCGTCCGGCGGTCCGTCCAGCAGCGCGTCACCTACCCGCAGTGGTAGGTCGGGCCACCCGGAGTAGACGCTCACCGTGGAGATGTAGACGTACGTGCTGCTGACGGGCTCCAGCGCTTGAACTCCCTTGAGAACAGCACTAGGCGGCAGCTCGGATGCCGAGGTGTCCACCACGGCATCCCAGGGCCCTTGCTCCACAAGGCGGTTGAGGTCATCACCGCTCGTGCGGTCGCCGTGGACAGTGTGCACGCCCTGGACATCGACACCTGACAGCCCACGGTTGAAGGTTGTTACGGCCCAGCCACGGGCCAGCGCCTCCGCCACGATCGCCCGACCTAGGAACCAGGTTCCACCCATCACCAGGATTCGCATGGTCCCTGATCCTGCCCGTCCAAGGCCGGTTACCGCCACCTCGCTCCGCGCTCTGTGAGCGGTCGAGACTTTGCGCACCAGGCATTTGTTGCGGCGCCCCCTCGGCTCGCCGAGGGGGCGCCGCAATTCGTCTGCTTCATGTCAATGGCTCTTGAGTTTTTCTCTGGGGTGCTTCTCGGCTTGCCGAGAAGCACCCCAGAGATTTTCATTTCTCCTGTTGCGCATCATTATTTCTCTTTTGTTTTTGAATCTCGAAGCGGGTCAGGGGTGGAGCTGGCCGGTGAGTTTGGGGCCGCCCTGCTTGTTGCTGGCGGTGAGGGTGCAGGTGTAGTCGCGCCAGCCCTGCTGGTAGTTGGCCATGGCGGGGCCGAACTGGCGGGGGTAGTAGGTCCTGCCGGCGGGTTGGTGGGACTTGGCGGTGGTTTCGGCGTCCTTGCAGCCGTCGCGCATGGCGAGGGCGATGGGGATCTCGCCGGTGAGGTTGTCGGGGAGTTTGAGGTCGGCGATGACCTCGCCGTCGTGGTCGCCGGTGCAGGGGCGCTGTTCGGCCTTGGTGATGACGGGGCTGAGCTGGGGGTGGTCGAAGCAGGTGCCGACCGGGAAGAAGGCGTACGGGGGTTGCGGCTTGGTGGGCGTGGGGGTCGGGCTCGGGGTGGGGGTGGCGCTGGGAGTGGGCGGGGGCGGGGCCGCGGCGGGCTCCCGGTCGTCCTCCGGCCAGAGCAGCACGGTGGCCACCACCGCGAGCAGTACGGCCAGGACGGCGGCGACGGTGATCACCAGGCTCCGGGGCGGACGGGTGGCGGCGGCGTCGGGCGGCTGCTGCTCGGAGGTCATGGCCCGAGGATGGCCCACCGGGGCCGTGCCCGGCAGGCGGTTGGCGGAAGTGGGCCCGAACGGGACGCCTGCGAACGGCCCGCGGACGGTTCGTCCCCCGGACGGGCTGACACAATGGCCCCATGTCCACCACTCCCGCCGCCCCCGGTACCACCTCCCTCGACGCGGCGATCGCCGCCCGCCTCAAGCGCACCGAGGACGGCCTGCTCCCGGCCATCGCGCAGCAGTACGACACCGGTGAGGTGCTCATGCTGGGCTGGATGGACGACGAGGCGCTGCACCGCACGCTCACCACCGGCCGCTGCACCTACTGGAGCCGCAGCCGCAACGAGTACTGGGTGAAGGGCGACACCTCCGGCCACGCGCAGGCGGTCAAGTCGGTGGCGCTCGACTGCGACGGCGACACCCTGCTGGTGAAGGTCGACCAGACCGGTGCGGCCTGCCACACCGGCGACCGGACCTGCTTCGACGCCGACGTGCTGCTCCAGACCTCCTGACACCACCTCCTGACCCCACCTCCTGACACCCCGTCCACCACCCCAGAAGGTGCCGCCCCGCATGGACCTCGAAGCCTTCCGCAAGCTCGCCGTCGACACCCGGGTCATCCCCGTCACCCGCAGGCTCCTCGCGGACGGCCTCACCCCGATCGGCCTGTACCGCAGCCTCGCCGAGGAGCGGCCCGGCACCTTCCTGCTGGAGTCCGCCGAGCAGGGCAGCTGGTCGCGCTACTCCTTCGTGGGCGTGCGCAGTGCCGCCGCGCTGACCGCCGGCCCGGACGGCCAGGCCCGCTGGCTGGGCACCCCGCCGGTGGGCATCCCGACCGGCGGCGACCCGCTGGAGGTGCTGCGCGCCGCCCTGGAGGCGCTGCACACCCCGCGGCACGCCGACGACGGCCTGCCGCCGCTGACCGGCGGCCTGGTCGGCTACCTGGGCTACGACATCGTCCGCCGGCTGGAGAAGCTGCCCGACCTCAACCCGGACGACCTCGAGCTGCCCGAGCTGACCATGCTGCTGGCCACCGACCTCGCGGTGCTCGACCACTCGGACGGCACGGTGCTGCTGATCGCCAACGCCGTCAACCACAACGACCTGGCCAGCGGCGTGGACGAGGCGTACGCGGACGCGGTGGCCCGGCTGGACGCGATGGAGGCCGGCCTGCTCAAGCCGGTCGACCCGGGCCTGGCGACGTTCACCCCGGTCGGCCCCGGCGAGGTGCACTCGCCGTTCGGCGGGGCGCCGTACCGGGCCGCGGTGGAGGAGATCAAGGAGCGGATCCGGGCCGGCGAGGCCTTCCAGGTGGTGCCCTCGCAGCGCTTCGAGGCGCCCTGCCCGGCCTCCGCGCTGGACGTCTACCGGGTGCTGCGCACCACCAACCCCAGCCCGTACATGTACCTGTTCCGCTTCCCCGGTCCGGACGGCGGCGCCGAGGGCGGCTTCGACGTGGTCGGCTCCAGCCCGGAGGCGCTGGTCAAGGTCACCGACGGCGAGGCGATGCTGCACCCGATCGCCGGCACCCGGCACCGCGGCGCCACCCCGCACGAGGACGCGGCGCTGGCCGCCGAGCTGCTCGCCGACCCCAAGGAGCGGGCCGAGCACCTGATGCTGGTCGACCTGGGCCGCAACGACCTCGGGCGGGTCTGCGAGCCGGGCAGCGTCGAGGTGGTCGACTTCATGCAGATCGAGCGCTACAGCCACGTGATGCACATCGTCTCGACGGTGACCGGCACGGTGGCCCCCGGCCGGAGCGCCTTCGACGTGCTGACCGCCTGCTTCCCCGCGGGCACCCTGTCCGGCGCGCCCAAGCCGCGGGCGATGCGGATCATCGAGGAGCTGGAGCCCACCCGGCGCGGCCTGTACGGCGGTTGCGTCGGCTACCTGGACTTCGCCGGGGCCTCGGACACCGCGATCGCGATCCGCACCGCGGTGCTGCGGGACGGCACCGCGTACGTGCAGGCGGGCGCCGGCGTGGTCGCCGACTCCGACCCGCACGGCGAGGACACCGAGTGCCGCAACAAGGCGGCCGCCGTGCTGCGGGCCGTCGCCACCGCCAATACGCTGCGGAGGCCGGAACTGTCCTGAGGCGTGAGGAGGCGGCCGGGATGCCCGAGGTGCCGTACGACGAGCTGCGCTGGGGGGTCGTGTTCGCCGCCGCCGTGCAGGTCGAGGACGAACTCGGGGGCCGGGGGCGGGTGTTGTCCCAGGTCATGATCGACTTCCCGGCCGCGCACGGGCCGCTCGCCCCGGACCTCGCGGTGCTCGCCCCGGGCGCCGTCCACCACCCCCGGGGCCGGTACGCCGCCGCCGACGTCGAGGCGGTGCTGGAGGTGTCGCACCCGGGCCGCGACCACGCCTGGGCGCGGGCCTGCGCGGAGAGCGGCGTGCCGCTGTACGTGGTAGTCGACCCGGCGGCCGCCGCCTGCACCGTGCACACCGCGCCGTCCCCCGGCGGCGTCTACCGGGAGGCCGAGCGGGTGCCCTTCGGCAACGACCTGTTCCTGCCGCTGGGCGGGCGCACGGTGGTGCTGCGCACGGACGGGTTCCCCACCCCGGGTACGGCGTAGGGCGTGGCCCGGGGGATAGTGGACGGGTGACCGCTGCAGACCAGACCCCCGCCCCTGACGCTCCCGCGACGCCCAAGGCAGGCCGCCGCACCCTCGGCGTGATGCTGCTGCTGACCGTGCTGAGCGCGGTGCTGGTGCTGACCGCGGTCGGACGGGTCTGGGCCGAGGGCCGGGCCGGCACCCTGGACGTGTCCGTCACCGGCGGCAAGATCTCCGAACTGCCCGGCGGGCTGGCCCTGGTGGGCCTGGCCGCGGCCGTCGCGGTGTTCGCGGTGCGCGGCATCGGCCGGCTCGCGGTCGGCGCGCTGACCCTGCTGGCCGGGCTGGGCGCGGCCGCCGCCTCGGTGGCCGGGGCCTCGGGCACCGCCGCCCTGGACTCCGCCGCCTCCGGCAAGCTGGCGCTGGCCGGCTCGTCCGCCACCGAGGTCTCGCACACCGCCTGGCCCTGGGTCGCCCTGGCCGGCGGGCTGCTGCTCGCCGTCGCCGGGCTGATCACCCTGCGCCACGGCCGGGGCTGGCCGGCCATGGGCAGCCGCTACGAGGCGCCGACCCGCAAGGCCCCGGCGACCGCCGACACCCCCGGTGACCTGTGGAAGGCCCTGGACCGGGGCGAGGACCCGACGGCCGTCTGACGGCCCCGGGGGGCCGGGCGGCGGGTGTGACGCGATAGACCCGCCACCCGCTTTGGGGCGCCCGTGTGTGGCCCGGCACAATGGGAACCGTCAACCCGCCGGCGGCCCCGCAGGCCCGGCCGGGCCCCGAGAGCCTAGGAGCACCATCGATGTCAGCAGCAGCACACGGCCACAACCCCGCCGCCTGGACCGGTGTCGTCATCTCCTTCGTCGGCTTCGGCATCGCGGGCGTCGCGATGATCCTGCCGTCCCCGCTGCTGGTCTGGGCCGGCCTGGCGGTCGTCCTGGTGGGTGGCATCGTCGGCAAGGCCATGTCGATGGCCGGCATGGGCAAGCAGGCGAGCGCCAACGTCTACAAGTCGGTCGCCGAGCAGTCCGCGGCCCGCAAGGCGGCCATCGAGGCCCGCGAGGCCGTCGCCGCCTGACCGGCGCGGATTCGTACAACCGAACGGCGGGCGCGCCACGCCCGCCGTTTCGTGCTGTCCGGGCCCGGCACCGGCACAATCGGGGCGTGAACGCCGCCCCCGCCGCCCCCGCCCCACCGCCCGTGCAGCGCCGGATGGGCCCGCCGCTGGCCGCGCTGGCGGCGGTGGCCGCCCCCGCCGGGTACGTCGCGGTGGTGGACCCGAACGCCCCCGGGCACTACCCCGACTGCCCCTTCCTGACCGCCACCGGCTGGTGGTGCCCCGGCTGCGGGGGCCTGCGCTGCGTCCACGCGCTGGCCCACGGGGACCTGACCGGCGCGCTGCACGACAACGCGGTGGCCGTCCTGCTGCTCGGCGTCCTGGCGCTGCTGTGGCTGCGCTGGGCCTGGGCCGCGCTGACCGGCGGGCCGCCGGTCCGGGTGTCGGTGGGGGGCCGCCGCTGGGCGCTGATCGCCCTGCTGGTGCTGGTGTTCGCGGTGGTGCGCAACCTGCCGGTGGGGGCCGGGCTGGCGCCGCCGGTGGTCTGAGCGGCCCCATCCCGGTGCGGAGTTCGGGCCGCCCCGCCGGTGGAGAGCCGGTGAAACCGCAGTTGAGAGCCGTCGTACGGCGTCCCGTTCCGCGAGACGCGGGCCGGGCGGATGCGCCGTGCCCACCCGGGTGCCGATACCATCGAAGGGCCGACGGGCCCCCGCCCGCTCGGCTCGCGCTGGCGAACCAGCCAGGACTGATGGGGGCTCCTGAGTGAGTGTGCTCGACTCGATCATCGAAGGGGTCCGTGAGGACCTCGCCGAGCGGCAGGCCCGGGTCTCCCTTGACGAACTCAAGGCGCTCGCGGCCAAGGCCCCGGAGGCCAAGGACGGCGTCGCCGCCCTCAAGGGCGACGGGGTCCGGGTGATCTGTGAGGTGAAGCGCTCCAGCCCGTCCAAGGGCGCGCTGGCCTCGATCGCCGACCCGGCGGCCCTGGCCCGCGACTACGCGGCCGGCGGTGCCGCCGCGATCAGCGTGCTGACCGAGCAGCGCCGCTTCGGCGGGTCGCTCGCCGACCTGGACGCCGTCCGCGCCGAGGTGGACACCCCGCTGCTGCGCAAGGACTTCATCGTCACCGCCTACCAGCTGTGGGAGGCCCGCGCCCACGGCGCCGACCTCGTGCTGCTGATCGTCGCCGCCCTCGACCAGCCGGCCCTGGTGTCGCTGATCGAGCGCGCCGAGTCGATCGGCCTCACCCCGCTGGTCGAGGTGCACGACGAGGAGGAGATCAAGCGCGCGGTGGACGCCGGGGCGCGGATCATCGGCGTCAACGCCCGCAACCTGAAGACCCTCGAAGTCGACCGCAACACCTTCGGGAACGTCGCCCACGCCATCCCGGACAGCATCGTCAAGATCGCCGAATCCGGTGTGCGCGGCCCGCTCGACGTGATCAACTACGCCAACCTGGGCGCCGACGCGGTGCTGGTCGGCGAGTCGCTGGTGACCGGCAAGGACCCGCGGGCCGCCGTCGCCGACCTGGTCGCGGCCGGGGCCCACCCCGCCGTCCGGCACAAGGACTGACACCGCCCCGATGAAGATCGCCACCCGACTCGCCCCCGGCTGCCGCCCGCGCGGCTGCCGCGCGCCCGCACGCCGGGTGCTGGGGCGTCGGGTGCGGTACGTGATCGGCTGCGAGCCCGGGCAGGTCCCGGGGCGGCGATGGCGCGTGACCCACGGCTGAATCCGAATCCAGCCGACCAGAGCGGCTGGATCCGGGATCCGGCCGATCGGACGTCACTGTCATCCATCTCCGTCCAAGGGAAACCACCATGTCCGAGAAGGACTACCTGCCCGGTGCCCAGGTGCCGGACGCGCGCGGCTACTTCGGCGCGTACGGCGGCCGCTTCATCCCCGAGGCGCTGGTCGCCGCGGTCGAACAGGTCGCCGAGGAGTACGAGAAGGCCAAGACCGACCCGGCCTTCACCGCCGAGCTCGACGGGCTGCTCAAGGACTACACCGGGCGCCCGAGCCCGCTGACCGACGTGCACCGCTTCTCCGCCGAGGCGGGCGGGGCGCGGATCCTGCTCAAGCGCGAGGACCTCAACCACACCGGCTCGCACAAGATCAACAACGTGCTGGGCCAGGCGCTGCTCACCCGGCGGATGGGCAAGACCCGGATCATCGCCGAGACCGGCGCCGGGCAGCACGGGGTGGCCACCGCCACCGCCTGCGCCCTGTTCGGCTTCGACTGCACCATCTACATGGGCGAGGTCGACACCGAGCGCCAGGCGCTCAACGTCGCCCGGATGCGGATGCTCGGGGCCGAGGTCATCGCGGTCAAGTCCGGGTCGCGGACGCTCAAGGACGCCATCAACGAGGCCTTCCGCGACTGGGTCGCCAACGTCGACTCCACCCACTACCTGTTCGGGACGGTCGCCGGGCCGCACCCCTTCCCGATGATGGTCCGGGACTTCCACCGGGTGATCGGCGTCGAAGCCCGCCAGCAGGTGCTCGACCGGACCGGGCGGCTGCCGGACGCCGTCGTGGCGTGCGTGGGCGGCGGTTCCAACGCGATGGGCATCTTCCACGAGTTCATCCCGGACGCCGGTGTGCGGCTGATCGGCTGCGAGGCGGCGGGGGAGGGGGCCGAGACCCCCCGGCACGCGGCCACGCTGACCAAGGGGGACCCCGGGGTGCTGCACGGGTCCCGGACGTACGTCCTCCAGGACGAGGACGGGCAGACCATCGAGTCGCACTCGATCTCGGCGGGACTGGACTACCCGGGGGTCGGGCCGGAGCACGCCTGGCTGAAGGACAGCGGGCGGGCCGAGTACCGGCCGGTGACCGACGACGCGGCCATGCAGGCGCTGCGGCTGCTGTCGCGCACCGAGGGGATCATCCCGGCGATCGAGAGCGCCCACGCGCTCGCCGGGGCGCTGGAGCTGGGCCGCGAGCTCGGGCCGGAGGCGACCATCCTGGTCTCGCTCTCCGGGCGCGGCGACAAGGACATGCACACCGCGGCCCAGTACTTCGGGCTCTACGATTCGCCGGCCGGCGGCGCGGCCGAGGGGGGTAAGTGATCATGGCTTCGAAGCTGAGTGCCGTGCTGGCGGGCGCCAAGGCCGAGGGGCGGGCGGCGCTGATCGGCTACCTGCCGGCCGGGTTCCCCTCGGTGGACGGCGGGATCCGGGCGGTCAACGCGCTGATCGAGGGCGGGTGCGACGTCGTCGAGATCGGGCTGCCGCACTCCGACCCGGTCCTCGACGGGGCCGTGATCCAGACCGCGGACGACATCGCGCTGCGGGGCGGGGTGCGGATCAAGGACGTGCTGCGGACCGTCCAGGAGGTCGCCGCCGCCAACCCCGGGACGGCGGTGCTGGTGATGACCTACTGGAACCCGGTCGACCGGTACGGGGTGGCCCGCTTCGCGGCCGACCTGGCGGCGGCGGGCGGGGCGGGGTGCATCCTGCCGGACCTGCCGGTGGAGGAGTCCGCGGAGTGGCGCAAGGCGGCGGACGCGCACGGGCTGGACACCGTGTTCGTGGTCGCGCCGAGCAGCAAGGACGCGCGGCTGGCGGAGGTCACGGCGGCGGGGAGCGGGTTCGTGTACGCGGCCGCGGTGATGGGGGTGACCGGGACCCGGTCGGCGGTCGGGTCGCTGGCCGAGGACCTGGTGGCTCGGACCCGGGCCACGACGGACCTGCCGGTGTGTGTCGGGCTCGGGGTCTCCGATGCGGAGCAGGCGGCGGAGGTCGCCCGGTTCGCGGACGGGGTGATCGTGGGGTCGGCCTTCGTGAAGCGGATCCTCTCCGAGGGGGAGGACGAGGGGGCTGCGTTGGATGCGGTGCGGGGGCTGGCGGGGGAGTTGGCGGCTGGGGTTCGTAGGCGCTGACGGTTAGGTGGATGGCTGGCGGCCCGTTGCCCCTTGGGGGGTGGCGGGCCGTTGGGTTGTGGGGGGCGCTGCGCGGGGCTGGTGTTGTGGGGGTGGGCTTTCGGGAGGGTGGGTGGCGCCGGGGGCGGTTCCGGGGGTGGGCGCTCCGGGGGCTGGGTGAT
>NZ_JBVIFM010000020.1:0-58119 GCF_055571335.1 Kitasatospora sp. NPDC030952
GAGAGCTACCTCGCCGGCCTCCACCTTCGTGGCGCGATGATCTGGATCAAGGACCTCACCAGAGCCGCTTGATCACGACCAAATACGCACCCTAGCCGGGTTGGCCCGGGGCCGCCGAACCGCTGGTCGGTGGCCCCGGGTCGGGGCGTTTCCGCGCCGAGCCCGCTGGGTCCTGGTCAGACCAGGTCGACGCCCGGGTAGAGCGGGAAGGGCGCCAGGAGGTCGGCGGCGCGCTTGGCGACGCCGTCCCGGAGGGACTCGTCGAGGGCGTAGTTCGCCTTGGACGGGGCGCCGTTGGCGGTGCTGGTGGGGGTGGTGCCGCGCAGGACGGTGTCGATCAGGGCGGCGATCTCGTCCATCTCAGCGGTGCCCAGGCCGCGGGTGGTGAGCGCCGGGGTGCCCAGCCGCACGCCCGAGGTGTACCAGGCGCCGTTCGGGTCCTGCGGGACGGAGTTGCGGTTGGTGACGATGCCCGAGTCCAGCAGCGCCGCCTCGGCCTGACGACCCGTCAGGCCGTAGCCGGAGACGTCGGCGAGCACCAGGTGGTTGTCGGTGCCGCCGGTGACCAGCTTGCCACCGCGGCGCAGCAGGCCCTCGGCCAGCGCCTGGGCGTTGTCCACCACCGCGCGGGCGTAGGCCCGGAACTCGGGGCGGCGGGCCTCGGCGAGGGCGACGGCCTTGGCCGCCATGACGTGCGAGAGGGGGCCGCCGAGCACCAACGGGCAGCCGCGGTCGACGTGTTCGGCCAGCTCGGCGGTGCTGAGCACCATGCCGCCGCGCGGGCCTCGCAGCGACTTGTGAGTGGTGGTGGTCACGATGTGGGCGTGCGGCACCGGGTCGTGGTCACCGGTCAGCACCTTGCCCGCGACCAGGCCGGCGAAGTGCGCCATGTCGACCATGAGGGTCGCGCCGACCTCGTCCGCGATCTCCCGCATCTTGCGGAAGTTCACCAGCCGCGGGTAGGCGGAGTAGCCGGCCACCAGGATCAGCGGGCGGAACTCACGGGCGGTCTCGCGCAGCGCGTCGTAGTCGATCAGGCCGGTGACCGGGTCGGTGCCGTAGCTGCGCTGCTCGAACATCTTGCCCGAGATGTTGGGGCGGAAGCCGTGGGTGAGGTGGCCGCCGGTGTCCAGGGACATGCCGAGCATGCGCTGGTTGCCGAGCTCCCGGCGCAGCTCGGCCCAGTCCTGCTCGGTGAGGTCGTTGACGTTGCGCACCGCGGCGCGCTCCAGGGCCGGGCTCTCGACCCGCTGGGAGAGGACGGCCCAGAAGGCGGTGAGGTTGGCGTCGATGCCCGAGTGCGGCTGGACGTAGGCGTGTTCGGCGCCGAACAGTTCGCGGGCGTGCTCGGCGGCGATCGCCTCGACGGTGTCGACGTTGCGGCAGCCGGCGTAGAAACGGCGGCCGACGGTGCCCTCGGCGTACTTGTCGCTGAGCCAGTTGCCCATGGTGAGCAGGACGGCCGGGGAGGCGTAGTTCTCGCTGGCGATCAGCTTGAGCGAGGCGCGCTGGTCCGCCAGCTCCTGGCCGATGGCGGCGGCGATCCGCGGCTCGACGCCGGCCACGACGTCCAGGGCGCTGCGGAAGGCGGTGTCGGCCGCGGGGACGGCGGCGGTGTGGGGCGTCTGCTCGGGCTGGGCCATGGCGGTCTCCTGGTGGGGATGCTGGGGCGGCCCAGGCGCTCGGCAACGACGTGAGGATTCACGGGACCGCTTCCCGATGGTCGATTCCATCCCTACGCGCCAGTCGCGGTCCACCGGGATCGTACCAACACCGCGGGGACTGTGGCGGAGGTCTCAGAATGCGGAACCGGCCGCCCGGTTCGGCGGGGTATGTCCGTTCTCCTGCGACGGCCGTGTTACCGGGAAATGAAGCCGCCACAATTCCCGAAACAATGCCGCAGGAATTCCGCCGGAGCGCCTTCCGGGGATTTGCGGAACATCGGACGCATCCGATCTGATGTCGCTCGACCCGCCGCCGGGAAACCCCTGGCGGCGGGTCGGAAATGCCCACCAGCGCACCCTCACCCACGGGCGGCGGAGAATTCGGGGAGTACGGCTCTCATGGCAGCGGTCGACACAGTCGCAGTTACCGGCACGGCCTCCGGGCCCGCCGCACCGAGCCTGCCGCGCCGGGTGCTGCGCGACCGGGTCGGCGCCGCCGCGAGCGCCGTCGTCCTGCTGTTCCTGCTGCTCGCACTGGCCGCGCCGCTGATCGCCGCCCTGTACGGGAAGAACCCGGTCGAACACTACGGCCAGAACACTCCGGGCCTGCTCAGCGACGGCGGACTGCCGATGCTGCCGAACGGCGGGATCTCCGGGGAGTTCTGGTTCGGCCTGGAGCCCGGCCTCGGCCGGGACGTCCTGACCCAACTGCTGTACGGCATCCGCACCTCGCTGCTGATCGCATCGGCCTCGGCCGCCGTGACCACCGTGCTCGGTGTGCTGGCCGGGGTCGCGGTCGGCTATCTCGGCGGGATCGCGGACCGGCTGTTCGGCTTTCTGGCCAATGTGCTGCTGGCCTTTCCGACCCTGCTCCTGCTGCTCGCGCTCAGCCCGGTGATCCAGTCCCGGCTGGTCGATCCGGGCAGCGCGGAACCGGAGTGGATGCAGTTCCTGGTGCTGATCCTGGTTTTCTCCGCATTCGGCTGGATTCCGCTCGCGCTTTCCCTGCGGGCCACCGTCCGCTCGCTCCGGGAAAGGGATTTCGTACAGTCCGCCCGGGCGCAGGGGGCGAGCCGGTTCCACATCGTCGTCCACGAACTCCTGCCGAACGTCCGCTCCCAGCTGCTGGTGCACGCCACCATGGCGGTGCCGACCTTCGTCGCCTCCGAGGCCGCGCTGTCCTTCCTCGGCGTCGGCATCACCGAGCCCGTTCCCGACTGGGGGCGGATGATCTCGCGCGGCTCGGAGGTCTTCCAGTCCGACCCGACCTACCTGGTCTTCCCCGGGGTCGCGCTGCTGGTGTTCGTACTCGCCTTCAACCTGCTCGGCGACGCCGTCCGGGACGCACTGGACCCGCGCCGGGCCCGCTGACCCCCTCCCGTTCCAACCATCCCGTTCCCACCGATCAATCGATCAATCGATCAGCCGATCAACCATTCGAGCCCTCCCCGATCCGAACGTGTCGGGGCAAGGAGAGATTCGCCATGCGCTGGACCAAACCCCCGCTCGCCGTCATCGCCACCGCCCTGCTGGCGACCTCCTGCTCGGCCGGCGCGGGCAGCACCGGCTCCGCCGCGGGCGGGGCCCCGGCCACGGAGACCTCCCCGCTGACCGCCGCGCTCGGCACCGAGCGGGAGAGCGCCGGCCCCGCCCCGGCCGTCCCCGGCGCCCGCCCGGGCGGCACGGTGAACGTGTACAACAGCGTCGAGTTCCGCCACCTGGACCCGCAGAAGGTCTACGCGGGAGCCACCTACAACGCCTCGCTGCTCTGGGGACGCCAATTGACGCAGTATCAGATCGTTGACGGCAAGGCCAAGTTGGTCGGAGACCTGGCCACTGACACCGGCACCCCGGCCGACGGCGGGCGCACCTGGACGTACCGGCTCAAGGAGGGCGTGTCCTGGGAGGACGGCAGGCCGATCACCTCCCAGGACGTCAAGTACGGCATCGAGCGGACCTTCGGCAAGGGCTACGAGGTCGGCCCGCCGTACTGGCCGCAGTGGCTCACCGGCGAGCCCAGCTACGAGGCGGCGCGCGCCAAGTACGCCGGCCCGCAGGCGGGCGACCTCGCCGCGATCGAGACCCCGGACGAGCGCACCCTGGTCTTCCACTTCCCTCAGCCGCAGGCCGACGTGCCGTACATGGCCGCGCAGTCCTCCTCCGCGCCGGTGCGCCGGGACAAGGACACCGGGACGGACTACGACCGGCTGCCGCTCGCCACCGGCCCGTACCGGATCGTGGAGCACGTCCAGAACACCCGGATGGTGCTGGAGCGCAACCCGGCCTGGAAGGCGGAGACCGACCCGATCCGCAACCAGTACCCGGACCGGTTCGTGTTCACGTACGGCAAGGAGGCGCTCAACGGCAACCAGCAGATCCTGTCCGGCCGGGACGGCGGCGCCGACGCCACCACCGCCTCCGACGAGCTCTCCCCCGAGCTGTACCAGGTCGCCGACACCGACCCCAAGGCCAAGGAACTGGTCGTCTCCGGCCGCCGGGGCGCCTTCGTCAGCCAGCTGGTGATCAACAACGAGCGGGTGCCGGACGTCGAGGTGCGCAGGGCGCTGAACCTCGCGTACCCCCGCCAGCAGGCCCGGCAGGTCCAGGGCGGCTCCCGCACCGGGGAGTTGGCCACCACGCTCAGCTCGCCCGCGCTGATCGACTGGCAGAAGTACGACCTCGACCCCGCGAAGCCCGAGGGCGACCCGGAGGCCGCCAAGGCCGCGCTCGCCAAGGCCGGGCGGGCGCCGTCGAGCCTGACCTACGCGTACAAGAACACCCCGGACGGGCAGCGCGTCGCCCAGGTGCTGGTGGACGGCTTCGGCAAGGCAGGCCTCACCGTGGTGCCCAAGCCGATCGACCCCAAGGCCTTCCTGGACGAGGTGCACCGGGCCGACTCGCCGTACGACCTGTTCGAGGAGACCAGCTCCGTCGACTGGCCGACGCCGTCCACGCTGATCCCGTTCTCCTTCGACGGCCGGGCCGGCGGCGACATCAACTCGGCGCGCTACCGCAACCCGGAAGTCGACAAGGAGATCGACCGGATCAACCAGATCGGCGAGCCGCGCGCCAAGGCCAAGGAGCTGTACGCGCTGGAGCAGACCGTGATGAAGGACCTGCCGGTGCTGCCGCTCACCTACCCGACCGTCAACCAGCTGCGCGGCAGCAACGTCGGCGGGGCGTTCGTCCACCCGATCTACGGGACGGTCGGGTTGACCTGGCTGTACCTGAAGTCCTGAGTGCGCGGGCCGGCTCCCGTCCGCTGCCACCACCGCGCGGTGGTGGCAGCGGACGGGAATCGACCGCGCCCCTCCCCCGCCTCCCTGTCACGTCGACCCCGGACCGGCCATGCTCTCCTTCGCCCTGCGGCGGACCCTCCAGGCCCTCGCCGTCCTGGTCGCGGTCTCCGCCGCCGCCTTCGCCCTCTTCTACGCCGCGCCCGCCGACCCGGCCCGGGCCGCCTGCGGCCCCCGCTGCGACGCCGGGCAGATCGCGGCGGTGCGCCAGAGCATGGGCCTGGACCAGCCGCTGCTCGCCCAGTACACCGACTACCTGGCCGGCGTCGTGGCCGGGCGCGACATCAGCGACGTGGACGGCTCGGTCATCCACTGCGCGGCCCCCTGCCTCGGCTACTCCTACCGGCTGCACCAGCCCGTCACCGAGGCGCTCGCCGAGCACCTGCCGGTCACCCTCTCGCTGACCGCCGGGGCGCTCGCCGTGCTGCTGGCGCTCGGCCTCGGCAGCGGCTTCGTCTCCGCGCTGCGGCACGGCCGCCGCACCGACCGGCTGCTGTCCGGCTTCACCCTGGTCGGCGCGAGCGTGCAGATCTACTTCCTCGGGTACGTCGCGCAGTGGGCGCTGGTCTACTCGACCGGCCTGCTGCCGCTGCCCTCCTACACCCCGCCGAGCCGGGACCTCGCCGCCTGGGCGGGCGGACTGCTGCTCCCCTGGCTCGTCCTCGGCTTCGTCAACTCGGCCGTGTTCGCCAGACTTTCACGCTCCCAGCTGCTGGAGACGATGAACGAGGAGTACGTCCGCACGGCCCGCGGCAAGGGGCTGGGGCGGCTGCGCGCCCAGCTGAAGTACACCTCGCGCGGCGCCGCCGGGCCACTGGTGCAGCTGCTCGGCCTGGAGGCCGGGATGCTGCTCGGCGGGGCGGTGATCACCGAGACGGTGTTCGGGTTGAACGGGGTCGGGCGGTTCGCCGCCCAGGCGGTGTCCGGGCAGGACCTGCCGGCGGTGGTCGGCGCGGTGCTGCTGGCCGCCTGCTTCGTGGTGCTGTTCGTCGCGCTGGCGGACCTGGCGGTGGCCTGGCTCGACCCGCGCATCAGGCTGGGCTGAGGGGAGCCGCAACGATGAAGTCTCTCGATTCCCAAGGTGGTCATGCGGTGGATCCCGATCCGGTGCTCAGCGTGCGGGACTTGACGGTCGAGTTCGCCGATCCGCGCGGCGGCGCTCCGGTGACCGCCGTCCGGGGCCTGTCCTTCGACCTCGCAGCGGGTGAAGTCCTCGGTCTGGTGGGCGAGTCGGGCTCCGGCAAGTCCACCGTCGGGCTGGCCGTCCTCGGTCTGCACGATCCGCGGACCACCACCGTCAGCGGCTCGATCCGGTTGGACGGACAGGAGTTGGTGGGCGCCGGGGAGCCGGTGCTGCGCGGGGTGCGGGGCGGCCGGGCCGCGCTGGTCTTCCAGGACGCGCTCACCTCGCTCAGCCCCTTCCACGGCGTCGGCGCCCAACTCGCCGAGATGTACCGGCTGCACCACCCGCGGGCCGGGCGCGCCGAGGCCCGTCGGCGCGCGGCCGCGATGCTCGACCGGGTCGGCATCCCGGCCGCCCGGCTGCGCGACTACCCGCACCAGTTCTCCGGCGGGATGCGGCAGCGGGTGATGATCGCGATGGCGCTGATGAACGACCCCCGGCTGCTGATCGCGGACGAGCCGACCACCGCGCTGGACGCCCGGGTCCAGCGACAAGTCCTGGACCTGCTGGGCGAGTTGCAGCGCGAGCACGGCACGGCGGTGCTGCTGGTCAGCCACGATCTCGGGGTGGTCGCCGGGACGACGGACCGCACCCTGGTGCTGCGCGACGGGGCCGAGGTCGAGTCCGCGCCGACCGGCGAGCTGCTGGGCGCCCCGCGCCGGCCGTACACCCGCGCCCTGGTGGGGGCGGCGCTGCGGCTCGACTCGGTACCGGGCAGCGCGCTGCCGACAGTTGACGATCCGTCACCATCTCGGGTGTTCGTTCCCCGGGTGTTCACTCCCCGGGTGTTCACTCCCCGGGTACGGGCGGCCGAGCGCCCGGAACGCTGGCTGGTCGAGGTGGCGGACCTCTCCGTGCACTTCCCCGGCCGGCGGCACCTGCCCGCGCTGCGGGCCGAGCCGGTCCGGGCGGTCGAGGGGTTGGGCCTGCGGATCGCGCCGGGCGAGACGGTCGGACTGGTCGGCGAGTCCGGCTCCGGCAAGTCCACCACCGCCCGGGTGCTGGCCGGACTGCAACGGCCCACCGGCGGCCGGGTGCGCTACGACGGCCAGGACGTCACCCGCCCGGACCGCGAGCTGCGGCGCCGGCTCAGCCGGGAGATCCAGCTGGTGTTCCAGGACCCGTACGCCTCGCTCAACCCGCGGCGCACCGTCGCCCAGACCCTCGACACCCCGCTGCGCCTGCACAGCCGGCTGGACGCGGCGCAGCGGCGGGAGCGCTCGGCCGAGCTGTTGGAGCAGGTCGGGCTGGCCGCCGGGCACCTGGACCGCTACCCGCACGAGTTCTCCGGCGGGCAGCGGCAGCGGATCGGCATCGCCCGGGCACTGGCACCCGAGCCGCGGCTGATCATCGCGGACGAGCCGGTCTCGGCGCTCGACGTGTCGGTGCAGGCGCAGGTGCTCAACCTGTTGATGGAGCTGCGCGAACGGCTCGGCGTGGCCTTCCTGTTCGTCTCGCACGACCTCGCGGTGGTCCGGCACTTCTGCGACCGGGTGGCGGTGATGCACCGGGGGCGGCTGGTCGAGTCGACCGACCGGGAGCAGCTGTTCGAGGCGCCGCACACCGAGTACACCCGGGAGCTGCTGGCGGCGGTGCACTGAGGGCGGGCCGGCGCGCCGGGACCGTGGGGTGACCGGCGGCCGGGCCCGCGAAAGGGTTGGCACGATCGGGGGCGCAACAGTGATGATCGTACGGTTCCGGCTTCGACCAGGAAGGACCGCCGATGATGTCCGGCATCGATCACGAGGCCGCCGACCAGGGGCTCCCGGTTGACCGGGAGCGCGTCGGCCAGGAGACCGCCGACCAGGAGCGCGTCGACCGGGAGCTCGTCGGCCAGGAGCCCGCCGACCAGGAGCGCGTCGACCGGGAGCGCGTCGACCGGGAGCTCGTCGAGGCGGCCCTGGAGGTGGCCCGGCGGTACTCGAAGGGCGACAACCACACCGTGGCGGCGGCCGGACGCAACGCCGACGGGCGGATCGTCACAGCGGTGAACGTCTACCACTTCACCGGCGGCCCGTGCGCGGAGCTGGTGCTGATCGGCGCGGCCGCGGGCCAGGGGGCCTACGACCTCACCACGGTGGTGGCGGTCGGGGACCGCGAGCGCGGGGTGATCCCACCGTGCGGGCGCTGTCGCCAGGTGCTGCTCGACTACTTCCCGAAGGCCCGGGTGATCGTCGGCCGGGGCACCGGACTGCGCACCCTGCCGGTGGCGGACCTGTTGCCGGAGACATATGTCTGGGCCGACCACCAGGAAGACTGAACCGGGCCCGGCGGGCGCTGCCGTTCGGCCTTCGTTCGGCTGCGCGAGCCCGGTTCGAGGGGTTAGCGTGCTGGCGACGTGCCGTCACTCGACGTGCCGCGCGGACCGCCACCGGAGGGGCACATTGTCGGACGACCTGCTCATCGCAAAGATCAATCACGGTTTCGACCACCTCGACGCCGACGGGGACGGCCTGCTCACCGAGCGGGACCACGTCCTGATGGGCCACTCGGTGGCCCGCTCGCTCGGCCATCAGGAGGGCTCGGAGGCGGAGGCCGTCATCGTCCGCGCCTACCTGACCGTCTGGCACGACCTGCACCTCGCCGGAAAGCCCGCCGGGACGGAGGCGATCACCCGCGAGCAGTTCGTCGCCGCGACCGCCGCGCTCGCCGACGACCCGGAGGCCGCCCGGGAGATCCTCGGCTCCCTGGCCGAGGCCTTCCTCTCCGTCGCCGACGCCGACCGCAGCGGGACGGTGGACGCCGGCGAGTTCTTCGTGTTCCAGCGCGGCCACTTCGCCGGGCTCTGCCGCGACGACGCCGAAGAGGCCTTCCGGCACCTCGACCTCGACGGGGACGGCACGCTGTCCGCCGAGGAGTTCACCCGCGCGATCATCGAGTACTGGACCAGCCGCGACCCGGAGGCGCCGGGGAACTGGTGGACGGGGAAGTCGCCGCACGCGCTCTGACCGGCCCGCTCGCCTTCCGCGCCCCCTTCCTCGCTTCGAGCGGGGCGGGGCGGGGCGTGGGCGCGGGGGCGGGGCGAGGGGTGTGCGCGGGCGGATCGTCCCCGGTCAGTCGGCCGGGACGATCCGCTCGGGCCCCACGACGGCGTGTACGGTCCGGGACGGCTCAGCCGCGACCGGACCGCGCCTTCACCGGGCGCCCCGGACGCCGGTCGGACGGACCCCGACCGGACGGACGCCGGCTGACGCTCACCACCAGGCAGACGCCCGCCACCACGATCGACCCGCCCGCCAGGGTCGGGCCGGTCAGCGGCTCGGCCAGGATCAGCCAGCCCAGCAGCACCGCGACCACCGGGTTCACATAGGCGTAGGTGCCGACCAGGGTCAGCGGGGCCGAGCGCAGCAGCCAGGCGTACGCGGTGAAGGCGAGCAGCGAACCGAACACCACCAGGTATCCGAGGGCCAGCCAGGACCGTCCGGAGACCGCCCCGAGGTCCAGCCCGTGCTGCTCGCCGCGGGCCAGTCCGACCAGCAGGTCGCAGAGGCCGCCGGCCAGCATCTGGTAGGCGCTCGCGGCCAGCACGTTGCCCGGCAGCGGGATCTTCTTGCTCGCGAAGGAACCGGCCGCCCAGCTCAGGGTGGCGCCGATGATCAGGATCACCCCGATCGGCTTGATCGACCCGCCGATCGCCGGGGCGGACAGCACCCCCAGGCCGACCAGGCCCAGCAGCACCCCGGCGAGCTCGGCCGGCTTGGGGCGCTCGCCGCCGCCGAAGGCCGTCAGCACCACCATCCAGAGCGGGACGGCGGCCACCAGCAGGGCGGCCAGTCCGGACGGGACGGACGTCTCGCCGAGCACCACCAGGCCGTTGCCGCCGGTCAGCAGCAGTACCCCGACCAGGGCCGCGGAGGCCAGCTGGCGGCCGCTCACCCGCAGGGCGGCCGGGCCCTGCCGAACCAGCAGGAAGCCGACCATCAGCAGTCCGGCGGTGAGGAAGCGGGCGCCGGCGGAGAAGAAGGAGGGCATCGTCTCGACCGCGATCCGGATCGCGAGGTACGTCGAGCCCCAGACGACGTAGACCACCGCGAGGGCCAGCCAGACCGCGCCGGAGAGCCGGGGGGTGGGGGGTGTGCTCGGGGACGGGCCGACCGGGGTGCTGCCGGGGGTTGTTGCCGGGGACGTGGCCGAGGCCGAGGCCGGGGACGTGGCCGAGGCCGGGGTCGTGGCCGGGTGCGGCGAGGCGGGCGATGTCATGTGTGTCCCCCTAGGACGGTGCTGGCCGAACATCCGATATGACAGCGCATCGAGCACCCGGTGCGCCAGTCGGTTCCACGGATCGGCCGGCGGGACGTACCGTGGGCGCTCCCCCAGCGAGGAGGTTGAACCCGTGTCCGCGACCGAGCAGGCCCCGCCGGCCGGGGCCGCGTTGCCGTTCTTCGTGTACGGCACCCTGCGCAGCGGCGGACGCAACCACGCCCGCCACCTGGGCGGACGCTGCGCCGAGATCCGCCCGGCGGTGCTGGAGGGCGCGGCCCTGCACGAGGGCCCCGGGTTCCCGTACGCGGTGCCGGATCCGGCGCCCGGGCGCCGGATCGTGGGCGAGCTGGTCACCCTGCGCCCCGGAGCGTACCCCGGGGCACTCACGGCGCTGGACCGCCTGGAGGACTGCCGGGCGGACGGAACGGGGCTGTACGTACGACGGCGGCTGGCGGTACGGACGGCGGGCGGCGAGCTGCGCGAGGCCTGGGTGTACCTGGCCGGGCCGGTGGCCGAGGCCCGGCTGCGGGAGCGGCCGGCGCTGATCGCCTCCGGGGACTGGGCGGACAGGTGAGGGCGGCGGGCTGAGGGCGGACGCCGGACAGCTGACGGCTTTCAGCTTTCATACTTCAGCTTTCATAGTTCAGAGTTCAGCTTTCAGCTTTCAGAGTTCAACATCTGAAATCTGTTTGCTGAAACCTGTAAGCCGTCCGCCGCCCGCCGTCACCTCGCCGGATCCCGCCCGCATACCGCCAGGTAGGCTGCCCCGGCCAGCAGGAACGAACGACGAGGAGCCACCCGGTGCCCGAGCTGCCCCCTCCGATCACCGTCGTCGGGATCGGGGCCGACGGCTGGCCCGGCCTCGCCACCGGCTCCCGGGCCGCGCTGCAGTCCGCCGAGGTGGTCATCGGCAGCTCCCGGCAGCTGGACCTGCTCCCCCGGGACGCCGTCACCGCCGAGCGCGTCGCCTGGCCGTCCCCGCTGCGCCCGGCCGTCCCCGGACTGCTCGCCCGGCACGCCGACCGCCGGATCGCCGTGCTGGCCAGCGGCGACCCGATGTACTTCGGCATCGGCCGCACCCTCGCCGAGATCGTCGGCGCCGACCGGCTGCGCGTCCTGCCGCACCCCTCCTCCGTCTCCCACGCCTGCGCCCGGCTCGGCTGGCCGATGGAGGCCACCGAGGTGGTCAGCCTGGTCGGCCGGCCGCTGGACGCCCTCGCGCGCGCCCTCCACCCCGGGCGCCGTCTGCTGGTGCTCAGCGCCGACGCCGACACCCCGGCCGCCGTCGCCGCGCTGCTCACCGCGCGCGGTTTCGGCACCGCCCGGCTGCGGGTGCTGGAGCAACTCGGCCACGACCGCGAACGAGAGGTCGACGGCCGCGCCGACGACTGGCTGCACCCGCCCGGCGACCCGCTGAACCTGATCGCCGTCGAACTCGCCGACGGTCCGCGCGCCTCCCTCGTCCCCGGCCTGCCCGACGAGGCGTACCAGAGCGACGGCCAGCTCACCAAGCGGCACGTCCGCGCCGCCACCCTGGCCACCCTCGCTCCCGCCCCCGGCGAACTGCTCTGGGACGTCGGCGGCGGCTCCGGCTCGATCGCCATCGAGTGGCTGCGCGCCCACCTGGACTGCCGGGCCGTCAGCATCGAGCGGGACCCGGTCCGGGCCGGGCGGATCATGCACAACGCCGCCGCGCTGGGCGTGCCCCGGCTCCGGGTCGTGACCGGCCGGGCGCCCGACGCACTCGCCGAACTCCCCACCCCCGACGCCGTGTTCATCGGCGGCGGCCTCACCGCCACCGGCCTGCTGGACAGTTGCTGGGCCGCGCTGCGCCCGGGCGGGCGGCTGGTCGCCAACACCGTGACGCTGGAGTCCGAGGCGCTGCTCACCGAGTGGTACCGGCGCCACGGCGGGGAACTCGTCAAGCTGGCCGTCGCCCACGCCGTCCCGGTGGGCGGATTCACCGGGTGGCGGCAGGCCATGCCGGTCACCCAGTGGTCCGCCGTCAAGCCCAACACCCCTCAGGAGGACGCCTCGTGACCGTCTACTTCATCGGAGCCGGCCCGGGCGCCGCCGACCTGATCACCCTGCGCGGCCAGCGCGTCCTGGCCCGCGCCGAGGTCTGCCTCTACGCCGGTAGCCTCGTCCCGCGCGAGCTGCTGGACGAGTGCCCGCCCGGCGCCCGACTGGTCGACACCGCGCAGCTCAACCTGGACCAGATCGTCGCCGAGCTGGTCGCCGCGCACGAGGCGGGCCGGGACGTCGCCCGGCTGCACTCCGGCGACCCGTCGGTGTTCTCGGCCGTCGCCGAGCAGATGCGCCGACTGGACGCGGTCGGCGTGCCGTACGAGGTGGTCCCCGGCGTACCCGCCTTCGCCGCCGCAGCGGCCGCGCTGAAGCGGGAGTTGACGGTGCCGACCGTCGGCCAGACCGTCATCCTCACCCGGATCGCCAAGCGCGCCACCCCGATGCCCGAGGGCGAGGACCTCGCCACCCTCGGCCGCAGCGGCGCCCTGCTGGTGCTGCACCTGGCGGCCGGCTACGTGGACGACGTGGTCGAGCAACTCCTGCCGTACTACGGCGCGGACTGCCCGGCCGCCGTGGTCGCGATGGCCAGCCGGCCCGACGAGCTGGTGCTGCGCGGCACGCTGGCCGACATCGCCGGGCAGGTCAAGGAGGCGGGCGTGGTCCGCACCGCCGTGATCATCGTCGGCCGCACGCTCGCCGCCGATCAGTTCCGCGACAGCCACCTCTACTCGGCGGACCGCGAGCGGCCGCACGAGCCCTGCGGCGCATGACCCGGGACGGCCGCACGCCCGCCCCCGCACACGTGTTGCTCCTCGGCGGGACGACGGAGGGGCGGGCGCTGGCCGCCGCGCTGGACGGCCGGGCGGGCCTGCGGGTCACCAGCTCGCTGGCCGGGCGGGTCGCCCGACCCCGGCTGCCCGTCGGACAGGTGCGGATCGGCGGCTTCGGCGGCCCGGACGGGCTGGCCGCCTGGCTGCGCGCCGAGGGGGTGACCGCCGTGGTGGACGCCACCCACCCGTTCGCCGCCGGGATGTCGCAGAACGCCGCGCTCGCGGCCGCCGCCACCGGTGTGCCGCTACTGGTGCTGCGCCGACCCGGCTTCACACCCGTCGGCGGGGACCGCTGGCACCTCGTGCCCTCACTGGCGGCCGCAGCCGAGCTGCTGCCCGGCCTCGGCCGGCGGGTCTTCCTCAGCTCCGGGCGGAAGGGCATCGGCGCCTTCGCCCACCTGGACGGGCTGCACTTCCTGGCCCGCTCGGTGGACCCGCCCGAGCCGCCGATGCCGTCCTCGCTCGAAGTCCTGCTGGAGCGCGGCCCGTTCACCCTCGAGGGCGAGCGGGCGCTGCTGCGCGAGCACCGGATCGACGTGGTCGTCACCAAGGACAGCGGGGGCGCCGCGACCGCGCCCAAGCTCACCGCCGCCCGTGAACTCGGCCTGCCCGTGGTCGTGGTGGAGCGCCCGCCGGTGCCGGACGGTGTACCGGTCGCACCGGACGTGCCGGGCGCGGTGGAGTGGCTGGAGCAGCTGGCCCAACTGCCGTAGCTCGTTCGGCGTGGCGCGTTCGGCGTGGCACGTCCGGCGTGGCGTGTCCGGCCAGTGGAATGGTCGGCGGCGGCGCCGACCGCTGGGCAGGATGGCCGGATGACCGCTGATCAGCGCACCACCACCCTGCGAACGGCCGACGAACGGGCCACCCTGGCGAGCTTCCTGGACTTCCAGCGCGACACCCTGGCGATGAAGTGCGCCGGACTGACCTCCGAGCAGCTGCGCGCCCGGGCGCTGGCACCCTCCGGGCTCTCGCTGCTCGGGCTGGTCCGCCACCTCGCCGAAGTGGAGCGCAGTTGGTTCCGCAACGTCCTCGCCGACGAGGGCCGGCCCGGCTTCTGGAAGCACCCCGACGGCGGCTTCGCCGAGTTCGACGTGGAGGCCGCCGACCCGGCGGAGGCCTTCGCCGTCTGGCGCCGCGAGTGCGACCACGCCCGGGAACTCGTCGCCGCCGCAGAGTCGTTGGACGTCCTGGGCCACCACGGCGAGGAGGTGTTCTCGCTGCGCTGGATCCTCACCCACATGATCGAGGAGTACGCCCGCCACAACGGCCACGCCGATCTCCTGCGCGAGCACCTCGACGGCAGCACCGGCGAGTAGCCGCACCGGCGGGCCGGAAGGAGCAGGGATGCGCACCCGCCAGAAGGACCGCGACACCCCCGGGCCCCCGGAGCCCTGGGCGCTGAACAACCCGGTGTTCGTGGAGTACCTGAACACCGGGTTGGACGTGGCGATCCTGCTGACCGGCCTCAGTAGTTGAGGCCGGCCAGGGAGTTGACGATCTGTCAGATGTCGCGGAAGGTCTCGATCTGGGCGCCGATGGAGTTGAGGCGCTCGGCGAGGTCCTCGTAGCCGCGGTTGATGACGTAGACGTTGCGCAGGACGGAGGTGCCCTGGGCGGCGAGCATCGCGAGCAGGATGACCACGGCCGGGCGCAGTGCGGGCGGGCACATCATCTCGGCGGCGCGCCAGCGGGTCGGGCCCTGGACCAGGACGCGGTGCGGGTCGAGCAGCTTGACGTCCGCGCCGAGCCGGGTCAGCTCGGTGAGGTAGATCGCGCGGTTGTCGTAGACCCAGTCGTGGATCATCGTGGTGCCGTGCGCGGCCGCGGCGATGGCGGCGAAGAACGGCACGTTGTCGATGTTGATGCCGGGAAACGGCATCGGGTGGATGGTGTCGATCGGCGCGGCCAGCTTGGACGGGCGCACGGTGAGGTCGACCAGGCGGGTGTGGCCGTTGTGGGCCCGGTACTCCGGGGTCCGGTCGTAGTCGAGGCCCATGCCCTCCAGCACCGCGAGTTCGATCTCCAGGAACTCGATCGGCACCCGGCGGATCGTCAGCTCGGAGGAGGTGACCACGGCGGCGGCGAGCAGGCTCATCGCCTCCACCGGGTCCTCGGCCGGGGTGTAGTCGACGTCGCAGGTGATCTGCGGGACGCCGTGCACGGTGAGGGTGGTGGTGCCGATGCCCTCGATCCGGACGCCCAGCTTCTCCAGGAAGAAGCAGAGGTCCTGGACCATGTAGTTGGGCGAGGCGTTGCGGATGACGCTGACGCCGTCGTGCCGCGCGGCGGCCAGCAGGGCGTTCTCGGTGACGGTGTCCCCGCGCTCGGTCAGCACGATCGGGCGGTCCAGCGGGGTGCCCGGCTCGACCGAGGCGTGGTAGGCGCCGCCGGTGGTGGCGACCTCCAGGCCGAAGCGGCGCAGCGCCGTCAGGTGCGGCTGGACGGTGCGGGTGCCGAGGTCGCAGCCGCCGGCGTACGGGATGGCGAAGCGCTGGGCGCGGTGCATCAGCGGGCCGAGGAACATCAGCACGCTGCGGGTGCGGCGGGCGGCCTCGACGTCCATCGCGGCGAGGTCGAGCTCGGCCGGCGGGGTGAGTTCGAGGTCGCGGCCGTCGTTCAGCCAGCGGCTCTTGACGCCGATGCTGGTGAGCACCTCGAGGATGCGGTAGACCTCCTCGATCCGGGCGACGCTGCGGATCGTGGTGCGGCCGGTGGTCAGCAGCGAGGCGCAGAGGATCGCGACGCAGGCGTTCTTGCTGCTGCGGACCTCGATGGCGCCGGAGAGGCGGGTGCCGCCGGTGACCCGCAGGTGCATCGGTCCGGAGTAGCCGAGGGAGACGATCTCGCTGTTGAGGGCATCGCCGATGCGCGCGATCATCTCAAGGCTGACGTTCTGCTTGCCCTGTTCGATGCGGTTGACCGCGCTCTGGCTGGTGCCGAGTGCCTCGCCGAGCTGCGCCTGGGACCAGCCGCGGTGCTGACGAGCGGTACGGATGAGGGTGCCGATACGGGTGAGGTAGTCGCCTGTCACCCGGCAGACCATATCTCATGATTGAGATGGCACCAGAATCAAGAGCGGGCATGGCGCCACCTTTGTCCGTTTCTCACCCCGTATGGGCATCGGATCTTCACATCACCATGCGATATTGCTGAGGTTCTTTTGCACGAACGGGACACTCAACTCGACGCCGTCCAGGGCCCGGGCGTCGTCACGGGCCCAGCCACCGTCACGGACCGAGCGGCTCCGCCCGGCCGACGATGGTGCCCGCGCGGTCGATGCAGATGACGTCCACCGCCACCGGCGAGCCGAGCAGCACGCCGAGCGCCGTCGCCCGGGCCGCCTCGGCCACCTGGTCCCCCAGCGGTACCCCGGCCGCCCGGCACAACTGCACCGCCTCCAGGCCGGTGTTGGCCGCCGCCACCGCTTCGGCCAGCTCCTCGTCCGCCCCGGCGCGCCGGGCCAGTTCGGCCAGGTAGCCCTTGTCCACCTGGGAGCGCGCCGAGTGCAGGTCGAGGTGGCCGTAGGCGAGCTTGGACAGCTTGGCGAAGCCGCCCGCGATGGTCAGCCGGGGCACCGGGTGGCGCTTGAGGTACTTGAGGACGGCTCCGGCGAAGTCGCCCATGTCGAGCAGCGCGTCCTCGGGCAGCCCGTGCACGGCGACCGCGACCTTCTCCGAGGTCGAACCGGTACACCCCGCCACATGGGTGCGCCCGGCCGCCCGGGCCACGTCCACACCGCGACGGATCGAGTCGATCCAGGCCGAGCAGGAGTAGGGGACGACGATCCCGGTGGTGCCGAGGATGGACAGGCCGCCGAGGATGCCGAGGCGGGGGTTCCAGGTCGAGCGGGCGATCTCCGCACCGTGGTCGATCGAGACCTCCACCACCACGTCCCCGCTGCCGCCGTGTGCCGCCGCGACCTCGGCCACGGCGTCGCGGATCATCTGCCGGGGCACCGGGTTGATCGCGGGTTCGCCGACCGGCAGCGGCAGGCCCGCCTTGGTGACCGTCCCGACTCCGGGGCCGGCCCGGAACACCACCCCGGTGCCCGGTTCGCCGAAGCGTACGGTCGCCCGGACCAGCGCGCCGTGGGTCACGTCGGGGTCGTCGCCGGCGTCCTTGACCACCCCGGCCATGGCACTGGTCCGCTCCCGGCCCGCCGTGGCGGGCGCCTCACCTGCTGCGGTCCGCTCCCCATCGGTCGTGGTCAGCTCCCCGCCCGCCGTGGTCAGCTCCCCATCGGCCGCGGTCAGCTCCCCATCGGTCGTGGTCAGCTGCTCGACGGCGAGGGCGAAGGCGGGCTGCTGCCCCTTGGGGAGGGTGATGGCCACCGGGTCCGGGAAGTGGCCGGTGAGCAGCGCCGTGTACGCGGCCTTGGTGGCGGCGGTGGCGCAGGCACCCGTCGTCCAGCCGTGCCGCAGGCCGCTGCTCTTCAGCTGGCCGGCCCGGCCTCCCGGCTCGGCTCCCGCTGCGGCCACCTGCGCCTCGCTTCCGTGCTGCGGGTCGGCGCTCGCGCACCGGCCCCCGTTCCGTCGGCGGCCGGTGCGGCCGCCCTTCCTCCGGCGGCCGTCCGGCCGTCGTCGCCGACGATTTTCCCCCATCCCTCCGGCTCCGGCCCGACCGGGGTGGCGGCCGGCATCCCTTGTGGGGGCTGCGAAGGAAAGGCCGGCCCGCATTCCCGAAGAGTTCTCCGCACGGGCCTAACGCCCGGCGGCTACCCATGGGTAATCTGGCGATCCGCCAGAAGCGGGTTCATGACATTCAGGCCCGGTGGACGGGGCTTCCTCCCGACCGGGCCATCAGCATGTGGGGGTTTTTGTGGCAGGCATGAGACGACGCACCTTCCTCACCGGTACGTCGGTGGCCGCCGCCTGGTCGGCCCTGTCGCTGGGCGGCGCGCAGTTCGCCTCGGCCGCGGCGCGCGAGCGGGCGCTGGCGACCACGGCCGCGCGGGCGGTCAACGTCTCCGGGACGACCCTGGAGCAGGTGGCCACGCCGACCGGCACCGGCTCCTACAAGCGGCTGGCCTCGGGGCCGGGGTGGCCGCTGATGGTGCGCGGGGAGCTCGCGGCGCCGGGCGCCGGGCGGGACGACCGCCGCACCGGGCTGGCCAGCTTCGTCCAGTTCAGCGACCTGCACCTGGTGGACACCGAGTCCCCGGTGCGCTTCGAGTTCCTGGCGAAGTCCAACGACAGCGCCTACCGGCCGCAGGAGGCCCTGAACGCCCGCGGCGTCTCGGCCCTCGTCGAGCGGGTCAACTCGCTCGCCGGCGGCCCGTACACCGGGATGCCGTTCAGCATGGTGATGGCCACCGGTGACAACACGGACAACCACGAGCTGGCCGAACTCGACTGGTACCTCACCGTCATGGGCGGCGGGCGGCTGGCCCAGAACACCGGCGACCCGACCCGCTACGAGGGCGTGCAGAACTCCGGCAACTCGGCCTTCTGGAACCCCGAACTCGCCTACGCCGACGTCTACAAGGCGAAGGGCTTCCCGCAGCTGCCCGGCTTCCTGGCCGCGGCCGGCCGGCCCTTCGACGCACCGGGCCTGCACACCCCCTGGTACACCACGGTCGGCAACCACGACGACAGCATCGAGGGCTCGCTGCCGGACTTCGGGCTGCTGAACGAGCTCTACACGGGCGGCCTCAAGCTGGAGGGCTGCGACGACGCGACCGCCGCCCAGCTGATGGACTCGCTGCGCCGCGACCCGGCGGGCGCCGTACTGCTGCTCGCCAAGCTGCTCGCGAACGGCGAGGCGGTCCGCCGGGTGACCCCGGACGAGCGCCGGCACCCGTTCACGCTCAAGGAGTTCGCCAAGGCCCACCTCGACCCGGCGGTCACCGGCGCCGGTCCGTACGGGCACGGCTTCACCTCGGACATGGTGAGCAGCGGCAAGCTCTACTACACCTTCCGGATCTCGGAGAAGGTCGTCGGCATCAGCCTGGACACCACCAACCAGGCCGGGTTCGCCGACGGCTCGCTGGGCACCACCCAACTGCGCTGGCTGGAGCAGCAGTTGAAGGATCACAGCGGACACTGGTACGACTCCAACGGGAACCGGGTCACGGGTGGCAGCACCGATGACGTGATCCTGGTCTTCAGTCACCACACCAGTGGGTCGATGGGCAACCTGCTGCCGGACCCGCGCAACATCTTCGAGAAGCGGCACGACGGCAACGAGCTGGTCGCGCTGCTGCAGCGCTACCCGAACGTGGTCGGCTGGGTGAACGGGCACACCCACATGAACAAGATCACGGCGCACGGGCACGCGGTGCCGGAGCGGGCGTTCTGGGAGATCAACACCGCCTCGCACATCGACTACCCGCAGCACGGGCGCATCATCGAGATCGCGGACAACGGGGACGGCACGCTGTCGCTGTTCACCACGCTGATCGAGTCCGCCGCGCCCTACGCCACGGACTTCGGCAGCACCTCGGACACCAATCTGGCGGCGCTGTACCGCGAGCTGGCGTACAACGACCCGAACGGGCGGGTCTCCTCGCTGCTGGGCGCCGGGGAGGACCACAACACCGAGCTGCTGATCACCAAGCCGA
This sequence comes from Kitasatospora sp. NPDC030952, assembly GCF_055571335.1. Classification (NCBI taxonomy): domain Bacteria; kingdom Bacillati; phylum Actinomycetota; class Actinomycetes; order Kitasatosporales; family Streptomycetaceae; genus Kitasatospora; species Kitasatospora sp. NPDC030952. Next base: position 19,764 of record NZ_JBVIFM010000020.1, read on the forward strand.
CCCGGTGAGGTAGCGGCGCGCCGAGGGCGGCGAGCGGAGGACGCCAAGCCGAGGACGCCGAACGGCGAACGGCGAACGGCGAACGGCGAACAACAAACGGATGACAGCTGACAGATTTCATCAGCTGTCAGCTGTCAGCTGTCATCCGTTACCCGTGGCCCGTTCCGCGCTCGCCGCCTGTCACGCCTCCGGGTAGCGCCGGGGCGTCCAGACGACCTCCACGTCGCCGCCCCGCTCGACCGCCTGGGTCTGCGAGGAGCCGATCAGCAGGATGGTCCGCATGTCGACCAGCGCCGGGTCCAGCTCGCCCAGCCGGACGATCCGGATCCGCTCGGTCGGCCCGCCGACGTCGCGGGCCATCACCACCGGGGTCTCCGGCGCGCGGTACTCCAGCAGCAGGTCCCTGGTCAGGCCGACCTGGGTGGTGCGGGACTTGGAACCCGGGTTGTAGAGCGCCAGCACGAGGTCAGCCTCGGCGGCGGCGCGCAGCCGCTTGGCCACCACGTCCCAGGGCTTGAGCCGGTCCGACAGCGACACCACCGCGTAGTCGTGCCCGAGCGGGGCGCCGGCCCGGGAGGCGGCCGCGTGGGCGGCGGTCATCCCGGGGACGATCCGCACCGGCACGTCCCGGTAGTCCGCCTCGCAGGCGACCTCCAGCACGGCGGTGGCCATCGCGAAGACGCCCGGGTCGCCGGAGGACACCACACAGACCCGGTGGCCGCGCCGGGCGAGGTCCAGGGCGAACTCGGCGCGCTCCGACTCCACCTTGTTGTCCGAGCCGTGCCGCTGCTGCCCCGGCCGCTCCGGCACCCGGTCCAGGTAGGTGGTGTAGCCGACCAGGTCGGTGGCCTCGGCCAGGGCGCCGCGCGCCTCGGGGGTGAGCCAGAGCGGTCCGGCCGGGCCGGTGCCGACCACGGTCACGCTGCCGACGCCGTCCGCGAGCCGCATCTCCGGCTCCAGCGGCGCGACCTTGCTGGGCAGCACGGCCACCGAGAAGTAGGGGACGGTCTCCCCCTCGACCTCGGCCAGCGGCGCGATCCGCTCGCCGTCCATGAAGGCCCGCTCGACGTACTGGGCGTCCTCCAGCCGGCCGGCCCGCTCCAGCGCCCGCCGGACGGTCGGGAAGGTGCGCCCGAGCTTCATGATCACCGCGGAGTCCGCCGAGGCGATCCGCGCCGTCAGCTCCTCCTCGGGCAGGGTGCCGGGGATGACGGTGAGGGTCTCCTCGGCCTCGGTCAGCGGCCGTCCGAGCCGGGCCGCCGCCGCGCTGACCGAGGTCACGCCGGGCACCACCTCGGTCGGGTAGCGGTCCGCGAGCCGCTTGTGCATGTGCTGGTAGGAGCCGTAGAAGAGCGGGTCGCCCTCGGCGAGGACGACGACGTCGCGCCCGGCGTCCAGGTGGGCGGCCAGCCGGGCGGCGGCCTCCTGGTAGAACTCGTCCAGCGCGCCCCGGTAGCCGCCGGGGTGGTCGGTGGTCTCGACGGTGAGCGGGTAGACCAGCTTCTCCTCGATCTGACTACCCGTCAGGTAGCGTTCGGCGATCGAGCGCGCGATGGACCGGCCGTGCCGGGCGCTGTGGTAGGCCACCACGTCCGCCTTGCCGATGAGTTCGGCCGCGCGGACGGTCACCAGCGAGGGGTCGCCCGGGCCCAGCCCGACACCGTACAGCCGTCCGGTGGCGGCCCGAGGCTCCTGATGCTCCGTCACTCTTCTTCGCTCGCAATCGCGTTGATGGCGGCGGCGGCGATCGCGCTGCCGCCGCGCCGGCCGCGCACCACCAAGTGCTCCAGGCCGGACGGGTGTTCGGCCAGCGCCTGCTTGGACTCGGCGGCGCCGATGAAGCCGACCGGGACGCCGATCACCGCGGCCGGCCGCGGTGCGCCCGCCTCGATCATCTCCAGCAGCCGGAACAGCGAGGTCGGCGCGTTGCCGACGGCCACCACCGCGCCCTCCAGCCGGGGCAGCCACAGCTCCATGGCCGCCGCGCTGCGGGTGTTGCCCATCGCGCGGGCGAGTTCGGGCACCGACGGGTCGGTGAGGGTGCAGATCACCTCGTTGTCGGCGGGCAGCCGCTTGCGGGTGACACCGCTCGCGACCATGTTGACGTCGCAGAGGATCGGCGCACCGGCGTGCAGCGCCGCGCGGGCCGAGGCGACCACGCCGGGCGAGTACACCAGGTCCTCGACCAGGTCGGTCATCCCGCAGGCGTGGATCATCCGCACCGCGACCTGGGAGACGTCCGCCGGGAGGGCGGCCAGGTCGGCCTCCGCACGGATGGTGGCAAAGGACTGGCGGTAGATGGACGCGCCGTCCTTCTCGTACTCGATCACTTCGTGGTCCTCCTGGCCTCGGCGACCGCCTCGGCCATCTCCTCGTTCCTCACGTCCACGGGGGCGCCCGCGGTCGTGGTCGGCCCGTTCACCGTCACCCGGTAGCCGTGCCCGGTGGCGAGCACATCCACCCACCGCCCGGCCGGGTGGCCGCAGCGCCGTTCACAGCCCGACCAGTGGACGGGCAGTGCGCCGGTCCCTGCCCGGGCTCCTCGTCCCGCCGCCGCCGAAGCCGAAGGCACGGCCGAAGCCGCTGCCTCCAACGCCCGGGCCGCGTCGGCCCGTACGTCGGCCAGCGACTTGGCGCAGCCCGGCAGTCCGGTGCAGGCGGTGGCCCGCTCCCAGGGCGAACCGGACTCGGTACGGAACCCCGCCGCCGCCAGCGCGGGCAGCCGGTCGGCCGGAGCACCGGGCAGCACCGCGCCGCGCCAGGGGGTCAGCCGCAGTTCGCCGGCCGAGGCCGCGACCAGCGCCCGCCACTGCGCGGCGCTCGCCCGCCCGAACCGCACGCCCACCGAGAGCCCGCCGGGCAGCGCGCCGACGGCGGGCGGCGCACCGGCGACGGCGGGCAACGGCACCGGGCCGGCCGGCAGCAGGTCGGGCACCTCGCGCACGTGCCAGGCCCGTCGGCCGCTGCCGCGCAGCGCGTCCAGGAAGGCGCGGGCCGCGTCCAGCACGGCCGTCACTTCCTGCCCCGGCTCGACCGGATGCCCGTTCGCGGCACGCCCCAGGCGCAGGACGGCGGGCCCGCCCGAAGCTGCGATCAATGTCACATCGGCGTCGAGCGCGGCGACGTCGCCCCGCCCGTCGTCCAGCGCGAACAGGAACTTGCCGGAGAGCCCGGCCGCCCAGTCGCTCGCGCACAGCCGGGCGTCCAGTTCCCGTACCCAGGCCTGGACATCGGCGTTACCGGCGGTGTCCAGCCCGGCCAGCGGTGAGGCGACGATGTTGCGCACCCGCTCGTGGGTGTCCGAGGGCAGCAGCCCGACGGCGCGCAGCCGGTCGGCGAGTTCGGCGCCGCAGTCCGCGGCCAGGCCGCGGAGTTGGACGTTGCCGCGCGAGGTGGTCTCCAACTCCCCGTCGCCCAGGGCCTCCGCCGCCTCGGCCAGGCCCAGCGCCTGACGGTCCGTCAGCAGTCCGCCGGGCAGCCGGACCCGGGCGAGGCCGCCGTCGTCGGCGGCGTGCAGGCGCAGCGCTCCGGGGCAGGCGTCGGCGCGCCCCCGGTCGGGCACGGCGGCGCCCGGCGCGGTCGCGTCGGGTGTCGGTGGCATGGCGGCGAGCATACAGATGATCCGATCGCTTGCCCCCGTCCGCTGCATCACACCGGCAGCACACCCGCAGCACGCCAGGCGGCACACCGACCCAGCACACCGACCCGGCACACCGGGTGGCCCACCGGCAGCACGCCGGCGGCAGGCCCGCAGCACACCGGACCCGCCACCCGGCGCCGGTGAGCGCCGTGCGCCCGCCCGTGCACCGGGCGAAGCGAAGCCGGCTCTCCCCCAGGTCAGCCGCAACCCGTACGATGCAGGCGGACGGTCCCAGCGGGCCGTCCGACGCCAGCGACGGCGCAGGGGAGGAAACCGGTGCGAGCCCGGTGCGGTCCCGCCACTGTGACCGCGGCTCACCGGGAAGCCGGTCGGCCGCGGGAGCCAGGAACTCCCGCCGTCCTCCACCGGCCCGGGGCGCGGACCCCGAGGAAGGCAGAAATGCACCACCGCTGTCGCATGCCCGCGCCCGTTTCCCCGGCCACCACCACGGCCGCCCCGGCCACCACTGCGGCCGTCCCGGCCGCCCACGAGGCCGGGAGGGCCTTCGCATGATCCTGCTGCTGTCGACGTCCGACACCGACCTGCTGAGCGCCCGCGCCTCGACGGGCCCGGTCCCGTACCGGCTCGGCAACCCGGCCCGGCTGACCCCCGAGGACCTGCCCGAACTGCTGGAGGGCACCGAACTGGTGGTGGTCCGCCTGCTCGGCGGGCGCCGCGCCTGGCAGGAGGGCCTGGACGCGCTGCTGGCCGGCCCCCGCCCGGTGGTCGTGCTGACCGGTGAACAGGCCCCGGACGCCCAGCTGATGGAGCTGTCCACCGTCCCGGCCGGCATCGCCGCCGAGGCGCACGCCTACCTCGCCCACGGCGGCGCGGCCAACCTGGCCGAGCTGGGCGCCTTCCTCTCCGACACCGTGCTGCTGACCGGCCACGGCTTCGCCCCGCCCGCCTCCGCACCCGCCTGGGGACCGCTGGAGCGCGAAGCCCGTACGACCGCCGATGAGGCGACCGCCGACGGCCCGACCACCGACGGGCCGACCACCGACGGGCCGACCGTCGCGGTTCTCTACTACCGGGCCCACCACATGAGCGGCAACACCGCCTTCGTGGAGACCCTCTGCCGGGCCATCGAGGACCAGGGCGCCCGGGCGAAGGCCTACTACTGCGCCTCGCTGCGCGGCGCCGAGCCCGAGCTGCTGGCCGAACTCGGCGCCGCCGACGCGATCGTCACCACCGTGCTCGCCGCCGGCGGCACCCGCCCGGCCGACGCCCAGGCCGGCGGCGACGAGGAAGCCTGGGACGCCGGCGCGCTGGCCGCGCTGGACCGGCCGATCCTGCAGGCGCTCTGCCTCACCTGGTCCCGCGCCCAGTGGGAGGCCAGCGACGACGGCCTGTCCCCGCTGGACACCGCCACCCAGATCGCGGTGCCGGAGTTCGACGGCCGCCTGATCAGCGTCCCGTTCTCCTTCAAGGAGCTGGACGAGGACGGCCTGACCGTCTACGCCGCCGACCCGGAGCGCGCCGCCCGGGTGGCCGGCACCGCCGTCCGGCACGCCCGGCTGCGGCACGTCCCGGCCGCCGAGCGCCGCCTCGCCCTGGTGCTGTCCGCCTACCCGACCAAGCACTCCCGGGTCGGCAACGCCGTCGGCCTGGACACCCCGGCCAGCGCGATGCGCCTGCTGGAGCGGCTGCGCGCGGAGGGCATGGACCTCGGCTCGGCGCTGCCCGGCTTCAACGCCGCGCCCCGAGCGGACCAGGAGGACGAGGAGGCAAGCCGGCGAGTCACGGCCCACGAGGACAGCCACGAGGGCGACGCCCTGATCCACGCCCTGATCGCGGCCGGCGGCTACGACCAGGACTGGCTCACCGAGGACCAGTTGGCCCGCAACCCGGTCCGCATCCCGGCCGCCGACTACCGCCGCTGGTACGCCACCCTCCCCCAGGGCCTGCGCGAGCAGGTCGAGGAGCACTGGGGCCCGGCCCCCGGCGAGCTGTACGTCGACCGCTCGCAGAACCCGGACGGCGACATCGTGCTCGCCGCGATCCGCTCCGGGAACCTGCTGGTGCTCATCCAGCCGCCGCGCGGCTTCGGAGAGAACCCGGTCGCCATCTACCACGACCCCGATCTCCCGCCGAGCCACCACTACCTGGCTGCCTACCGCTGGATCCAGGCCGCCCAGGAGGACGGCGGCTTCGGCGCCCACGCCGTCATCCACCTCGGCAAGCACGGCAACCTGGAGTGGCTGCCCGGCAAGACCGCCGCGCTGTCCGCCGAGTGCGGCCCGGACGCCGTCCTCGGCGACCTCCCGCTGATCTACCCCTTCCTGGTCAACGACCCGGGCGAGGGCACCCAGGCCAAGCGCCGCGCCCACGCCACCCTGGTCGACCACCTCGTCCCGCCGATGGCCCGCGCCGACTCCTACGGCGACATCGCGCGCCTGGAGCAGCTGCTCGACGAGCACTCCAACATCGCCGCGATGGACCCGGCCAAGCTGCCCGCGATCCGCGCCCAGATCTGGACGCTGATCCAGGCCGCCAAGCTGGACCACGACCTCGGCCTGGACGAGCGCCCCGAGGACGACGGTTTCGACGACTTCCTGCTGCACGTCGACGGCTGGCTGTGCGAGGTCAAGGACGCCCAGATCCGCGACGGCCTGCACGTCCTCGGCCAGGCCCCGGCCGGCACCGACCGGGTCAACATCGTGCTGGCCATCCTGCGCGCCCGGCAGATCTGGGGCGGCGTCAGCGCGCTGCCCGGCCTGCGCGAGGCGCTCGGCCTGGACGAAGCGGCCCGCACCCTCGGCGCCACCGACGCGGCCGAGGCGCAGGCCCGCGCCCTGGTCGAGGCGATGGAGGCGGAGGACTGGGCGCCCGAGGCGGTGGAGAAGGTCGCCGCCGGGCTGCCGGAGGCCGTCCACGAGGTACTCGCGTTCGCCGCCACCCAGGTGGTGCCGCGGCTGGCCGCCACCACCGACGAGCTGGACGCCGTGCTGCACGCGCTCCAGGGCGGCTTCGTCCCGGCCGGGCCCTCCGGCTCGCCGCTGCGCGGCCTGGTCAACGTGCTGCCGACCGGCCGCAACTTCTACTCCGTCGACCCGAAGGCCGTCCCCAGCAAGCTCGCCTGGGAGACCGGCCAGGCCCTCGCGAGTTCGCTGATCGACCGCTACCGGGCCGACAACGACGGCGCCTACCCGCCGTCGGTCGGGCTCTCGCTCTGGGGCACCAGCGCGATGCGCACCGCCGGCGACGACATCGCCGAGGCCTTCGCCCTGCTCGGCGTCCGCCCGGTCTGGGACGACGCCTCGCGCCGGGTCACCGGCCTGGAGCCGATCCCGTCGGCCGAGCTCGGCCGCCCGCGGATCGACGTCACGCTGCGCATCTCCGGCTTCTTCCGGGACGCCTTCCCGCACGTGGTCGCCCTGCTGGACGACGCGGTGCGCCTGGCCGCCGCCCAGGAGGAGGCCGACGAGGACAACTTCGTCCGCGCCCACGTCCAGGCCGACCTCGCGGTGCACGGCGACGAGCGCAAGGCCACCGTCCGCGTCTTCGGCTCCCGCCCGGGCACCTACGGGGCGGGCCTGCTCCAGCTGATCGACAGTCGGGACTGGCGCACCGACGCCGACCTCGCCGAGGTCTACACCGTCTGGGGCGGCTACGCGTACGGTCGCGGACTGGACGGGCGGCCGGCCCGGGAGGAGATGGAGACCGCCTACAAGCGGATCACCGTCGCCGCGAAGAACACCGACACCCGCGAGCACGACATCGCCGACTCGGACGACTACTTCCAGTACCACGGCGGCATGGTGGCCACCGTGCGCGCCCTCACCGGCAAGGCCCCGACCGCCTACATCGGCGACTCGACCCGCCCGGAGACGGTCCGCACCCGCACCCTCACCGAGGAGGCCGCCCGCGTCTTCCGCGCCCGGGTGGTCAACCCGCGCTGGATCGAGGCGATGCGCCGCCACGGCTACAAGGGCGCCTTCGAGATGGCCGCGACGGTCGACTACCTGTTCGGCTACGACGCCACCACCGGCGTGGTCGCGGACTGGATGTACGAGAAGCTCACCCAGGAGTACGTCCTCGACCCGGTCAACCGCGAGTTCCTGGCCGGCGCCAACCCCTGGGCGCTGCACGGGATCAGCGAGCGCCTGCTGGAGGCGGCCAGCCGCGGGCTCTGGGAGCAGCCGGACCCGCAGCTGATCGAGCAGCTGCAGGCCGCGTTCCTGGAGACCGAGGGCGACCTGGAGGGTGACGAGGGCTGAGGCCCGCAGCACCCGTACAGCGGCTGTCACCCGCCATTCCGGCGGGTGGCAGCCGCTGTTTCGGCGCCTGGCGGGCGCTGTTTCGGTGCGTGGCCGGCCTTGTCTCGGCGGGTGGCAGCCGCTGTTGTCGTGAGGTGCCCGCCGCCGGAGACCGGTTCGGGCTCGGTCCGGTGGTGCCCATGACCGGCACCGTTCCAAGGACCGGCGTCAACCGCGTGTACCGCCATCTGGCACCGGGCGTCACCCGAGCGGACAATACGGGGCATGTCGCGCCGCAGCGTTACCGCCAGCCCAGCCCTGAGCACGGCCCGCACCGAGGAACGTGAGCCGCGCACACCCCACCGGTACCGGGCACGGGCCGGGGCGCTGGCCGCCGGGGCCGTGCCCGTGGTGGCGTTCCCCGCGCCGGGGCAGGCGTGGCTCGCCTGGGTCGCGCTCGTGCCTGGGCTGCTGCTGGCACAGCGGGCGCCGTCGGGGCGGGAGGCGGCGGTGCGCGGCTGGTGGTTCGGCGCGGGGTTCATCCTGACCGCGATGTACTGGCTGGTGCCGTCCGTCGGACCGGCGCTGCCCGTCCTCGCGGTGCTGTTCGGGGCGCTCCAGGCCCCGGTCGGGTACGCGGTGCACCGGCTGCTGCGCCCGCCGCTGACCGGCCGCCGGGCGCTGCTCGCGCTGCTGGTCGTCCCCGCGGTGTGGGTGAGCGCCGAGTACGCGCGCTCCTGGCACGCGCTCGGCGGGCCGTGGGCCCTGCTCGGCGCCACCCAGTGGCAGCACCCGGCGATCCTCGGACTCGCCTCGGCGGGCGGGATCTGGCTGGTCAGCGCGGCGGTGGCGGCGGTGAACACCGGGGTGCTGATCGTCCTGACGGCGGTGCACCGGCGGCCCCGGGCGCTCGCCGCACTGGTGACCGTCCTGGTGCTGGCCGCCGGTCCGCTGCTGTTCGCGCTGCGCCCCGCGCCGACGGGAGCCGGTGCGGTGACGGTGGCGCTGGTCCAGCCGGGCATCGTCGAGGACCCCCAGGCCCGGTTCGACGCCAGCGCGCGGGCCACCGCCGACCTGGTCGGACAGCCGGTGGACCTGGTGGTCTGGGGCGAGAGCAGCACCACCGCCGACCTGGACCGCGACCCGGCCGCCCTGGACGCGCTGCGCCGGCTCGCCGGCACCACCGGCGCCGAACTGCTGGCCGGGGAGGACGCCCGCAAGGCCGACGGGCGGATCTCCAAGGACGCGGTGCTGGTCTCCCCCGACGGGGTGGTGGACCGCTACCGCAAGATCCGGCTGGTGCCCTTCGGCGAGTACATCCCGCTGCGGCCGCTGTTCGGCTGGATCGCCGGGGTCAGCCGGGCCGCGGGCGAGAACCGGGCCCCCGGCACCGCCTTCCACGTGCTGCCCGCCACCGACCGCTCGGGTCGGCCGCTGCCGGTCGGTGCGCTGATCTGCTTCGAATCGGCCTTCCCCGACATGGCGCGCACCGCGGCCCGGGACGGCGCCCGGGTGCTGGTCTACCAGTCCTCGACCTCGACCTTCCAGCACACCTGGGCACCCGAGCAACACGTCTCTCTGGCCGCGATCCGGGCCGCCGAGACCGGGCGCCCCGCCGTCCAGGCCTCGCTCACCGGGGTCTCCGCCGCCTTCGACGCCCAGGGCCGGGAGCTGGCCCGGCTCGGCACCGACGGCACCGGCGCGCTGACCGTACGGCTGCCGCTCACCGCACCCGGGACGCTGACCTGGTACGACCGGATCGGCGACGTGGTGCCGCTGGGCGCGCTGATGGTCACGGCGGGCGCGGCGGTCACGGCCTGGCGCACCCGCGGCCCCCGGCGGACCGCCGGGAGTGCGGTCACGCGGTCGGAGGGGTCGAGCGCTCAGCCCTCGGCGCCGTCGCGGTAGATGCCGAACGGCGCGCCCTGGGCGTCCCGCAGCACGGCGATCCGCCGGACCGGCATGGAGAAGGCGGGCATCAGCACCTCCGCACCCATCGCGACCGCCCGGTCGACCGTGCCGTCGACGTCGGCCACCGAGAAGTACGGCAGCCAGTGCGGCGCCACCTGCGGCGGGAAGCCGTCGTCCATCACCACCATGCCGCCGAAGTCCTCACCGTCCAGGCCCCACTGGGTGTAGAACTCGGACTGCGCGACGGACCAGTCGAAGACCGCCGGGTAGAAGGCCGTCGCACCGGCCGCGTCCCGGGTGGCCAGCTCCGCCCAGCCCAGCGAGCCGGGCTCGTTGAACACCCCGGCGCCTTCGAAGGCCCGGGCCTGCCAGAGGATGAAGACCGCGCCGGACGGGTCCGCGGCCACCGAGAAGCGGCCGAGGTCGCGCACGTCGGTGGGCTCCTTGAGGACCTTGCCGCCGGCCGCCTTGATCCTCGCCGCGGTGGCCTCGGCGTCGGCGACCGCGAAGGCGACCGTCCAGGCCACCGGCTGCTGCGGTGCGTAGCGCGGGGTGACGGCGGCGGCCGGGGCCTCGCCGAGGAACATCTGGGTGTAGCCCTCGTCCTCGGGGCGGACGTCGCTGTCGGGGCGCCAGCCGAACAGTTCGGCGTAGAAGGTCCGGGCGGCGGCCGGGTCGTCGGTGCCCAGCTCGACCCAGCACGGGGCGTTGGTGGTGACGGAGGTCTGCTTCATGGCTCCCGGCTCTCGGGTCTGGGGTGTCGGGTGTGGGATGTCAGGTCTGGGGTGTCAGGTCTGGGGCGTGGGGCCCGGGGTGTGGGGCCCAGGGTGTGGGGCCCGGGGTGTGGGGCCTCGGGTGTCGGGTCTCGCAACGCTGCGCTGGGTCAGGAGACTTCGAGGATCACCTTGCCGCGGGCGTGCCCGGACTCGACCTCGGCGAGTGCCTCGGCGGCTTCGGCGAGCGGGTAGCGACCGGTGACCTGCGGGTCGAGGTCGCCGGCGGCGACCAGCGCGGCCAGGGCGGCGAGGGTCTCGGGGGTGGTCGAGCGGGTGACGTAGCTGCCGCCGAGTTCGGCGACGGTGGCCGGGTCGGCGGTGCTGACCAGCTCGGTGCGCTCGGCGCGGACGTCGGCCACGGCCCGCAGGGCGTCGCCGCCGACCAGGTCCAGGATGCCGTCGACACCGTCGGGGGCGGCCTCGGCGATCCGCGCGGCGACGCCGTCGCCGTAGCGGACCTGCGTGGCACCGAGGGATTCCACGTACGCCCGGTTGGCGTCGCTCGCGGTGCCGAGCACGACCAGGCCCTGGCTGCGGGCGATCTGGGCGGCGGCGCTGCCGACCCCGCCGGCGATGCCGAGGATCAGCAGCGTCCGGCCTGCACCCAGGGCGAGTTGGCGGACGGCGTCGTCGGCGGTGGCGACCGAGACGCAGAGCGCGGCGGCCAGGTCGAAGCCGACGGCCTCGGGCTTGAGGGCGCTCATCTCGGCGCGCAGCAAGGTCTGTTCGGCGAAGGCTCCGGCGGCGACCAGGCCGAACACTTCGTCGCCCGGGGTGAAACCGGTGACCCCGGGGCCGACCTGCTGCACCACTCCGGCGGCTTCCTGGCCCAGCACGGCGGGGAGTTGGCGTTCTCGACCGAGGAAGCCCCGGCGGATCTTCCAGTCCACCGGGTTCACCCCGGCGGTCCGGACGGTGATCGCCAGTTGGCCGGGGCCGGGATCGAGTACGGGGCGGTCGAGGAACTCCTGGGTGTCCGGGCCGCCGTAGTCGACGAAGCCGAATGCCTTGACCATCGGTGATCCCACTCCTCGGGTAGCGGCCTGCGGCCCCTGCTCCCCCGCCCCAGCATGCGGGGCAGCGCGGGATGGGGGCGGGCGTTGGTGGGCCGAACGGGGGTTCGGGGCGGGGAGCGGCGGACCGGGGTGGGCGAACAGATAACAGCTGACGGATAACAGATTTCGAAATCTGTTATCCGTCAGCTGTTATCTGTCTTCTGCTTTCTGTCTTCTGCTTTCTGTTTTCTGCTAGTCGTCGGCCGTCAGCCGCGCAGGGCCCGCGTCACCGGTATCCAGAGCTCTGCGTCGGCGTCGCCCGTCCCCGGGATGAAACGGGTCTTCAGGATCTCCGGGCCCGGCCGGGTCTCGTACGGGTTGGACGGGAACCACTGGCTGTACGTGTCCCCCCACATCTCCTGCAGCGCCTGCGGGAACGGCCCGCTGTTGCTGAACACCGCCCACGTCCCGGCCGGGACGTGCAGGACCTCCAGGTCCTCCGGGACGACAGCGTCCTCGCGCGCCACCACCGCGTGCCAGTAGTCGAGTTCGGACCCCTCCTCGCGGTTGGGCGAGAAGTCGTCGGTCACCGAAACGATGCCGAGCGGGTCCTTGCCGGTCAGGGCCGTGATCCGCTCGACGGTCTCCGCGCCGAGCCCCTTGATGAACTCGGCGATGTGGGGGTTGACGCCCCGGTAGATCAGGGGCACCCGGGCCTTCCTGCCGACGATCCGGAAATCCGGCTTCTCGGTGATCCGGTACTCCATGCTGCTGCTTCCCTCCACGATGAGTCGGAAGGACATCCGAGGCTGGGAGACGAGCACCGCACCGTCGCGCCGGGCCTCCCCGGGCCCGACCCCGTGCATCGCCCGGAACGCCCGGGCGAACGCCTCCCCCGAGGTGTAGCCGTAGCTGACCGCGATGTCGAGCAACGTCCGTCCACCGTCGAGAACTTCGGCGCCGGCGACGGTCAGCCGCCGGCGCCGGATGTACTCCGACAGCGGCATCCCGGCGAGCATCGAGAACAGCCGTCGGAAGTGGTACTCCGACGTCATCGCGATCCGCGCCAGTTCGGCCACATCGATCTCTTGGTCCAAGTGCCGTTCGATGTGCTCCATCGCCCGGTTCAGGTGCTCCAGCACGCCGACCCCGTCCTTCCTTGCTGATCACCACCGTAGGAAGGACCCACCCTGCCGTACCCGACGATCGGTGCCCGCTCCGGTCGGGTGCCGATCGCCGGGTGACCGGCCGCGACCAGGGCTCGGGCCGGGGCCAGGGCTCGGGCCGCGACCAGGGTTCGGGCCGGGGCCAGGACTCAGACCAGGCCCTGGGCCAGCATCGCGTCCGCGACCAGCTCGAAGCCCGCGATGTTCGCGCCCACCACGTAGTCGCCCGGGTGCCCGTAGCGCTCGGCCGTGGTGAAGCAGGAGTCGTGGATGTGCTTCATGATCCCGGCCAGCCGCTCCTCGGTGCGCTCGAAGGTCCAGGAGTCGCGCGAGGCGTTCTGCTGCATCTCCAGGGCGCTGGTCGCGACGCCGCCCGCGTTGGCCGCCTTGCCCGGGCCGAAGGCCACCCCGGCCTCCTGGAGGACCCGCACCGCCTCGGGGGTGGTGGGCATGTTGGCGCCCTCGGCGACGGCCAGCACCCCGTTGCGGACCAGGGCGAGCGCGTCGGCCTCGGTCAGCTCGTTCTGGGTGGCGCAGGGCAGCGCGACGTCGCAGGGCACGCTCCACACGCCCGGTCCCTCGACGAACTTCACGTGGCTGCCGCGCAGTTCGGCGTACTCGGCGATCCGGCCGCGGCGCACCTCCTTGACCTCCTTGAGCAGGGCGAGGTCGATGCCCTTCTCGTCCACCACGTAGCCGGAGGAATCGGAACAGGTCAGCACCGTCGCGCCGAGCTGCTGCGCCTTCTCGATCGCGTACACGGCCACGTTGCCGGAGCCGGAGACGACCACCCGGCGCCCGTCCAAGCCGTCGCCGCGGCTGCGCAGCATCTCGGCGGTGAACAGCACGCAGCCGTAGCCGGTGGCCTCGGTGCGGACCTGCGCGCCGCCCCAGCCGAGGCCCTTGCCGGTGAGCACGCCGGCCTCGTAGCGGTTGGTGATCCGCTTGTACTGGCCGAACAGGTAGCCGATCTCCCGGCCGCCGACGCCGATGTCACCGGCCGGCACGTCGGTGTGTTCGCCGAGGTGGCGGTACAGCTCGGTCATGAAGGACTGGCAGAACCGCATGATCTCGGCGTCCGTACGGCCCTTGGGGTCGAAGTCGGAGCCGCCCTTGCCGCCGCCGATCGCCAGTCCGGTGAGCGCGTTCTTGAAGATCTGCTCGAAGCCGAGGAACTTGACGATGCCGAGGTTCACCGAGGGGTGGAAGCGCAGGCCGCCCTTGTACGGGCCGAGGGCGCTGCTGAACTCCACCCGGAAGCCGCGGTTGACGTGGATGGTGCCGGAGTCGTCGGTCCACGGCACCCGGAACATCAGCTGCCGCTCGGGCTCGCAGATCCGCTCGATGATCCGGGCGTCGAGGAGTTCGGGGCGGAGGGCGAGCACCGGGGCCAGGGTCTCCAGCACCTCGTGGACCGCCTGGTGGAACTCGGTCTCGCCCTTGTTGCGGCGGACCACGTCCGCGTAGAGCGTCTCGATCGCGCGCTGTTCGGCGTCGAAGCGGGGCCGGTCGGCGGAGGGGGTGCCGAAGGGGGTGGTGGCGCGGCTCGTGGGCATCGGATCAGGACCTTCCGTGGTCGTCGGTGGTCGTGCGCGAGGCGTTCCCGTGCCCAGGGAACGGGACGAAGTGTCGCAGTGTCCACACCCCGGCTCGCGCCCCTTCCACATGCTGGTACGCCGGACGGGAACAGGCGGGGCGGGTGGGGTGTTGTCCGCCTCCGTGGTCGGTGCGGTCACTGGCAGTACCCAGTTGTTCAAATTGGAACAAACGGGTACGGTCGACCTCCGAACCGATCGGATCCCCCTCGGGTCCATCCGGATCCGAAGATCCGACCCGGTCCAATCCGGTCCCACCCGGTCCACCCCCGATCGACGGAGGCCCGTCCATGCCTCAACCCGGCTCCGCCACGGTGCGCTCGCACGTGCGCATCCCGCTCACCTTCCCCGACGGCTACCGCGCCGACGCGGAGGTCTCCACCTTCCACGGCCTCACCGACGGCGCCGAGCACCTGGCGCTCGCCCTCGGCACCGTCCCGGGCGGCGGGACCCCGCTGGTGCGACTGCACTCCGAGTGCCTGACCGGCGACGTCTTCGGCTCGGAGCGCTGCGACTGCGGACCGCAGCTACGCGAGTCGGTGGAGCGGATCAGCGAGGCCGGCGGCTACCTGCTCTACCTGCGCCAGGAGGGCCGGGGCATCGGCCTCTACAACAAGCTCGACGCGTACGCCCTGCAGGACTCCGGGCTGGACACCTACGACGCCAACACCGCGCTGGGCCTGCCCGAGGACGGCCGGGACTACACCGCGGCCGCCCAGATGCTCGCCGCGCTCGGCGTCGACGGCATCGACCTGCTGAGCAACAATCCGGACAAGGCCGCCCAACTGGCCGGGCTCGGGATCACCGTCCATCGGCGGGTGCCGACCGGCGTCCACCTGTCGGCGAGCAATGTGCGCTACCTGACGGCCAAGGTGGAGCGGACCGGGCACTCGATCGAGCTCTCCCGACTGGTGGGCTGAGCCCGGCGGACGGCGATGGCCGACGGCCGCCAGCCGACGGCGGGCATCGGGCATCGGGCAGCGAACGGCTGACAGATAACAGATACCAGATAACAGCTGACAGATTTCGAAATCTGTCAGCTGTTATCTGTCAGCTGTCATCTGTCGGCCGTTCACCCGCCCTCCCTCACGCCCGCCCCCGCACCATCCGCAGCACCCCGTACGCCGCCAGCGGCAGCGCCACGAGCAGCGCCGCCCAGAAGGCCCCGTGCCCCCACCAGTCCGCGACCGCGCCGAACAGCCCCTCGAACACCGGGATCCGCAGCGCCTCCACCGGCCCCAACGCCCCCGGCCAGGCCCCCAGGAACAGGGTGCCGAGGATCCAGCCGACGAACAGCACCCGCGCGGTGATCAGCGTCCCGAGGGTGCTCAGCAGCGACACCGCCGCCAGCAGGAGGACGAACCCCGCCTGGTAGGCCGCACCGGTCTGTCCCGTCCCCCAGGAGTCCGGCGTCCGGTGCACCCCGGTGGCCGCGAGCCGCACCTCGACCGCCGCCCACAGCAGCAGGACCAGCACCCCGGTGCCGACGAGCGCGAACCGCAGCCGGTCACGCGTCCCCGCCCGGCCGGTGCCCCACGCCCGCGCAGCACCCGCCACCCCCGCAGCGCCCGCAGCACCCGCCACCCCCGAAGCCCCCGCGGCGCCCGCCGGCCGCGCCGGCCGCGCCGTTGTGCCCGCGACCCGGGGCGCCCGCTCGGCCCGCCGATCGAGCTCCCGCCAGCCGTCCCGGACCCGCCGTCGGGCCTGCTGGGCGGGCTTGAGCAGCCGGTCGGCCGCCCGCTCGATCAGCACGACGGCCGCCACCAGCGCCACCACCGCCGCGATCCCGGCCCAACTCCCCATCCCGCCCTCGAACATGACCACCCGGTCGGCCACCGGCTGCGGCGCCTCCACGGCCGTCATCGGCGGTCCGAGCCGCAGGTAGCCGATCGCGAGGGCGCCCACGCCGGTCAGCAGGGCCGTGCCGAACCCGACCGGGGCCGGGAAGAAAGCGAGCACCGCGGCCGCCACGAAGGCCGCGCCCAGTTTGCCGACCACCTGCTCGGCCGCCTGCCTCCCGGCGAGGCGCAGCGGCCCGCCGAACAGGTCGGGCGAGAGGTCGAGTTGGTGCCCGGACTCGATGGGGTAGCGCAGCACCGCCCCCGTCCACAGCAGCAGCCCCAGGCCCACCACCAGCAGCGCGGCCGCCGCCACCCGGCGCGGCAGCATGGTGCGGGCGTACGGCCACCAGAGCCGCCGCCGGGCCGCCCAGTCCACCGGCGGCCGGCGGCGCCGCTCGCGCCACAGCCGGGCCGCGCGGCCGGCCCGCGCCCGGCCCTCCCGTAGTACCGCTCCCTCCGCCTCGGGCCCGGACCGCTCCACCCGTCCCCGGCCCCGCCGCCGCAGGGCCTCCGCAGCCACCAGCGCGGCCCGACCCGCGACCTGCTCCGGCGCGGCACCCACCGACCGCCGTCGCAGCGCCGACCAGCGCCGGCGCACCACGTCCCGCGGGGTGGCCGCCGCCGGGTCGGGCGCCGGCCGCCGAGCCGCCGAGCGCACCGCCGTACGGGCTCCGGCGCCCGCCGTCAGCGCCCCGTCCACCACCGCCGCCGCGACCACCGCGGCGAGCTCCGACAGCCGTACCGGCAGCGGCAGCCGGTGCAGCGCGGCGGGCAGCGGGGAGAGCCGGCCGAGCAGCCGGTGGCGCTCCTCCGGGCGGATGCTCAGCCAGACCGCCAGCCGGTGGGCCTCCTCGCGCTCCTCCGGGCTGAGCCCGCCGTCACCGCGCCGGCCGCCACCGACGGTTCGGGCGGTGCGCTCCACCTCGGCCAGCACGTCCGGGAGGGCGGCGAGGGCGAGCAGCCGCGAGCAGTGCTCGCCGGAGCACTCGGGGTGGAAGCAGTCGTAGCGCGCGGCGACGGCCGGGGCGCCGCCGCGGACCAGTTCGTCGATGAACGCGGCGCCGTCCGGCTCGGTGGCGACGCGTTCGAGGCCGGCCGGATCGACCGGCCGGTCGCGGTAGTGCGGGACGGCGGACGGGGCGTAGGCGGCGCCGAGGGCGAGCACGGCCACGGCGGCCACGGCCTCCCGCCGGGAGCCGGGCGAGCGGACCACGTCGGCGAGGTAGTGCAGGTCGAACACGGAGTCCTGGACCTCGTCGCGCAGCCAGTCGCGCAGCCGCTCCGCGCCCACCGCCGCCAGCCAGCGCGCCGCCGCGCCGGAGTTGCGCAGCAGCACCTCGGTGAGCCGGGCCGGGTCGGTGAACGGGTCGCCGAGGAAGGTGATCGGCCGGCGGGCCTGCGGGCGGCGCCGGACCACCTGCGGGCTGCCGCCGGCCAGCCAGCTGCGGACCTCCGGGGCGGTCCAGCGGTCCTCCGGCTTCTTGGTGAACAGGCCCTGGAGCAGCAGGAGTTGGCGCTGGTCGGAGACGGCGCTGAGGTCCACCTCCTCACCCATGACCAGCTCCAGCTCCAGGTCGTGGTCGGCGGCCCGCTCGCCGTCCGCGCCGACGAACCGGGGGCGGCCGACGAACAGTTCGTACAGCACGTTGCCGAGCCCCCACCACGGCCCGGCCTCGTGGTTCTTGCCGGCCAGTTGCTCCGGGGCCATGTAGGCGACGGTGACCATCATCGCGGAGGTGAAGCGGCGGCTGTCGGTGAGCCGGTCGACGCCGCCGAAGTCGGCGATCACGAACTCCCCGGGTCCGCGGCCGGGTCGGACCAGGATGTTGGCCGGCTTGAAGTCCAGCGGGTTGCGCTGGATCCGCCGCTGCCAGAACTCCAGCAACGAGACCAGCTCGTAGACGATCTGCTCGGTGGTCCGCGGGTCGGCCTGGGCGCCGTCCCGGCGCAGCCCGGCGACGTGCGCGGAGAGGGTGACCGGCAGGTACTCCATCGCCACCCAGTCGACCAGTGCGCCGTGGTGGCGCACCCGGCCGAAGTCGATCAGGTGCGGGACGTGCCGGCGGAAGCCGTCGTTGCGCAGGTGAGTGAGCAGGTCGTGGTCCATCGGGTGGCCGACGACGGCCACCTTGACCGCGGCGTCGGCGCCGCCGTCGGTGCGCCGGACGTACCAGACGGTGCCCTCGGCGCCGGCGCCCGCCTTGCCCAGCGGGGTGAAGCGGCCGCGCAGGGCGTCCGGGAAGCCGTCCTCGGCCGGGCCGGTCCCACTACCCTCCGGACCGGTCCCGCCGTCCGGGCTCGGCCCGCCGTTCGGGCCGGACCCGCCGTTCGGGCTGGGCCCCGGACCGATGTTGTCCTGCCAGGACGGGCCGTCCGCGGAGCGGGGCCGCACCACCTCGGTGACGGCCTCCGGGTCGAACCGCCCCGGGGTGCCGGGCCGGACCTTCGTCGCGGCCTCCGGGTCGTGGCGCGGACCGGGCATCCGCCGGGTGTCGGCCTCCGGGTCCACCCTGCCGGGCCGCCGGGCGCCCAACCGGGACGGCCGCTCCGAACCGTAGCCCGCACCGGCCCCCGCACCGGCCCCCGCACCCGAGTCGGCACCGCCCCGTCCCCCGCCCTGGGCGCCGCGCCGCCGGTCCCACGACCCCCGGAACCGCGAGCCGCGCTCCCGCGACCCCCAGTCGACCCTGGTCCGCGGCGGCTCCCCCGGCCACCCCTGGGACCGGTCCCCCTCGGCCGGGCCGGCGCCCTCCGTTGCGCCCATGGCGGCGCTCCCCTCCCCGTGCCCCCGGGCCGGTGCGAAGGCCGTGACCACGGGCGCACCGGTGCCGGGTGGTGATTTTGACGCGTCATCATCCCGCATACCGGGCAGAGCCGTAGGGCGGTTTCCGGAACGGTTCCGGAACGCTTGCCGGAACGGGACCGCGCCACGACGGCCGATCCACCACGGCCGAGCCATGACGACCGCGCCACGGGGACCACGACGCGGGGGCCACGACGCGACGACTCCGTCACGACGACTCCGTGACGACGGCGGGAACGGGCGCCGGCGGAGGAGCGGGGATCACCCCGCCTCGACCGGCCGCCCCTCCGGCTCCTCGACGATCCGGCGGGCGATCTCGGCGGGCCGCACCGGGCGGCCGAAGTGCCAGCCCTGCGCCCAGTCGCAGCCCATGCCGCGCAGCCGCTCGGCGTCCTTGCGGGTCTCCACGCCCTCGGCGGTGACGTTCAGCCCGAGCGTGTGCGCCATCGACACCAGGCCGCTGACGATGCGCCACCCGGTGGCCCCGTCCTTGGCCGGGTCGTGCAGGTCGCCGACGAAGGAGCCGGCGATCTTCAGTCCGGAGACCGGCAGGTCGCGCAGGTAGGCGAGGTTGGACCAGCCGGTGCCGAAGTCGTCCACCGCGAGGGACACGCCGAGGTCGACCAGCCCGTGGAGGGTGCGCAGCGCCTCGTCCTCGGGGCCGACCACGGTCGACTCGGTGATCTCCAGCTGGAGCCGGGCCGGGTCCAGGCCGGTGTTGTCCAGGATCCGGGCGAGGTCGGTGACCAGCGCGGCGCTGCGCGCCTGCCGGACGGCCAGGTTGACGTTGAGCTGCGGCGCGGCGTCGCCGTACCGCTTGATCCAGTCGGCGGCCTGGCCGCAGGCCTGCTCCAGCACCCAGCGGCCGAGCGGCATGATCAGCCCGGTCTCCTCGGCGGTGGTGACGAACTCGTCCGGGCCGAGCACCCCGAGCTGCGGATGGCGCCAGCGCACCAGCGCCTCCACGGCGGCCATCCGGCCGTCGGCGAGGCGGTAGAGCGGCTGGTAGTCGATGAAGAACTCGCCGCGGTCCAGGGCGGCCGGCATCCGGACGGACACCGCGTAGCGGCTGACCGCGCGGGCGTTCTCCTTGGGGTCGAACAGTGTCCAGCGGCCGCGGCCGGCCTCCTTGGCGCGGTACAGCGTGAGGTCGGCGGCCCGGACGGCGGCGCCGGGGGTGGTGGTGGACACCCGCCGCTCCAGCACCCCGACGCTGGCGCCGACGGCGAGCTTGTGGTCGCCGATCAGCACCGGCCCGGCCAGCGCCTTGAGCACGGTCTTGGCGGCGGCCACCGCCTCCTGCTCGCCCCGGCAGTGCTCCAGCAGCACGACGAACTCGTCGCCGCCGAGCCGGGCGACCAGGTGGCCGAGCGGGGTGAGGGCGGCCTTCAGCCGGGCGGCGACGGCGGACAGCAGCTGGTCGCCCATGTCGTGGCCGAGGCTGTCGTTGACCACCTTGAAGCCGTCGAGGTCGACGTAGCAGAGGCCGAAGCGGGCGCCGGGCTCCGGTTCCTCGAAGAGCTTCTCCAGCCGTTCGAAGAAGGCGGCGCGGTTGGGCAGGCCGGTCAGCGGGTCGTGGGTGGCCTGGTGGCGCAGCCGCTCCTGGAGGCGGTAGCGGTCGGTGACGTCCTCCAGCATCGCGACCTGGTACTGCGGGACGCCGTCGTCGTCGCGGATCAGCGAGACGGTCAGGTGGGTCCAGACCACCTCGCCGTCCTGGCGGTAGTACGGCTTGTCGAACTGGAAGTACTCCCGCTTGCCGCTGATCAGCTCCTCGTACGCCTCCCAGACGCCGGGGGTGTCCTCGGGGTGGACGAGGTCGTCGACCCGGCGGCCGATCATGTCCTCCGGCCCCGCGCCGAACAGCTCCTGCACGGCCTTGTTGACGGCCAGGATGTTGCCGTCGGTGTCGCCGATGGCGATGCCGATCGCGGCGCTCTCGAACAGGGCGCGGAACCGGGCCTCGGACGCGCGCAGCGCGCGTTCGGCCTCCTTGCGGGCGGCGTCGGCGGCGGTGCGGATGGCCTCCTGCTCGCGCAGCGTGCGCTCGCGCAGGGCGTTCGCCCAGCCGGCCGCGAAGGCGCCGGTGAGGGCGGGGCCGCGGTCGTCGTGGGCCGGCTGGGACTGCAGCAGCTCGACCGCGCGGGCGAGCAGCACGGGGTCGGTGAAGTGGGCGTCGACCAGTTCGGCGGCGGCCTGGGCGGCCAGCCGGGGCTGGAAGGGCTCTTCCTGCTGGGCGCGGTGCAGCAGCGCGGCGGTGCGCGCGACCAGCCGGCCGAGCAGGCCGGGGTGGACGGCGGTGCCGTGGTCGGCGGAGAGCAGCCGGGACCAGTCCTCGTGGAACCGCTCGGCGCTGCGGCCCGCCGGGCTCGCGCCGCTCATCCGGCCGCCCCGGTTCTGCCTCGCGCGCCGGACCCGGTGTCACGCGCGGCGATACAGCCGGCGGTGCGGCCGGTGGTGCTGCCGGCGGTGCGCATGGTGCAGCGGCCGGCGGGGCGGCCGGCGGGGCGCATGGTGCTGCGGCCGGTGGTGCGCACGGCCGGGCGTCCGGCGGCCGTCCCGTGGCGGGTACGGCCGTCGGTGGCGCGCCGGGTGCGACCACTCAAGGGCGGAACCCCACGCCCGCCACCCCGGCGATCCGTTCGGGGTGCTCGCCGACCGTGCCCGGCTGGTCGGGGCGCCACTGCGGCAGGTGGACCACGCCCGGCTCGACCAGCTCGAAGCCCTCGAACATCGCGGTGACCTGCTCGTGGGTGCGCATGGTCAGCGGGGTCGGGGTCATCCGGTAGAGCTCCTGGTGGTCCTCGGCCTGGTCCGGACGGGCTTCCAGGGAGGCGTGCGAGAGGACCAGGGCGCTGCCGGCCGGGAGCCGGTCGCGGATCGTGGCGATCAGCTTCCAGGGGTCGTCCTCGTCGCCGACGAAGTGGGCGACGGCCACCAGCAGGACGCCCACCGGCTCGCCGGCGGCGAGCAGCTCGGCCACCTCGGGGCGGTCCAGCAGGTCCTCGACGTCCCGCAGGTCCGCCTGGACGACGGCGCTCTGCGGGTCGTCCTCGAGCAGCAGGCGGCTGTGGGCGACGGCGACCGGGTCGCGGTCCACGTAGACGACCTCGGCGCCGGGCCGGATGGCGCGGGCGATCTCGTGCACCGCGCCGAAGGTGGGGATGCCGGAGCCGATGTCCAGGAAGCGGGTGACACCGTGCTCGGCGAGGTGGGTCACCGCGCGGCGCAGGAAGGCCCGGTTGGAGCGCATGATCTGGGGCAGCTCGGGCCACAGTGCCATCGCCCTGCGGGCCATCTCCCGGTCGACCTCGAAGTTGTGGGAACCCCCGAGGTAGTAGTCGTAGACCCGTGCGGCGTTCGGTTTGTCCAGGTCCGTACCTTCCGGTACCCAGCTCGGTCGCCGCATGCCCGTGACTCCTTCACTCCGGTTCCGGGGGCGCAGCGCCTGGAGGTGCTGCCGTGACTGATGAGACTACAAGCACACAAGATCCTCCCTCGCACCCCGAACGGGTGCAAGCGGAGTTCACCCCTCCCCACGAACTGCGTTCTTCGCCCGGTATCCACTGGGCGTTCGAGCCCTGCCGCCGGTAGGGCCTGCGGGACGGGCGCCAACTCGGCCGCGGGCCGCGCCCGTTCACCCCTGCCCCGGCGACCCCAGGCCCTAGGGTGGGCGGGTGGATCCCAACCACTACCACTTCCGGGGCGTGTGGCGGCTCACGGCCCCGGCCGCGGCGGCGTACGCGGCGCTGGAGGACGTCCGGAGCTACCCGCTGTGGTGGCCGGAGATCCGCGAGGCCCGGCAGGCCGGCCCGGACTCCGGGCAGGTGGTGCTCCGCGCGCTGCTGCCGTACCGGCTGGTGATCAGTCTGGAGCGGCGGCGGCACGACCCGGCGGCCGGGGTGCTGGAGGCGGTGATGCGCGGCGACCTCAACGGGTGGTCGCGGTTCACCGTCACGGTGGACGGTCCGGGCGGTGCGGGGTGCCGGGTGCTGTTCGAGGAGGACGCCCGGCCCGGCAAGCCCCTGTTGCGGCGGCTCGCCCTGCCACTGCACCCGCTGTTCCGGGCGAACCACGCGGTGATGATGCGCCGGGGCCGGCGGGGGCTGGAGCGGTATCTGGCGGGCGGCGGCGGCGAACGAGGGACGGCGAACGGATGACAGACGACAACTTTCAGCGAACAGATAACAGATTTCGAAATCTGTCATCTGTCAGTTGTTCGCCGAGCTCCGGCCCCACCACTCCCTTCGATGCCGACGTCGATGCCGGCATCGATGCCGGCGTCGATGCCGATGCCGGTGCCGATACCAACGTCGCCTTCGGCTTCGGCTTCGACGCCCCCTTCGACCGCACCGGCACCGGCAGCAGCAAGTGGGCCCGGGCCGCCGCCCCCGGGGTGATCCCGATGGGCCTGGCGGACATGGACCTGCCCGGCCCACCCGCCGTCGCCGAGGCGCTGGAACGGCGCGCCCGCCACCGCGCGTACGGCTACACCGTCTGCGATCCGTCCGGACGGATCCTGGTCGCCGACTGGTACCGCGCCCGGCACGGCGTCGAGGTCGACCCCGACTGGGTCCTGCTGCTGCCCTGCGGTCCGCGCACCGCACTCCGCCTCCTCCTGGAGACGGTCCGGCCGCAGGCTCCCGTCCTCTTCCCCACCCCCGAGTGGGGCGGCTTCGCGCAGCTCTGCCGCGCGGCCGGGCTCCGGCACCAGGAGCTGCCGCTGCAGCTGACCCCGAACGGCTACCGCCTGCCGCGCGGCCCGCTGCCCCGCCCGGCCGCCGCCGTACTGCTGAGCAACCCGCACAACCCCTCCGGCACGGTCTGGCCGACCGGCGCGGTACGCGGTCTCGCCGCCTGGGCGGCGGAGAACGGCGCACTGCTGGTCTCGGACGAGGTGCACGGCGACCTCACCCACCCCGGTCACCTCCACCCCGTCGCCGTCACCACCGCCGACCCGGCGCACCGGCGCTCCGTCATCACCCTCAACTCCGTCGGCAAGACCTTCAACTGCTCCGGCGTTCCCAGCAGTTTCGCCCTCGTCCCGGACCCCGGGCTGCGCGCCCGGCTCACCGACACCATGGCCGGCTACGGCCTCTGGGAGGGCGGCCTGCTGGAGCAGACCGTGCAGCGGGCCGCCCTGGGCGAGGGCGGCCCGTGGCTGGACGCGCTGCTCGCCCACCTCGCCGCCGCCCGCGCCCGGCTCACCGACCGCCTCGGCCCGGCCGTCCGCTCCATCCCGCGCGCCTCCTACCTGCTCTGGCTGGACGCCGCCGCCCTCGGCCTGCCGCCGGCCGACGCCCGCGCGGCACTGCTGGAGCGCTGCGGCCTGGAGAGCTCCGACGGCGCCGAGTTCGGCACGGGCAGCACGAGCGGCGCGGGCAGCACGGGCAACACGGGCAACACGGGCAGCACCGGCTCACTGCGCCTCAACTACGCCCTGCCGGGCCCCGTTCTGGACACCGTCCTGGAGCGGCTCGACCGTCTGTGACCCCGGCACGTGCCGTCGGCCAGTACCCCGGCGGCACCCCGCCTCCCGCCGCCGCGAAACCTCCGTATTCACCCGTTCGCCACCCCACTGACCTGCGGAAACGAACATTCACGCGATATTTGCGAAGCGGCCCCGCATGCTCCGTAGCAGACTGGGCAAGGTAGACCGGGCCGCAATCGTGATCCCGAGGACGGTGAGTCCGGCGATGCCGATATCCCGCACCACTCCGCCCGACCGGCAGAGCGCACCACCGCCCCCCACCGGGGTGACCCCGTTGACCGAATCGGGGGCGCGCAGCCACGTGTCGGGCGTCTGCTTCAAGATCGGACCGCCCCGTCTGGTGGGGGTCGAGGTCGAGTGGTTCGTCCATGACGACCGATGTCCGACCCGACCCGTTCCACCGGAACTGCTCCACGCCGCACTGGAGTCGCTGCCCCTGGGCGGTCCGGACGGCGACACGCTCCCCTCCGGTTCGCGCCTCACGCTCGAACCCGGCGGACAGGTCGAGCTCAGCTCCCCGCCCGCCACCGGCCTCCTGGCCTGCGTCGATGAGACCCGACGTGATCTGACCGCCCTGCGGGCCGCCTTCGCGGCCCAGGGCCTTCGACTCACCGGCACCGGGACGGACCCGCTGGCCCGCCCCCGCCGGATGGTGCTGGACCACCCCCGTTACCTCGCCATGGAGCGCTTCTTCGACTCGGCCGGGCCCTGGGGCCGGGTCATGATGACCGGTACGGCGTCGGTGCAGGTGTGCCTGGACGCCGGCGACGCGGCCGGTCCGCACGCGGCCGAACGGCGCTGGCAGCTGGTCCACCGGCTGGGCCCGGTGCTGGTCGCCGCCTTCGCCAACTCCCCGATCCTGGACGGCAGGCCGACCGGCCACCGGTCCACCCGGCAGACCGTCTGGTCCCGGATGGACCCGAGCCGCACCCTCGCCCCCGAGCCGGACCACGGCGACCCGCGCGAGGCCTGGGCCCAGTACGTGCTGGACGCCGAAGTCCTGTGCGTGCAAAGGCCCGAGGGCCAGCCGTGGACGGCCGCGCCCGGTCTGACCTTCCGCGACTGGATCCGCGGCGGCGGCGAACGCCCGCCCACACTGGCCGACTTGGAGTACCACTGCACCACGCTGTTCCCGCCGGTGCGCCCGCGCGGCCACCTGGAGCTGCGGATGATCGACGCCCAGCCCGGGGACGGCTGGGTGGTGCCCACCGCGCTGGTCACCGCACTGCTGGACGACCCGGTGGCCGCCGACACCGTACTCGCCGCGCTGGAGCCGCTCGACCGCACCGGCGGCCCGCGCCCGCCGCGCAGCGAGGTCTGGCGCCGCGCCGCCACCCAGGGCGTCGCCGACCCCGAGCTGCGCCGCGCCGCCCTCACCTGCTTCGCCGCCGCCGATGCCGCACTGGGCCGTCTGCCCGGCGCCGGGCGGCTGCGCGCCACCGTCGCCGAGTTCGCCGAGCGCTATCCCGCGCGCGGCCGCTGCCCGGCCGACGACCAACTGGACGCCCTGCGCTCCGGCACCCGACGCACTCCCCCGGAGGAGGCATCATGACCGACGTCCGACCGCCCGCCACCCCGGGGGGAGGCGCCCCCGACCCGTCCGCGGGCAGCGAGGCGCTGCGCGAGAGCATCGCCGTCGAGCTGCTGGCCGCCCGGGCCCGGACCGCCGCGCTGACCGACTGCGTCGAGGACACCGACCTCACCGCCCAGCACTCGCCGCTGATGTCCCCGCTGGTCTGGGACCTCGCGCACATCGGCAACCAGGAGGAACTCTGGCTGCTGCGCAACGTCGGCGGCCGCGACCCGATGCACCCCGAGATCGACCCGCTGTACGACGCGTTCCAGCACCCCCGGGCCGAGCGCCCCAGCTTGCCGCTGCTGCCGCCCGCCGAGGCCCGCGCCTACGCCCACGAGGTGCGCGGCCGGGTGCTGGACCTGCTGGCCGCCAGCCCGCTGGAGGGCGCACCGCTGCTGGACGCCGGGTTCGCCTTCGGGATGATCGCCCAGCACGAACAGCAGCACGACGAAACGATGCTGATCACCCATCAGCTCCGCCGGGGCGAGCCCGCACTGGCCGCTCCCCCGCCGCCGCCGGCACCCGCCGACGCGGCCACCCTGCCGGCCGAAGTCCTCATCCCCGAAGGCCCGTTCACCATGGGCACGGACATCGAGCCGTGGGCGCTGGACAACGAGCGCCCGGCGCACACCGTGCGGCTGCCGGGCTACTTCCTGGACACCACCCCGGTCACCAACGCCGCCTACCAGCGCTTCATCGCCGACGGCGGCTACGACGAGCCGCGCTGGTGGACGCCGGAGGGCTGGGAGCACCGCCTGCACGCCGGCCTGACCGCCCCGCTGTTCTGGCGACGAGAGGACGGCCAGTGGCTGCGCCGCCACTTCGGCACCGTCGAGCCCGTCCCGCCGAACGAGCCGGTGCTGCACGTCAGTTGGTACGAGGCGGATGCCTACGCCCGCTGGGCCGGGCGCCGGCTGCCGACCGAGGCCGAGTGGGAGAAGGCGGCCCGGCACGACCCGGCCACCGGCCGCTCGCGCCGCTACCCCTGGGGCGACGGCCCGCCCGGCCCCGAGCACGCCAACCTCGGCCAGCGACATCTGCGCCCGGCCACTGCGGGCAGCTACCCCGGCGGCCAATCACCGTACGGGGTCCGCCAGTTGATGGGCGACGTATGGGAGTGGACGGCCAGCGACTTCCACTCCTACCCGGGGTTCCGGGCCTGGCCGTACCAGGAGTACTCGGAGGTCTTCTTCGGGCCCGAGTACAAGGTGCTGCGCGGCGGCTGCTTCGCGGTGGCACCGGTCGCCTGCCGGGGCACGTTCCGGAACTGGGACTATCCCGTCCGGCGGCAGATCTTCGCGGGCTTCCGCACCGCCCGGAGCGTGGACCCCGCCCCTGGGGAGGCCTGATGTGCCGCCACCTCGCCTACCTGGGCGGCCCGGTGGCACCGCAGGAGCTCCTGGTGAATCCGCCGTACGCGCTGTACCGGCAGTCCTGGGCGCCCCGGACCCAGCAGTACGGGACGGTCAACGTGGACGGCTTCGGCCTGGGCTGGTACGCGGACGGCGACGAACAGCCCGCCCGCTACCGTCGGGCCGGGCCGATCTGGGCGGACGCGACCTTCGCCGATCTCGCCCGGGTGGTCCGCACCCGGGCGCTGGTGGCGGCCGTGCGCTCCGCCACCGAGGGCTGCGCGGCGGGCGAGAACGCGGCCGCGCCGTTCGCCGCCGGCCGCTGGCTGTTCAGCCACAACGGCGCGGTGGCCGGCTGGCCCGGCAAGCTGGACGCCCTCGCCGCCCTGCTGCCGCCCGCCGAGCTGCTGGAGCTGGAGGCCCGCACCGACTCGGCCCTGCTGTGGGCGCTCACCCTGCACCGGCTGCGCCGGGGCGCGGACCTCGGCGAGGCGCTGGCCGGCACGGTGGCCGACGTCGCCGCGCACACCACCGGGCGGCTCAACCTGCTGCTCACCGACGGCACCGCGCTCGCCGCGACCACCTGGGGCGACACCCTGCACCACCGCGAGCTGCCCGGCCTCGGCACCGTGGTGGCCTCCGAGCCGTACGACGACGATCCGGGCTGGAGGCTCGCCCCGGACGGCTCCCTGCTGCTGGCCGACGCCGCGGGCGTCTCCGTCCGGCCGCTCCCCCGTCACTACTGACCCTCCACTCTCCCTTCATCTTCTGAACAGAGGACCCACCCTGTCATGGACACCTTCGATCTCACCCGACTGCTGCCCGCCGACCACTTCAGCACGGCGCTGCACCACGACGTCCGGCACGGGCTGACCGCCGAGCCGAAATGGCTGCCGCCGAAGTGGTTCTACGACGCCCGGGGCAGCGAGCTGTTCGAGGAGATCACCCGGCTGCCCGAGTACTACCCGACCCGCGCCGAGCGGGCCATCCTCACCGCCCGGGCCGACGCGATCGCCGCCGCCACCCGCGCCCGCACCCTGGTCGAACTGGGCTCCGGCTCCTCCGAGAAGACCCGGCTGCTGCTGGACGCGCTGCGCTCGACCGGCGACCTGGAGACCTACGTCCCGGTGGACGTCAGCGAGAGCGCGCTGGTCGCGGCCGGCACCGCGCTCGCCGCCGAGTACCCGGGCCTGGCCGTGCACGGGGTGCTGGCCGACTTCACCGCCCGGCTCGGCCTGCCCCCGGACGGCGGCCCCCGGCTGGTCGCCTTCCTCGGCGGCACCCTCGGCAACCTGCTCCCGCAGGAGCGCGCGGTCTTCCTGCTCGGCCTGCGGGCCGCCCTCGACCCAAGCGACTTCCTGCTGCTCGGCACCGACCTGGTCAAGGACCCGGCGGTGCTGGTCGCCGCCTACGACGACGGCGCCGGGGTGACCGCCGAGTTCAACCGCAACGTGCTCAACGTGCTCAACCGCGAGCTGGGCGCCGACTTCGACCCGACCGCGTTCGAGCACGTCGCGCTCTGGGACCGGGAGCAGGAGTGGATCGAGATGCGGCTGCGCTCGCTGCGCTCGCAGACCGTGAAGATCCCGGCCCTGAACCTGCCGGTGCACTTCGACCGGGGCGAGGAGCTGCGCACCGAGGTGTCGGCCAAGTTCACCCGGGAGCGGGTGGGCGGGGAGCTGGCGGCGGCCGGACTGCGACTGACCCACTGGTGGACCGACCCCGAGGGCCGGTTCGGGCTCTCACTGTCCGCCCCGGCGTGACCCGCCCCGGCGCAACGGGCCGAATCGGTCGGGCGCATCGGCCCGATGAGCCGAAGCGGCCCGGCCGCCAGCGGCGACGGCAGGGGAGGCAGCAGGGAACGCAGCAAGGGAGTCTCAATTTGCTTGTTCACCTTACGAATTCTCAGAGCAAAAATTGAGCCTCCCCGTCTACAAGGCTTGAACGAATAGGGGTTACGATCTCGGCTACCGAGCTCAGCGTTGAGTACCAGGAGTCAAGATCGTGAGCGTCACCCAGAAGCCCTCCGGGGCGGCCGAGGCCACCGCGCCCGGCCGCCTCGGCTTTGTCGTCTTCATCACCGCGGCCGCAGCCCTCGGCGGCTTCCTGTTCGGCTACGACAGCTCCGTGATCAACGGCGCCGTCTCCGGCATCCAGGGGAAGTTCGGGGTCGGCAGCGGCGAGACCGGCCTGATCGTGTCCTCCGCGCTGCTGGGCTCCGCGGTCGGCGCCGCGCTGGCCGGCCGGTTCGCCGACCGCTACGGCCGCATCAAGGTCATGAAGGCCGGCGCGCTGCTGTTCGCGGTCAGTGCCGTCGGTTCGATGGTGCCGTTCTCCCCCTGGGACCTCGCCCTGTGGCGCGTCCTCGGCGGCGCGGCCATCGGCATCGCCTCGGTGATCGCCCCGACCTACATCGCCGAGGTCGCGCCGACCAAGTACCGCGGCCGACTGGCCTCCTTCCAGCAGGCCGCGATCGTGCTCGGCATCGCGATATCCCAGCTGGTCAACTGGGTGTTGGCGGACGCCGCCGGCGGTGACACCCGCGGCCGACTGCTCGGCCTGGAGGCCTGGCAGTGGATGCTCGGCGTCTGCGTCGTCCCCGCCGTGGTCTACTTCGTGCTGGCCTCGGTGATCCCCGAGTCCCCGCGCTACCTGATCCAGGCCGAGCGCCTGGACGACGCCCGCAAGGTGCTGGCCGAGGTCGAGGGCGAGGGCGTGGACGCCGACGCCCGGATCGCCGAGGTGCAGTCGCTGATCGCCTCCGACCACCGCCCGCGCTTCCGCGACCTGCTCGGCGGCCGCTTCGGCCTGCTCCCGATCGTCTGGGTCGGCATCGGCCTGTCGGTCTTCCAGCAGCTGGTCGGCATCAACGTGATCTTCTACTACTCGTCGATCCTGTGGCAGTCGGTCGGCATCGACCAGAGCAACTCGCTGCTGATCAGCTTCATCGGCTCGGTCATCAACATCCTCGGCACCGTCATCGCGATCCTGCTGGTCGACCGGATCGGCCGCAAGCCGCTCGCCCTGATCGGCTCGGCCGGCATGGCCGTCACCCTGGCCGCGGCCGGCTGGGCGTTCTCCTCCGCCACCGGCTCCGGCGACAACGTCACGCTGCCCGACCTCCAGGGCACCGTCGCGCTGATCTCCGCCAACGCCTTCGTGCTGTTCTTCGCGATGTCCTGGGGCGTCGTCGTCTGGGTGATGCTGGGCGAGATGTTCCCGAACCGGATCCGCGCCGCCGCGCTGTCCGTCGCCGCCTCCGCGCAGTGGATCGCCAACTGGGTGATCACCGTCTCGTTCCCGTCGCTGTCGCGCTGGAACCTCTCCGCGACCTACCTGGTGTACGCGGCCTTCGCGGCCCTGTCGCTGGTCTTCGTGGCGAAGTTCATGAAGGAGACCAAGGGCGTCCGACTGGAGGACATGGGCTGACCAGCCCCGCACCAACCGGTCGTACAGTCTGACCTTCGGCCCCCGCACCCTAGCGCGCTCAGCGCGGGTGCGGGGGCCGAATCGTTCACTCCCTGCGCCGGGCCGGACACCTCCGGTACTCCTGGGTGGCAGGAGGGATGTGTCCTTGATCTTCAACCGGCTCCGCACCCGCAGAACCGCCACCGCCCCGAGCGGCGGCTGTCCGTACGCCCACACCCACACCGCGACGGCCTTCGCGCCACCGGTCGCGCCGTTCGCCGCCGAACTCGCCGCGCCGTTCACCGCCGAACCCGTCGCGCCGCCCGTCGGCCGGCCCACCGGTCAACTCGTCACGCCGCCCGCCCCCTCGGGGCCACAGCCTCAACTGCCGCCCGCGCCAGCACCGTTCACCGATCCCGAGCAGGCCGCCGACTTCATCCGGCAGTTCCACCGCGAGCAGCCCGCGGCCGGCGCCCCGGAGCCCCGGCTGCGGGCCGTGCGGGAGGAGATCGACCGCACCGGCGGCTACCGGCACACCCCCGCCGAACTCGCCTACGGCGCCAAGCTCGCCTGGCGCAACGCCGCCCGCTGCATCGGCCGGCTGTACTGGCGCAGCCTGGTGGTCCGCGACCTGCGCCACCTGTCCGCCGCCGACGACATCGCCGCCGAGTGCTTCGAGCACCTGCGGCTGGCGGGCAACGGCGGCCGGATCCGCCCGGTGGTCTCGGTGTTCGCCCCCGACCGCCCGGGCCGCCCGGCCGCGCGGATCCTCAACCAGCAGCTGGTCCGCTACGCCGGGCACCGGGTCGACGACGGCCAGCGGGGCGCCACCGTGGTCGGCGACCCGGCGGGCGCCGCGCTCACCGCCCGGGCCCGCGACCTCGGCTGGAAGTGCGCCGAGGACCGCTTCGAGGCGCTGCCGCTGCTGATCCAGGAACGGCCGGGCGAACGGCCCCGCTGGTACGAACTCCCCGACGACACCACCCTGGAGGTGCCGCTGAGCCACCCCGAGCACCCCTGGTTCGCCGACCTCGGACTGCGCTGGTACGCGGTGCCCGCGATCAGCGACATGACGCTGGAGATCGGCGGCGTCCGCTACCCCACCGCGCCGTTCAACGGCTGGTACATGGGCACCGAGATCGGCGCCCGCAACCTCGCCGACGCCGACCGCTACGACATGCTGGGCACCGTCGCCGACCGGCTGGGCCTGGACACCTCCAATGACCGCACGCTCTGGCGCGACCGCGCCCTGGTCGAGCTCAACCTGGCGGTGCTGCACTCCTTCCAGGAGGCCGGGGTGACGATCGCCGACCACCACACCGAGTCGGAGCGCTTCCTCAAGCACGTCGCCCAGGAGCAGCGGCTCGGCCGCCCGACCCCGGCGGACTGGAGCTGGATCGTGCCCCCGGTCTCCGGTGGGCTGACGCCGGTCTACCACCGGTACTACGACCCGGTGGACCCGGAGCAGCGGCCGGCCTTCCTGGCCCGCGAACCCTGGTAGCCCCCGGGCCCCGGCGCACCTGGTCCCGCGCGCCCGGGCCACACGCACACCCGGCTCCGCGTGCGCCCGGTCCGGTCCCGCGCGCCCGCTCCCGCGCGTCAGGAGCGCACGGCGAGGCGCTCGAAGCGCAGGGCGAGCCCGTCCAGCAGCGCCTCCAGGCCGGTCTCGAAGGCGCCCTCGTCGACCGTCCCCCGGTGCCCGGCGAGCCGGTGCGCCTCGCCGAGGTGGGGGTAGTCGGCCGCGTCGTAGACCTCGGCGTCCGCCGGGAAGCCGGCCGCGAAGGAGGCCAGCGCGGAGCCGGTGACGAAGTAGCGCATCAGCGCGCCGATCCGGGTCGCCTGGCCGCGCGGCCATCCGGACTCGACCAGGTGTCCGAAGACGGCGTCGGCCAGGCGCAGCGCGTTGGGCCGGCGCCCCGGGCCCTGGGCGAGCACCGGCACGATGTTGGGGTGGGCGGCCAGCGCGGCACGGTAGGACCGCGCCCAGTCGCGCAGCGCCTGCGGCCAAGGGGTGCCCGGGGCGCTGAACATCGACAGGTCGACTTCCCCGATGACGCTGTCGACCACCGCGTCCAGGAGTTCGTCCTTGGTGGCGAAGTGGTTGTAGAGCGACGGCCCGCTGACCGAGAGCTCGGCGGCGAGGCGGCGGGTGGAGAGGACCTCCAGCCCCTCGCCGTCGATCAGCCGCAGAGCAGCGGCGACGATGCGGTCGCGGCTGAGCAGCGGGGTGCGCGGGCGGGCCATCGGGTGGTACCTCCGGTCGGGTGGGTGGGGACCGATTCTGACAGGTGCCCCTTCCCAGTACGGCGGGTCGGAGCTACAGTCCCCTCGTAAAACTTGCAGCGCTAGTTTAACGAGGTGGGCACCGTCGTGAACCTGGAGTTGTCCGAGGAGCAGGCCGCCGTCCGGGACCTCGCCGCCTCCTTCACCGACCGCGAGATCGCTCCGTACGCCGCCGAGTGGGACCGCGCCGAACAGGTGGACCGCGCGATCATCGGCAAGCTCGGCAAGGTCGGCTTCCTCGGCCTGACCATCCCCGAGGAGTACGGCGGCAGCGGCGGCGACCACCTCGCGTACTGCCTGGTGCTGGAGGAACTCGGGCGCGGCGACTCCGCCGTGCGCGGCATCGTCTCGGTCTCGCTCGGCCTGGTCGGCAAGTCGGTCAACGGCTTCGGCACCGAGGAGCAGAAGCGGCACTGGCTGCCCCGGCTCACCTCCGGCGAGGCACTCGCCTGCTTCGCGCTCACCGAACCCGGCACCGGCTCGGACGCCGCCAACCTCACCACCCGGGCCGTCCGGCACGGCGACGACTGGCTGATCAGCGGCGCCAAGACCTTCATCACCAACGGCACCTGGGCCGACGTCGCCCTGGTCTTCGCCCGTACCGGCGGCGACCGGCCCGATCAGCAGGGCCACCGGGGCATCACCGCCTTCCTCGTCCCCACCGACCTGCCCGGCTTCGGCCGCACCGAGATCCACGGCAAGCTCGGCCTGCGCGGCCAGGCCACCGCCGAACTCACCCTGGACGCCGTCCGGGTGCCCGACAGCGCCCGGCTCGGCGAGCTCGGCAAGGGCTTCACGGTGGCGATGGCGGCCCTGGCCAAGGGGCGGATGTCGGTCGCGGCCGGCTGCGTCGGCATCGCCCGGGCCTGCCTGGAGGCCGCCGTCCGCTACGCGGGCGAACGCGAGCAGTTCGGCAAGCCGATCGCCTCGCACCAGCTCGTCCAGGAACTGCTGGCCGGCATCGCGGTGGACGTCGAGGCGGCCCGACTGCTCACCTGGAAGGTCGCCGACCACATCGAACGCGGCCTCCCGTTCGCCACCGAGTCCTCCGTCGCCAAGCTCTACGCGAGCGAGGCGGCCGTCCGGGCCGCCAACAACGCGCTCCAGGTCTTCGGCGGCTACGGCTTCATCGACGAGTACCCCGTCGGCAAGTACCTGCGCGACGCCCGGGTGATGACCCTCTACGAGGGCACCAGCCAGATCCACCAACTGCTCATCGGGCGTGCCCTGACCGGCGTCAACGCCTTCTGACCCACCCCCCTTCGACAAGGAGCACGACGTGCGTCCCGTCTACTTCGCCGCAGCCCGCCGCACACCCATCGGCCGACTGCGCGGAGCGCTCGCCACCGTCCGGCCGGACGACCTCTCGGCCACCGTGCTGCGCGCCCTGCTCGCCGACGTACCCGCCCTCGACCCGGCCCGGATCGACGACGTCTACTGGGGCGCCGCCAACCAGGCCGGCGAGGACAACCGCAACGCCGCCCGGATGGCCGTCCTGCTGGCCGGCCTGCCGGAGACCGTCCCCGGCGCCACCGTCAACCGGCTCTGCGCCTCCGGCCTGGAGGCCGTCACCCTCGCCGCCCGGGCCATCGGCTCCGGCGAGGCCGAGGTGGTGCTGGCCGGCGGCTGCGAGTCGATGACCCGCGCGCCCTTCATCCTGCCCCGCCCCGACGAGGCACTGCCGCACCGGATCGAGACCCACGACACCCGGCTCGGCTGGCGGCTCACCAACCCCCGGATGGCCGAACTGCACGGCGTGCTCAGCATGGGCGAGACCGCCGAGGAGGTGGCGGGCCGGTACGGCATCGGGCGCGAGCGCCAGGACGCCTTCGCGCTGCGCAGCCACCAGCGGGCCGCCGCCGCCCGCAAGGACGGGCACTTCGACGCCGAACTGGTCCCGGTCGAGCGGCCGGACGGGGTGACGGTGAGCCAGGACGAGGGCATCCGCGAGGACACCAGCCTGGCGAAGCTCGCCCGGCTCAAGCCCGCCTTCCGCCCGGACGGCACCGTCACGGCCGGGAACGCCTCGCCGATGAACGACGGCGCGGCCGGACTCGTCCTGGTCAGCGAGGAGGCACTGCGCGACCTCGGACTCCATCCGCTCGGCCGCTACGTGGCCGGGGCCTCGGCCGGGGTGCACCCGGACGTCATGGGCATCGGCCCGGTGCCGGCCACCGCCAAGGTGCTCGGCCGGGCCGGCTGGGACCTCGCCGACCTGGACACCGCCGAGCTCAACGAGGCCTTCGCCGCCCAGGCGCTGGCCTCCGCCGACGGCATCGGGTTCAGCCCGGAGCGGGCCGACGAAGTGGTCAACCCGAGCGGCGGGGCGATCGCCCTCGGCCACCCGCTGGGCGGCTCCGGCGCCCGCATCCTCACCACCCTGCTGCACCGCATGCGCCGCACCGGCGCCCGGCGCGGCCTGGCCACGATGTGCGTGGGCGTGGGGCAGGGTACGGCCGTGCTGGTCGAGAACGGCTGACATCCGGAGCGGCTGACGCCCGGAACGGCTGACGCCCGGAACGGCTGACGTCCGGAGCGGTTGACGTCCGGAGCGGTTGACGCCCGGCGCGGTTGCGGCCGAGGACGTCCGAGGGAGTTTCCACATGAGCGGAGGAACTGACATGGCTCGATTCACGGGCAAGGTCGCCGTGGTGACCGGCGCGGCGCAGGGCATCGGGGCGGCCACCGCCCGCCGGCTGGCGGAGGAGGGCGCCGCGGTCGCGGTGGTCGACCTGACGGCCGAACGGGCGGCCGGGACGGTCGCCGAGATCACCGCCAAGGGCGGCACCGCCCGGGCCTACGGCTGCGACGTGGCCGACTACGACGCCGTCGAGGAGGTGTTCGCGCGGATCGCGGAGGACCTCGGCGGGCTGCACGTCCTGGTGAACAACGCCGGGATCACCCGGGACAACCTGTTCTTCAAGATGCCCAAGGCCGACTGGGACGCCGTCCTGACCGTCAACCTGACCAGCGCGTACAACTGCAGCCACGTGGCGCAGAAGTACATGGTGGCGCAGAAGTACGGGAAGATCGTCTCGCTCAGCTCCCGCTCCGCGCTGGGCAACCGGGGCCAGGCCAACTACGCGGCCGCCAAGGCCGGCATCCAGGGGCTCACCGCGACCCTGGCGATCGAGCTCGGGCCGTTCAACATCAACGTCAACGCCGTCGCCCCCGGCTACATCGCCACCGCGATGACGGCGGCCACCGCCGAGCGGGTCGGCGCCACCGCCGAGGACCACCAGGCCGAGGTGTCCGCCCGCACGCCGCTGCGCCGGGTCGGGCAGCCGGAGGAGGTCGCCTCGGTGGTGGCCTTCCTGGCGAGCGAGGAGGCCTCGTACGTCAGCGGGCAGACGCTGTACGTCAACGGCGGCGCCCGGTAGTCACCCCGACTGTGACGACTTCGATTGAAGTACGGGGGTGCTGGGTAGATACGGTTAATATTCATTGAATATTACTGACGTGTCATCACATGGCCGTCCCAGGTGCGCGGTTACTTTTCCCTGGGACGGCCTTTACCTTTTCGCGTGGCCGATCATGACCATGCGCCTGGTCAGCTGACCCCACCAAATGACTATGGCATGATCATGCGGCTCTCGATGGGATGTCCGAAACCGACCCGACCACCCCAGGTCGGGCCCTCTGCGTCCCAAGGAGTCCCATGGGCAGCCCCGCCACCCTCCGCCGTGCCCTGGCTCTGCTCGCCGTGGGGGCCACCGCCCTCACCGCCGGCACCGTTGCCGTCCCGGCCGTCGGCGCCGCGACCGCCGCCCCCGCGCACGACCTCTCGGGCGTCCACGTCCGCCCGGCCTCCTTCGGCCACCACCTCGCCACCACCCGCCCGGCGCCGCTGAGCACCACCCAGTGCGTCAGCCAGATCGGCATCCACTGCTACTCGCCGGTCCAGTACCAGGCCGCCTACAACCTGGGCCCGCTCTACCAGGAGGGCGTCACCGGCAAGGGCCGGACGATCGTCATCGTCGACTCCTTCGGCTCGCCGACCATCCAGCACGACCTGGAGGTCTTCGACAAGCAGTGGGGCATCAAGGACACCCAGGTCGAGGTGCGGAAGTGGGGCAACGTCCCCGCCTTCGACCCGAAGAACCCCGACCACACCGGCTGGGCCGGCGAGACCACCCTGGACGTCGAGTACGCCCACGCGATCGCCCCCGACGCGCACATCGTCCTGGTC
The DNA here is from genome assembly GCF_055571335.1 of Kitasatospora sp. NPDC030952. Lineage (NCBI taxonomy): Bacteria > Bacillati > Actinomycetota > Actinomycetes > Kitasatosporales > Streptomycetaceae > Kitasatospora > Kitasatospora sp. NPDC030952. Next base: position 56,989 of record NZ_JBVIFM010000020.1, read on the forward strand.
GAGACCGGCGTCGCCGAGACCGAGGGCACCACCGGCCTGCCCGAGATGATGGACGCCGAGAAGGACCTCATCAAGAAGGGCGTCGGCGACGTCATCTCGCAGAGCTTCGGCGCCACCGAGAACACCTTCCCGGGCTACGACAAGGGCGACTTCAAGTCGCTGACCGACCTGCGCTACGCCTTCAAGGCCGCCGCCGACCGCAACGTCACCGTGCTCGCCGCCTCCGGCGACAACGGCGCGACCGACTCGCAGACCAACGGCACCGACCTGTACCCGTTCAAGGTCAACTCCTGGCCGTCCTCGGACCCGCTGGTCACCTCCATCGGCGGCACCCAGCTGACCCTGGACGACAGCGGCAAGCGCACCGCGGCCGACAAGGTGTGGCACGACAAGTCCGGCGCCGGCGGCGGCGGCGTGTCCGGCATCTTCCAGCGCCCGTGGTACCAGGCCGGCGTCGCGAACGTCACCGGCGCCCACCGCGGTACCCCGGACATCAGCATGAGCGCGGCCGTCGACGGTGCCGCCTGGACCTACGAGTCCTACGACCCGACCGCGGTCGGCTGGCACCTCACCGGCGGCACCAGCGAGGCCACCCCGCTGTTCTCGGGCATCGTCGCGCTCGCCGACCAGCTCGCCGGCCACCGCCTCGGCCAGATCAACCCGAGCCTGTACGGCCTGAGCCTGCTGCCGAGCAAGTGGAGCGGCATCGTCGACGTCAAGGACGGCGACAACGGCTGGGGCGGCGTCACCGGCTACAACGCCACCGAGGGCTACGACCTCTCGAGCGGCCTGGGCACCATCGACGGCGCCAAGTTCGTCCACGCGCTCGCGGGCGACCTGCTGGGCAACGACGACAGCCAGGGCGACGAGCAGTAAGCAGCTGGTCGGGTGGGCGCTCGTGGCCGTGCTCGGGTGGCGGCTGACGAGTGAGCTGACACGTGACAGCTGACAAATAACAGCGAACGGATGACAGATTTCAACATCTGTCATCCGTTCGCTGTTTTCTGTTCGCCGTTCGCTGCTCTCCGACAGTTGCCGGGGGCCGGGGGCCGGGGGCCGGGGGCCGGGGGCCGGGGGCCGGGGGCCGGGGGCCGGGGGCCGGGGGCCGGGGGCCGGGGGCCGGGGGCCGGG